>CAZTQO010000016.1:39498-59690 GCA_964615655.1 uncultured Candidatus Obscuribacterales bacterium | reverse complement strand
ACTGGTCTGCTTTTAATACGCCGCTCCCCTGGGTGCGGCAAGCGCAATCTACGCCGAGATCCCCTGCTCCAGCAACACCTGCTGCGACAGAACCTGCTGCGACAAAACCAGTTGAACAAGTAGAAAGAGGCTCAGATTTTTCAGACAGGCATGTTAATTGGTCTGCTTTTAATACGCCGCTCCCCTGGGTGCGGCAAGCGCAATCTACGCCTAGATCCCCTGCTCCAAACTCGACTACTAGCCATCCAAACCGACCTGTAAAGTCAACCCCATACACGCCATCTCGGGCTAACAGTCCAACACAAGCTACAAACAACCCAAGAGATTCACGAGTTCAAGCTCAGGGTCAGACTCTTTCTGCAGGACGAACCTATTATTATTGTTTCAAGTATCCAAAGCAGTCTAAGACCAAGCTAAAAGTAATCTTGCAGATGTCAAACTCATCAGTCCAATGGTACTGCCCTGACGATCCCAGGATAGTATTTAAGGGCAAGATTAATGGAGCATATATCGACTACTGGTATGACACAGATTTTGATTCTGGTAGGGGACGCCTGGTAGCAGAATCAGGGGGCTGGAGCGGCTCACATGTGGTCACATATCACAAGGGTAATCTGCCTTCTGAAACTGTTTCCGTTGAACTAACACCTGCCCCATAAGCACCATAGACTAGTGTTGAGATTACTCAACTCTGTTTTATAACGAAGTTGCAGAAAAAGTTCAGCAAAAAAGTCAGTAGCCGCAAAAGAAAAGCCTGATCATGAAAAAACGGGCTCGGCAGGCAACGCGAGAGTCAGTTTGAGCTCGGCTCCGGAATTGTTGCTAACGTGGCTTTCTAAAACAGCCTGATGAGCCTGAATAATTTTGAGTGCAAGCGGTAAGCGTAGCCGTACGCGCTCTTCTGAATACAGATCGAAGTTTGAGTTTTTTTCAAGTTCTTCAAGCAATCTTTCAATTTCGTTTTTTGACGAAGCGCGGCAACTGAAACTAAGCAAAATTCCGTCTTTGCTTTTTGAGATTGCAATCCTTATTTTATCGAGTGCAAGAGCTTTTAGCTGATTCAGTATTTCGGCAATTGCAAGCGCCAGCCTCTCCGGGTCTGCATTAATCTCAATGCCGCCACTGTCACCGGAAACTGAGTTAAACTCAACCCCGGAAAATGACTCCAGAGAATCGGCTTTTTCTACAGCTTTAAGAACTTGACCGAGCAGGGCTTCCATTTTGATTTTTGCAAGATTCAGATTCATTTGTCCGGCATTGAATTTTTCCAGATCCAGAAGATCGTTTATAAGCTCAACTACCCTGTCGCATTCGCTGTCGATCTCGGCAAGAATTGCCAGTGCTTCTTGATTCAGTTCTCCTGTGGCTTCAATTATTTTAGTTGTGAATAATATCGTAGAAAGAGGAGTGCGCAGGTCGTGAGTTATGATCGACACGAATTCGCGCCTGATTCGTTCTATTTCCTTGCGCTTAGATATGTCGTGTGCGATGCAAAAATAAGCTTTCAGATCCTCCTGCCAGCTTGCCGCTATCAAAACATCAAGCGAACTGTTCTGGCTTCTCTGGCTTCTAACGCTCAGCTCAAGTTTTTCGGGCTGGCCGGTAGTCCTGATTCTTTTTAACAGCTTTTCAAAACTCTGCTTGTTTTCGTCTTTCAGAAAATCATAAATTGGTCTTGCAAGTATTTTTTCAGCAGGGATTCCCAGCATTCTTTCGGCGGCTTTACTGTTAATTGCGCTTATTCTTGCATCGGTATCGATTGAAAATATGAGGTCCTGTGAATTCTGTATGAAGGCTGATTCTTTCTCCCTGCTTTCTTTGAGCTGTCCGGACATTCTGTGGAAGTCTGCGTCGAGCGCGCTTATCTCGTCGCTGCCTTCTAAGGGGGCGTTGAGATTCATTCCGGCTGCAAGTCTTTTACTGTTGTCTGCAAGCAAAAGCAAGCGGCTTGAAAGGTCCCGGCTGAAGAAGACGGCAAGCATAAATGCAGCGGTCAGATTGAAGGCAAGTCCAAACAAAAGCACGCTGGTCTGGCTCTTTCTGGTTTGACGGCGCAACTGGGGCAGGATGTCTTCGCGTTTTACACACTCATTCAATAGTGTATGTAAGTGCTCACTTGCTTGATAAGCATAGGACAGGGTAGGGTTGTCCTCTCTAGAGGTCGAAACTTCACTAATTTCTTTTGCTTTCAAAAACTCCTGCTTCAAGCCGTCTATTTCTTCATAGATCTCATTTTTGATCGGCTCGGCCAGAGCATCTCCTCTAATAGCTTCTTTGAATTCGGCAACACTCCTGTCCAGATTTAAGAGTTCCGCCTGTCGATTCTTCGCCAGCTCGCCCCGGCTTCCAGGCAGGGTTCTGAAAGCAAGAGCAAGGAGCTGCAAGGTTAGAACCTGAGTATTGGAGGTTATGTCGAGCTGCCGCAACTGCTCTGAAAGTTCATCGGAAGCCTTCAGTAAAAGAGGCATCATCGCTGCAAAAAATACAAATTCAAAAAGCAGGGGCAGGCAAATAAGAAGCTGCATTTTTTTTCTCAAACTCATATTTGAGCCGGAGGGTCTGGAGATAGCAGGTTTTAGTAATGATTCTTTGTTTGGCGCTTGAGCCGACTCTTGTCTGCCTGATACCAGGGCATTGCTTCTAGCGGCCTCAAGCTGGTCGCCGGGAGGCGGAGCTGGTCGTTCTTCTCTTAAAGGCAAGGAAAACCAAAATTTGCTGCCTGATCCCTCAATTGATTCAACTCCAATTTCGCCGCCATGGGCTTCGACAATCTGCTTGCAGATCAAAAGCCCAAGCCCGGTGCCTTTGCCTCTTTTGCCGTCGGAGCTTTTTACCTGAGAAAATGGTCGAAAAAGGGCTTTAAGTGTTTCTTTTGCTATGCCCTTACCCTGGTCGCTTATTTCTGTGTAGATAAGCCCATCACGTTCTCTTGCTGCTATACTGATGCGCCCGTTTGCTGGGGAATACTTGATCGCATTGGAAAGCAGATTGACATAAACCCTGAGCATGGCTCTTGCGTCCAGAAAACAATCGAGATCTTCTCGACACTCATAGCTGAGTTCAATATCGTTTTTTTCTGCCTGGCTTTTAATCTCAGCCAGGGCTGCTTCTATGAGTTCTTTGATTTTGCAATCGGCTTTTTCGAGCTTTAACTGGTGGCTGTTTATTTCATCGAGTTCAAGCAGCTTGTTTACAAGCAAAAGCAGCCGGTCCATGGTGGCGATTGAGTCAGACATCCGTTTGCTGGCTTTATCCGATAAGTTGAAGGCGGCTAGCTTCTCAAAAAGCAAACGGATCTTATGCAGTGGTCGCTGAAAATCAACACTGAGCACATGCAGAAACCTTCTTTTTAATTCTTCCAGGCGTCTTTGCTCGGTGACGTCGTGGCAGGTGGCAAAGCAGAGATCCTTGCGTGACGACCAGAATGCCGACCACTGCGTTTTGATTAGCTCAGACTTGCTTCCATCACGCCCAATCACAAGCTCAAATGAAATTCTATCGCTTGTGATTCTGCTTTCATGCAATCTGTCCAGCACTTTGTCATTGTCCTGACCTGTAAGGAGCTCTTTGAGGGCTGTGCCTCGCAGTGATTCAGGCGTTCGCCCCCAATGTGCAAGTGTTGCCTTGTTTGCACGGACAAATTCCAGCTCGGAATTTAAAACGCAAATCACTTCGCTGCTGTTTTCAAAAAGCGCATCTTCTTTGGCTGCAGCTTCTTCAAGTTCCTTTTGCATTTTGTGGAATGCTGAATCGAATTCGTAGATTTCGTCACTGCCTGCTAGTGGTGGCAGAAGCGTCTTTTCTCCTGATGCCAGTTTGAGCGAATTCTGTCTTATGATTTCAAGCCTGTCGATAAACTGCTTTTTGACAAAAGCAGCAAGCCAGAGTGCCACAAAAATGTTTGCGGCAAAGGCAAATCCCATTACTAAGACCGCCAGCTGGCTCAAGGATCTAAGCTTGCCGCGCCCGGAATCAACAGTTTCTTGCACGTATTTGTGCAGCCTGGTAAATGTGGATAAATTCCTGGTCATTGTCTGGACCAGAGGCTTTTGTATTTGAAGCACTCTGTTCAAATTGAACAATGTCAGACCCTGTTTGCTGATAGTGATTATTTCGCTGAGGTTCCGTTCCATTTGCTTTTGCAGCCGTCTGCCTTTGATATCGAGCTCTTTTATCTCATTTCTCACCGGCATTTGTCTGATTTGTTCATCCAGGTTTCGCGCTGTTTCAAGTCCCTTTACCGCTAAGTCCAGCGTTTCGGCGCTGCTGTCTGACCACGAGTCCATTAAGGCAAAGACTATCTTGAAATCAGTAAAGAGCAAATTGTGAACAAGCAGCATTCTTGTCCTGCTCTGGCTAAGCTTGTCCTGTTCTCGGTCGGAAAAGTCCAACAAGTAACAAAGTGAAGCAATAACAAGCAGTTCGACAAGAACAGGTAACGCTACGATCAGTAAACCTTTGTGGACCACTCTTGTGCGCACAAAACAAACCCGTCTTTTTTTGAAATTCTCGATTTGATTATAGAGCATCGACCATGCTGATGCTGCAGCTTAAGTTCCGGCAGCCAGCATTTTAGCTTGCCGGACAGTTTTTTCAAAAAGCCTTTCGGCGCCTATTTCCCGGCAGAACATATCGAAAGCTTCTTTTTGCGGCTCGCGCCACTCCAAATCAAGAGGACTCTCGTTTATGGGTGCGTCTGTTCTCAAAGTAGCGAGCTTGCGATAAAGCAGCGCATCTGCAATCGAATCTTTTAAGCTGCATGTAAGCTTTGCTGCACCGCGGATGGTGACCTGCCATTTTTCCGGGTCAAGTGGAATTTCTTCAAGATGGAGATATGTCGACAGTATGCTCGATGCTGATTTTGCTCCCCAGCCCTGGATGCCGGGAATTCCGTCTGCGCTGTCGCCGACCAGTGCAAGATAATCCGGAATTGACTCCGGCCTGATCCCGAACTTCTCAACCACTCCGTTTTCATTTCGGGTAACTTTGCGCATTCTATCGAGCTGAACTATTTTGTCGCCTTTTACGCACTGGCTCAGGTCTTTGTCCGGGCTGCAAATTATCACTTGCCCGACTCCGTCCATGGATGAATATTTTACTGCCGCGCTTGCAAGTGCGTCGTCTGCTTCGAACTCAATCATCGGCCAAACTACAAAACCCATTAGTTGAAGCCCGCTTTCGAGCTTGTGGAATTGTGCAAAAAGCTCAGGCTCTATGCCGTCGCCTGTCTTGTAACCGTCGTAGAGCTCGTTTCGGAATGATTCGATCACATGATCTGTAGCAATTGCAATGTGGCTTGCCCCCGACTCCAGTAGCGAAAGCATTGAAGCCAGGACCCCTTTGACTGCGCCGATTTCTGCGCCGTTTTGGCTTTGTGCTTTGGGCACTGCATAGTAATGCCTAAAAAGCTCGTAGGTGCCGTCAATCAAGTGTATGTTCATCTAAATTACCGGGTTAGTTTAGAGGACCGGCTGAGCGAGTTTCGGTTTCGCCAAGCAGGCAGCTGAACGCCTTTTCGTATGAGCTGCCTGGTGCTAGTGTATGCCCGCCTGGAAACTCGATCCAGTGGGTCGACCAGCCGGCATTTTGGAATTTGGACCTTGTCTCAACCATGTTTTTGTAGCGAAAGTCGTTGGGACTTGCAAGAAGTACAATCTTTTTCTGTTTTGCTTTTTTGTTTGTTATCAAATCTAAGCTGCTTTTTGTGCAGTTTGCTATTAGACCGCTGAATACATCAGGTCTTAAATTCAAAAGCTGGAACGCAAGACCCGCACCTGCCGATAAACCGCCGCAATAGATCTGCTCCTTGTTGACCTGATGTGTTGCCGGTATGCTATTGAGTTTTCTCTCTATCGTCTTCATGAGCTCTTCCGGGGACGGCGGCCGCTTATAGGAATAGTCTAGACTCACGATAATCCACTTTTTCTTTTGAGCAAGAGCACAAAGCGGAAGCATCGACAGCCACCCTTTTCCATCTGGCGGAATTGAAACATAAACCGGGTATCTGTAACTGCCGGTCTTGCGGCTTGGCAAGAATACCAGATTCTCGGGGCGCGCCGGATACGCATACAAGCTTTGCTTTCTTAAAGCAAAATCAGCCTCAATTTTTTCGACAGGCTGGTTGAATGCCGCCTCGAACAAGGTCAAAAATGACTTTCTCCTTCCATTTGAAGCAAGTTCCAGGTAGCTTTGCAGTTTCTTTTTGTGCTCTAGATACAGGGCTATTCCAGCGTCAGCTCCGCCAGAGTTGAAGGGTTGCAAGCGGCAAAGTACAAGGCGCTTCAATGTACAGTCTTCGAGATCGAAATTGACGGCATTGAGCTGCTTCGGAGGGCAGTACAAGAGCTTTCCATCGATTGTCTGAAAGCCGCCACAGGCGAAGTATTCAGCTATCCCCTCATACGACCAGGCATCAAGGCAGACAGTTCTGCCGGAAAGAATTTTGTGCACGGCACCATGAATGAAAGAATTCTTGTCCTCGTCATTGACAAATATCGCGTCCATGCTGCGAAGATAGTTGCCACCACAATCGTCGATCTGGCTATGCTTTTGCAAGCTTTCAAACAGATCCCTGTATGAAGGAAAAACAAAAATCTTAATCGGGAGTTTCTCGGATGATTTGTCGAAGTGATCCCGGTAGTAGTTTAAGAAGGCCCGGAGTTCGGCCGTTTTTCTCTCGACATTTGTACTATTTGATCTGGAAAAAACAACTATCTGCTTTCCGTTTTTGTATACATATGGAAATTCTCGGGAAAAATCGCCAGTTTTGCTTTCTGAATCCGAACTGCTCTTTTCCGAAGCAGCGCGTAAAATTGACCTCTCAATCTCACTGCCTTTTTTGTCTCCGGTTTGCTCCAAAAGATCTGCTTTAAGCATTCTAGCCTCAAGAATCTGAGGATCGTTTGCTTCCGTAATCCGGTTTTCTTTGAGAACCTTGTTTGCAAGCTTTAGGCTTTCCTGCTTTTCGCCGAGCATCTGGTAAGCAAAGGCAGCATTTAGATAAAGGAGCGGGTGTTCCAGCCCGCTTCTTTTCGCATTCTCCAGAACAGCAAGGGTGGCCTTTGCGTTTCGGCTTCTCAGGTAGGCATCTTGAAGGTTTATAAGCGAGCTGGTGCGTTTAGGGTCAAGCTTGAGAGCAAGCTTGTATTCTTTGATTGCCTCACCTGGAAATCCCCAGATCTGCAAACAAGATGCTTTGTCTTCATAAAGTTCTGAAGTTCTAAGACCCAGGGATTCGGCGTTCGAAAAGGCATCCAGGGCAGAATAAAAGTCACAAATGGAGAGTCTGCTTTTGCCGTATTTCTGCCACTCTATGGCTGTTTGTCGCTCGGTCTCATGACGACGATCTTGCATCCGGGCTCTATGTTCCAGATAAAGCTTAGCTCCAAGAACAAAAAGGGAGGAAAACGAAGCAAAGACCAGTGCAAGAATGAGATATTTTCTTTTCATCTTTTGAATTGCTGCCAGTAGCGGTGTGCTACCAGACTTCGTTGACTTTGCTTTTCTCTTTCTTCTTCTGGGAGCTTAGATTGAGTCCGTTTAGCATGTCCTGGGCCAGGATTGCATCGATTTTTTTTCTATGTTCCGAGGGCACGGTCGCAAGTATACTTTCTGCCCTGGCATTAAGTCCATCTGCTTCCTGCCCGGCTCTGCCTTCAAGCACGAGACATCCTGCCAGATTTCTGAGTGCCGGCACCAGAGAGATGTGGTTTTGACCCCATTGTTTTTCTTTCACCAACAGACTTTTGCGCAGTACAGTTTCAGCTTTTTGATAATCGGCCTGTAGAATATAGATTTCGGCAATCCCGTGAAGATTGGCAAGCATAGCCGGAGCGCCCTGCCCCAAGGCTTTTTCCTGTATTAAAAGGGAGTGTTTAAAAGACTCAAGTGCTTCTTTATTTTTTCCCTGTTTGGAGAGCCTGTAGCCGAGGTTGGAAAGTGCAATTGCTGTTTCCGGGTGCTCGGGTCCGAGAACTTTTTTATATACTTCAAGAGCTTTGCGTGAGAGTTCTTCGGCCTGTTCATACTTGCCTTCGGCAAAGTAAACCGTGCCTAACTGTTCAGCACAACTTGCAAAAGAAAGCGTTTCCGGGGATTTTTTTGCATAAACTGGAAAAGCGTTTTCCAGAAGCGGCAGAGCTTTTTTTGCCTTGTGTTCGCTCATATATAGCGTGGCCAGATCGCACATGCATTGTGCGCCTTCTAAAGAGTCGCCTCCAAGCTTGTTCTCGAAAATCTTTATAGCTGTAAGTTCTTCGGCTTCGGCTTGTTTTGCTTTTCCGATTTTCTGGTAAAGAAGCCCGATGTTTGCATGTACGGTAGCTTCTTCTACGGAGTTCCCACCGGATTGCCTGATTACCATTTGCAATGCCTGCTTGTAGAGTGCAAGCGATTCGTCAAATTTATTCTGAACCTTGTAAAGGGATGCAAGCTTGTTCAGCACAGCTGGAATCTCATTTACTTTCTGGGCTGATTCGAGCTGGCCAAGTACTTGTTTGTAGAAAGACTCGGATTCAGCATATCGTTTTCTTGATTTGCAAAAATCTGCCAGCACCACAAGAACTTTAGTTCTGCTTTCTGTACTTGCTCCCTGGGATTCTTCCATTTTCAAAGTATTCTTGAGCAGCTTTTCGCCTTCCGCTGCTTTTCCTTGATTAAGAGCCTGTATCCCTGCTTCAAAACTGCGCTCAAATTCAGTAGCTGCAGCTGCGCCTGAAGCGGAACTCTCTGCCAGAAAGATCAAGCTGGCAAAAGAGAGGGATAAGGCTATACTTTTTAAGTTCAATACAGGCAAGTTCAATACAGGCAAGTTCATATAAGCAAGTTCAATATTATCTAATCTCGTCGGCAATCTAATGTATATCCAGTATCGGCTAGTATGTGAACAATTTTCGACCAATTTGCAAGCTTTCGTATTAGCTGGTGGTTATTCATTAAAGCAAGGATTTGAAAGCAAGGCTCTGCTGATCGGTCCATAAACGGTATCCCAGCAAGTTCTTTATCTCTCACTACAAAAATAATTACGGGTCAGGATCATGAAAACATTAATCAAGAATGGCCGCATCATTACAGCAGTTGATGATTATCACGCAGATATCCTGATTGAGGACGAACGTGTCAGTGTGATAGGCGCCAGGCTTGAGATGGAAGCCGATAAAGTAATAGATGCCAGCGACATGCTTGTGATTCCTGGTGGAATCGACCCTCATACACATATGGACATGCCGTTTGGGGGTACTACTTCTGCTGACGATTTTAGGACCGGGACTGAAGCTGCGGCTTTCGGTGGCACAACCACGATTATCGATTTTGCGATTCAGACTAAAGGCGACTCGATTCTGAAAGCGCTTGATACCTGGCACCAAAAAGCAGCAGGTAAAGCAGCCATTGACTACGGCTTCCACATGATTGTCACGGACCTGACTCCCAAAGATCATGTTCCTGAAATGAGACAGTTGATCAAGCACGAAGGTGTGCTGAGTTTCAAGCTTTTCATGGCATATCCAGGTGTGCTCTTAGCTGATGACGCTACGATCTTCAGGGCGATGACCGTGGCGGGAGAAGATGGCGGTCTCATTTGTATGCACGCTGAAAACGGCATAGTTATAAATGAAATAGTTTCGAAGGCGCTTGCCGAAGGGAAAACCGCTCCAAAGTACCATGCACTCACAAGACCAACCAAAGCGGAAGCCGAAGGAGTGTTCCGCTCAATCTGTCTTGCGGAAATGGCTGGAACTCCGGTGTATATCGTACATTTGAGCTGCTACGACGCGCTCAGAAGAGTAAAGGAAGCCAGAGACGAAGGGGTGCCTGTGTTTGCCGAAACCTGCCCTCAGTATCTTTTCTTGGACTACAGCTATTACGAAAAAGAAGATTTCGAAGGCGCCAAATATGTGATGACTCCGGCCTTGCGGGAAAAGTGGAATCAGGACGAACTCTGGACTGGCTTGAGAATGAACGATTTGCAGCTGGTTTCAACCGACCACTGTCCATTCTGTTTCAAAGACCAGAAGCAGCTTGGCATCAATGATTTCAGCAAAATACCCAATGGCGGTCCGGGAGTTGAAAACCGCATGAGCCTTATTTACAACGGCGGCGTTCATCAAGGAAGAATTTCGCTTAACAGATTTGTTGAAATAACTTCAACTGCCGCCGCCAAGATCTTTGGGCTCTTTCCCCGGAAGGGAACAATTGCTGTTGGCTCGGATGCTGACATTGTAATTTTCAATCCGAACAAAAAGATGACAATAAGTGCCAAGACACATCATATGAACGTAGACTACAATTGCTACGAAGGAATGGAAGTAACCGGTGTTTCAGAAACTGTGCTTAGCCGGGGCAAAGTCATTATTGAAAACGGTAAGTTCCTGGGCAAGGCCGGAGATGGCAAATTCCTGAAGCGCAGCAATATTCAGCAAGCCCTGAAACCAATGCAAACAGCTGGACGTAGACCCTGATTCAAGAAAAAACACATATTCCGGAAACCCGAGGAGATTCAAAGTAAATGTCAAAGATTACGATCAATACCGCCTTCAAGAGCTTGATTACTGAAGAGCGAAATTCCAGAACTATGAATCTGGATACCCTCGGAACCGAAGATCTGGTCAAAACCATCCAGAATGAAGACCTTGAGATTGCAAATGCGGTTGCGGCTGTTGTACCGGAAATCGCCAGAGCGGTGGATCTTGCAGCGGAGTGTCTTGAAGCCGGCGGGCGCATGATTTACTTCGGTGCTGGAACTTCCGGCAGGCTGGGGGTGCTTGACGCAACTGAGTGCAGCCCCACATTTGGTGTCGAAGCTCAAATGGTGCAGGCCTTGATTGCCGGCGGCAAAGAAGCGATGTTTCAATCGTTTGAAAATGCAGAAGATTCGTTTGAAATGGGTGAAAAAGATGCCGAAGATGCAAACATTTGCGACAAGGACATAGTGGTAGGTATTTCTGCAAGCGGGCGCACTCCATACGTACTGGGTGCGATGAAGCATGCCAAAGAACGCGGTGCCAAAGTAATTTCAGTGGTCAACAATCCTGTTTCGGCAATGGCGGCAAATTCGGATGTATGCATTGCGGCTCTTGTCGGTCCGGAAGCAATTACCGGCTCAACTCGCATGAAAGCGGGCACTGCGCAAAAAATGATTTTGAACCTGCTTTCGACAACTGCAATGGTCAAGCTTGGCAAGGTCTATGAAAACTTGATGGTTGACCTGAAGCCGACAAACGACAAGCTAAGAGAGAGAGCACTTTCCATTATTTGTACGGTTTGTGATGTTCAAAGGCCGATTGCAGAGGGAGCGCTTGTTGCTTCCAATAACCGGGTCAAAACTGCAATTCTCATGGTCAAGCGCAAAATGGGACGGGCTCAGGCTGAAGAATGGTTGTCAAAGAGCAGGAATTCATTGCGGAAGGCTCTTGAAGATAGCCTTGCAGAAAGGCAAAAGTAAGAGAGCAGTTTCATAATATGCTATATTGACCATTGACTTATCATGAGGTTGATCGTGAAATCAAATTTGCTTTTGCTGGCAGCTTGCATTTGTCTTTTGCAGAACTGTTCTCAACCTGCTGCGGAAATAAAGAAAGATGAAGGCGCTACCGCTCCCGGTGCTAATCCGCCGGCCGGCACGCAGGCCCCACAAGCTCCGCCTCCCATGACTGAGTCGCAAAAGTTCTTTGTTCAATCTCAGGAAGCCCTGGAAAAGAGTCACGATCCAAAATTGTGTATGTCACTGCTGGACAAAGCTGTGGCTGCTGCAAAAACTGAAAAGAACCCAATGGCTGTGATTTTATGCAGGACCACCCAGGCTAAGTTGAAAATTTCAGACCAGGATCAACCGGCTGCCACCAAAATACTTGAAGAGCAGCTGAAGGATTTTGCTAATGCTAAGGACCCTCAAACTTCCATGGCTCTGGATGAAAGCAAGGCGCTGCTTGCGATGTTATATGGAAAAGCAGGTAAGGACAGCAAAGCGGAAGCAATTTTCAAGGACAATATTGCTGCGGCACGTAAGCAAGAACCGGTGGTCCATAAACGGGTTGCATTCTGGCTGCAAAACTATTCCGACTACTTCAAGTTTAAGAACAAGCCGAAAGATAGCGAGAAGCTTGCCAAAGAAGCAGCCGCAGAGTTCAATAAGTGACCCGAAAGCAGAATCAGGCAGCTCCGTCACTCAACGAACTAGTTCTTGATCTCAGAAAATGTCGTCTTTGCCCGCTCATGGTCGGTCCTGTTGTCACTCACGCTGCGGTCGTAAGCAGCATTTACTTGTGCGGCCAGGCACCAGGTATTAATGAAGGCAAATTTGCAAAACCGTTTGCCTGGACTGCGGGCAAGACTTTGTTTGCTTGGATTGACCGGCTGGGAGTTGACGAGGAAACTTTTAGATCAAGGGCTTATATAGGTGCTGTTTGTCGTTGTTTTCCGGGCAAAAATGAAAAAGGCGGAGATCGGGTTCCATCTCAAAAGGAAATTGAGAACTGTTCTGCTTGGATGAAAGGCGAATTTGAGATATTGAAACCGCAGCTTGTGATTCCTGTTGGAAGGCTTGCAATAGAGCGCTTTCTGCCAAAACAAAAGCTAACGGAATGTGTTGGTTCGATATTTCAGCATAAAGTCTTTGGTATCGAATGCGATATCATTCCTCTGCCGCATCCCTCCGGTGCTTCCAGCTGGTTCAAAATGGAACCTGGACTAAGCCTGCTGAACCGGGCTCTTGAGCTCCTGGGCAAACATAAGATCTGGCTCGAACATTTTGAAAAAGGCAATTGAAACAAATCAATATTATGAATTTCGGCAGCAACTAAACTTGAAGAAGATCTCGCAGACAGTTCTCGTGAAGATAGTTCCCCTTTGAAACCCTGCTTTCTTTCAGCTTCTACTTAATAGCTGCCAGTTATTTTTTTCTTGCAAAATCTCTGTAAAATTGCCGCTTTGGATCTCGGCAGCCAAAGCAGCACTCTGCCTGCTATTCATTTGCCTGCAGGGGGTTCGGGCGCTTGACCGGCTTTTGTTTCAGCTGGAAGAGGCATGTAGTATGCACTTGCCAATGTCCTAAAATACCAGCATTGAGAATGACCGGTTGGCACTTGATGCTAACTTTTCATAGCGCTTTCTTGGCAGGAAGAAAGAAGGCTTAATTACTAGAAGTCTGGGAGACGAGTTATGCGAATTGGCAAAATAGGTGTTCTTGGTCTGGCCGCAGCAGTTGCTCTGGTTGCTGGGTCCGGAATTAGTGAGGCGAAATCCGGAAATTGCTGTAAAAAGGGCGGAAAGCATTCTTGCAGTGCATCCCAGTGCTGCAAACGCAAGGGCAATGATGCCGGCGCCGTGCTGCACAAGAGGGGTGATTGCACAACCGAGCTTCAAATCATGAAAGAGGGCGGTCTTTGTGGTACGGCCTGCGGCAAAGGACCTGTTACATTGTTTGTTCCAACCGATGCTGCTTACGCCAAGCTGGGCAAAGAAAGACTTGAAGAAGCCAAAAAAGATCCTAAAAAACTCGCTCAGTATCATATTGTAAAAAAGAAAGTGATGGCTTCGGACATTCCAGCTGGAGGCAGCCTGCCGACCGCAATGGGTGAGTTCCTGATGACCAATGTCAATGATGGGAAAGCACAGGTTGATGGTTGCTTAATAGTAGAACAGGACATTCCCTGTTCAAACGGCGTCATTCATATAATTGATGAAGTGCCGATTCCGGAACGCGGTAAATAAGGGCTGAAACACCGGTATAAGGTCTAAATTCTTCAGGGGGTCGGCTGTACTTAATCTAGCCGACCTTCTGTTAGCATGAAAAATCAGAGCCGGGGAGGCAATCAATGTGGTCGGTTGTTGCTAGTCTGATTTTTATATCCGTTTTTGCCGCGCCTTCGATAGTGGCGCATGTGGCAGCAGGCGACCCCGAACAGAGGCAGAAATGGGAGAAACTGCTTCGAGTTATTTACATCATTTACATAGTAAGTTTCGCGCTCCCGGGTATTCATTGCCTGATTAAATATCCGGACGAACACTGGTATGCCGGAGTGAACCTCGGCTTTTCATTTATTGCCTTTCTCTGCCTGTTCCGCCCCTTCAGGGCGCTGCTTCCTTTTCCGCTCACAGTTCTGAACAAACTTGCTTCCTTGAGTTTTATAGTTGATTGTTTCCGGAAAGCCAAGACTAAAGAAAACCTGGCTGAAAAAGCCGAAGCTGGAAAAGGCGATGCCGAAAAAGCCACGGAGCCATCTGCTTTTCATGACGCAAGCATGTTGAAGCGCATTTTTCTTCCAGACTCGCTTCCGCATTTGAACGGGCTGGTGCTTTATTTGCTTTCGCTTGCATATACGCTTTTGAGAGTGAATCTAGATGGTTTCGACTCACCGGCTCTAAAAGGACCCCCTGAATTCAGGCAGATAAACATGGTTTTTGCCGGCGAGTTTCTTGCGACACTTTTAGTTATAGCCTGCGGTCTTGGACTTTTTGTGAGCAGGAAACCAAAAGAAATTCTCAGAAGGCTTTCTGTGGTTAAGCCTGGAAAAAAGGAGTTTGCACTTGGGATTTCGCTTTGTTTGCTCACATTTGCTTATGACTATGTCTGGTCGCTTTTCACACATTCAAGCCAAAACATGGGCTCGTATCAGAGTGTGATGAGATCATTCAACGAAGGTACTTATCTGGGGCAGGGAGATCTCGGCGGTGCATTGATCGTTGCCTTAGCAATAGCTGTGGTTGCCGGGGTTGAAGAAGAAGTTACCAATCGAGGCGCCTTGCAACCCGTGCTCGGCATCGTTCCTGCGGCGTTCTTGCATGCGGCATTGCATTCGCAGTTTGACTCCGCGCCTCTCTTTATGATTCAGATTTTCGGCTGGTCCGCATTAATGGGCACGGTAAAATACTACACAAACACTACGACTACAATGATCGCGCATGGACTTTTCAATTTCATATCCTGTTTCTTAATAGGGTTCAATCCTTGATCTTGGTTCTTCCAGCATAAGTCGCAATTGCAAATGCGCCGGCAAGCAATATGAAAGAAAGAAAAAGTGGGCTTATGGAATTTCCTGCCAGTATTGCCGCAATTACATAGCCGTTTATGGCAAAAAGAAAAGTTCTCATCAGTAGCGGCAAGCTGCCTGCCATCCTTTGCGAAATCATAAATGGCAGTATGAAAATGCACAGGTCGTAAAGAAGCAGTCGCGGTGAAAAAACAGGCAGGCTTAAAATGGAAAGAACAAAAAGCTTGTCGATTTTGTTTTCGAGCTTTTCTTCTTGCAAAACCGCTTGCCGGCCTTGAAAGAAGAGTGCAGTAGCGACTAAGAAACCGGCTACATATACAAATAGCTTGATACTTGAGCGCAGCTTGTCCGGACAGAGAGAAAAAACCGCTCCGGGCAGTCCAGCAATCAGATAGTCCCTGCTCTTGTAAAGCGTGCTGCTTAAGATAGACTCGCTGATAAATAATGATGAAATCCAGTTTTGAAGGACTTCAAAGCCGCAGCATAAAGAGCCCGCAAGCAGAAAGAGGCATCCTGCAATTAATCCCAGCAAGCAGCGGGACTTTTTCACAGATACTCCAATCAAATCAGAAAAAAGGCATATTAGAACTGCAAGCGGTAGGAGCTGAGGCTTTAGAAAAAGACCTGAAAGCGCCAACCCGGCAGCAAATGCTCGTTTCTTATTGAGCAGATAATATCCGGCGCTAAGTGGTAAAAGACCAAAAATCAGCCCGAGCTGCCCGATCCAGATTGTTGCGATCAAAGGCATGAAGGCAAAGGATTCAAAAAAGAAGTTTTTGCCTCCTTCTCTGCTTCGTGCAAACAAACTGCAAGAAAATGTCAGCGAGATTACGGAGCCGGCCTGAAAAACGAGTAGACCGAGATTTGCAGGAAGCAAAGCCAGTGTACTGAAGAAAAGCGCTACCAATGGACTGTACATAAAAACTCCGACTTCATCCTTGCCGAAAGACGGCAAAATCTCATGAGTTAGCTTGTCGAAGGGCTGGTTGATAAATGACCCAGCGCCGGCCGCCGGATAGAGCTGCTGGCACTTGCCCTTTTCTACTAATAAGCCGGCTATATAGAAACTCGTATGATAATCTGATTCCAGCTTGCTATCAGGAGCTGCAAGGTCGGCTGCGGAAAACAGCAGAACAAACACGATAAACCACAGTACAGCCAGTAGCTTGAGCATATGTCAATATTAGCCGATGAAGTACCGGATTTTGAAGCCAAAGCAGCTGCTCAGGAAATGCCAAGAACATAAGGTGGTATCATTCGCAGAAATATGAGGTGAAGGAATTGCGACTAACTGCGTCACTAACTTCCATAATACTCTTGTCTTCGTTTTGTTTGTGCCAGTCAGCACAGGCACAGTATGCCGTCAGCGATAAAAGCCGGGCGATACATCTATATAACGAATCAGTTGCACTTATTAATTCGAGTAAACTGCCTGAAGCCGAAGCTAAGCTTGTGGAAGCGCTGCAAATTGACCCGCAGAACGCAAACAGTTTAAACAACTACGGTCTTGTGCTCTTGAAGCTGGGCAAGCTTCAAGAAGCACGAAAAGCACTGGAAAAATCAATTGAATTGAACCCAAAATTTGATGCACCTTATCTCAATCTGGGCCTGGTTTGTGAGGGGCAGGGCGATCTGGCTTATGCCAGGCAGAACTTCTTGAAATACATAGATATAAGCGGCAACAGAGCGCAAGCAGATAAGATGCGAGATCACGTAAATATTATTGATAAGACGCTTGCAAACGGTCCACTTCCAGCACAAGCTCAGAGCTCGGAAGATTACTTCACTCAACTTCGCCGTGAGCAGCTCTTTCCGTGGCCGGCCGATCGGATGCCTCTTAAGATTTTTGTGGAAGCAGGTGACAATGTTCCAGGTTACAAAAAGAGTTTCGGTGACGATTTTCAACAGGCGCTTGCGACCTGGGCCGAAGCGCTAAAAGAAAAAGTCAGTTTTGAGGCTGTCGGCAAAGAAGACGGCGCAGACATTGTAGTTCGCTGGACCCACGATCCAAAAAACGCGCTGTTAAAAGCTGAAGGAGGCGACTGCAAGTACAATGCTAACGGCGAAGGCATGAATCACGCGTTGATTACATTGCTGACCATCGATCCATCGGCTTCGGACAAGCTGAACGATTTCAAAGTCAGCTGGGTATCATTGCATGAGCTCGGACATGCGCTTGGGGTAAACGGTCACAGCAACAATCCGGGCGACATCATGTATTTTGCCGCACCTTTGCAAAATACGATGCCGAAGCTCAGCCAGAGAGATGTGGCTACTTTCAAGCGTCTTTACTCCGAGAAACTTGCAGACACATGGCTTTCCTTGAATGACCAGGCAATTAAATTGATGCGAAGCGGGCAGTTGAAAGAAGCTCTTAGCAAACTCAATTCGGCGCTAATACTTGCTCCGAAAGAAAGGGTGCTAAAAGAAAATCTCGTACTTGTGGAAGCCAAGATTGCAACTGCATTGCTTGAAGACGAAAAATATGCCGAAGCTGAACCGCATTTGCAAAAGGCGCTCGAACTCGAAAAGGAAGCAAAAGATCAGAATTTCGACGTACTTCTCCGGAATTATTCCATTTTGCTCAAACGTACCGGGCGTGCAAACGAAGTGGATGCTTTGTATAAGCGACACGGTGCCAAGTCGCCTGGTCAGTGATCGCTTGCCGGCTTTTTCGGAAAGCTTAAAGCACCCGGTGCCTGCAAACAGCACAAAATGCTTTGAGACCGTTTGCTTGAAAATAACGAAGCTCCAGCCATTTTCGATTGTAGGCAACGTAAAGACGGTCGTCAGCTTTGCCCCGGTAAGCTATATGCACTTCGGTATTGCAGCAGGCTATTTCCTGGTTCTGCGGCTCTTCTTGTTTCTCGGTACTCTCATTCTCGGAACCCTCATTCTCAGCATTGTTTGTATTTTTGTTCTTGTCGACCATGGCGATCCTGTTGATTTTGTTTTTTGTTTTTCTATGAATGTTTTTCAAAGATGTTTTACTGGAAGACTAACCGTAAAACTACTTCCTTCTCCAAGATTTGAATGAACTGTAATAGTTCCGTGGTGTCGGCTGATGATTTCTTTGGTGATTGCCAGCCCGAGCCCTGTACCGCCAGCCCCGGAGCGACTGCGTGCTTTGTCGGCTCTGTAGAAACGGTCGAATATATGAGGAACGTCTTTGGGATCGATACCGCTGCCGGTATCACTGATTTTGATTTCCGCAAAGCTATTTTCGGCTCCGGCAAGCGAGACCGAAACCGCACCGTTGCTGGGTGTGTAGTTTACGGCGTTTGTCAGCAGATTGATGAATGCTCGTTGAAGCTGTATGTTGTTGCCGGCCATCTTAAAATCTTCGCTCAGATTTCCCAGATTCAATTGCACTTTCTTTCGTTCTGCTTGCGGGCGTACTTGCTCGACTGCTTCTTTGAGAATTTCGGCCAGATTTACGTCTGTGCTCCATTTTGGCTGAGTATTTGCGTCCAGTTGTGCTACGTCTAATAGATCTCGAAGAAGACTTGCCTGCCTGTCTACCAGATTCTCGAGTGAGCCCAGGAACTTTTGCCTCAATTCCGGGTCTTCGGCAGCGCCGGCTTGCAGTGCCTCCACAACTGAGCCGATCGCCATTGTGGGCGTTTTGAGTTCGTGGCTGGCGTTAGCAATAAAGTCCTGTTTGAGTTTTTCTTCCTGCCTGAGGCGGTCGATCATTTTATTGAACGAGTCCACTAGTTCTCCCACTTCGTCGCTCCTTGTCGAAGGGACAAAAGCAGTAATGTCGCCGGAGTTGGCAATATACTCAGACTGTTGGCTCAGTTGTCTGATTGGTTGCGTAAATCTCCGGGCAAGCCAGATGCTGATTATTGCTGTTGCAATCAAAGTGGTAATGATGATTTGCAAAAACAAGATCAGGTTAGAGTTCAGTCGTTCTCTTAGTTTTGTCAACTCGACCCCAAGCCGAATCACCCCCAAAATCTCACCAGGGGCTGAGCGAACCGGATATGCGTAGTAAAGCCACTCAGCGCGTTTGCTCCCGGCGTTTCGCTGTTCAAAGCCGACAATTCCCGCAAGCGCTTCATTAATTTCTGGTTTGTTTGAGATGTTCTGTCCAGTAACACTCTGCTCTACTGCTGTAAATGGAAAGCTGGACTCTGCAAGAACGTGACCGCTCCTGTTTACCACCGTAATTGCGACATGAAGGCGGCTGGCATGCCTGTCAACCGCTGCCTGGATTCTTCGGGTCGCCTGAGCTGAGTCGAGAGCCAGATCATGATCTATTTCAAGGCCCAGATGCATGGCTCCCACTTCAAGAGCGTTTCTCTGGGTGCTCATGGATTCTGACTTGATAGTGAAAAGAGCCCAGAAAGTCACAAAAGCAAGTGCAAAGGCCGTGACAAGTAGGTAAGTACTCAAAAGCTGGTTGGCCAGGGACTTTGTGAACCAGTTGTAGCACTTCTGTATCAAACCCATTGAGAACCTGCTTGCTGATTCTTCTTAGCTGATTGTTTATTCAGCCTTAAAACTATTGGATAAAATGTAATTTGTTGGTCCCAAATATCTATAATGTCATCACCGAGCACAAATTAAAATCAGTGCACGAGTTGGAATCAAGAGATCGGCGAGGGAGGTTCCTTACTACATGTCCAGCGTTCTCAGTGTGACAGACAACACCTTCGAGCAAGAAGTTCTGAAAGCGGAGCTCCCTGTTCTGGTTGACTTTTGGGCTCCCTGGTGCGGTCCATGCAAGGCGGTGGCGCCTGTTGTTGAAGATCTTTCCAAGGAATATGACGGTCGTCTTAAAGTAGTCAAGCTAAATACAGACGAAAACCCGAAAACTGCCCAGGCATACAGCATCAAAGGCATTCCTAGCCTTTTCTTGTTCAAATCAGGACAGGTTGTGGAGCAGGTTGTTGGTGCGGTACCGAAATCTACTCTTGCTAGTGCGGTTAACAAGCATTTATAAATAAGCGCTCCGTTCGGTGCTCCGGCACCTCACTCCGAGCGAAAACAAGCTACGATTTACTGGAAAATCTGCCATGCTGGAAAAAGGTGGCAGAAAAACCTCTGGAAAATCTGCCATGGTGGAAAAGGTGGCAGAAAAACCTCTGGAAAATCTGCCATGGTGAAAAAGGTGGCAGAAAAACCTCTGGAAAATCTGCCATGGTGAAAAAGGTGGCAGAAAAACCTCTGGAAAATCTGCCATGGTGGAAAAGGTGGCAG
>CAZTQO010000016.1:0-39398 GCA_964615655.1 uncultured Candidatus Obscuribacterales bacterium | reverse complement strand
GCCATGGTGGAAAAGGTGGCAGAAAAACCTCTGGAAAATCTGCCATGGTGGAAAAGGTGGCAGAAAAACCTCTGGAAAATCTGCCATGCTGGAAAAAGGTGGCAGAAAAACCTCTGGAAAATCTGCCATGGACCCTCCCTGGACAAGTCAAGGGAGGGGCGTGAGCGGACACAAACACAACAGGGATTTTGGCAGGGACTTTAACACTATTACGACCGGGAAATGATCCTGGAATTTCCTATGGACATTTGACCCTGATTCGGGTTATTTCTTGATGTAAGAAGACTAAAGCGGAGCAAACTCCATCGTGATCAAAGAACTGCTTATCTCATTTTTTATATGTCTGGTAATCGGGGCGATCATCAATGGAATGTCTGTTGCGCCCCCGCCTCCTGCTGACGATACCGAGATGGCCGAGCCGGCAGAGCCAGGCGCCGGTGAGACGGTTCCGGGAGAAGCCCCGATTCCTGGTGAAAGTCCTGCGACAACACCTTCTTCAGGCCAGGTAAGAGAATCGAGCGAGGCCACCTTTGAAAAGGATGTGCTTGAATCGAAAGTGCCTGTCCTGGTTGATTTCTATGCCAAATGGTGTGGTCCCTGCAAACAAATGTCGCCAGTAATTTCCAAGCTGGCAAGAGAATACAAAGGCAAGGTCAAGGTAGTCAAGATAGACACGGACGAGAACCAGGCGCTCTGCCAGAAGTACGACATAACAGCTCTGCCCAGTTTTGTAATGTTTCGTTCCGGTCGCAATGTTGCCAAATACACAGGTGCAATGCCGCGGGAGATGCTTGCAGGCGTTATCGATAGGCAGCTTGGGATTCAGTGAAATACCCCGAAGCTTGATTTGGACGGGGAAAACACTGAAAAAGATTCGGCATTTAAGGTGCTGCATTTGGGCACAATATAGTTAAAATATACTTTAACGGCTCGACAAGGAGTTTTCAGGAGATCTGACAGAGAGCTTATGAAAGAGTTTGTTTTGACAGTTTTTGGGGCGCTGGTACTCAGCTGTATTTTCAACAGCATCGGGATCTGTCTTGGAATGCAAAATGATTTGCCTCCTTACCCGACCGGATCTTCTATTTCGGAGGTCAAAGAGTCTGTGCCTTCATTTGGTTGCAAGCGCGATGACTTTTGTTATCCCGAAATGAACCTGACTGCTGGAAAACGTCCGACAGCTTATATAACAGAGATTAATGACAGCGGCGACCGCGGGCAAGCTGAATTCCCGTGGGCCGCAAACAACTAAGGAGTAAGAGTAGTTATGTTGAAACCATGGGTCAAGTGGACAATACTCACGATCTGGGTGCTTGTCCTGCTATTCTCTTCTTCGATGTGGAACCCTTTCACTTCGTTCCAGGCGCTGCTCAAATACTCTGTTGTTTCGGTTATCGCCAGTGCCATATTTGGTGCGCTGGTTATTTTGATTCAGTGGTATTTATTGCTTTCGATAATTTTTCCATTGCCGCCTCGTGCTGATTCGCAGGCACCAAAAGGATTCTGGAAAAAACATGCCAAATGGATGTTCAAAGAATCTACAATCAATCCAAAAGCACCGAAAACACTTGAAGAGCTTATCGGTAACAAAGAAGCAAAAGTCGAAATTAAAGAAGTTATCGACATGATAGCTCATCCTGATCGTTATAAGGCGTCAGGCGCCGACGTGCCGAAAGGCATGCTTTTTGTAGGTCCGCCCGGAGTTGGAAAAACACTCTTTGCCCGCGCAATTGCCAATGAAGTCGGTATTCCTTTTTATGTTGTAGACGGCTCATCTCTGAGCGGTATGTTCATGGGGCTTGGTGTGCTTAAGCTGAAAACGCTGTTCAGAAAGTTACGCAAGCATGACAAAGCAATACTTTTTATGGACGAAATTGATTCTATTGGAAGTCACCGGGGGCAGGACAGAGGCTTCGGCGGTGTTGCCGACATGAACATGACTCTGAACACACTTCTTACCGAAATGGATGGTTTCCAGAGCGGTAATGTAATGGTGATTGGGGCTACAAATAATGACTCCAAGCTTGACCCGGCATTGATGCGTGCTGGAAGAATGGACCGAAAAATTTATTTTCAGTTACCGAATCCCGAAGAAAGGGTTGATATTCTCCAATACTATCTGGCCAAGGTAAAGGCAGGCACGGACATTGATTTTGAAGAGTTTTCCAAGCTAACCCAGGGATTCTCTCCTGCAGATATTGCAGCTCTAGTTAACGAGGCTGCATTAATAGGACAGAGAGAGGGCGGTCCAAACTGCGTTAACATGGATGCTCTGAACCAGGCACTCGACCGCGTGCAGGTAGGCTTGCAGCGTACTCTTGTTGGCTCGGCGGTAGAAGTAGGCAGTACTGATGCAAAAGTCAGGCTGGATGACGTAATTGGAATTGATGACGTTAAAATCGACATTCTAGAAATTGTGGACTTCTTGAAGCATGGTGATGATCTGCGCAAAATCGGAGCCAAGATTCCTAAGGGCGTTTTGCTTATTGGACCTCCTGGCGTTGGCAAAACCATGCTTGCAAAAGCCATGGCAAACGAAGCCAATGTGCCGTTTTTCGGAATGTCGGCGAGCTATTTCAAAAGCGTGTGGTCGGGAGAAGGAGCCGGTAGAATTCGCGCACTTTACTCTCAGGCTAGAAAGAGTCCAGCCGCCATCATATTTATAGACGAAATTGATGCCATTTCGGGAACCATGACCGAAACCGGCAGCCATCGCACAAGCGAACTGCAGCAGCTTTTAATTGAGCTGGATGGGCTGGCGCGCAGCAACGTAATTACAGTAGGTGCCACAAATAACGAAGGAAATCTTGATCCTGCCTTTGCCAGGTCCGGGAGATTTGATCGCAAATGCTATGTTGGGCTACCTGATGCCGAGGCCCGGCAAAAAATATTCAGGAAATACCTGGCCGACATAAAACTTGCATCCGAGCCGAATTATGAGAATCTGGCACAGATAAGCACAAATTTTTCCGGCGCGGATATTGCAGCAACTGTAAATGAAGCTGCGATTCTTGCAGTGCGAGCAGGTAAGACTCATGTAGAAGAGTGTGATCTTGAAGCTGCTGTAGACAGAATTTCAGTAACAGCCGGACACAAACTCAATACTTATGGCATGAACCTTGCAAGAGTTCCGGATCTTGAAGTACGCCTCGACGACATCAAAGGGATGGACGAGGCTAAAGGAGAAGCTGCAGAAGTTGTGGCTCTTCTCAAGAATGTGGAAAAAATTCGCAATACGGGTCTCAAAGCACCGAAGGGTGTGTTGCTTGTTGGTCCCCCCGGAACTGGCAAAACCATGCTTGCTAAGGCTATTGCAAACGAAGCCGGAGTGCCTTTCTATGCGCTTTCGGGCGGAGACTTTCAATCTATGTGGGCAGGTGTTGGTGCAAACAGGGTCAGAGCTGTATACGAACAGGCAAGGCGTAGCGGCAAACCCGCTATTGTATTCATTGACGAAATCGATGCCATTGGTGCTAAGCGCGGTATTGATATGGGCGGTGGCGCAATTCAGGACTCAAACAAGACGCTCAACCAGTTTCTTGTTGAACTTGACGGATTCGGCAAGCATAAGGTGCTTACCATTGGTGCAACAAATCACTCAGACCTTCTTGACCCTGCACTCTTGCGTCCAGGCCGTTTCGACCGAAAAATCGAGGTGCCACGACCAAATCTGGAAGGACGAGAAGCAATACTTCAGCACTATTTGAAGAAGGCAAAGGTCGAAGATGCTGTAAGTGCACTGGAAATTGCACGTATGACAGTATGGAAATCAGGAGCTGATCTGGCAAATATAGTCAACGAGGCCGGATTGATTGCAATTCGCAACGGCAGGGATGCAATTTCTCAGATTGACCTGATTCAGGCAATTCAGCGCCAGAGTTTCGGAATGTCTTACAGCCGGCAGGTATTGCTTGAAGAACTCAAGGTTACTGCCTATCACGAAGCCGGGCACGCAGTGGTTGCTTATTTCAAGAACAAACATGCGCGTATTCAGATAGTAACTGTTGTGCCATCTGGCTTTGCACTTGGCTATGTCTGGCCGGTTGACAAAGAGGAGCGTCACAAGAAAACCAAGTTCGACCTGATGGTTGAAATTGAAATCAGCCTGGGCAGCCTTGTTTGCGAAAGGATGTTTTTCGGACAAAATGCCTGGGGCGTTTCCGAGGATCTAAGACACGCCGCTGAAATTGCCCGTGACATGGTCAGACGCTGGGGCATGGGAACCTTCTCATTTAATACGGATGAAGCTTATAGTAAGGCCAACGCGTCTCCTGAAACTCAACGAGAAATCGAGCTGGAAATAAAAGAGATTATCAATGAGTGTCAAGAGAACGTCGAACGCTTGCTTCAATCACATCGTGGAGAAGTTGAACGCCTTGCGGAGGCCTTGATCGAGAAAGAAACCCTGTATTTCAGAGATGTGGTGAAGATTCTTGAACCGGCCCGTTCGGATGCCGACATCGAGAAAGAATTGGCAGAGCTGGCAGAACGCAAACTGGTTGGAAAGTCTCCGACAATTACATTGCAAGGAATCACAGGTCTGAGCGGCGGAGATAGTGGTGTAAGTCTTAACGACTCGGCTCCACTGTCAGCTCGGGAAGACCAGGAGCGAGAAACTCGGGATTGAAACAGGTCTAAAATCCGTAAATCCATTCAAGCCCGGTTTTTAGATCTGTCGTCAAAAGTGAATTGGTTAAGGCCGATCTGTGCTTTTGCTCGTTCAATTCTTTGCATAGAGAACTCAATGCTTCTTTGTTGCTGGATTTACGATTGAGCAAAATTAGCTCATCGATAAGTTCTATAATCTCTTTACAGTGAGCGGGTCTGTATTGCTTCAGTTTTGCTAAACAAGCTCTCAGAGCATCACTTGCTCTGACTCTGGCCAGGTCTTTTTCTTGTTCAAGCTTCACTATTTCAAGCTGCTTTTTTTGAAGCTGCACTCTGTCGATGTTTCTCATTTCAAGCACTTCATTTTGAAGCTTTGCAATTTTGAGCTGTGCCTGCTCGGCTAGCTCTTTGTATTCAGCTGCCAGGCTGAGTGCACAATCTTTGAACGCCGGCAAAAATGTAATTGCGACACTCTTATGTTTGCTCAATAGCCTTGTATGAATCTTAATTGCCTGCTCCAGGTCGCCTGTGATTGCAAGTGAGTCTGCATAGAGTTTCCTGGCAAAAAAGCGAAGCGAAGCAGAATAGATGCTTTCTTTTTCGGCAGACTGGCCGGAATGGTCTTTTCCTATTACCTCCAGAGCTTCCTTTTGAATTTGTTCGAGCATTTGCCGGTTTCTCATTTTACCTGCAGTTTCCATCAAGCGGCCGTAAATCGCCGGTTCAATGCAAAGAGTCTGGCTGCTGCCTATCAATTTTGCGCTTTTCAGAGCTCTCCTGAAATGACCGAGCGCTTGATCGTATTTAGCCTTACTCAAAGCCTCCAGCCCCTGTTTATAGCGTAGCTCAACTGTCGCAAACGGCAGATTCTGGCTTTGCGATTCAATTGAGCTGAGAAACGCGTCGATCTTTTCTTCGGTTTTGGGCTGCATCAAATTAAGTCTGTAAAGGGTGCCGGCAAGATTGTTAACTGCAGCAAGGTACCTTTTTGTTGTAGTATTCTTTTCCATTTCATCCAGATAGTGCAGATTGATCTTCACGAGTGCTTCTTTCTGGTAAGCACCTTCATGCATGTATTCAAGAATCAGCTTCTGGACTTCATCCCATACGGGATCTTTCAAGCATTCTTGCAATTGAGAATTGAGACTGTCTTGCAATATTTTCAATGCTTGCTCTTTCTTGCCGCTCAGTCTAAAAGCCTCGGCCTGCTTCATATACAAGAGGGCCGTTTGTTTATAGTGCTTGCTGGACTCTAATGCTGTCTGGCTGAGTGAAATCAGTTCCGGATAGGCTTTTAAATCCAGGAGATAATCAGCAAGTCCGAAAAAAGAAGCTAGCGGAATATCATGTTCTAGACAGGTCTTGCAACGAGTGCTGGTTTCTTTCAAAAGCGGGATTGCTGAAGAAAAGAGCCCCTGCGTGTGTTGCAATTTAGCAAGACAGATTAAAGATTCTGTGTAATAAGCCAGAGCGCTCGGATCTTTTTCGCTTAAATTGCAAGCCGCGGTCGAATAAGCTTCTGCCTGTGCAAAGTTTCCGCTCAGGCGATCAAATTCAGCCATTAAAGAAAGTGTATTGATCAGCTTTTGTTTCTGTCCTGTATTTAACTTGTCTTTGTAGTTAACCAGGCTCGAGAGGCTATCTGCGCCATCGGGGCAGTTTGCAAGCAGGCACAAACAATGTTCTGATTGTTTTCTTAATACATTCCTTTCTGCTTGCTTGCTTGCTTCGTTTTGGGAGTTGGAAAGCCGGCAGAGATTGAGAACTGCAAGGTTTGAGATTCTGTTTTCGAAGGTCTCGTCAGCAAGCATGGATTTTGGGAGCCTTTTGCTTGATCCAAAGATCGCTTCTGCTGCTCCTGACAGGTCTCTTCTCAATGTTTGCGTTTCGAGTGTCTCACGAATTACAGCCACTTGCGGGTGTAATTCACTCAGGCCCAGTCGCATTCTTATCATGGAATCAAAAATCGCAGCTCTTGCCAGGTCTTCAGTTGCTCCTTTGTGCTTCGAAAATCCTGCTTTCTTGTGCTCTGAAGTATTTATTCTGGGGTTTGTGTAATCTGAGTGCCAGTACAAATAATCTTCAAACTCTTGATACGAGTCCAGGAAATTGTCTCCAACGGAGGGCACGGTATCTTGCCGGTAAGCATGCAGAGTTTTTGCATTTGCTTCGTTCAAGACCTTTCTGGTGCCGAGATCACGGAAGTATATGAGTACAGCGAAAGCCAGAATCAGAATCGCAGCAAGACCAGAAAGCTTGAGAGCAAGAGACAGCTGCTCCTTTTTCTTTTTGTTCTGTAGGGGCTTGTGTCTTGCGAATTCAATTGCTTCAAGCAGCTCTGTGCAATTGCTAAAACGCTCTTCCGGTTTTTTCTCAAGGCAGCGAATTATCAACGACTCCAGGTCCAGGCTCAAACCATGCTTTGCAGGAAGCACGCTAAATTTCTTGTTCAGATGATTGCTCATTATAAGCAGATCGGTTTCAGCCTCCATCGGTGCCACACCAGCCAGAACCTCGTAAGCAAGACAGCCAAAAGAGTAAATGTCGCTGCGAATATCGAGTTCTTCACCTTTGCACTGTTCCGGGCTCATATAGTTTCTGCTGCCCGGAATTGCTCCGCTTTTTGTTAGGCTCTGGTCGTTGTTCTGAAGATTCTTGAATATGCCGAAATCGATAATCTTTGGTTGCTCGCCGTCTTCGTCGCTTACGACCATGATATTGCCCGGTTTCAGGTCACGATGCACTATTGCGTGTTCATGTATATAAGAAAGCCCCTTGCAAATTCCAATCAAAAGCGGGATTACTCTTTCTTCTTTGAGAGCTCCTTCTCTGCGAATCAGAGCTTCAAGGCTTTCGCCTTCAAGAAACTCCAGAACCAGATACTGCATGTTGCCGCATGTGCCGTATGCCTGAAATTTGACTATATTCGGATGGCTGAGAGAGCTGAGTAGGCTCGCTTCGTTTTGAAATCGTTTGGCTGCTAGTTCTTGGCTGGAAGAGAGTTCAGGAGAAAAAATCTTGATTGCAACAACCTGGTCAAGCAGCAAGTGCCTGGCCTTAAAGACAACGCTGGCGCCGCCTTTTGCCAAAATCTCCAGCAGCTCGTATTTTTCATCGATTTTGCAACCGATGCTTAATTCGTTCGGGGCTGATTCACTGGGAGGCATCGGAAACTTCTTTGCCAACAGAACAACTTAGTTTATTCCCTGATTACGCCAGGATGGTATAAGCAAAGTTTAAAGCCTGCCCAACTTGCAATTGCTATCCTGAGCCTGTTCCCCTGATCAGGCGGATTTGGCACATGCCCGGATTCAAGAACTCAGCACTCTTTGTCTTCTTGTTTGCAATTCAAATCGTAGCGGCTGCTCCGCTCAAGGCGGCCGATGACAAGCCTGTAATTCTGATTCATGGTGGGGCTGGTGTTGAGGCTGGACTGAGCGAGTCTGAGCAAGAGACTTATAGAAAGGCACTTTGCGATGCTTTGCTTGCAGCGTTTGACGTATGGAAAAAGGGAGCGTCCGCGGTAGATGTGGTTGAGGTTGCCGTAAAAAACATGGAAGACAATCCGCTTTTCAATGCTGGGTGTGGAGCGGTGTTTACCCATGAAGGAAACAACGAACTGGACGCAGCAATTATGGATGGACAGAGCCGAGATGCCGGTGCGGTCGCTGGAGTCACTACGATAAAGAATCCCATCAGTGCTGCAATTGCAGTTATGAGAAATTCGCCGCATGTGATGCTTGTGAGCAAGGGCGCCGACCAGTTTGCCAGAGAACAAAAGCTTGAAATTGTCGACCCAAAGTATTTTTATACACAAAAGCGTTTTGAAGACCTGCAAAAGAAATTGAAAAAGGATGATTCAAAATCAATGCTAAATCCGGCATCCTGCCCGGTAGCCTATAAGGATCATAAGTTTGGCACTGTGGGGGCGGTGGTGCTTGATGCAAAAGGGAATCTCGCTGCAGGTACTTCAACCGGGGGGCTTACTAATAAGCGCTGGGGTCGGATTGGCGACTCGCCGATTATAGGTGCCGGTACTTTTGCCGACAACTCAAGTTGTGCAGTTTCGTGCACGGGCGAAGGTGAGTGGTTCATCAGGTTCAACGTGGCAAGCGATCTGGCAGCCAGAATGAAATACAAACACGAGAGCGTAAAGAAAGCGGCTGATACGATTATTCATAAAGTGCTTTCTGCACCGGATCGGGGAGAAGGCGGCTTGATTGCTCTGGATAAAAAGGGTAACTTTGCCATGAGCTTCAACTCGCCGGGAATGTTCAGGGCTTACATTTGCAAAGACGGCAAGCCCCATGCTTTTGTTTATTGAGCTATAGATTTAGACAAGCCTTGCGGAGCGAAACGGGTTGTCGCTCGGAGCAAGCGACGCAGGAGCGAGCGGAGAGCTTTAGTAAAAGACATGCCGGAAGTGAAGCGAAGCGAGGCGAGGAGCCTTGCGGAGCGAAACGGGTTGTCGCTCGGAGCAAGCGACGCAGGAGCGAGCGGAGAGCTTTAGTAAAAGACATGCCGGAAGTGAAGCGAAGCGAGGCGAGGAGCCTTGCGGAGCGAAACGGGTTGTCGCTCGGAGCAAGCGACGCAGGAGCGAGCGGAGAGCTTATTATGGATTGAACGCAATCAAGAAGGTGGAGAGGAAGTTGAATCCTACATGTGTAATTATTGTGGTGGTCGTATTTGTGTATCTACGGATGATTCCCATGATCATTGACCAGCCGAATACCTGAAGGATCAAAAGCGGTGCATGAGAGAACTGGCCGTGCAAAACCCCGTGCATGAATGCAGCCGGAACTATTCCGAATACCGGTTGCAATGCGCCACGTATCAGAGTTTCCTCGCCCAGACCCGCACAAAGACCGGTTGCAGACGCGACAAAAAATGCCGGACCCGGATTTGCTCCTGCAGCAAAAGTGCCTTCGTTATAGTGTGAGAGCTTGTCTGCATAACCAAGTCCTTCCTGACCGTGTGTGTAGAAAGACCAGAGCCAGTCGTAAGTGAAGGTTATGAAGATACCGATCACGCCAATAAGAATATGAGCGAAACTCGGTTTTACAAGACCGAGTCTTCTTAGTATTTCCATGGGCTTCCTGGTGATGAAAATACCGGTACCGCAAACGGATAGCATTACCAGGCCCAGGAAGTTGTAAGAAAACAGCTGGTCCATGGTTACTGGAATCGGAACCATAATAGAAGGCATCTGGAATCCGGCTATTTCCAAATGAGTAAGCAGGAAAGCCAGGCAGGTCACATAAATCCAGAGTGCATTCATATGAGGAATGGAGTCGGCTACAAATATGCGTTCTGCAAAGAAAGAACCGAAAAATCCAACTTTGACAGGTCCGCTGGCATGTGGCACTGAAGCCTCTCTTTCGGCTTCGGCTCCTGAATCAGACGCTTCCTGCTTAGACGCTTCTTCAGATGCGCTGGCTCCTGAATCAGACGCTTCCTGCATTGACGCTTCTTCTGATTCGCCAGCTCCTGAATCAGACGCTTCCTGCTTAGACGCTTCTTCAGATGCGCCGGCTCCTGAATCAGACGCTTCCTGCTTAGACGCTTCTTCAGATGCGCCGGCTCCTGAATCAGACGCTTCCTGCATTGACGCTTCTTCTGATTCGCCGGCTCCTGAATCAGACGCTTCCCGCTTTGATGCTTCTTCCGATTCGCCTGCTCCTGAATCCGGCGCTTCCTGCTTTGATGCTTCTTCTGATTTGCCGGCTCCTGATTCCGGGCTATCACTGATGATCGCTTTCTCTTGCGGCCTGGACTCCGGCGTCTGGGGAAGCGGGCTTTCTACTTTAGAAAAACTGCCTGCTCTGGCATTGAATTTTGCAGGAGGCGCGCTTACATGAAGTTTGCCGCAGGCAGCAAGTAAAAATCGACCGGCAACTATCTGGTTTACAAGCGTGAAGAGTAAAGAGAAAAGCTGTCGGCCTGGCTTGAACATCAGAATGACGCTAGTTGCAGTCACTCCGGCAAGCACGCCGAAATGCCAGGGCGATTCGCTGTAAGCCAGCGGGTCTGCGCTAAGGTTGATATATTCGCCAAGCAGGAACAGGCAGTAAGTAACCCGCAAAACCCATTCCAGCCAGGGTTGACGCCTTGCACCATGGGCGATCATACCGAGGATGCAGCAGGCAATTATGGCAATGAGGTCGTCAGACACAGGAGAAGCCTCTGTAACAATAAAAATTTAAGGTTGTTCAAACAAGTTTAATCTCAATTACTCGTGTTATTATAATTGTCAAGCATTAACTGGGTACATAGTAATTATCATAGTTCTTTGGCTGATTCTAAGCCAACCCAGATATAGAAGTCACGAAGAATGGAGGTCTAAAAAAATATGCGTCTGAAAAGCTTGCTGAGTGCAGCAGTCGTCGCAGGAGCCTTCGGCATCACGGTCTCAGCCGCTCTTGCCGGTCCGCTCATGCTCGGTCCAACAAGTGCTCCTATGTTACCGAAAGCGTTTGCAATCCCCATAGCGAACACACAGGTCGTTCAAACCAAACTATTAGCTACTTACCGTCAGGTGCGGGCTTTCTGGCTGTCCAGAGCCATCGTACGGTAGTAAGGCCCATATAAAGGTTTTGCTTCGGACTTCTATGGGAGGCTGGCTGTTTTGGCCGCCTCCTTTAGCTTTTTGAGGCTTATTTTGAAATCCTTACGATGATCTCATCGGAACCAGACAGATTCAGCCTTTCGCGAGCCAACCTTTCAATTCCGGAGTTTGATCGGTAATTGCTAAGACCTTCGCGCAATTCTTTATTCACTTCCTGAGCTTGATTGTGCCCGGCTTTCAGTGCCAGTGTTTGCTTGTGCAAGTAAAACTGGTGTTCCACGCTGCCGTATATGGATTTGCAGGCATGAAATATAGCCAGGCAGGTTACAAACATGATTGCCAGCTCTTTTACTGTTTTCTTTTTGCTCATAGCTTATAGCCGGATGCTCGAACTGATCTGTCCCATTGTAGCTGGATTTCAAAGATGCGGCGATTTAGCAGTCCTTAATGACGATTTAGCAGTCCTTAATGAACCGCAAGCAGTCGTGCTCCGATGCCCTGCAAAAGCTCATCGATCATTTTGTCGAAATCTGCTTTCAGCTCGTCGACACGCTGGCTAGATGGTGCCTCGAAATAGAATCTGACCAGAGGTTCCGTGCCTGAAGGACGCACAAGAATCCAGCTACCATCATCAAGATAGTATTTGAAGCCGTCGAGACGGCCTACTTTGAGCACCTTGCTTTTGCCTACTTTTTCAAAGGGCTGGCATTCCAGCTTTTCTACAAAGTTCTTCTGGCTCTCTGTAGTTAAGCGCATGTCTTTGCGTCTGTAAGCAAACTCAACACCGGTTTCCTGAACGAGTTCCGCCCAGATTTGCGACAGCGATTTTTTCTCGTATGCAAGCATCTCTACTATTAATAGATTGCAGAGGATCCCGTCTTTGTCAGGGATATGTCCTTTCACCGAGCAACCACCGGATTCTTCTCCGCCAATTAAAATGTCCTTTTTCAGCATCAGCTCGCCTATATATTTGAACCCGACAGGGGTTTCAAATATTTCCAGTCCATATTTTTCAGCAAGCCTGTCCATGAAATGCGTGGTCGCGACAGTTTTGACGATTGCACCGCTTGCAGAGCGGTTTTTGATCATATGCTTGGTCAGGAGTGCCAGCAACTGGTTTGGCGAAATGTAAGTGCCACTGTCGTCGATAACTGCAAAACGATCAGCGTCTCCATCGGTTGCCAGGCCCAGGCTCAGCTTTTCTTTCCTGACCAGATCCGAAAGATCGGTTAGATACTGGGGCTTGGGTTCAGGCATGCCGCCGCCAAAGAGAGGATCTCTCCAGTTGTGCAAAACTCTTGTTTCGACTCCGTGTTCTTTCAAAAGTAAATCCAGATAGTCACGGCTGGTGCTGTAAAGACATTCGACGCCGACTTTCAATCCTGAACCGGCTATGCGTTTAAAATCAACCATCTCCTTAATTGCAGCCATATAGGGCTCTTTTGGCGAGAAAAGCGGTACTTCAATGCCGTGCACGTCAATTTCATAAGGCAGGTTGGAAAGATGACTTACTATTTTGGAGGTTACATCATTGTTTGCCGGGCCGGCTTCTTCAGTAATGTATTTGATCCCGCAATATTCAGGCGGGTTGTGGCTGGCTGTTAGCTGTACGGCCCCTACTGTGGCTTCGTTTTGTGCTGCGTAAGCTATTACAGGCGTCGGCAGGTCTCTGTCTGCAAGTTTGGCTGGAACACCCATGGAGATAAATACTTGAGCCGCTCTTTTAGCAAAACTGTCTGCCAGAAAACGTGTGTCATATCCCACCAGAACCGGCGCTTTCTTACCGTTCTTGTAGTGGTTTTCAGTTATGTACTTACCGATGGCATAAGCAACTTTTTCAACATTGGCAAAAGTAAAGTCTTCTGCAATTACTGCTCTCCAGCCATCCGTACCGAATGTGATTTGCGACATTTTCAGGCAGTTCCTCCATGGTCTTGCGCCAGTTTACTATCAGGTGACACGGCAACGATATTCTCTCACAGACTCCCATGCCGTGTGTGCTTGCCTGGAACGCCGCCAGCCTCTGTGCACTTGCTTCGAGCATGGTGGCATCGATTTTGATGGCTTCAAGTCTTTAAATTCATCATCAGAAACGAATTCGATCAGGCTTCCGTCTCTGCCGAAAAAGCGGTAGTTTACCTGAGAATGACCGGAATTAAGGACCCTGCTATATACAGTAGCCATCTTGAATCCGTCGATTGCAAATGCGCAGGTGACATAGTTGACCTGATTTTCTGAAGTGAGTATGCGCCTGCGTTCACAATGAATTCCGGCAACCAGATCGAGGCAGAAATATTGCCGGTCGTATGCATGCAGATAAAAGCGACCTAAAGAATCGACACTCATATATTCGCCGATTGCTTTTACTCTTCCCTGTGCATCCCTGACCGTTACTTGCTTTTTGTTCTTTTCGCCTGTGCTGTGAATTTCACCGCTTTCGGATGTGCGGATGAATGAACTGAGCTCACCTGTATGTGTGTATCTGAAAAAGAGTGACTCGCCAAAACTCGAATAGACCTCGACCACTCTGCCAAGTTCATCCTTGTATAGCGTGCTGCCGTTGTCGAATTTTTCCTGCCGCCTGCCGTCAGGAAGAATAACGGTTTGAACTTGAAGCCGGGAAGCAGCCGTGCTCCTGAATCTTCTTTTATCTCTTGCTTCAGGAAAAACAAAGTCGGCGGGATTCAAGTTGCCGGTGCCCGGGTGCGCTAGCTCTTGTGACGCAGCTGGTCTGCAGTCAATCCACCCCATCTTGCCTGCGTCCGGCTTTTGTTCGTGATCGGCAAGAATCTCACGAGCCAATTGTGAGAGCAGTGCAATGTATTTGGCTTCATCGCCTTTGCTCAGCTCTGATTCGCCTGCTTCTGGAACTGAAAAATCGATAATCTCTTCTTGCAATCGAGCCCACGAGTCCGAAAGTACGGTTGCAAGATTAGCCGGATTTACCTTTTGGATAAACCCGCGCCGTGAATGACGTGGAATCGAACTCGTGTCCATCCCGATTGCCTGAGTCTTTGCCTACCCGCCAATTTAAGGCAAAGTTCCCTACCATAGTACTGCAATTCAAGAGTCGCTCTTCTTAAATTCTTCAACAGAATTTTTGACTTCGGTTTCAAGCCAGCCTCTTACCTGCAAAGATTCAGCCATTCTAAGACCGGAGGTGCGTTCGTCGTACATGGCTACTTGAAACTGGGCCATGGTGATCACGCCTTTGGAAAGCAAATCCTGAGCCAGTTGCAGTGAATTCAACTCTTGCCTGGTTGTATAACCTGCGTTGAGGCAGAGTTGCTCGGGGGATATATTCGGAGCCAGCTGCATTTGTGCTTTCAGTGCCTGTACTTCTACTTTTGTAATCAAATGCGCAGCTTCCAGAAGTCTGAGAGTGCCGGGCAGTTCGATAGCCGCTTGCGGTTTATGCAACTTTGCTTCGTCGAAAACAAAGGGTTTCTCCGGACTGTCTCCTGTTGCTGTCGGAGCTGTAGCTGGCGGACCTGCTGGCGTCTGTGGCGCTCTGGGCTCTCCGTTTGGTTCCGGACCTGGTGTCGGCAAGGATGGATCGTCATTGCTTGCTTTTGAAATATCGGCGTATGTCTGTGCTGCTGCAGGCAATGGGGTTTGTTGCGGCGGCACGGCCGTGCCTGGTACCACAGGCGGTGCGCCTGCCTGATCGAAGGCTGGGCTTGTAACAGAACTGGTCTGAACGTGCTGGTTCAAGAGACCGGCAGCTGCTGCTCCGGCATCAAAGCTGCTTTCAATTTTTGCAAGTGGATCCGGCTGGGCGCTAGCTGGTCTGACTTCTGCCGGCCGAGCTTCTTCCTGAGCCGCTTGCTGAGCTGCTGCTTCCTGAGCTGCTTGGGCTGCTTTCCGGGCTGCTTCTTTGGCTGCTTCTTCGGCTGCTTCTTTGGCTGCTTCTTCGGCTGCTTCTTCGGCAGCTGCTTGAGCTGCTTCTTGAGCTTGAGCTGCTTCTTGAGCTTGAGCTGCTTCTTGAGCTTGAGCTTGAGCTGCTTCTTGAGCTTGAGCTGCTTCTTGAGCTTGAGCTTGAGCTGGCGCGCTTCCCCCGGCATGGGCTGCAAGCGGCGCTGCCTGTGGAGTACTCACCGGAACTGGGGCGTCGGCGGAAACGGCTTCCTCAAGTTCAGCCGGTGCTTCTTCTACTTGACTTTCGTAAAGCCAGCGCCTGGCAACAACCAGATCATGGCTCAGGCGCAATCGGGGTTTTCTTAGCACAAAGCCGGCATTGAGAATCGAGTTGTAATGCTGTCTGTAGTCTTTGGGATTGTGTTCTTTTAGAAACTTTCTCACCGTTCGCAGGTAAGAAACTACTATGCCGTTCAAGCCTGCCTGAGGTCTTACTGTCAGCACTTGATAATAGTTGGCTTTGTTAGATCCGTTCTTTTCTTCAGGCGGTGGCAGCAGGTCGGGAAATAAGTGTGAGAGTTCTCTGATTGATGTAAAAGCACCAACCTTGTCCTGTCTGACCCAGCTGAATCTGAGTGCAAAACAAAGAACCTGACACTCTAGCTCAACTCTGTTTACTGCGCCCGACCCTTTGCCGTGCATAAGCGGATTAACCCTCAACCCCTATTTTTTCATGCCTCGAAACTCGACAAAACTAACTATCGGCAGATTCGTGCAAAGTAAATGTCATTTCCGTCTCGCCAATCTGGATTTTGTCACCCGAACGAAGCTGCTCTCTTCTTTCGACCAGTTCGCCGTTAAGCCGGGTACCGTTTGTAGAGCCCAGATCTTCAAGGAAGAAATGCTCCCCTTCATAGGTTACCCAGGCGTGATAGCGGGAAGTGTAACGATCGTCATTCAAAACAATCTGATTTGAAGGATCTCTGCCAATTCTTACCCAGCGTACATCAACAGGAAAACTCTGCTCTGCCTTTTCAAGTGTTATCTCTGCAAGAACGCGATCCAGCTTGTCATCTGACTCAGGTCTTTTGAAACAATCTGTACAATAACCAGCCTCGCCAATGGCTTTGCCGCAAATTGGGCATTCACTTTCTTCGGCAGCCTTCATTTGAAGGACATCCTCATCTTACTCAAGTGAAATTATAAATTAGTCCGTCAAACAGAAAGTGTTTGGCAAGCTATTTTTGCAAAAATCGAAATTCGTTTAAAAGCCTGCTCAAGCAAGTACCGCTTCAAGCACCTGCGGCTGGGAGCTTGTAGTTGTTGCTGCTTCTTCCAGATCGTCTTCCTTTTTCTTGACCTGGAAGCAAGCCACACAGTAAACAGGCCGGTAACCTTTGGGACGGAAAGGTACTCGGGTAGGCAGACCACAAGCAGCACAGCTGACTTCCGAGGTACGGTTCAGATCATCACCGTTTCGTTGAACCCTCATGACCAGCCTGCAATTTGGGCAGCGCTTCGGTTCATTTTTTAATCCTTTATGCAGGAAAAACTCCTGCTCGCCTACTGAAAACACAAAAGGTTTGTTGCAATCACGGCAACTGAGGATCTTTTCATCTAGTGACATCTTGGTACCCGGTTAATGAGATGGTCGGCAGAGCCCTTTCTACTTACATAGTATGAGAAGTATGCGAACAACATAGTATACTGGGGCTGTCGACATTTAGGGTCACGATAGCACATAAATTGTAATTGCGAAAGATATATTTTGTATCACCGGGGGAAACCTGTATAAAACTGTCGAAACCCCGATCACCCATGAAGATGATGATCTGTGATAAGAACGACTTCCTGATTTGAAGAAGGGCTTCCAATTTACGCGTTGATATTTCTCAGGCAAAGATTAATAGACCTGGAGGTATCATCAGTTATGAGCAAGAATTTGATTCTGCCGGTCAGCGGGAAAAACATGAATGACGAAAGTTTATTAGCAGGAGATGCTCAACGAGCTGTTCTGCCATCCTTATGGATTATGCTTGGCGCCTGCGCCATTTTTTCGCTGGGACTCCTTGTCCTTTTGATCGCAAAGAATATCTCGACATCGCAAGCTTCGATCGGCTTTTCTCTTTCCGGCGCTCTGGGACTGATAGCGCTGACGCTTGCAGTTATCAGTGCCTTCAAGCGTAAGCCTCTGGCTGAAAAGGTTCTTGCTCTCTTGAAAGCAGATACCGAAGCACTTGAAGCCAGATTTGGTCAGGCCTTCTGGATTGCGCTTGCAGCCGCACTCGGACTTTATCTGGAACTGATGATTGTTCGAATGCACGGAAACTTTTTGCAACTCTTTGCCTACTATAAAAATGTAAGCCTCTTATCTTGCTTTTTAGGGCTGGGAATCGGCTATTCTCTTGATAAGTCAAGGCCTCTGACTCTGTCTTTTTTGCTGCCACTGATTTCATTGCAGCTGGTTTTCTTGAACGTGATGCGCTGGGCGGACCTGAGCTACCTGCTTAGAAACCCGGCAAAAGAGCAGGCTACTTTTGAAATTTTTGTTGCCAACACGGCTGCTGATTTCATGATATCGCTTGGTTTCATTGTCACTGTTTTCATTTTCAATGCGCTCAGCTTCATTCCTCTGGGCCAGCTAGCATCGCAGCTGATGAGCAAAAAATCCTCGCTTTATTGCTATGGATATAATCTACTTGGCAGTCTTCTCGGTATTGCACTCTTTGCATTGCTTTCCTATCTGTGGATGCCTCCGGCAGTCTGGATGGCTGTAGCGGCATGCGGTGTCTTGCTTTTCTTGAGAAAAGAAAAATCGTTGATTCCCTCGGTGTTTGCAGCCTGTTTTGCAGTCGGATTGCTTGCGATTCCACACAGAACATTTTTGTTTCAGCCGCTTAAGTACGATATCTTTTCGCCTTATCAGGTTTTGACCGTAACGCTGAATCCGACCTGCCTGCCCAAGATTATGGCCAACAACACCTGGTTGCAGCAGGTCGTGAATCTTAAACCGGAGCTTGTAAAAACTTATCCTGAGCAGCTTGGTCCGATTGCGGCTGCTTATAACCTGCCTTATGAATATAAGCCGGCACCGGAAAATGTGCTAATTGTAGGAAGCGGTACTGGCAACGATGTGGCAGCAGCCATCAGAGGTGGTGCTAAGCACATCGATGCAGTTGAAATTGATCCTGGAATTATTCAAATTGGAACATCGCTTCATCCCGAGTATCCTTACCAGCACTCGCAGGTTCGGATAATCAACGATGATGCCAGGCACTATATCCGGCACTGCAAGAAAAAATATGATCTGATAATTTACGGCTATCTCGATTCTACAAGCACTCTTACCGCCAATTCCGGTGGAGTGAGAATGGACAGCTACGTATGGACTCTGGAAGGCTTCAAAGATGCCCGGGCATTGCTGAAACCCGATGGCATTGTTTCTTGCACCGTTTGCATCATGCCGGAGTTGACCCAGAAAGTTTTTCGTATGCTTGAAACGGCTTTCGATGGAAAACAAGCTATCGTTTACAACACCGAATGGGATTCGGGTTACACGTTCATTATCGGAAACGTTGATATAAAAGCTCTGCCTGCAGTCGAAAAACAGGGCAGCAATATTAAAGCCAGGTTGGGACTATCCGAATCTAAACCCGAATCTGAATCTGTAAAACTGCCGTTCAAAGATCTGACCGAGCAATATGTAAAGAACAAAGACTCAGTGGATATAGCCACCGACGACTGGCCTTTTCTCTGGATGTTCAAGCGCTCGTATCCTGTGTCATATGCACTGATCATAAGTTTGCTCACTGTGATTTCTGCTTTTATGGTCTTTCGCTTTTTGCCTGCTAAGAGAAGCGAAAGGGAGGCATTTTCATGGACATGCTTCTTTCTGGGTGCCGGATTCATGCTTGTCGAAACCAAGGGAATTACGGAGCTGGCGCTTGTCTGGGGAAGCACCTGGTTTGTAACCAGTATTGTGGTTGCTTGCGTAATCGTGCTTGCGTTTCTGGCCAATCTTTTGGTTGAGAAGAAAGGGAATCCGCCTCTTTTCTTCACTTATCCGGTGCTATTTCTTTGCCTGGCGGCCGGCTTCTGTCTTTCATATTTCAAGCTGAGCCTTGCTTTTTTAGGGGCAGATCTTGAGCGATTTGCCATGACATTCATTTTGACTCTGCCACTCTTTTTCTCAGGCCTTGCATTTTCTTCCGAGCTGAGAAAAGGGTCTATAGGAGCGGCTCTTTCAGCCAATTTATTAGGTGCGATGCTTGGTGGCTTTATCGAATACAACTCACTCTATTTTGGCTATCGATCGCTTTATTTGTTTGCACTGGCTATGTATGTTCTGGCTCTTTGTTTTGCTCTCAAAGGCCGAAAAGGAGATAATACGGCGACAGCCGGAACAATAGCTGACTGAGGAAGAGCTTGAAAAAGGCAGTCAGGACTTTTTTTGTCGCGAATAAACGCTGCTTGAGTAGTCGGCTTGCTTGCCGCAAAAATAAGCCGCAGCTGCCACCATTGCGGCGTTGTCCGTGCAAAACTCCAGCTTCGGGAAATGTATCGGAACAGGTGAGAGCTCGTTAAATTTTGCCCTCAAAGTCTTGTTTGCCGCAACACCACCAGCAAGAACGATTGCAGGCGCTGATTTTTCCTTTTGCGCAAGCAGTGTTTTTCTCACCAGCACACGACAAACGGCTTCCTGAAATGATGCTGCCAGATCTTCAAGAGGCAGCGGCGCTTCAAGCTTTTCAATACAACGCAATACGGCGGTTTTGAGTCCGCTGAAACTGAAGTTGTAGCCTGCAACCACGCCCTCAGGAAACTTGAATGCTTTGTCATTTCCGTCCTGTGCCAGCCGGTCTATTTCGGCACCACCCGGATAAGAAAGCCCCAGAAGTCTTGCTACTTTGTCGTAGGCTTCACCTGCTGCATCATCAAGTGTTTGTCCGAGGATTTCGCCGTTTTTGTAATCAGGAAAGTAGATTATTTGAGTATGGCCGCCGCTTACTAAAAGAGCGATAAATGGCGGCTCCAGTTGGCTGTTTATGAAATTGGCCGCCACATGAGCCAGCAAGTGATCAACCTGAATAAGCGGCAGGTCATATGCCCAGGCCAGGCTTTTGGCTGCAAGTGCTCCAGTTAGCAATGTGCCTATAAGACCCGGTCCTGCTGTATAAGCCACGCCATCAAGTTCCGAAAACTTCAATCCTGACTCTTCCACCGCTCTGGCGATTACATGGTTGATTGTTTCCAGATGCTTGCGGGCGGCAATTTCAGGTACAACGCCGCCATAAGTCTTGTGCAGGTCTATTTGAGAAAAAAGCGTGTTTGAAAGAACCTGCCTGCCGTCTCTGACGACGGCGGCAGCGGTTTCATCGCAACTGCTTTCTATGCCCAGATAAACCGGCATATCAATAATCCCTTTCTTGCGGATCTAGTTTACACCGGCCTGCTTTTTTTGAGAATTAATCTGAGAACTGCAGGCTCTCCGGGCTGCCCGCCTTGTTGTCAGGTGCTATTTGAGCTAGGATCCAAGCATGAGCTCGGCTAATTTCAGCGCCGGCCAGGTCAATAAAACAGTAGCTGGGAGGGTCAATCAAGTTGACAAGCGCTGCCCTCTGGAGTAGTATTCATGCTAACTCCAGCGTGTGTAAGCCGCATTATTGCTGGATTTACTAAATCAAGCTGCATCATTCATTCTCCACGGGCATATAGCTAATAGCTCATAAAGCGAGGTCTTGACCAATGAAAAATCGACTGCTTTCCACTGCCAGTCTTTTGTCCGTATTTCTTGGACTGCAAGGAGCTGCAGTTTTAGCCCAGGGCGGCGGTGCAGACAGTTTTGCCTCGAATTCAGCTCTGAATTCGACAGCAGACCCCGGTACGCAGGGTGGTTTCGGTCACAGTAGCTGGCGTTTTACGGAAACTCCCTGGGACTACGAGCAAAAAGGAACACCAGGTAAAAACGGCGGTCATTTCATGATGGCCCCACAGGGTTGGGCAGACAAAACCAATACCCAGGGCGCAGGCACGCCGAATGGTCCGAAGCTCTTCGGTACTCCCAGTCCTGGTGCCGGCCCCGGCGGCCAGAGCGGCGCTGTCACATCGGCACCTTTTCAGGGCACTTATGCAGCTCCGGGCAACTTTGCTCTGAGAAACCAGGGACGTGCGACCCTGCCTCCTACCGAACTTACAAGTATCGTTAAAGACTCCGGATACAGCTTTTCCACTTATGGCGACGAAGGCACTGACGGCCCGCCGCCTCTGAGCAACTTCACAACAATCGACGGTGGTTTGAGCGGTGGCATGACCACCGGACACCCAAGTGATGCGCCTTCGGCCTGGGGTTATCCGCAATAAGTAAAACTCCGAATTGACTCACGGGCCAGGAAGAACCCCAACAGCATCGGCATTCTTGTTCCGAGAAGCTTGGGAACCTTGTTTATGTTGACTTTGAATCAGGTAAAGACGAAATTGTAGGTGCTGCATACTACATCAAGAAGCTTGTTCCTAGAAATCCATTAGAGCGAGCTGACAAAGAAAAACACCAAATTCCCGAAGTAGAAAGTTTTCTGTGAATAGAAGATTGATAGATCAAATTGTAGGCGGGCCGAATGAGTTGCCGCCAGATCCGCATGCAAATCGTAGATAATAAATCAGCATCCCCGACAGTGTTTTGTGAGGACTTTATGTTACAAGCAGTTTCTACTGACAAGGCGCCGGCTGCTATCGGACCTTACTCCCAGGCCATCATCGCCAACGGTTTCATCTTCTGTTCAGGACAGATTCCGCTTATACCTGAAACCGGCGAATTAAGGAGCGGTTCTGTCGGCGAACAAACAATACAGGTGCTTGAAAATCTCAAGGCTGTTCTTGAAAGTCAGGGAGCCGGTCTAGATAATGTTGTAAAAACAACTGTTTATCTGAAAAGCATGGATGATTTTCAGGAAATGAACAGTGTTTATGCTGATTATTTCAAGGTCACAAAACCTGCTCGTGCTACTGTGGAAGTATCGAGGCTGCCAAAAGATGTTTCTGTGGAAATTGATGCAATTGCAGCTCTGGATGATTTTCGTGATTGAGGTTTTGATCGGCTTTGATTTTTTTGCCTGAGATACCCGGGCTTTATTTGAAACTTGCAGCAATCGCTGTTGCATTAGTTGCGGCTTTTTGCGATCTTAGAACCCATAAAATTCCAAACAAGTTGACCTTTCCTGCAAGCGCAGCAGGAATAATTTGCCAGGCTTTTTATTTTGCTTCATGGGCAAACACCAAAGACATATTCATGCAGTTCTCGGCCGGTTTTGCCAGTGGAATCTGCGGCTGGTTCATGGGTGTTTTTATCATGAGCATAACCAAGCTTTTCATGCGTAAGTTTGGTCATGGAGACACGAAACTCGTAGCTGCTCTTGGTAGCTTTCTCGGTCCATGGATGGTTTTGTTAGTGTACTTTTACTACAGTCTATGTTTTGGTGCTTTTAGTATTTTGAGGCTGGTAGCTACTGCACCCTGGCAGCAGCTGCTTATGGCTTTCCAGCTCAAAAGCGCTGGAGTCGAAGCGCCGAAAGTCGATATGGAGAAACTGCAGGACGCCAGAAAAGAAATAATTCCAGTGGCACCATTTATCTGCCTTGGCCTGATTTGCGCAGTAGTTTTTGAAAGCCAGACTCTTGAGTTTTTAGGCTTTCATGATGACTAGTGACCGCATTCAGACAGGATTGACTTTCATTCAGGACTGGCTGGTACTCATTCAGGACTGGTATCCAGTCAGGATTTTGCTTCTCCCGATTCAATCTGGTCACCGGGATTCGTTTGAGTATTTTCAATCATGCCGGCAGGCAGCTCAAGGCAAGCATAAGCTTTTGGATAAAGAGCCGAAATCTGTCCGGGCTTGATTTCTTTGCAAAGGCCGACTACCATGCCCTGGCGGTCCATAAAAACAGCATCAATTGCGTACTTCATGCCGATCATGTGAATCTGGCTGCATGGTGCAATATAAAGACCCTGACCCGGACTTAGGCAAGCAGTGTTAAGGAGCCCAACAAGCCGTGAAATAAATGTCTCGGCAACGTCTGCAGTAGCGGCGAGCATTTTGCCGCTTGTTTTGTTGAAAAAATAGACCTTCTTATTTTGCGCCACCGAAAACCGGTCCGAGTGCCTGCATGATCGTGATAACTGCCGGGCCCAACATAGGACACAAGATCAGGGGCATGATGAAAAGCATGATCACAGGCACCATCTTAACCGGAGTTTTAGAAGCTTCTTCTTCTTTCTTTCTCTTGAGCTTATCGCGAAGTGCTATTGCTTGCTGTTTGAGTGGAAAGCTGATATCCGAACCTTTTGATTCGGCTGAAATCAAAGCGCTTGCCATTGAGGTAATGTCTTCGACACCGCAGCGCTCACCCATATCTTTTAGCGCTATCGGAACTGATTTTGCAAATACTTTTACGTCATGGATCATCTGTTCCAGTTCTGAAGATAGATTTGGACAGGTGTCCCTGACTTCCTTTTGTACTTTGTCTATACACATGAGCAAACCAAGACCGGCCTGAGCGCAGACTATAAGCAGGTCGATAACGGTTGGCAGCTCTAAAAGAATTGTGTTCTGGCGTTTTTTCACGCGTCCGGAAAGGAAAAAGTTAGGCATGGTCCAGGCAACAAATGCCGCACCAACCATGGCTATTACTTTGATAAATATGTCCATTCCCGGATTGAAAATGATCAAAATGTCGATTGTGGCAACCGCAGCTGTTTTTACACCGATGAATGTGTTCAAGTGATCTGCTGTGCGGTAATTTGCATGGGTGAGCAATATTCTGGTTCTTTCGTCCGCCAGCGCCGGAAATGTTGAAAGAACCAGCTCTCCCAGTGACTTCATCGCATTGGTTATTGCCGATTCTTTTTGCTGCTGGGCCTCAGCAGGCGCATCGTTTTTCTTGCGGGGACGAACCCTGACACCGTACTGGTCGTAGTTCATTTGCGCTATCGGCAAATACAGCGCCAGGAGTCCGAACAACACGGCTCCAAACGTCATCATTGCTCCCAGCATGTCCATATGATGCTAAACCTCGAATGTGGTCATTTTAACTAGAATATAGGCGCCGATTGCTTCCCAGATCATCATCGCTATGAAAATTATACGTGCGATTGGATGGTTCAAGAAGGGTGTTATGTAACCTGGCGCCATAACATAAGTCATGGCAGTAATGAAGTACGGAAGGCTTCCGATAAATAGCGCCGTCATTTTACCCTGAGCAGTAAGTGAATTCAGGAAGTCTCTCAAACGGAATCTTTCACGAATAGCTTCAGCGATGGTTGCAACCACGTCGGCCAGGTTGGCACCTACGTCCTGGCTTATGAATATAGCCTGAGTCAGCAGTCTGAAGTCTGCGGTTCTGATGCGGGTGCCCATTTCAGCAAGCACATCTCTAAAAGGCTTGCCCAATTGCAATGAAACCAGTGCTCGTTTAAATTCAGAGCGAATCGGCTCAGGAGCGGTTTCTGAAAGCAATTTGAAACACTCTACGACAGGTGAACCTGCTTTCAACGTTGACACCATGGTTTCAAGAACCTGGGGTAGTTGAGCTGTTAAACGCTTCTGTCTCTGGCCGGCTTCCCATTTTATGTACTGGACAAAACCGAATGATCCAAGCGCCGGTCCGAGAATAATGGCAAATGGAGCAAGAGCTGGTGCCTGCCAGGCACACAGGCCGAAGAATCCAACTGCAGTACCTATTGCAGACAAAATCCAGTTGGTTTTCATTTTGTCGTACTGAGCTTCAAGCCCAGCCTGGGAAAGCAGCCGTCCAAGAAAATCGTCTTTTTCCTGTCTGAAAATATCGATCTGTTCCGGTTTTGCGGCTTCGCGCGCTTCCAGGCGCTTACGCTGCTTGTCCAGTCTTGTGAGCTGCTCTGTATGTGGCGTTCTACCCGTGAACCAGGCAAAAACCAGAATACCTGCAAGAAAAACCGGGGTGAACACTAAAAGCGAATCAACCGGTATGCCCATGAAGGTCTGGGCTGCAGGAGGATAAGCTGAACCGTCTGCTCCAATTGAAGTAGTGGTGCCGGTGTCAGTGGGCGCGCCAGTTTGTTGCTGGTACTGATTTGGATCTGTTTGCTGCTGATACTGCTGATTGGGATCAGTTTGTTGCTGATATTGCTGATTCGGATCTGTTTTCTGCTGCTGCTGATTGGGATCAGCTTGTTGCTGATATTGATTCGGATCGGTTTGCTGCTGATTTGGATCGGCATACTGCTGTTGAGCAGGATCCGGGCTTTGAGCCGGCCAGACGCTTTCTTGAGGTTTTCGATATGGATCCATATTTTATGCCCTGCAAAGAGAAAAGAAGAATTGTTCTTTTATCTGAGCCATTCCAGTTTGAATGGAATAGCTTCCTGTTCTATTTGGTCCATAAACTTGGGCGGCAAGCCTGAACCGACGTGGCGGCATTTGAAGAAACCTCTGGCATCACGTCCTTCACGCTCGAGATGGAAGAGGGTGGATATCGCAATCGTTTCACCTTCCATTCCGGTTATTTCGGCTACTTCCGTTACACGTCTGGTTCCATCTTCCAGACGCTTGATCTGGATGATTACTTGAATGGCTGAGGCTATAAGTTCACGCGCCGCTTTAGCGGGCATGTCCATACCACCCATCAGGATCATGTTTTCCAGACGTTTGGTGCAGTCGCGAGGGCTGTTTGCGTGAATTGTGGTCATTGAACCGGAGTGACCGGTGTTCATGGCCTGCAACATGTCGAATGCTTCCTCTCCACGGCACTCCCCGAGAATTATTCGGTCGGGGCGCATACGGAGTGTGTTGATAACGATCATGCGCTGAGTTATCTGACCCTTGCCTTCGATGTTGGCCGGTCTTGTTTCCATTCTCACCCAGTGCTCGTGCTGCAGTCTCAATTCAGCAGCGTCTTCTATGGTGATTATGCGTTCTCTGGGATTGATATGAGCAGAAAGCGCATTTAGAAGGGTTGTTTTACCGGAACCTGTACCTCCGGAAATAATGGTATTGATTCTGGCTTTAATACAGGATTTTAGAACTTCCGCCATTTGCAACGACATGGCGCCTTTTTCTACCAGCTGTCCAAGAGACATGATTGTGGTGCCGAAACAACGAATCGTTACTGTCGGACCGTCGATTGATACAGGCGGAATAGTTGCGTTAACACGTGAACCGTTTGGAAGACGTGCGTCAACCATTGGTGAGTTGTCGTCGAGTCGTCGTCCAAGCGGTTGGATGATTTTGTCGATTGTTTGTCGTAAGTGACGGTCGTTTTCAAATTGAACTGTGGTTTTTTCAAGACGACCGTGACGTTCAACATAAATCGAGTCAAAACGGTTTACGCAAATGTCGCCGACGGACGGGTCTCTCAGAAGCGGTCCCAGCGGTCCGAATCCGAAAATTTCGTCAAGCACGTTTTGAAGCAAAATACCCTTTTCCATCATAGTGAGTGGAGCCGGGTCGCTGTTTACCATTTCTCTGATACGAGCACGAACCTGTGCCTGCGTATCTTCACTTATCTGAGTAAGTCTAGAAGTATCGAGCTCTCTTCTCAATTGCTCAATAATTACTTTCTCGCGTTCGCGAATAAGCTGCATATTGGCCTGAAACTTGGATTGATCTGCGTTGGGGTCATGCATGGTTTGCGCGGCTGTCGGGTCGTCTTCGCGGCGGTCAAGACGCTCGAGATCTGTTTTTGAATAGCTGGCTTGCTCCTGACCTACCTGGGTCTGTTGCTGGCCGCCCTGCATGCCTGTCTGGCCGCCTTTTCCCTGCATGGCACCTGCCTGCCCGCCCTGTTGAGCCATGCCGGCCTGCTGTCCCTGCGGTGCTATGCCACCTTCCTGCCGCTGCCTGACCAGCTGGCCCATGAGAGATGACGCCTGTCTAGCAGGCAGATTCTGTTGATTCTTGTTCTGCTCATCGTCGGACATGCTTGTTCACCCCTCTGTTTATTTTTTCTTGCCGAATATGGCTGGAAACTTGAACCCGCTGCCGCCGCCGCCGCCGCCAGCTTTTTCTTCTTTCTGCGGAATAAGAAGAGTCTCTCCACCTGTTACCTTGCGAGCAAGCGATTCCATCGATTTGCCCAGACCTGTATGGGGAGGCGCGATCTGTCCCTGATTGATCACCCATTTTGCTGTTTTGGGGTCGTTCTGTATTTCATGATAAACCGGATAATTGAGGTTTGCACGGCACTCACTCAATACGTCCTGCGGCAACCATTCTGATTTGTTTATGACCAGAAGCAGTTTTTCCTGGTTATAGTGAGCTTTGAAAGTGTCAAGACATTTTCTGGTGTTGAGGATTGAAGCCCAGTTGTACTCGGTTAAAACACATACATGATCTGCCAGGTCGAGAGTTGCAATTGCGCGTTCGTCTAAGAGGTTCTTAGGCAGGTCTACAACTGTGTACCTGAATTCTTGTTTGGCTGTGTATAAAATTTCCTGAACCTGGGCTGCGTAAATGTCGCCGATGTCTTCCAGTTCAGGTGGTGCTGCCAGCACGCTCAGTTTGTCGTCATACTTGGTCATCAAATTGCGCAGGTATGTCGAGTCGAAGTTTGTGTGCGAAAAGTCGATAGTTGATAGTGAGAATGACGGCTCCAGGTTCAGATAATGTGCAACCATGCCGAACTGCAGGTCAAGGTCAACTATGCAGGACTCACCATATTTGCCCAGATAGCCGGCGATATTAGTGACTACAGTGGTGGCACCGATGCCGCCGGTTGGCGAAAATACGGCTATTACCTTGCCGGAGGCTGTGGAAACCGATTCGGATTGATGTTTCAGCAAAATGCTCTGGACGGCAGCCGGAAGGTCTGTTCGCCAGCGCTCGGCATCCAGGAAGTCGGAAGCCCCGAGCCGGTACGCGGTGCGTATCAACTCGGGGTCCGGAACTTCATAGCTGACGAAGAAGTAGATTTCTGGGTAAGCCTCTCTAAGCTCAGCTAACAAAGAGAGACCTCGGACCGGAGCCGGGCTTAGTTCTATCCACACAAGTTTGGGATGCAAACTGCCGATTTGTTCCCTGGCCATGCCACCGGAAACAGTGCTCACAAGTGCCAGCGAAGGCTGGCTGTGAACGAGGTCTTCAATAGTCTGGCGTTTGTCCAAACCAGCATCACACACCAACAGCGTAGTTAGTTTCATGTCCCTAAGACTCTCCCAAAAAATCCAACGTCACTAGTGATCTTCTACCCACTAGTCATCCAATCCACACAGTGCGCCCTAGCCCTGTGGCACGGAGAGGACTTCTTTCTTGCTGCCAGACCAGAGCTCTATTTCATGCATCGGGGGTGGCGGCGGAGGAGCATTCATATCTGCCGGGCCGCCAGATGGAGCACCTGGAAGCGGGGGCGGAGGAAGGCTCGGTGGCGGGAGGCTCGAAGCAATTTCTCCTCCCATTTCTTCAGCTTTAGGCGGTTTCGGGAACAGGGCTGTAATGTCCACGGTCGCCAGAGGGCTGTGGTCTTTCTCGTTGCGCAGGGTCAGATAAGGCTTGCCTGCTGTGACAGCCTTAACCAGTTTTTCTGCGTCTTCGGGAGTAACCAGGACTGTGATCGAGCTTGCCTGTTGGGCCTGGGTTTCACCCGGTGCTTTTCGGTAGGTGGTACCCACAGCGATCACCTCTACATCAGCCAGTACAGGCGCAGCTTTGGTATCGCCTGCGTTGCCTGTGATGCAGAGAATGTCTACGTGTGCTCCAGGAGATATGAAGCCGGCAACACCAGCGTTGGAGTCAATACCGAATGTAACGGCACGGAAACCTTCTTTGATTTTGCCTTCAAAACCAGTTTGAGCAATTCGTGCCTTTACTGCGTTTAGCAGAACGACGCTTCCTGCCTGAATAGGATAAGCAGCCATGCTGCCGATTCCGGAACTCGGGTTGGTCATTGCGTTTACAGGTATCTTGCTTGATAATTCCTCTCGCACTTCCAGAGCGTCAGCTGTGATTTCCTGTCCTTCAGGAATATCCTTGGAGGCGTACACAACCTGACTCTTCTGACTTCTTTCAGCCTCCTGGGCTGCTTTCATTTGGTTTATTTGTGCTTCCTTATTTGATGTACCCTGCATGTAAAGCATGGTCGCCGTAACGGCCAAGCCTACTATTATGAGCAGCATCAAGAATGGCGGCATTCTCGATAAACTCAGAAATAGGTTTCTCATTTCTATCTCCTAGATTTAGTAACGGCGAAAAAGATTAACCAGATACTATTAACGCATATTCTGATGGTCCGGACAATGATTCTTTTGATATCCCTGGATTCATAGCAACATCTTGAAAATAGGCTTTGTTCAAGGGTTTCCAAGATTTGAGCGTTCTAAACAAGAGTAGCCGATAAACAAGGTCAAAAAAAAATTGCTTTATAAGACGCTTCTCAAGGGCTTTTAAGACAGATAAAAGCCCTTGAGAAATTCTCAGGCAAAAAAAATGGGGTCGGAATATTGGGCTGTGAAACCCAATTCCGACCCCCTCGTTGGTCACAACAGGATGCATTTCAAGAACTTGCGATTAAGCCGCTGCTTCTCAAAGATCTTGTTGCGACCGTGATTACTAGGTGGGGTTAGCGTTAGTTACGCTGTTCAGTCTGTTCAGCTGGTTGACAATGGTACTAAATGACTGTGAAATGGCTGAAGTAAGTGTGCCTGATGCAAAGCTGAATACCACCGCCACCAGAAGCGCCACGAACGCCAGAATCGCGCCGTATTCAGTGATACCTTGTCCAGATTCATCTGAGATGAAGTTGTTAAACGAAGTAGTGAAGTTCATTGTTTACCTCCAAGCCATGTAACTTTCTGAATATCATACTCAAGCAACTCAAATTTAGGCCGAAAATGGCCTGCAAATAGTTGCCATATAGAGCAAGAGATACTCTGGTTACAGAGGCTTCAAATCAAATTGTGTAGTAAAGGAGATCGAAAAATAACGAGAACAATGGTGAAAAATACCGAAAAAAATAAAAGTTGAGTTTGCTCTGAAAGTCTTCCTCCGTATAAACTCCGATCCTTGTCAAGTATAAATATACCTTATTCAAATCAAGATGAAACCTGATATTGTGTTTAAAAGTTTTAATGGAGTTCGGCGTTGTTGACTACTTCTTAAGGTCATCATTTCTTTGCATTTCTAATCAGGAAACTTGCTTTGCAAACTGAAACAAATAAAGACTCCGAATCCGTGCAAGCGGCTTATGAAAAAGCGCTTGCTTACTTGAAGCAGCAGGAAAAGGAAGGGTTCTGGTCGTATTTTGCAGGCAAGCAAGCTGCGCTCGAGCCCTCGTGCTGGGCTGCAATTGCGCTTAGAAGAAATAGGGAGTTATTGGCCCGCTTCGTAAGCCGCCTTTTGAGCAGCCAGAATATTGATGGAGGATGGTCAAACGAACCTTTCAGGCTTGAAAGCGATTGGTCGACTGCTGCAGGACTTTTTGCTCTTTCTTTTCTGGCAATGAAAAACAAGAAGGAAGGTCTTGGCCTCGACAATTTAGATTCCAGGCTCGGGTCTGCAATTGAAAGAGCGCAGCTCTGGCTTCTGGAAAACCGGGCAGAACGTTTTTCCAACGCCGCAAGATTTGCTTTGCTTTTGTGGAAAGGACCGGAGCACGACTACAAGCGTGGCTGGCCCTGGACACTTGATACATTTGACTGGGTGGAGCCCACGGCTTATGCGCTCTTAAGTCTAAAATACCGAGCGACTGCTCCTGACTTGAAGTTGAAAAATGCAATCGAGATGGCCCGTGGCTACTTGCTTGATATTGCTTGTCCTGATGGCGGCTGGAACTTCGGTGACAGAAATCCCCTGAATTCAAATTATAATAAGGCTGATCTTATGTCTACTTCAATCGTTTTGCTGGCTCTGCATGGCTCTCTTGAAGGACCGGTACTTAGAAAAGCAATAGATTGCTTGCATGCAAATGTCAGCGAATCCGAAGGGCAAACTGCCGGTAGATTGGCCTGGTCTTGCCTGGCTTTAATTACTCATGGGAAAGAGTGCGGAAAATTGCTTTCCAAACTTCAAGACTTTCAGGATGAAAGCGGTGCTTTTAGCACCAATTTGCTCAGTCATTCGATTGCCTTGCTTTCTTTTGAACCGGCAAATGAGCCGGGCTCAATTTTCTGATTTGCTACTCAAGCCTTTATGCAAGCTTATAACTGCGGATCATATGTATGACGAACGAACAAAACACTAAAAACGAAAACATAGAAGATGATGAGATCGATAAATCCAGGCGGGCATTCGTGCAGACCGGAGTAGCTGCGCTTGCGGCAGGGGCGCTTGATAATTGCTCGAACTCGAACTCGAACTCGAACTCGAACTCGAACTCGAACTCGAACTCGAACTCGAATCCAGTTTCCGTGCTTGAACCCTCGGACGAACAGCGAAGATTTAGGCGTAAGGGGCGTTCAAAAGTTTCAATTCTGGCAAGTCAGGGTTATGGAGATCTCAAACCTGTTATTGAAACCGGCTGGAAAAAATGCGGTCCCGACCCCAAAAACAAATCGGTATTGCTGAAGATAAACCTTGTGGATTTTAGAGCCGGTATTCCTTGCTGCACGCATTTTTCGGTTGTGGAAGCCTTGATTGAGTTTTTAAAGTCAACAGGGGCAAGGCAAATCAAGGTTGGTGATGGTCCTGCCCTCAGCCGCGATTGCGAGCACGTGGCCAGGCTGGCAAACATATATCAAGTATGCAAAAAAGCGGATGTGGAATTTGTGGATCTGAATCTTGATGATCTGGAAAGAATTGAAAACCCGCTGAATTTTACAGGGATAAATGAACTTTTGTTGCCGGCCTCGGTAGTGAAAGCTGAGATTTTGGTTTCAGTACCGAAGCTGAAAACTCATCACTGGGCTTTAATGACTGCCTCATTAAAAAACATGTTTGGGGTTGTGCCGGGTAAAAAATACGGCTGGCCGAAAAATATTTTACATGTGAAAGGCATCGATCTTTCGATCATAGATATCGTTGCAATGGTTAAACCCGAATTTGCAGTTGTGGATGCCATAACTGCAATGGAAGGCGACGGGCCGCTCAACGGCAGAGCGAAGGATCTGAATCGGCTGGTTTTCGGAGACGATCTCACTGCGGTTGATACGGTGTGTGCAAAGCTAATGGAACTGCCGGCCGATCAAATTCCCTACTTGAGACTTGCCGGAAAAGTTCTTGGAAATAACGACTTGAAAAAGATTGATCTGGACGGTTCTAGCTTAAATGAATCAAAAATGAAGTTCGAGCTTCCTCCCACTTTTGAACCGGACGGGCAGCCTAAAGATCTATCAAGGCTGAACAAAGGCGCTGAATCAGGCGTGACTTAGTAAGGAGTGACTTAGTAAGAATCTACTCAGTTGAGAAAGCGGCTGCTGCTGGATAAATCAAGTTCTTCCTGACCGGAAATTCTCCTGGCAGTGCAGCGTTTTTCCAGCATTCGATGCCTGTTGATCGTCATAATACTTATCACCTCAGCTTTAACTGCTTCAGGATGTTTTTGCATCAAATACCTGCACAATGTTTCAAGTTCGCGGGTGCCTCCTAGATTAAGCCGGGAAGACTTGAGCTCGATTTCGTGCTTATTGTTTTTGCTGTCGGTGAAACTTACACTTATCCACGCTATTTCTTCCTGCTCCAGGAACATCGCAAAACCCCATGGAGACAGGTCGCAAAAAGTAAGTAACGGAAACTTGCTTGAGTCCATACTCAGGTAAAATCTCACAGGCATCAACAGCATAAATAAGATTAGAACCAGACCCGGAATCAATTTTTGCAAGCGCGGCACAGAATTTAGAGGCTTGGACGCAACCCGCTTATTTAAAAAAGCCAGGTAGCCCAGAAAAACAATTGGCGTGAACAAATCTATACCTGAAAAGACAATTGAGAATGAGAGGTGCAGTGCAAGTCCCAAAACGAACGCAGAAGCTCTTGTTTTTCTAAAAAAGAAAGCAAATGCAAGATAAAGCTCAAGGGCAATAACTGTAAGTGCTGCAGCACAGGCAAACTCTTTTGTGATTTTTATGTTTGTAAGAAACATGAACTCCGGTCTCAAGCACCAGCCCTGGCTGAATACCTGATAAAGCGAGTTGCCTGATATCCACTCAGGTCGGAGCTTTTCTAAGGCCGAAAAAAAATAACAGGAACTGAGCGCAAGTTGCATGACTGTTCGTGTCATGCTGCGTGGCTCTTCGTAAAGCAAAAGTGCCATGAGATAAAGCCAGAGCAAAACGTAATAGTTGCAATAAATCGACGTGAATTCTACCGTACCGCAAAATGCAATTAAGATCGCAGGAAGCGCAATCAAAACTTTTGAGCTTTTGCCCAGAGCTAATGCCAGACCACTGAGCATGCAGATAAGCCAGAGCATAAGAAATACCCAGACTGGAAGTTCTGGACTGGAACTTATCAGCCAGGCTGGAACCATGTAGGGTTCTGCGCGTGTAAAATAGGAAGCCCCATAGGGTGAGATCAAGATCAAAAGCAGACCGGTTAGCCTTCTTATTAATGGAACATGTGCATTGTCCTTATATAAAAACTGCCAGATGCTCATAGATTCTTTTTCTTGATGAAGAGCACAGAAGTATTATCCAGAAAAACCCTTTGCCAGTGCAAATCGTCCTTACCTGCAGCTCCTTGTTCGAGCATGAGTTCGAGTGGCAGACCTCTGGGAATCAATATGTACTTGAACTGATACTCTTGAAGCTTTTTTTGCCAGCCCGGGACAGTCATATAAATTGCCGAATAATCGTCGATACTTTTTTGGGAATAAAAGTCGGTTTTGTCGTCTATGAATACAGGCGACTTGAGGCGCCAGTAAAGGTAAGCAGCCCAGTTGTCTTTTGTATAACCAAGACCACTTATATTGTGCGCCTTCATATAATCGACAGCCTTTACAGGCAGGCGCTCAGGATCAAAATCGCTAATTTTGAAAGCCGGAAGCAAAAGAAAAGCAGCGCAGAGCAGTGTTGAAAGAAGCAAAAATAGCGGCCCGGAGTATTGCAATTTCATTTCCATTTTGCTTGCTTTTTTGTCTGCAGCAAGAAGCTTGCCTGTGATTGGCATAGCAAAAAGGCTCTCTCTGCCGAGAACTTCGCCGGCCTGCCGCGACATTGCCGGCAGGCTCAGAAGCGCAAAATAAGGTATCAACCTCATAGCATAAAGGCTTGCGATAAACAAAAACAAAAAATACGCAAATTCAGAAAGTCTGGGTTTGATTCTTGAATATGTCCAGAAAAATATGCTCAGTGAAAAAAGCATGATAAAGGACCAGACCGGTCCTTGAAAGCTGAAATCTATGCTTCTCCATTCGTCGCTGTTTGCGTGAATCTTCGGGCTTATAAGATAAGAGATTATGTAAGTTATAAAACTGAAGCCGCGAATATTTATGCATGATGCAACTATTGCAGTGCATAGAACAAGCGCTGATTCTTTAAGGGTCCATAAGCTTGCACTGCGCTCTGATGCTTGGTTTCTCTGGTTTTTCAATCTCTCGATCAAGTCGCCGGCAAACCGGCTAAGTATCATTATGATTCCCAGAGGAAAGCTTCCATGCAGATTGCTCCAGATAAGCATGAGCACAAAAATCCAGATGCATCTTTTTTTGAACGAACTTTCTGAGACAAAGCATTCGTAATAGAAAGCAAGAAAAGGCAGATAAGTAAAAAGATGCGGTCGAGCCGACCAGTGTACGGTACAGGCCTCGAGAACCAGGAGCAGGACCGAAATAGATAGAAGCATTCCGGCTCCCCTGAGCCTTGCAATCTGATAAGCCCATGAAAGGCTCAGCGAAATTGCAATTGCACTTGCAAGAAGCACCCAGTTGAGACCGAAGAGATTGAATGGCAGGCCGAAGATCAAATCACAAAGAAGCTCATGGGTGGTCCAGGCTGAATTTGGCTCAATAGCCGACATATAGGTTGTTTGCGGCAGAGCGTGCTTTTCAAGCAAGTAAAGACCTGTCTGTATATGCCTGCAGGTGCCGCCGTCACCGAGCAAAAGTAGCGGTCTGGCAAAACAAAAGAGCGCAAGCATGAACAGGAATATAGGCCCGGCCAGGCTTGGAATCAGGTAGCAAAACTCGGTCTTTTCGGCTTTTTCTGCGCTCAATAATTTCCGCCTGACTGGCACGCTTCATATAATCAATTGAAACATATGTACTTAGCAGGCGGCTCTTGTTTTCTTCCGGGAGTTATTATTTGCTGTATCGGCCGGACCTGTTGTTTGCCTGCATCTGGTTGTTTGCCAAGATTTGAAAGGTCATTTATGAGCAAGAATCTGATTTCGCTTATTACTTACGAAGCTTTACCCGGGCTCGATCCTGACGATCTGCTCTTGAAAAGTTCGCTTGAGCAAAAAGGCTACGAGGTGCAGGCTCTGGTATGGGATGATGAATCAGTGAACTGGCCCTTGCAAGGAGCCTGTGTCTTGCGCTCTACCTGGGATTATCATCTCAAATACGATAAGTTTTGCAGATGGATAAATGAGCTGGCGAAAACAAATCTGCTGCTGAATCAAGCGGAGATCGTTCTCTGGAACAGCAAGAAAACCTATTTGAAAGAACTGGCTGAAGCCGGTCTTCCGGTGATTCCGACTGTTTTTATCGAAAAAAGCACAAAAGAAAGTCTGGCGCCAATACTTGAAAGCAGGAACTGGCAGCAGGCGGTTCTCAAACCTGCTGTCGGGCTTGCAAGCTCGGGAGCTAAAAGGGTAGACAGAAGCAATATTGATGAAGCCGAAGCTCATTTAAATACATTGCTTGAATCAGGCGAAGCAATGCTTCAAGAATATCTGCCTTCTGTGGAAGGTATTGGTGAAAGAGCGCTCAGTTTTATTAATGGCAAGTACTCGCATTGCATAAGAAAAACAGCGTTTCAAAAGCTTGCAGTTGCCGGAGGCGCAGGAGAAGCAGCAGTTGGCGCCAGCGATCTTGAAATAAAAACCGCCGAACGTATTCTTGCTTATCTTGGAAAGAATCTTCTTTATGCGCGGGTTGATCTGGCTTACTCACAAGATAACGAGCCGCTGCTCATGGAGCTTGAACTTGTGGAGCCGTCGCTTTTTCTCAAAACCTGCCCGGAGTCGGCCGAGAAATTTGCAGATGCGATTGTGGAAGCAATTACTGAGATAAACCTGCAACATGCCTGATCTTCTATCTTGGCTAGACTCAGCTTTTCTTAAAGTACTCCGACGCTTGGGCTGCCATATCAGAAGCACCATGAAGATGACGCATTTGGTCATTTCGCAGAGTTTTTAGAACTTGTAAGTCAATTAGCTGATTCAAAGCCTTGTTGATCTGTTTTTTTCGTATCTTTCTGTTTAGAGTATGCATTATCAGATGCCTTTTAGCCTTTTGATTCAATTTAACTACCCGCTTGTGAAGAAAGTGGGGAGAGTGCCCGAATGCACTCCCCCCACCTGGCGGCAGAAAAACTAATCCGGTTCTGCCGGTTCCATTTTTCAGGCTCAGATCTCGGTTTTTATGTCGAGTTTTCGCGGTGCTGCCTGTGCAAGCTTGCTTTTCGGTGCCACTATTTCTAGAACACCGTTTTTCAGCAAGGCACTGGCTTTGTCCGGGTCTATTCTTGAGGGAAAGCAGATGGTGCGTTTGAACTTTCCATAAGATCTTTCGATTCTGTTGAAGCCGTTTGCAGACTTTTGCATTTCTTCTTGTTGCTTCTCACCTGCTATTGTTACTGCCTCATCAGTGATCTTTATGTCAAGATCTTTCTGGCTGATACCGGGTAACTCTACTGAGAGCTTCAGCTCATCACCGGACTCAGAGCTGTTCAGCCTTGGTATGAAATGTGCATTGCTTGTTGAGGCCATGCAGTCCGGATAAAAATCACCCGCTAAGAACTCGCGGAAAAATGAGCTCTCAAATGGTTCAAAGAAAGCGCCTGACCAGAAATGGGGAATTCTCCAGCGCTGTGGAAACTCATTTTCCTGACCCGGCCCCTCCTTTGTATCGCTTGCTTTTTCGGTCTTTGCCGCTGCCTGGCTTTGCTCGCTTGCAAGTCCAGTCATCTGGCTGCTGGCTGCAAATCCGATTGCAAAGCAAAGCAAGCAGAGAATCGCTCTGAAAATCTCACGTGAACTCAGGTTTTCAAAAATTCTCAAGCTAGTTCTCATAAGAAACCTCCCTCCATAAGGTTGATATAAGTACTATGCAAAACGTTTATTTTGGGTTCGTCATACTTTCCGGTCTGGACTCTATGAACTTTTGATATTTATGCGTTTTTGCTCCCGATCTGCCGGGCTTGCTTTCGGCATATCTACAGTCAAAACCCCGTTCTTGAAACTCGCATTAACTCTGTCCGAGTCTACTTCGCAAGGCAGCCATACTACTCGATGAAACTGACCGTAGCTTCTTTCGAGCTGGTAAAAGCCGCTGGCGTTGCTTTCTCTTTCTTCTCTCTTTTCACCGCTTATTGTAAGTGAGTCTTTTGAAATTGAAACCTCAATCTCGTTTTCATTCATGCCAGGCAGTTCAGCGGTGAGCTTGAGGGCAGCATCTGCTTCGCTCAGATCGATTTTTGGTTGAAAGCCTGCTCCCGTCTCAAAACCAGAGGGCCATAAAGAAAATGATTTGTGGAATTCGTCGAAGAGACGATTCATTTCCTGGTTAAGCGTGCTCAAAGAGCTTGCCGCATACGGCCCGTCTTCATGTCTTACCGGAATTTGTTTTTTACCCCACTGCCAGGGCAGAAGTTTGTTGTTGAATGCCATAGATATTCACCTCCAGTAAAATACTTTTCTATTGCACTTTGACATTTATCTTTTTTGGCAATGATGATTTGTTCTTCGGCAATTGAAGAGTAAGAACTCCGTTTTTGAAAGACGCTTCAATCTTTTCCTTGTCTATGCTGTTTGAAAGCGTGAATGATCTGCGGTAGTCTCCGACTCCGTACTCTGAAATTACCTGTGTGTAGCCACTATGCTCCGGAGGCTCAACGCTGCCATTAATGGTCAGCACATTGTTTTCCAGGGTAATGTCGATGCTCTTTTCGTCTGCTCCGGGCATATCGGTATGCAAAACTATATTGTCATCCGATTCGTATATGTCGGTTCTCGGAACATAGATTTTACGCTGTCTGGTATTTTCGCTTTTGTTTTGAACTTCAAGTTCCTTTTGCTCTCTTTCGGCAACTGCATTAGTCATATGAAATCCTCCTTTGTAGAGATGCTCTATAGTTAAGCCGACTTGACTGTTATTTTTCTGGGCAGATCCTCTTTGGCCCGCGGCAGCTCAATTCGCAGCAGGCCCTTTTGCAGGCTCGCGCTTACGTCTTGTGATTCAATGGCAAACGGCAGTTGTATGCTGCGGCTGAACTGTCCAAACCCGCGTTCCTGTCGATGGTATTTCTCTCCTTCTTTTAGCTGGTTCTGCTGGCGAGATCCTCTCAGGGTCAGGATTTCGTTCATGACCGATATTTCCAGATCTTCGGCTTCGATGCCCGGTAGCTCCGCTTCTACTATTGCGCCGTTTTCCGATACGAATACATTTAGAGCTGGAAAGTCATTAAGTGATCTCTGACCGGCCAGCATCTGATCCGCATGCTGCCTCAGTAGATCAATTTCGCGCATTGAATTCAACAGTCCTCGATCAGCGATTCTCTGTAGCAACATAAGTATTACCTCCCGGTGCTTAAACATGCAGAGTTAGTTTTCGGTGCTTTTTCTTTTTATTGTTAGCTTTCGGTGTCTGCCACCATTTTCAATTTATACAAAGCCTTTTTCGAAGCTGCGAATTTTTTTTCTTGCCTTAATATTTCTGATTGAAATCTATTTGTTTTTGACGGCGCTGTGTCCTGAAAGGCTTTGCAAGCAAGCGCAAGCGGGAATATTAAGGAAAGATTAAGGCTCCGGCTCAGTCCACACTTTTTTGCTAAAAATAAATTGGTAAGGATAAATCATCCTTCTAAAATCAGAGAGATAAATCAGCTGTTAGTCCGTGTTTATGGAGGAGTTGATTCATTTCAAAAAATACATAAACTGAATAATATTCGATCTAATAAATTTAACGGCCGCCAGCCGTGAGATAGAAAGACGCTTTGCGAGGCTCCTTTTCGGGAGCCCGCTAAGCGTATTGACTTGATTCCGAGTTCTTTTTATTTCATACGATTATTTTCTATAGTGTGAATTTCTTAGATGGAGGTTTGTTCAATATGTTTGCTAATGCATTCGATTTCTACTTGTATATCCAGGCTGGGAGTTCTAATGCATCGGCGAATTTGCTTGCCGAACTTGCAACACACCGAGATCCGCGGATCAGAATGCGTGTTGCTGAAAATCCGACTATTCCCGCCGAACTGCTCAAGGTTCTGAGTAATGACGAGAACCCTGATGTACGAATCGCAGTTGCGC
>CAZTQO010000015.1:0-127570 GCA_964615655.1 uncultured Candidatus Obscuribacterales bacterium | reverse complement strand
GGATTGCTGCTTGATGTAACTTTATCCGAAATGTATTCGGAGCTGCGTATTGAGCTGGGTTCATACGGCTGCAAACTTGAACCCGTAGGACCGAAAAATCTAATAACTGCTTTGGAAGGATTCGAACCAGTCAAAATCATTGTGTCACAGAACTAGTTGATCTATTGGGCCTCTAGAAATTCTTGCTGCGCCTTGCTGCAAGGCTCCTGCTTTGCTCATCGGCATTCGGAGCTGACACCATGCCTGAGTAAATCACCTTAGACACCTGCCTGATAAGCTCGTTAGCTCTTCGGTCGTTGTGCGGACGTTCAACCTGAACACAGGCTATATAGCGCCTGCCATCCGGGCAGGTGATAATGCCGCAGTCGCCCACAAGCGATCCAATATCACCGGTCTTGTGAGAAATTTTCGCTCCCTGGGGCAGACCTGCCGGCAACAGAGTTTTAATTCTTGTTTTTTCCATAATTGCCAGCATTTTTTTTCTGGATTCCTCTGAAAGCAAATCGCCGTTATCGACTTTCGCAAGAAGATGCACAAGCTCATAGGGCGATGTTTTGTTGGTGCCGGGCAGATCCGGAAGCCAGTCGTTAATGTAAGTATCTTTAAGACCCCAGAGAGCAAAGTCGCGGTTGCATACTTCTTTGCCGCCCAGCCTGTCTATTATCAAATTTGTGGCAGTGTTGTCAGAAAAGATAATCATGGTTTCCATGGCTTCTTTGAGCGACACTCTGGAATTGGGAGGGCGCCACTGCAAGAAACCAGAGCCGCCGCCAATCAAATCAGGCCGGAGCACCAGCACTTCATCCATTGAAACTTCGTTTCTGTCGATTGCCTGAAGCAATTTAACCAGAACCGGCACTTTAATCATTGAGGCTGCTGCAAATCGGTCTTTTCCAGCAAGGTCAATGAATCGCCCTGTGGCCGGCTCTATTGCAAAGGCGCCGCAGCGAAGCTTCGGCTTATCAGAAAGGCGAACTAATTGCTCTTTTGGATAATCAAGAAGCTCGGACATCAAAAACGGCGGCTCCTCTTTTTTCACGGCTCTTGCAGATTCATCGTCAACTTTTCCTGTCGGCACAAATATGCAAAAAGAACAGATTATGCAAAGGGCAAGACTCAGGCTCCGCATAATTTTTTGACGAGAATTCAGTTTTTTCTTTTTTCTTGAACCTTTTCTTTTTTTATTCATTGAAAAAACTTGCGAAAATCAAAAACCAGAAACACAACTACACTGTGGCAGCAGCTTAAAAGGCAGACGGACAATATTGTACTTGCTGGCAAATGGTTTGTCCCATCTATTTTTCAAGCAAAAAAAATGACACTGTTTTGGGTAGAATAGATCTAAAATATGCATTCCGACTTTGAAAGCGATACTAATATATGAGCAAAATACTACTGGTTGAGGATGAGCTGGATTTATCCAATCAAATTAAAGACTGGTTAGCGCGCGAGCACTACTTAGTGGAAACTCAGGACAACGGCGAAATGGCCTCGCATCAGCTTCGTGTTTCAAAGTACGACCTGATTATTCTTGACTGGCAGCTGCCGGGAATGAGCGGACTTGAGATATGCAAGAAATATAGATCTCTGGGCGGCAAGTCGCCTGTTTTGATGCTGACTGCAAGAAGCACGGTGGATGACAAGGAACAGGGACTTGACGCCGGTGCCGATGATTATCTTTGTAAGCCCTTTCATCTCAAGGAGCTTTCTGCCAGGGTACGGGCCCTTATCAGGCGCAGCTCATCGGAATCGGCAAACATATTACATCTGGGTGAAATCAGCCTGGATCCCTCGGCAAGAAGAGTTCTTAAGGGCGCAAATGAAATCAGGCTCGAACCAAAAGAATTTGCGCTTCTTGAATTCCTGCTTCGAAATCGCAATGTCGTATTCAGCGCCGACGCACTTTTAGATCGGGTCTGGGAATCTGATACTTCTGTGTCGCCTGATTCAATTCGAACTTATATTAAAGCGCTCAGAAAGAAGCTCGATGCAAGCGGCCGGCCCTCGCTGATAACTACAGTCCACGGGCTTGGTTATCGCCTTGAGGACAAGTAAGAAATGTTCAAAAACCTTCGCCTGAATCTTACAGGCAAGTTTCTGATCCTCTCGGTTTCGGCTTACCTGATAGTTTCCTGCATCTCAGTTTACTTGTTTGAACTCGGACTAACTCAGTCCATGGACCGCCAGTTGCAGGAGATATATGCAGTTGTTTTTCCTGAAATCGAAATTGCAAAGGACGGCAGCCTGAGCTTGAGAGATGCTCCCAGGCAACTGCATGTTTCAAACCTGTTGCTCTCTCCCACAGTCACGCTTTTTGATTCAAAAGAGCAAATGCTCGCCCAGCACGGGCCGGCCGGCTCAAAGGAACTCTTTCCGTCCGGAATAAAAGAAGTCAATTTCGATCGTCTGCGCTTGCGAACTTTATCAAAACCGATAAGCAACGAAAAAAATCTGGGCTATATCCAGATTCAGCTAAGCACCTCCACAAGAGAACATGCGATCAGTCAGTTTTTGCAAGCACTGGCCTGGTCCTTCCCTCTTTTACTGTTGTCGTTCGGGGCTGCCGGCTATTTATTTGCCAGCCGGGCACTTGAGCCGGTTGAAAATACAATCTCAATTTTGCGGCGCTTCATGTCTGATGCCGGGCACGAACTTAAAACACCGATTGCAGTGATACACGCTACCTGCGACAACCTGGCCGCTGATCTTGAAGGCAACAAAGCAGCCTGCGACCGCGTTGATGTTATAAGCCGCACAGCGGACCGCATGCAGCGCCTGGTAGCAGATTTGCTTTTACTTACGAAATCCGAACAGTCAAAATTGATTTTGAAAATGTTGCCGCTGCGATTCGACATGCTCTTGAGAGAAGTGCTGGGAGAGTTTTCAGACCTTTTTGAAGAAAAAGGAATAGAGCTTGTGGCAAACACAATTCACGCAACACGAGTTAGCGGCGATAAAGACGCCCTGCATAGAATGCTCACAAATCTAATTGAAAATGCTTTCAAATACACCGAAGCAGGCGGCAGGGTTGAAGTTGAGCTTGTGCTTATCGGACCGACTCTCAGTCTTATAGTAAGCGACACCGGCTTAGGTATTCCGGAAAAGGACATGGACAAAATCTTCGAGCGTTTTTACAGAGTGGACGAATCAAGATCGCGAAAGCAGGGGGGCTCGGGACTGGGGCTGGCGATTGTAAAAGCAATCGTTGAATCGCACAATGGCGAAATAAGCCTGGAAAGCACGGTCGGAAAAGGCACTAAATTCACAGTAATTTTGCCGACGGTCGGTCAGTCAAGCATGTTTGTACGCCGGATCGAATTAGACGAGAATTCGCCTGCCTGAGGATTGAGACACCAAAACAAAAATTGAAGAACCAGAGTTAACTATTCATGCGTTTCTTTCAGCAAACAGTCAGGAAAGCGTTTTTCCATAACCAGCTCAACACTTGCAGAGCTTTTTGTTTTGCAAGTGTGCCGCAACTACAAAAATGTTTCCGATGCTTATAAGCGGCATTTCAAAGCATTCGCCGAGAACTTGATGGGCGAATGTCGCAAAAAGTACAAAAAACAGCCCGATGCTCATGCATACGAGTACTCTCAACTTCTTGTGCTTCAGATATGCCGGCACAACAGCAAGGCAGGCAAACGCCAGCACAAAGAAAGCCAGAATCTCGTGAGTGAAGTCGCTTTCAAGAAACTGCATTCCGACAAGCGGCAAAACTGAAATCAAAAAAGGAAGGGTCAAGCAATGAATCATACAGAGACTCGAGGCAAGAATACCCATATTGTCAAGCAAGCCTTCGTTTTTCTGCTTTTGACCGCAGCTTCGCCCGAAAGCTTCCACAGCCGAATGTTTATCTATTGCTTTAACCTGGATTTCCATGGACTTGAGGGCTCATTACTCAAAACGGAGGCAAACTCACTTTACTCCCCCCTTGTAAAATGATAATCGTTTTCATTTTGGCTGTCAACTGGAATTGAACTATAGTAAAGGCTTAGTTACGCAAGCTCCTCAGCCTCTATTTACGGTCGTTCAACGACCCGGCCAGCACAAGCGGCTTCTTGCCGGCTTTGTTCTCGTGACCATGAGAATGACAGTGACACTTGCTAAATTTCCGATTGTCCGCATTCGCTTTAATCAAAACAAGGCAGCCGGCCACGGTAATAAGACGGTGCACGGTTTCGTCTGTCTGGGTACCGGCAAAATTAGCAAAGAAAATCAGGGTAAAACCAAGCACACTGGCAGCCAGAACCTGAATTTTTCGGTGTTTCAAATATCCAGGCACAAGTGAGGGTGCGCAAAGTCCGAATACGATGAAAGCAAGCAACTGGTCGCTCAAGCCATGGCATAGATTCTGCATTCCGAAAAAGGGCAGCAATAAAAGAGCCGCCGGTATGACTATACAGTCCACAAGACAGATGATCGGTCCGACCACCGCCAGAAACTCAAAGAATGATTTCAGCCTGGCCGAAAGCGTTTTAGCCTGCTTCAATTTGCCTTTCCTCTGATAGCCGTTTTGCTCAACCAAACAAAGAATAACACAGTAATTGCATTTGTCGACGCAGCTTCTGGGAATCTTCCCATGCCCGGAAAGCATCAAAAAGCTTAATCTTTCCCCGGCTCAACTTTATCATCTGTGCAGCTCGGAATTCAGCAGCTTCACCGCAGTTTCTTTCTTCAAGCTCAAATTGATCTCGACTCACAAAATCAGCTCCTGATCCTGCCGCTAGCATGGGCATCATTTATTGTGCTGACGCAAAGACAATTTTCTCCATTTTTTTTCACAAGATTTTTCTTGCAGATCGACACAAAATAGATCCCTGCAAAACAGCCTATAATGCGGTTCCAGAGCCGCATTACACTTTTCATCCTCACAGAATCCCCACAAAAATTCCACAGTCTCAACACAATAAACTCACAGACTCCCCACATCTAGCATCTAGTATTGAAGCATTGGAAGAGGAAAACATGAAATGAGCACTCTGGCAAAAAACAATCCGCTAATAGCGAGACTGAATATTGCAAAAGCATGGAAGCTAGCAAGGGCGTTGAATCCTTGTCACTCAAATGATCCAGCCATGCAGTATCTGATTGCGACAGGCGCGATTGCAGCAGTGTCTTACGTATGTTTTCTGGGCGGCTCACGTATCAGTGAAATAGATGCGATTGTTCTCTACTTTGCCACCACATACCTGCTGGCATACCGATCGACCCTTGGACCGGCACTATGGGCAAGCATACTCAGTCTCATCGGTTTCGATCTGTTCGTGACGCCGCCCGTCTTCCAATTTGATTTAACGCATGCATTCTCATTCAGCATCATGCTTGTGCTTATTCTTTTAACAAGTTATCGAACCGAATGCATACGCAAATACACTAGCGGACTGGAGGACATGGTAAAGGAAAGAACAAACGAACTGGAACAATCAAACAGAATGCTTTCTGAGGAGGCAGAAAAGCACAGAATAACCGAAGACAAACTAAGACGAACTGTAGCTGAATTAGGCAGGTCGAATGCGACACTTTCTCAGTTCGCCCGAATAGCATCTCATGATTTGCAGGAGCCCCTGCGAGTTATCCAGGGCTACGCGGGTCTGCTTGATTCAAGGTACAAAGACAAATTGGACAGCAATGGGAAGGAGTTTCTGGACTTCATTGTTGAAGGAACACTTCGCATGGAAGGTCTGGTCAAAGGCATCCTCGAACACGCTACGGTGTCATACAGCACCAAGCGCTTTGAGCTGGTCGAGGTGGGGATGGCCCTCGAGGATGCCTGTGCCAACCTTAATGAAAGAATCAAAATCACTAACGCAGTGGTCACGCACGATCAATTGCCGGAGGTCCTTGCCAACAAGGTTCAAATCACCCAGCTTTTTCAGAACTTGATTGGCAACGCCCTCAAATTTCAAAACGGAGAGCAGGCACCAGAAATTCACATATCATGCAAGCAAGATGGGAAATATTACGTGTTCTGCGTGGAAGACAACGGAATCGGAATCGAAAGACACTACCAGGAACAAATTTTCGGTATGTTCAAAAGACTCCACTCAAGCCAGGACTTTCCCGGCAGCGGTCTTGGGCTTGCAATCTGCAAGGCTATTGTAGACCAGCACAAAGGCAAGATCTGGGTTGAATCGGAGTACGGATCAGGAGCCCGGTTCTACTTCAGTCTTCCCGGCAAACAAAATCTAATCAGTTCGCAGAAAAGAAGCTCAGTTGAGCAATAGACTTGGAGGTCAAAATGAGCAAAACACTAAACATACTCCTTGTGGAAGACCACGAAGCCGATCGCCGTCTTGTGAAAGAAGCGCTGGCTGACTGTCAGATCCAACTGGCATTGCATGAACTGTCAGACGGGGAGCAGGCAATCAAATATATGAAGAAGCAGGGCAGATACAAAGACGCGCAAAAGCCGGATTTGATCATCCTGGATCTGAATATGCCGCGCAAGGACGGGCATGAATTTCTGGAAGAAGTTAACAGCATCCTGAAAGAGGACGAGATTCCGGTTGTTCTGCTCACGGTCTCGGACAACCCGCAGGACATCGGCCGAGCGCTGAACACGCACATGCACTACTACCTTTCAAAACCAGTAAACGGCGCCAAACTCAAACACGTACTTTCAATTATCAATGAACTCTGGGCTGCAGCTTAACAGCAATAACTTAAGGCTCGATCCCGGGCTGCAGCACTCAGACTTACAAGAACAGGAGACCAAAAATGTCAGATGTATATTACGTAATTGCCTCAAATCCGCATACGCCGGCAAAAGTTCTGGCGCGCCTGGCAATGGCAGGTGACCATGTGATCCGCCGCCAGGTGGCAGGAAATCCGCATACACCTGATGCGATTTTAAGAGAGCTTGCAAATGACGATAACTGGGATGTGCGCTTGAACGTCGCACTCAACCCGGTAGTTTCGTACGAACTTATGGAAAAACTGGCAAATGACGAGCAAGCCAGCGTTCGCTACGGAGTAGCCGAAAGCACAGAAACGCCGGACGCCGTGCTTGCAATTCTGAGTGAAGACGAGAATGCCTATGTTGCATGCAAAGCAAGAGAGACTCTCTCAAACAAGAGCATCCGCCATGCAGCCGCAAGAAACTGAAACTGAGCGGCAAGAAACTGAGCGGCACGTACCTGATTGAGCCCTCACAATTTCCACACAAATTGCTCACAGGTTCCCAACAAAAAAGAATTAGCATAAGAGTGTGGATAGAAAAAGGAAAAAAGCTGAGACTAAATCCAAAACCTTTAAACAGAAGACAGAAAAAAAGAAAAGACAAAAGAGCTGGAAACAGCTAAGAAAGAAAAGGAGAGCAAAGTTGACAACCCTCCGGAAAGGGCAAGAGAGGATGAATAAGGTGGTGGCAAGTTGCCGTTCCGGAGGGTTTCAAAAAAAGTTTGTGTCGGACCAATGGAAGCGCAACGTCGAATCCCATGCGGCGGAAAGCAAGAGAGTGGAGGAGGTGGTGGTGGTCAGTTATTCGCCGCAGGGGGTTCGATAAAGGAGACGGGAGTGAGAAAGAGCGCTAAGCAGGATAAGTAGGAGAAGTAAGCCGAGTAATACCATTGAGAACCGATAAAGAGAGTTTTTGGGGAAGACAGCAGAAAGGACAGCATTAGCTGTCCCTTTCTGCTTTAATGCAGGAAAACCTGTATTGATTCAAGGCATATTAAAACAGCTGGCGCGGTATATTAGATTCTGGGACAGGGAGTTCAAGAATGAGTTCAATTAACAAGAAATGTCCGAACTGCAACTCGATGGTGAGTGCAACAGCCACCGAATGCCATTTCTGCAAAGAAAAAATCAGCTTTTTCAGCAAGAAGCAAGCTGAGAGTTCTTTCAAAGAAAAGTTCGACCCAAGCATGCTTATCCTTTCTACCTGCGTATTGATTGGTGGCTTTGCGGCTCTTGTTTCATTTGCTATTCATTATTACGACCATGACCATAACTACGGACCCGAACCAGTGGCATCGATGCCGGCACCGGCGCCGGAGCCAGCTCCGCCTCCGCCTCTTGTTGTTTCTTCGCCAGAGCTAGTAGAGCAAGAAGCAAATCAGGCGCCAGAGTCGTACAGAGATCAGGGGGGTGATTCGTCGTTAGACCAAGCGGAAGGACCTGACTGCGGAAACCCTGCTTACACCATAGCTCCATATCGCAAGCAAATGAATTTGCGCCTTTACCGTTCATTAGAATTAGACCCCAAATTGGATAACACGACAGTTCAAATTCAAATCAACTTCGACGGTAAAGTAAGGGATATTGAGGTAATTGAAAGCGGCGGCAACCCTGCAAAAGAGAAGCAGCTTGTCGAGAAAATCAAAACAATCAATTTTGATCCCCTGCCGGATTGGTATCGCGGTGAGCATCTCACATTTAGATTTGATCTAGCAAAAGTGCTGGCCCTTGCTCCGAAAACTAAGCCAGAAATGGGCAACATCGGTCCATACAGAAAAGATATGTTCAGACGCCTCAAAAAAGTAATGACAATTGACCCGGATATTAAGCAACTTTCAGTGCAAATGAATGTGGCTACAGATGGTCAGGTAAACTCATTTCGAATTGCCGAGGGTATAAGCACCAAAGAAATTGAAAACCAGCTTAGAAAAGAAGTCGAATCAGCAAACCTGGCGCCACTGCCAGAATGGTTTGCCGGTAAGGAGATTCCTTTTACTTTCTCACTTGAGAAAGTAATGGATGCAAAATAACAAAGCTCATTTCTTTTCAGGCGCTGCCTTTTCATTTCTCGGCATGAAGAGATAAAGCAGCAATATAAACAATGTGCCAAAGGATACTGCAAACTTAGCTTCCTGGCTCAGATCCGTGCGCGGTGAAACGAAGCCTTCGATCATTCCTGCAATCAGCAAAATCGGAATACAGCCAAGCAATAGCACCACAGCTTCCTTTGCCATTAACCTCATTGAGTCGGATCTTTTGTATGCACCAGGAAAAAGCATGCCTTTTGCAATCATGAGTCCGGCACCGCCACTGATAAAAATGGCGCTGAGTTCGAAAACTCCGTGCGGGGCAACAAAGGCCACAAGTCTGCCTGCCATGTCATAAGCCTGGCAAACTGCAAAAGTGGCTCCAATAAGCATGCCGTTTGTTGCAAGCACATAAATAGTGCCGATGCCGCCCGTTACTCCAAGAGCAAATGCGATCAATGAAACTTTGATATTATTGCTTGCAATAAAACTCGATGCAGCTGGGCTTTCCTCAGCAACTGAATCGGTCCACATTTTTTTCTTTTCTATAAAAGACCACATTTCATCAGAAACCAGGGCATGCCCTTTCTGAAATTCCATATGTGCAAAATTGAGATCCTGCCTTATGTAGTGATATGTAAAAGCAAAGGGAAGTGCAAAAATCAAAAATGCAAGCAGCACATAAATGAAGTTCTTGCGGTAAAGAGCCGGAAATCTCAACCAGAGAAAGTCCCAGATGTCTCTTAAACGATTTCTTGGACTTTGATAAACTTGGTTATGACCTTTTACGACAAGATTATTCAAATATCTTGTAACATCGGGTCCAATCCCCATGACTCTTGCTCTGGAGAGGTCAGAAGCACAAGAGCGATAAAGGCGCCCCATGCTATGGAGCTGCTCCCTGGAAAGACTTGACAGTCCTCGCTTTTCAATCTGCTTGAGTAAATCTTCCAGCGATTGCCAGGCGATCTGGCGCGAAGCAACCCAACGTTCAACGTTCATAAATTTCCTGAAATCGAGCCGCTAATGACAATCAGCCCTGACTATTCAATCTCTACCCCGGAAAATGTAGACCTACACCTGGAGCTTGCCGGTCTGGGAAATCGTATCTGGGCAGCATTTATAGACACACTCATTGTTGATTTGATTTTGACTGCTGTGATCATAGTCACAATTCTCGCCGGGGTTGGGGTTCAGTACCTGCCGGCACCTGAAAACACAAAGTCAATCTTTTCTTTTGTGCTTATAGCTATTGCAATTCTTCTCTGTTTCGCTCTTCAATTCGGCTATTTCATTTACTTCGAAAAAACCTGGCAGGGTCAGACGCCAGGCAAAAAGGTCGCACAGATACGAGTTATCGAATCAAACGGCCAGCCCGTTAACTGGGCATCGGTTATTATTAGAAACCTGATCAGAATAGTGGATACAGGCCTTTTGATGGTCGGCGTTGTTGTCATGATCCTGGACAAGAATGAAAGACGACTGGGGGACTTACTTGGCGGAACCCTGGTTATAAAAGAAAGACAGCCGCAGCTTTCACTTGCCAACCTGAAAATCACAAGTGAAGCTCCTGAGACTTCATTTGTGGACTCCGGGCAGATAAGCCCCGATGAATATCACCTGCTAACCAGTTTCTTGCGCCGCAGGCACGAGCTAAATCAGGCAAGCCGCAGCAAGCTGGCAAAAGAACTCGAAGAATACTTCAGGCTCAAGTTAAATCCGGAAAACAAAAACGAGGGATCCGAAGTTTTCCTGGAAAAAGTCTACCTTTCGTACTCCAGCCGGGCACAGTTGGAAAAGAGCTGACTGTGAAGAGCTTAAATGGCCACTATCTGAAGAGGAGAGCTTAAATGGCGAAAATACTTCTTGTAGAAGATGAGAGGGCTTTGAGTGATGTGGTCATCGACTATCTCTCAGCTCAAAACTATAACGTCGACTTGGTTGAAAACGGTCAGGAAGCGCTCAGCCGCTTGAAATTCTACAGCTATGACCTTGTAGTTCTTGACTGGAACCTCCCGGGCATGGAAGGAATTGACATTTGCAAGAGCTACAGGTTTTCAGGTGGAAGCACTCCGGTGCTGATGCTTACCGGCAAAAGGGAAATCGACGACAAAGAAAAAGGACTCGATGCCGGTGCTGATGACTATCTAACCAAGCCTTTTCATATGAAAGAACTCGGCGCGCGCGTACGTGCTCTTTTACGCCGACCGGCCCAGGTTGTAAGCCAGGAACTCAAAGCAAGAGACATAATACTCGACCCGGTCACTCACAAAGTTTGCAAGGGTGACAAAGAACTGGATATTTTGCCTAAAGAATTTGCCTTGCTCGAGTTTCTTCTAAAGCACCCCAGGCAGGTTTTCAGCGCTGAAGCCTTAATTGAAAGAGTCTGGCCCACTGAGTCCGATTCATCACCGGGTGCCATAAGAACCTATGTCAATAGACTTCGCAGCAAAATTGATGATGACAAAGAAAGCTCTTTAATAACTACTGTGCACGGAATTGGCTATAGATTCGATCCCTGAGTCAGTTAGAGAATTTGCCTCCGGTCCTGAGCAGCATTTTCAAGCTCTGGCCACTGTTACTTCGCCAAAATACTTCTTAAACGTATCGTAAGACATGCTCATCTGACCATCCGGAAGCGGCGTAACACCGTTAGTACTTTCGTTAAAGCCGTTATTGTTGCCCCAGGGATTTCGCACCGTGATTGTCCCGGTTTCCGGATCATAGCCGGTTACAGTATATTCGTGGCTGGAATGCAGACCGTCATTTTCCACTCCGTCGTCCTTGCAGAATGCAACAACTGCCTCACCATTTTTCAGTGCATCATCAATTTTGTCTTCCGCTCCTGGAAAAATCAGAAAGCCTGAGTCAGAGGCATCAAACTTGCTGGCATCGTTTCCGGTCAACAAGGAAAGCTGGTACTGCGCAGGAGTGAGATTGGAGCCTTCCGGAGGGTTGCCGCCCTCCCCGGTTTTTGGATCCCTTTTGACCGCTGCTTTTTCAATCACCTTTGCCCAGAGAGCCTCGGAAGAATTCAAATTTGAATCTTTAAGATCTTCAGGAGTTACAGTTACCGGGTTGTTCTTGTCACCAGCAAAAGTAACCTCGTATCCTTCAGGAGTAACTTTGATCATGTCTTTAATCAATTCCTGACCTTCGCTTGTGCTTGCCAGAGCCGCAAGCGATGACTCGAACACACAATTACCATATCCCTGTTGATCCACTCCGTTTTCATCTATGTTCTGCAGAGATTGCGCTAAGGCATCCTGCCGCCCTTCTTCTGTGTTGAGGTCCGGTCCGTTGCCCTTTGAGCCGGGCTTGTCAGTGTAGTCATCTCCAGGTTTTTCACCTTCAGACTGCTTTTTATTGCCATACAAAACATCAAAGCTGCCAAAGTTCAGCGTGCCGTCATTTGAAACCGGCTCAAAAGAGGCAAGCGCAGTTTTCGACTGAAGGCTCTGTGAATCCCGGTTATTTGAATCTGAGCCCAGAATCGAAACAGTGTTCCATTGTTCCGGCTGCGATACTTGCTTGTCGCCTGTCTTTAGCTCTTCTTGCCTGTCAGTTCCATCAATTGCGGCCATCACAGCCCCTCCGGTTTCCTGTTCAGCCAAGAATAGGACTTGAAGACGAACAAAATCCCGAAATAATTCGAACAAGATTCGAACAGTTTCGCTATCTGCGCAGCAAAATCGACAGCGACAAAGAAAGCTCTTTAATTACGGCGGTTCACGGAATTGGCTATAGATTCGATCCCTGACCAGAGCCTTGAACTTTGCCTCATCCAGATGCATCTTTCCCCGGGTTTCATGAGTCAGATCCAGAAGATCAGTAAAACTCGCTGCAAAAAGATATGCTTTCAAATTTAGAGGATTTACACGGCAAACTCTGTAAAGACGGGGATCTGTGGGTTTGTCGCGGCTGTCTTTGAGCTCGATTGCAAGAAAACTTCCGTCTATAAACTCAGCAAATTTCAACCAGGGGCCGCCAATTGGCAAAGAAGCAATCTTTTCAAGTTCAGTGTCGGCTTCGAAAGCGTCATCGCAAGACTTGCAAACACAGAGCTCGTCAATCAATTCAGTTTCACTTATCGAAAGAAAGCACCGCATAAAGCTGCTTATTGGGAATTCGACGCCGTCGAACTCTTTGTAAAATTGGAACAAATCAGCAGGCAGGCCGCTAACTCCTTCATGCTCTATCAGCTTATTGAGCCAATCCTCATACTGGTCGGCGGATTTTGCTATTACGGCTCTGCCGTCATAGGGAAGCCTGGTCGTCTTTCTCTCCCCAAATTCACCCACAGCCCATCCCAGCCGCGGTCTGAGTGCGAGGCCATTCTCGTCTTGATCAATGCCGATAAAACCACCATAGAATTTCAGCTCTTTCGGGCATCCTTTTAATGGTGTTAATTCAACCGGCACCATCGACAAGCCCAGCGGCAGTTGTTCAGACCTTAGATCATCGGGTCCTGCAAAATTACTCGAATCGCTCTTGTCTTCATTTAAGGGCAAATCCAAAAACTCGCTGCCAATCAGCCGGTTTCTTTTGTCAAAACAGCGACCGTGCGCATCTCTCAAGTAAGGAACCAGACGAATAATCCAGCCGTTTAATGAGTCGGTGCCGTATCTCTGTTCTTGCTTGTAAATGTTTCTCCAGAACTGGCGATCTACTATACCTGCGGCAGCACGTTCAAACTCTTTAAGTATAATGCGCAGGTCTTTCAACCACCAGTCGAGCTCATATTGAGAAAGCAGCTCTGCTTTCTGGCACAAGAGACTCCAGTCTTGCTTTTTTCCTTCCAGCGAAATTGAAGGAATACCGCAAATACAAAAAACATGGTAGTTGAAATACGGCTGAAACATATCCATAAGAGCTATTTGACTTACGGTACGCTCAATTCGTCCTGTGGTGCTGAAATTTGAGATGAGCTTTTCAAAGCTTCCGGTCACAGCTTCTGAAAGACGGGCACTGAAGCCTTCAACAATCGACTCCCAGTCGCCTGCCTCCGAAATTTCGAGCTTGTCGCAAAGAATCTCGATTGTTGCTTTGCCCTTGTGGGAAACGACCTTATCTCTCAATTCTTCGGCATTGTTTTTTATGTGCTGGCCTAGCCCCTGTAAAATCAAAGTCCAGATCATGTCCGGTGAAAGAACCAGCGGCCGGTGCTGACTGAACGCCAGATGCACTGCGGCAAAGAAAGGATTTATGCAAACATTGCTAACTGTATCCGTGTTTTTATTGCTGCAGTAGAGAATCTTTCCAATAGTCTCGACCGAAAGACGTCCCGCAAATTCCTTTCCCGAAGCCTGAAGTAATCTCTCAAGAGCATCGGATGCGTTGCAGAGCGGCAATTTTTCAGAAGCAGGTTCAACATCATGAACTGCAAATGTAATTCGATCATCTAGGCTTGTTGTTGTCATGGAACTCACATCCCTTCTACATGGCCCATTTTAGTACACTGAACTATTCTATTCCAAACCAGTCTGCAATTTTCTTCAGCTAAGCTAAATAAGACCAGGCTCGCTTTTCTGCGCACCATTTGTAGTGTCATGCTCGGATAGAAACATCGCCGCTTCATCTCCATCTGAAGAATCCATGGTTTTCCGCAGGGGAGCGTCTCCATGCCCAACTACAGAGGAACAGCTCTCCCCGGCACAATCGTGAGCAGCGCAGCAAATTGTTTCAAGCGTCAGGACTTCGTTTGAACAAACCGAGAGTGCTTCTTTGCTTTTTTCGACGATATCCCGAACAATTTGATAATCCATTGGTGAACAAGCAGTAAAGCACAGAGTCAGAATCGAATTCACGCCATCTCCTTTGAGTTTGGCACAACATTCGATTTTGTGTGCGGCCAGCTGCCAGGGCTTCAAGCCAAGCGTGTTTTTGTTATAGAAAAGCTTGAGCCTCAGCTCCTTTTCATTTTCGTTTAGCTCAACAAGCTGCCAGTGTGTTTGCCTGATATCAGGTGTTTTGATAATTCGGCAGAGATTGTTCTTCAGCGTCTGCCAGGCCAGAGTAGAAAGCTGTGGAATTTTTATCATATGATTCCTGTTCAGATGCTCATATCTGTTCTTATCTGCATTTGCAAAAGCAGATCTTTTAAGCCTGAGCCTATAAGACTCAGAAAGCAATATCAACGGCAGAGCAAAAGAAATGAGCAAGACTGCCAGTGTTACAGAAAACACAACTACACAGTCCAGAGTCATCGTTTTGCAAGCTGGAAAAACAAGAATAGACTCATGCGCCAGCTTCAAAAGAGACAGGCAGACAAAGAGAGAGATAGTCTCTTTCCACTTTGACTCAGTCTTTTTAGCTGAGCCTAATTTGATCTGATTAGTCTTTTTGACCCTGTTATTTACCAGCCATAACGACTTAGACATATGAGCCACCATATTCAATGCCAATTGCAATATTACGCTTACAAAGAGGCAGCTTTATGTTTTAGCATCATTTTTCTTAATACTGTTTAAGCTCCAACAGAAAGACCGGCGTTTCGCCGGCCTTTCTCATTGCTCTTTTTTTAAGCACTGCCTGTCGGCTATTAGCCGGCTTTTTTCAAATGCTTGTGGTCATGGTCTTTGTGGGGGTCTTTGTGGGGGCCTTTGTGGTCTTTGCTGTCATCCCAGCCGCCGTCATCATCATCTCCGCCGGGAGTATGCTTGTCTTTTTCAGTAGCAGATGGAGTCACGCCAACTTCAGCCCAGGCTTTCTGCAGCTTCTCAACCTGGTCATTGTGACCGAGCGCTTTTGCTGCCTCTATAGTATGATGGGCAAACTGGGCAAAACTCGGATCAGACCCGGCGGCTTTGCGTGCCGCAAACCAGATATGGCCGGGTGCCTCCCAGGCGTTGCCGCCAACGGCTTTTGCAAACGTGGCAAAGGCTTTATTGGGAATACCGGAGTTATAGTGAACACCGCCGTTATCGCCCCAGGTCTTAACGTAGTCTTTCATATGAGCCGGCTGCGGATCTTTACCGACGGAAGGATCATCATAGGCAGTGCCAGGATTGAGCATATCTCTAAGGCCGCGCCCTTTAACATGGTCTTTCCAGATACCGTTGCCGACCACCCAATCAGCTTTGTCAGCCGACTGGCCCTTTGAATACTGCTCGACTAATTCGCCAAAAACATCAGACAGGCTTTCGTTAAGAGCACCGGCCTGCCCCCAGTATGTCAGGTTCGACTCTTTTTCCGTTACGCCATGAGTAATTTCATGAGCACATACGTCTAAGAGAACAAAGGTCTTGAATGGGCTGTCGGCCCCGGGCTTGCCGTAAGTCATCTGAGAGCCGTTCCAGAAGGCGTTTTCATAATTGTCGCCATAGTTGACCGTCGAGATGAATTTCATGCCCTGGTCGTCTATGGAATTGCGCCCGAATTCCTTTTTGTAAAACTCACGAATAAAGCCGGTGTAGTCATAAGCATTGTCGACTTCTTCGTTTCCGGTGGCTTTTTCGCCTTCGAATCGGGCTCTGTCGCCGGGTAGATTCTCTTTAGCCTTGGCGTCATATACTTCACGCTCGCCGTTGTTTCCGGCTACACGCGGGCGAAAAGCCACGGGCGTATCTTGCATGTCTTTGGTTTTGTTATATGTTTTCAGAAAATCGTCGTTCTTGGTATTGCGGGTAGCAATGTCTTGTAAGACATGCGGCGGAACAACACTGTATCCGGCCGGTCTTGTAAATGGTGCTTTGATTTCCTGTGCTTTTGGTGCGGCCAGTGCCACAACATTGTCGTTTGCTTCCGCAAGCAAGTTTTGAGCGGCCGCTTCCTTTTCGTTATTTTCCGCAACGGCAGCTTTTGCCTGCGGATTTTCAAAATTGTCCATGAGTTCAAACCTCACAATCATAGTGATGCAGTTGAACCCGCCAGCTTTTAAAACTCTAGAGCCTGCAATTCACAACATCAATCGTATTACTCCCACTGCCATTGCCGGAAAGAAGGGTCTTAGCAAAAGCTAATTTAGGAGCCGGTTTTAAGAGATGTTGCAAAGAGTTTTTTGCCGAATATCACAAGCTAAAGTAAGCACCACCGATAACACCATACTTCGATTTAGCCAGCTATTGCTAGCCTGTTATAAACGACTGTATTTTTTCACGCAGGTCTTCAGCAAGCTCATGCCGCAACGCATGGGGATCTTCAAGATACTTTGGAAGGTACGATTTCATATTGACCGGCTCGCCGACTTTCACGTGAACTTCACGCCGTCCAAGTTGTACCGGTCTCAAGACGCCCAGTACTTCCCGCTCCAGCTTTATAAGCAGTTCAGCAAGACGCTCCTGACTCGGGTTAGCCTCCACATACTCGGGTCTCAAACTTACCAGATGTTGCAGCTCTTTCATTTTTACAAGATCTTCTCTATATTCCACGCGGTGCTCGCAGCTCTGGGTTTGAGAAAGCCTTTCTCTCAAATGCGCGCTCAGCTGAAATGCTTTATCGAGAGTGCGGGCCTGGTCTCTATATGAATCTTTGTGTTTTTCTCCAACTTCATTGAGCAGGCTTTCCCGCAGATTTTTTATTCTGGCTGCCAGCTCTTCGTTCTGGGCGCAATCTTGCGGGCAGAGATTAAGCTCATCTTCTTTGCGCTTAAGAGCTCTCGACAGAACTTTGAATAAGCGTGATTCGATACTTTCTGCCGAGGGGCACATCATACCGAGGACCTCTTCCAGCTTGCTTAAACGCTGGTCAAAGACAGCCTCCAGTTTGTCTTTATAACGGTATTTAATAGACATCGGAACCAGATATACTTTGTAAGCAGGATCTTTTTCCTCTTTCTCAAGCATCGCTTTCATGGCTATATCAATGGCGCCGCTGTGAAATGGCTGCACCGAATCGTTCAGGTAAAAGATTTCGCCTTCCGGAAAAATCACTAGAAATTCCTTGCTCTTTTTCAATACATTTACAGCATAGTCCTTTGCTGCCAGGTCTTTACCGCCGCGCTCCACTGAAAAGCAGCCCATTTTCTGAAGCGCCCAGCCGACAAAACCGTGCATTTCTTCGAAGGCTTCCCTGTTGGCCATAAATACAAAACGACGGCCTATTTTTCGGGCAAGTTCAAAGCAAACCCGGGGGTCCATTTCATCGGCATGATTCGGAGTCAGAATCACGCCGCAACCGCGGGGAATCTTTTTGAGAGTCTTCAGATCCGCTGGCGAAATTATGATCTTGTTCTTTCTTGATAAGCTAACGCTGTTGAGTCCCTGGGCAAAAACAAGCAAGCCGCCCGAGAACTTTGCCGGGTAGAAGCGGCCCGAATTCGACCTTACGCTGTCAGTTTTCTCAATCTTCATAAGCAGAAATTATACCCTCTGTCGCAAGAGCTATTCTTGATTCATGCTGATTGATTCATATCTGCAATAAGCAGAACACCGCAGCTAAAAGCTACGGTGCTCGAGATTCTTACTTGCCATTTAACTGGCTTTTTCCTTTAACTAGCTGGCTTTTTTCAGATGCTTGTGTCCATGATCATCTTCTTCAAACGGCGGAAGTTTGCCGTCGTTATTAGGGTCTGTTTCGCTAGTCGGATCCGGTGTTGTCGAATCTGCGGCTTTGGCCTTTGGTGCTACACCTACGCCGTCCCAGGCTGCCTGCAGTTTAGGCACCAGATCATCTCTGCCCTGGCTCTTGGCTGCATCTATGGTTGCCTGAGCGAAGGAAGCGAAGTCAGGGTTGCTGCCTGCGTTCTTGCGTGCTTCAAACCAGATGTGTCCGGGAGCTTCCCAGGCGTTTCCGCCTACGGCTCTTGCAAATGTGGCAAACGCCTTATTCGGAATACCTGAGTTGTAGTGAACACCACCGTTGTCACCCCAGCCGTTCCAGTAATCTTTCATATGAGCAGGCTGCGGGTCTTTGCCGACAGCCGGGTCGTCATATGCAGTTCCGGGGTTAAGCATATCGCGCAGTCCGCGTCCTTTAACAGTGTCCTTCCAGATGCCGTTTCCGACCACCCAGTCAGCCTGGTCTGCTGTCTGTTTCTTTGAATACTGCTCAATAAGTTCGGCATAAACGTCGGACATGCTTTCATTCAATGCACCAGACTGCCCATAATAGCGCATTCCCGATTCTTTCTCGGTGACACCGTGAGTTACTTCGTGGGCGCAAACATCAAGCAAAACGAAAGTCTTGAACGGGCTGTCCGGTCCGGGTCTGCCGTAGGTCATCTGCGAGCCGTTCCAGAAAGCATTTTCATAGTTGTCTCCATAGTTGACAGTCGAGACAAACTTCATGCCCTTGCCGTCAATCGAATTACGACCATGAACATCTTTATAGAAGTCGCGTATGATCCCGGTGAAATCATAACCCTCATCTACTTCTTTATCACCGGTGGCAGGGTCGCCCTCGAAACGGGCTTTGTCACCGGGGTGCACTTCTTTGCCTTTGGCGTCGTAAACTTCGCGGGCGCCGTTGGCGTTGGTCTCAACACGCGGACGCAGAATTACAGGAGTTTCCTGCATTTCCTTGGTTTTGTTATATGTCTTCAGAAAGTCAGTATTTTGTGGGTTGCGGGTCGCCAGTTCTTGCAATATGTACGAAGGAATCACGCTGTAGCCTACGGGTACTTTGCCTGCAACCGGGTCGGCAGCCTGTTTGGCAATGGTGAGAGCTTCTTCCCGGTTCGAATTCAAATCATCAATCAGACTCTTACCAGCGTTGTCGTCATTGGATACCTTTGTTTTGTCCTTTGCTTCCTCGATATTGGTCACGTTGTCCATTAGATCCACCTCACATCCAAAAATTTAAGTCACCTGCCTTTTCCCTGCATGCAAATCTAAATCGACAAAAAACACCGAGCAATCGTAAAATTCCCACTTGCATCGCTGAATAAGTCAATCTTAGCGAAGCCTAATCAAAATAAGGCTTCTGGATGATTTTGAATTCAGCTTTTTTGCAAAAATCGACTCGAATTTTTGGACAAGAAAAATGCAAACTTAGAGAAATTTTAGCTTTGCCGCGCACTGCAGATGGTGGCACTCTCAGCAAGCTCAAAAACTGATGATTCATAAGCTCAGCCTGCAGCCAGCGGCAGGCTGAATGAGAAGCAGCTGCCTTTGCCCTCCTGGCTTGCAACGCGAATGCCGCCGCCATGACTTTCAACTATGGCTTTGCAAATAGCAAGTCCGAGCCCGCTGCCTTTTTTCCGGGCTCCGTCGGCAGCCTTCACTTGATTGAAGCGTTGAAACAACGAGGCAAGGGCATCTTGGGGAATACCGCGCCCCTGATCGGAAACACTAACTTCAAGCATTCGGCCGGAAAGAGCTGCACTAACAATTACAAGAGACCCCGGTTCAGAAAACTTCACCGCATTAGAGAGCAGGTTAATTAGCACCTGAATAATTCTGTCTGCATCTGCGCTCAAGAGATAATCTTCTGCCAGATCCGCTTGTATTCTAACCCCAGACTTTTCAGCATACGGAGCTATGGATTCAAGAGAATGCTCGAGTATTTTGGAAAAGGAAACAGACTTGAGTTCCAGACGCATCTTTCCTGCTTCCATTTTTTCAATGTCTAAGAGATCGTTTATAAGATTTATAAGCCGGTCGACACTCTCGCTTGCCACCTGTACTCGCTTGTGCCCCTGGGGGCTCAGCTCGCCGTATGTATCATCTTGGAGCAAATCGAGCGTACCCTGCACGGCACTCAATGGCGTGCGCAAATCATGGCTGACCATCGAAACGAATTCTCGCTTCAAGCGCTCCATTTCGTGTCGCTGGCTTACATCCTGAACCACAACCAGAAATCGTTTTCCTTCATCAGTGCTGAATTTTGACACTGCCACTTCGGCCGGGAAAATTACACCATTTGACCGCCTGCCTTTTGAGTCGGCCGAGGCCAATTCGGCCTTTAGCAGGCCGAGCTTGACCTCGTTAGTGCTTTTGTGAGACTTCTGCGCCGGATTTTCAGGCAAGAGCTCTGTGAGCGGCTTGTTTTTGGCATCCCGGCTAGAACAAGCAAACAACTGCTCGGCTGCAGGGTTCAGCGCTTCAATCAAGTTTTCTTCTCCGATTATTATTATGCCGACAGGCATATTCTCAATCACCGACCTCGTTCTTTCTTCGCTGGCAAGAGCGGCTTGAGTAAGCAAAGCTTGCTCCTGCTCAGCCTTTTTCAAATCTGCCGACATCTGCCTGAAAGCCAGATCAAGATTTGCAATTTCGTCGCTGCCTCCAATCAGAGGGCTTAAATCCTGCTTGAGCGCCAGGCGCTTACTGTTCTCGGTCAGCACGGAAATCCGGTTTACTATGCTTACCAGAAAGTATCTGGCAAGTACTACGGTGATAATTATGTTTATGCAGATGCCGGCGGCAAGTACCAGCAGCAAGCGCAAGACACGCTCCTTCTGTGCCTTGGGAATTCTGGCGTCAAAGTCCTGATAGCGCTCGGCAAGTTTGTCCAGGTTTATTTTAACTTCCTCGCCGACCTTGAACAGACGAGGCAGGTCTGCATAAGCTATAAACTGATTATCTGCCAGAAAGTTGTCTTTGCACTCAGCCAGCAATTTTCGTGTGTCAAGACCAACTGTTTCAATCCGCTCTGCCATTTTTAATTCTTCAGGGTTCGATCTAACCACCCGCTTTAGCTTCTTGAGTTCTACCGGAATCCGGCCAAGCAGCTCCTCAAAGTGTTGAATATATGCATCCTGTCTTGATTTGTTTTTCCGGTAGTGCTTAAAATTTGCCAGGTCTGAAACACCCTCTTCGGTAAACCTGCGTATGTTGTTCAAGCTTCCAAGTACGGTACGCGCATGATTTTCTTCCTGCAGTTTTTGCAAGTTATCCATTACAGAAAAGAACGCCGCAGCAACAAAAACCACCTGAAAAACCAGCGGCAAAGCCACAATCAAGAGCCCTTTCTGTCCGATCTTTAGTTTCATTCGTCCTAGTATATAACAGCGGGCAAGAAGGACGAATTCGTGGCTTCTTTTGTCAGAATCTCATTATTTCAAGACTGGTGAAAGAATCAGAAGGTAGCCGGCGGCACTGTTGACTATAGAAAGCAACAAGCAAATGAATGAAATTGCTTTGTTTTGTGCTTGCCTTGCTTGCACAAATTGAGACATCGCAAGCGACATGGCACCGTAAAACAGACCCAGCACCGGAATAATCCAGAGCACCAACCCAAAACATACAATATTGTTCAGCTCCGCACTGCTTTGTTTTCTGGATTTGAAGCCCCTCATTCCTACTTTGAAGCCAAGCTTGACCACGAATTGAACCAGCCAGAACCAGAACAGCCCAGAAAGAGCTCCGGCCGGAGCACGCAATGCAATTACAAGAGCTGCCAGAGCTGCAACAAAAGTAAGCACGGAAGGCGGGCTGTCCTCAAGAGCAGAAATCTCATTTTCACAAGGAAGAGCGGCCGGCTCTTTTTTCACAGCCAGAGTTGCCGGCGATTTCAAATTCCTGAGTTTGAGCAGGCGCATTTCCACTTTTGCAGCCTCTTCCCGCTCGCCTTTTTCCCGCAATAATCCTGCATATCTCCCAAGTTTTTTTGCCAGCTCATACTCCAGACCAGATTCAGATTCCAGCTCATGAATTTGAGATCTCAGCTCGCTAATTTCAGCATCAACCCAGAGTTCCGACATCGCTTCACCCTCCAATTTCACGCAGCCTGCTCCGGCCGTCTTACCTGTGACACCATTGCAGTTGCTGGGCTGCAAAACATGCACTCTTACGATTGCCCTGCATGCTGTAGATTTCCGCAAGCTTTTGCCAGGCATGATAAACAGTGCTTTCTTCGTCACTTTCCAGTGCCAGGCGCTCAAAAAACGCAGCCAGCAAATTCAGATCCGGATTTTTTATGCTTATAGCTTTATGCTTAATGTCCACAGTACCAGACATCTCCTCACCCTCCACTAATTGTATTTATTACGCTTATTCTCAGTATATGACAACCAGAGAAGGCTGGACGCCTTGTTTCAAAATTCTTAATAATCTACCAATTTACGCTTACTTAAGCCTCAGATCAAAGCAAGCACCCCAAGCCGGCAGCCACGCAGGAACTTAACTGCGGCGGGATTCACCTGGTATTCAGTGTTTTCTGTAGACAGGCAGAAGCGGAATCATCAAGCTGTTTAGCAAGATCTTCAATCAATTTCCTGGCAGACGCTTCTATTCTCTTGCCTTTTAGCGACTCAAGCAGGTCTGAAACTATGCTTTCCTGAGTTATATCATCCTTGCTGCTTGGACTCAGGCTGCCCAGATACTTCCAAAGCGCAAGCTGTGCAATCTTTCGGGCACGCAAATCCGGGTTCACTTTCACAGCATCAAAGCTTCCACTTGCAGCCATATCTTCTGCTGTAGCGATAATTTTGAAAAGAGTTTGAGCCCGGGCGCTGTCCGGATAATCACCCACCGTGTAAGCCTTTTCCTGAGACTTGGGTTGAGCAGGCTTTTCAAGTTTGGTGGACATACAAATAGTATCGATTTTCAATACGATTTTTTCTCCGGCTTTTAGAACTATGGCCGGGTCACCGAGTTTGGCAAGATATTGCTGTTCCGGATTTGATGGAACAAAAATCGTATGATCCGGAATCACAATCTTCTGGTCATGACTGCTTTTGCTCTGCAGTTCCAGTTCTCCATGCAAAGTATCTTTGCCATCACCTGTCAGATCGATTTCCAGATCTCCGGAATCTTGAGCAGTTTTCAAATCCTTGGAATCATCTGGGTTTCCCCAGATCCGCCCGGGGTCGTACATGCAGATATAACCCTTGTCAGGCAAGGCCGGTATTTTTGATCCAGAATCGGCGTTGTTGTGGCTGGCCGCTTTTGCTTCTTCGATATAGCCTGCGGCTTCCGGCTCATGTCCCCAGATTCTCGAAGGATCATAGAAGCAAATATACCGATCTCCGGCTTTTGCTTTTGCCGCCTCCGGGCTTGATGGAGCAGTCAGGTTGAAATACTTGAATGTCGGGCTTTTTTCATCACCCTTGCCGGAGCCATTTTCTGCTCCCCAGATTTTGCCAGGGTCATAGTAACAAACGAAAGCATCGGGTGCTTTTCCCTGGCTCGCCGGGCTCAATTCCAGAGTTCTGGAACTAGAGCCTGTGCCGGCGTCTTTGCCTGGAGGCGATTGGTCCGGATCGCTTGCCCAGATTTTTTCAGGCTCGTAATAGCAAACAAAAAAATCAGGCGGCTTGCCTTTTTCAGGTGCTTCAGCTTCCTTGCCCGCCTCAGGAGTCCAGATGCTTTCAGAGTTGTAATAGCAAACATAGACACCGGGGGGTACTTCGTGGCTTGAAGTTCCGGAGCTCTCCGGAACTCCATCAACTGATTCGTCCTTTTGGGGAATCATCTCTCTGGTGTAATAACAAATATACTTTGTATCTCCCACATTCTCAGGCAAGGGTGGTAATTCTGCCACTGCCGAGGCATCTTTGAACTCGGCAATTAACTTTGCGGCGTCATCGGTTGAATTATCAGCTATCTGAATGTGAGTGAAGATCTTAAGTGCTTCTTTTAAAGGCATACTAAAAATACCGTCGACGGCGTTGCCTTTAGTATCAACAAAAGCAGCTCCGCTTGGTTCGGTACCGACAGAATTGTAAATGGTGATCTCCTGCTTTTCCGGGTCATAAGCTATGGCAGCATACAAATGCTCCTTTTCCAGAGAATAGGTATTTCCGGAAGCGTATTTTGAAATGCCCAGCATCACCGGATGCTTGGAATTCATTGCATTTCTGATTGCAAGATGAGCAGCCGGGTAATCATCTATGCTTTGCGGTCTGAAATCACCACCCAGGAGAGCCTTAAAGCCGCCTCCCGTATTGCTTCCTTCCATGAGCGAAAACTGCGCGGTGTCCGTGGTGCCTGCAGGAGCCTGAGAGTGCGCGTAAGCCTTTTCAATCACCGGCATCCAGATCCCATTTGCAGTGCCCATAGCATAGCTACCCAGCTCCGCGTCGGTAGGCTCTGAAACAATTACTGGTCCTATTCCCGGCAATGTCACTCTAAACTTGCGTTTTCCAACCGGCAATGAGCCTATTTCTTCAACCATGCTTTTTACCAGGCCAGGATCCATACTTACGATTCCTGCTGCCACGGCGTTGAAAAAGCAGTCATTCAAGAATCCTTGCTGGACGTCAACGGGCCGGGGGTCTTTGCCGGCAGGCGAAAAAAGATCGCGTGTTGTCGCGTTATTCAACACTGATATGAAAACAGAGATTGCTGTCTTTACAGTTTTTCGTCCTTCATCAGTAGAGGGGCGCTTTGAAAACTCATCAAGATCCTTTGAACTGACACCGGTTTTATCACTAAATAGCCCGTCATTGTGAAAGTCCCGCAGCTGATCAAGACACCTGTAAAGGGTAGCAACACAAACGCCATCTTCAAATTTATAACTTGGATTCTGCATAGCCCGGGCAGCTTCGTTTTTGTCTATGAAGCCGTCATGGTTTCCGTCAATTTCTGAAAAATGACTTTGAACCCAGTTTTTGAAATCGTCGGGCTGCACTCCTTTCAAACTTCTATGTTGCCAGCCGCCGGCGGCTTTAACAGGCCCCGTCTTAACCGGTTTGCTGTTTTCAGGACAGCGGGCAATAATCTCAGCCAGGCTTGGCTCCGGTGGAAGATAAATCATCCCCGGCGGCAAGAGAATTTGAATTCCCGGATAAATCAATAGATCTTCAATCGAAGGAGTTATACCTGAGATCGGCACAAAATACTCTTCATCAGGCTGCTTGCTTGCAGGCGGTGTCGGGCCTGGTGCTTTCTTTTTTTTGATAATTATCTCTTTTAAGCGCTTCTGCAGCTCTTTATTAATGCCGCCTTTTTTCTTGCGCTGCACTCTTACAAGCATTGGTGCCACAACTTGGTCTTTATCTTCTGCCGCAAATACCAGCATCGGTTTTGCATCTTGCACAGATCCGGACACTGTCTTCAGACCGCTAAACCAGTTGGGTGAGCGATTCTCATGCCAGAACTCGGCTTTCCGGGTAGCCGCAACAAAGGGACGCTCTACTGTAACAGGCATGCCTTTTAATGCATCAAGCGGAATCATCAGATCGATACATCGAGGCGAATCCACAGATTGCACCGAATCGAGATCAAAAGCACTTGCTCCATCGGCTGTGTTTATCACCAGTGTATCGCTGCCTACTGCGCATATATCGCCTGTGACTATGTTTTGATTTTTCAAAACGATCCTGTCTTTTTGCTCAGGAGCCAGTTCATTCTTACCTAAAACAATCAGTTGACCTTTAAAGACTCTTTTGCCTATTTGCTGATTGAAACAAACTCCATTTGCCAGACTTCGCTTTCCCTGCTTAATGTCAACTCGGTTGTTGTCTAAAAGCAGAGTCAGATCATCAAGCATCATGTTGCCGACTTTTGTGCTTTGAACCGGTATGCTTGCTTTGAGCTGAGCATCTGCATCTGCCGTTTTCGGGCCGAAACAAAGCCTGCCGTATTGGTCCTTCTTTAGCTGCTGGCCGAACACAGGACTCAGACTCTGAACAAAAATACAAAAAACAAGACAAAAGACCGGGCTCCGCCTGAGCAATATGCAAAGGATACAAAAAAGTTTTTGAAACATAGAAAACCCATCCAGACACTCTGTTACTTTTAGACGTAGAGATCCTAGCAGGATCTGTTTTCAAGACCAGCAGGCCACGGCAGACAAGTTCTAATGACATTTAACACCACTCAGATTGACTCTTAACAACCACAAGAATCGACATTCTCTGCTAATCTATTCCGGTTACTTGAGTTCTGGGTTCTTAGAGAAAGGATTTCGTTGAATGCCAGCCCGCTGCTTTTTTCCGAGACCTGAATATATTTCGCTTTTGCTGCTGATTCTGCATCTTAGTTTTGCTCCTGCTTTTGCTTTTTCTGTAGACTCGCAGGGAAAAATCGAAGGCACGGCACAATGCAACAAAATAGGATCTTTGCTATCTCAAGATCTGCAAGCCCTTATTAACGGCAGCCAGATAAGCATTCAAGAAAGCGACGGCTCCGGCAAGAAGAGAACCGTTCTTTCCGGAGTCATTTTCAAATCTAAAGTTGAACGGGACAAAATTACGGGACGCTGCTTTTTTGCCCAGGGCGAAAAGCTGAAAGAACTACTCGGAAAAAACGCTGAGACCATGGACCTGATTGAAACAGGCTCAGGCGAAAGCATACTTTGTATTATCGAATCAATCGATCAGGAAAAGGTAATTTTCAGATCAAAAGGCAGCCAGAATCAGATCTCACATTCAGAAATCAGCTCAATCAACTCAGCACGAATTTTTGAGTTCTCAGCCGATCTTAAGAGCGCCGACCATCTTGTATTTAAGCCGGTTTTTGACAGATCGCTTGTAAATAAGGCTGAAAAACAAAAAGACAGAGTTGCAAGCAGCAAAGCAGCTTCAAACGAATCGATTTCCGATCGGGCGCTTTATTTTGCAAGCAGTGTTTTGATGATCGCTGCAGCCTCGGGAATTGCCATTCCACTTGCAGTTGCAATTCCGGTCTCACGCTATCACAAAAAGATCCGCAACCGGCAGAACTCTCAACTGGCTCTTTTGATGTTCCAGCGCTTTTCTCAACCGCCGCCTCTGCGAGTTAACAACAACAATAACAACATAAACAACAACAACTAGAAATGGTATCGCCCTTGGTACCAGGCACTTGACTTAAAGCCGGTTTTATGCTACACTGGATAATAGGGTCGGAGCTGTCTTCAAGCACGACCGGCTTCCGACGCAGCAACATGATTGATTGTCTGCCAGGAAGCTATGCTTGTTTGCTTTTCACCGTTTGCAAAATATCCATTTTTGCAATGTCGGCGAAACACTCATACGAGACCAATTTTGTGCAAACAAAGCAGCATGAAGTTGGAAAACTCTTATTATGAGCTGAGGAGGGCAAAATGAACAAGAAGAAAAAAATACATGATGACTATATCAAAGCAGGTTCAACAACAATCTCTGCTGCTGAATTACGGAGGCTGTCAAATTCCGAGCTTCCGGCAGTGAGACGCAGGGTGGCGGAAAATGAAAAAACTCCTGCGGATTTATTGATTAAACTGGCAAAAGACAGGTCAGCTGAAGTCAGGATGGCTGTAGCCTTAAACAAAACGGCAGATAGATCAGTCATAGAACAGCTTGCCATGGATGAAAATGCTGACGTACGCTTTCTAATCGCATCAACCAGCTATATTCCAAAAAATACTCTGAAAAAACTTGCAAAGGATCTGAATCCACATGTAGCCCAGAGAGCAGGTACTACACTGGCTCAAATGGGAAACAAGCTTGGACGGATGATCACTATCTTCGAATTCCTCTGCCAGGACCATGCCATGCTTTCAAACAAGCTCGAAGAATCGTTGAAATCATTCTCCAGATACTCGCTCGATAAAAGATTCGATATGATAGTCGAAATACTGGATGGGATTAGACGACATTTTGACAGACAGCAAACTCTGTGCCTTGACTGGATCGAAGAATTTGAGCCTGAATCCAGCTCTCTTAAACGCAGCCTGGAAAGGAATGCCGCAGAACACGCCCGACTGATGGAAGTTAAAACCGACCTTTTGATGCAACACGTCGATGGTCCGAACTTTGAAGACGGACTCAGGAAACTTCAGGAGCAGGTTCGCAAACACATCAACTTTTCAGAGAATGAGCTTTTTGTTGAGGTAAAGAAAGCGTTGTCGCCGCAAGAATTGGATGCAATGAATCTTGCGTTGAACAGAGCCCTATTGGAAGGTCCGGCAGCGTGAGAATTCAGCGAATTGACCTGGCCAGGCCAGAGCCCTTTAATCCAGAGGCATTTCCACGGCTTCATCACCCAGCGAATCCAGATCCTGGGAATGTTCCTGCTCTTTTTTTGCTAATCTTGCATCAAGCGCCTGAGCTCTTGCTTCGTGATACTTCGCATCGTCGGCTGCATTCAGCGCTGCATAACAGTTCGCCAGGTCTCTGTGTATCGATGCGTTTGAAACATGATCGGCGCCCTTGGCACCAGACATAATATCGAGTGCTTTACTAAGATATTTTTCTGCTTCTTTATAATCACCGCATTTCAAAAGCTGCCCGGCAAGCTCCTGAGTCATGTTGGCTACATAAGGATGTTTTGGTCCGAACATATTTGCTGTGTGTTCAATTTCAAGCAAGTAATATTTCTTGCTCTCAGCAAAGCGCTTTTCTTTTTCGTAAAACTCGATCATGGTTTTCAAAAACATGCCGTAAAGTTCATTCTGCTTGGGCAGCAGTTCCTGAACCAGCTCGATTGCGTGTGCAAAACTTTTTTCGGCGTCTGCCGGACGTTTGAGGTCATAAAGAACCAGGCCGTAATTGAAATATGTCATTGCCTGAAACTCGATTTTGTCGCCGGCGGCATCAAGCGCCTGGCGCAAATAAGGCTCGGCAGCAGTCGCCCCGGAGCCTTTAAGCTCAGCAAGTGCTTTTTCCATTATCTGGTGCCAGTTCATCATTTAGATTCAGTAGCCTGATCTTGCTCAACTTGAAAGTGGGGGTTCTGGTAATAGCGGAGAGCGGACACAAGTGCATTGCTGATTTTGTCGTAGAGAAAGAAAGATCCAGTTATGCAGACTGCAATAATCACAAGAAAAATGTAATCACGCATATTTCCGGCAAGCATATGAGTGCTGCTTGCCTGGCCGGGAAGATGCGTATTTGCCGGCTCCGCTTGCAGCTCCCCGTCCTGGCTCTGATCTTCAAAGTCCGGTCCGCACCGCTCGTCATCCATCAGTGAGCGCTCTCCTGCAACTTCGTGCAATTTTAAGCCTGAATCGCGTTTCTGTCTTCAATCGGCGCGTATTTCAAGTTTCTGGGACCGGTATATTCGGCGCGAGGACGAATCAAACGGTTATTTGCATATTGCTCCAGTACATGAGCTGCCCAGCCCGAGACTCTGCTCATTGCAAATATCGGAGTGAATAAATCAGTAGGAATACCCAGCATGTAATATACGGATGCCGAGTAGAAATCCACGTTTGCATAAAGATGCTTTTCGCGGAACACGGTTTCTTCAATGGTTCTGGACATTTCGAACCATTTCATTTCATTGATTACCTTGCCGAGTTCTTCGGACATTTTACGCAAATGGAAAGCACGCGGGTCTTCGGTGCGGTATACACGATGGCCGAATCCCATTATTTTCTTGCGCTCAGCAAGGCGTTCTTGAATAAAAGCTTCGGCTTTACTTTTCTCGCCAATTTCAAGTAGCATTTTTATTACTTCCTGATTAGCACCGCCATGCAGCGGGCCTTTTAACGCACCGATTGCCGCAGTGATTGCTGAATACATATCAGTTTCAGTGGCAGCAGCCACGCGAGCAGCAAAAGTAGAAGCATTCAATTCGTGATCGGCATGAAGAATCAAGGCCAGATCAAGAGACTTGGCGCTCAACTGATCCGGCTTCTTGCCGTTGAGCATATAAAGGAAGTTGCTTGCCAGATTGCCTTCAGTAAGTGGTGCTACCGGTTCTTTGCCGTTTCGAATATTGTCCCAGTGAGCTATTATGGTCGGCATCTGGGCTGTCAGCTGCAGGGCTTTACGAATTCCGGCCTCACGGTCGTTATTTTCCGGGTCGGGATCGTACATTGAAAGCATCGAAGTAACGGTTCTCAATACTTCCATGGCCAGTGCCTTTTTCGGAAGCATTTTCATGACTTTAATTACATCGTCCGGCAATTTGCGATTGGCAAGCAAGTCTTTGTTGAATTTTTCAAGTTCAGCTTTGCCTGGAAGGCGAGCAAACCAGAGAAGGAATACGACTTCTTCAAAGGTCGAATGCTCAGCTAAATCATGGATGTCGTAGCCCTGATAAATCAGGCGCCCTTCTTTTCCATCAAGAAAGCAAACACTGGAGTCTGCTGCCACAACATCTTCAAGTCCGGCCTTTACCATGACGATAAGCCCCCCAAAGCCAATGCGTATATCTAGCGGTTATACACCATATGACATCGCTTATTAGAGAACCTAAACGCTTATTTAATCCGGCATCAGTAAAGCAGGTCTTCTCTTTTGACCTTGCCCCTGAAAATCCAGTAAACAATGCAAGTATAGGAGAGCACAAATGGAACGCCCAGGCAGGCAATCCAGAAAATTATCCAGAGCGTCGACTCCGATGAAGCCGCGTTATAGATATTCAGGCTCCAGGCTTCCTTAATAGTCGAGCGAAGCAAATTCGGGTAGAGTGCCAGACCGAAAAGCGATGTCAGTCCGACAATACAGGCGGATGAAGAGATAAACGCATAAAGCGGCTTGTTCAAGAATATAGCCCTTGGTATGTTTGCAATCGCAAGTACATTGACAATTAAGATAAGGGCCGAAATCGGATAACGTTTGAAGTTGTCCACAACACTCGGAATAGTAATAAGCGTATAAACAGTGCTCAGAATATACACTACAAGAAAGAGTCCGAAAGACGTCCAGATCCAGTTATGAATGCGCTTTTGCAGCTCACCTTCCGTTTTCAAATAAAGATAAATCGAGCCATGCATTGCGCATCCGGCAACTGATAGCAGACCGACAACAAGCGGGTAGGGCTGGAAAACATCTGCAAGCGTGCCGATAAAATCGCCATGCTGCTCTACGGGCAGACCCTGTATAGTATCGCCCACCGCAACTCCCAGAAGAAAACTAATCAGTATGGAAGAAAGTGAAAAGGAGATGTCCCAGAAACCACGCCACTGTTTCGATTTGCCTTTATTGCGAAATTCAAGCGAAACACCGCGAAATATGAGGGCGCTCAAAAGAACCATGAAAGGCAAATAAAATCCTGAAAACGCCGCCGCATATGCAATCGGAAAAGCCGCAAAAAGAGCGCCGCCAAAGGTTACAAGCCAAACTTCATTTCCGTCCCAGACAGGACCGATTGAGTGCATCAACAAGCGTCTTTCTTCATCGGTCTTAGTAAAAAGATGAACTATACCCACACCCAGATCAAAGCCGTCCAGAATACCGTAACCCGAAAGCAGGATGCCTAATAAAGCAAACATGACCACATGAATGTCAATTAGATGAATGTCCATTACTCTTGGGCCTCCGGCTTGCTTTCGCCCTCATCAGCAGTCTCAGGCTTTTCCGACTCCTTTTCTGCTTCCGTTTCTTTTTCCGGAGCCTGATCATCGCAAGCATCGTCGAGCAGATCTTTTTCAAACAAATCAATTTTTGAAAGTGTCATTGACATTCCGGCGGGATTACTCCTCTGAGAAGCCGAAGCCATTATTTGATCAGCACCTGCACTTTCAGTTTGAGCAGGAAGGGCTTCTTCGGGACCATGCATGATTTTCTGATGCAGTACGTAAATCCAGACCCAGAACAAAAGAGCATAAATTCCAGCAAACATAATTATGGAGCCAAGAATATGCGAGGCAGCTACCGTATGAGAATAAGCATCTGCCGTTCTTAGAAGCCCGTATACTACCCATGGCTGCCTGCCGACTTCGGCGGTAATCCAGCCGAGTTCGTTTGCGGCCAGCGCCGGCAGTGTCGAAAAAACAAAAGCCCAGAGTAAAATGCGCGTGTCGAAGAGTCGCTGCCGCCACCAGAGAAAAAGCGCCAGAAAGCAAAGTGCAATAAAATAGCCACCCAGCGCGACCATAGCATGAAAAGCCAGAAAAGGAATCAGAACAGGCGGCCAATCGCTTTTTGGGAACTTATCAAGCCCGGCCACCGGTTTGTCCGGATCGAAATAGACTAATAAGCTGAGCATACACGGAATCGCAAGCCCAAAGCGCACAGTCTTAGCCGCAGGGTCAGGAAGCCCGAATAAATAAAGTCCTGTGCCACCGCTACCAGTATCAAAATGCGCTTCCATGGCTGCAAGTTTTGCGGGCTGGTTGTAGGCTACTTCACATGCCTGCAGGTGTCCACTGGCTCCTGCAGCCAGAGAGGCCAGCGTCGCATAGACAAGCGCCATTTTGAAATTTTTGCGGGCAAATTCAAGATGCCGGTTTTTCAGTATATAGAAAGCACTGACGCTCAAAACAAAAAATGCACCAAGCACAAATGCACCAATCCAGACATGAAGCAAGCGCGGTATCGTGGAAGGATTGAAAACCATCTGCCAGAAATCAGTTATTTCGGCTCTTAAAAAACCTTCGGCAGACTTTACTATATGGTAGCCGGCAGGCGTCTGCTGCCAGGAGTTTGCCACAGTGATCCAGATTGAGGAAAAAATCGAACCCAGGCAAACCATGAGCGTAGAAATGAAGTGAAGCCTTTTTGAAACTTTGCCCCAGCCAAATACAAGAATCGACAGAAATCCTGATTCGAGAAAGAAAGCAAAGATTCCTTCGGCAGCAAGTGCAGAGCCGAAAACATCGCCGACAAATTTCGAATAGCGCGCCCAGTTGGTGCCGAATTCGAATTCCATTACAATTCCGGTTGCAACACCCATTGCAAAATTAACAGCAAATATTTTGGTCCAGAAACGGGCCATAGATTCATAAAGCGGATTCTTGGTCCAGAGCCAGACACTTTCAATTACAACCATCATTACTCCCAGCCCGATTGTCAGCGGCGGAAAAATGTAATGAAACATGATTGTGAGCGCAAACTGAATGCGGCAAAGTATCAAGGGGTCAAGATGCATTTGCTTTCACCTTTTATTGAGAGCAAAGCATAGCAGGATAATCTTAGACGCTTCGAAATAATGCCCCTTTGTTGCAAAAGACTCTCCTTTGTAGAAGTTTGTCTGAAAACAAGAAGAGAGGGTCAAAAAATCTCGCTTGCAAAAAACGGATAAAAGAAAAAGAAAAATTTTTTGAATACAGCTATAGACAAGATTGAAATTCGATACTATACTTACGTATGTGTTTAAGTTCAAGCTGTCAATTTTTACTGACCTAGCTGAAGGAGCATTATTTTGCTATCAGACTTAGAGAATCTTCCTCCTCGCCAGAAGGAGGTTGTTAGGCTTATTGTTGAACTCACCGAGGAACATGGCTACCCGCCTACGCTTGCAGAGCTTGCAAAGTCTATGGGGCTGAAAAACCGTATGACTGTGCACCAGCATGTGGCCGCTCTCAAGAAAAAAGGAATCGTTCGCTGGGAGCCGGGTCTTAATCGCTCATTAAGACTGGTCGACTCCGGCGAGACGCCTTTCAGATCGGCAGCAGGCAGATCATCAGATATAGACGAAACTAATGACGATGACGAGGACGAAGACGAAGAAGCAAAAGGCATTCCATATGCCGGACTGATCGCTGCCGGGCAGCCGATCGATGCGCTTAATCGTGACGAGTACCTGGAAATTGACACGCAATATTCGGGCAACGGCTGTTTTGCGTTGAAAGTCAAAGGCGACTCAATGATTGAAGACGGTATTCATGACGGCGATTATGTAATCGTCAAACCCAGACCGTCCCCAAGCCAGGGAGAAATCGTCGTGGCTTTATTGGAAGACGGCAGTGCCACACTCAAAAGATTTTTCAAGGAGAAAAACCGCTTCCGCCTGCAACCGGCAAATTCTTCAATGGAACCCATTTATGTAGATTCGTTGAACGATCTGCAAATTCAGGGAGTGGTAGTGGCCCTGTTTAGAAAAATGTAGCGTCAATGCAGAAAAAGCATCAGGACTTATCTGCCACAGGTACTCTTAAACAATAACCCTGTCCATGCTCCAGATGAACAATCGAAGGTCCCTCACCTTCGTCGAGTTTGCGCCGCAAGCGCCTTATGCATTGGAATACGGCATCGGCACCAGCATCGGTATCAGCTCCCCACAAACGCTGCAATAACATTTCAGTCGAGAAAAATAGATTGCTGTTGCGCATAAAAAGCTCGAGCAAATCAAATTCTTTGCGCAAGAGCTTTACTTCCTGCCCATTTCTAAATACCTGCCTGGTTTGAACATCCATTTCAAGCGGTCCGAATTTAAGCCGCTCTTCTTTGTCGCGCCAGATCCTGCGCAGCAGGCTGCGAATACGGGCAAGCAGTTCTGCAAGTTCAAAGGGCTTGGTCAAATAATCATCAGCACCTATATCCAGTCCGGTTGCTTTATCAATCGTGCTTGAGCGTCCGGTTAACATAAGTATCGGTATCGAGTCGCCATTGCGCCTGAGATCGCGGCAGAGCTCAACACCGCTGCCGTCCGGCAGCTCCCAGTCAAGAAGGATCATGTCGTAGCTTGAAACCTTCAAAAAATGCCTGGCATCCGAAAGCGTAGCTGCCAGATCGGTCAGGTAGTGCTCACACCCAAGCATATCGACCAGAACCGAGCCAACCTGCTTGTCATCTTCAACAATGAGGATCTTGGGCATTAAACAGCTTGCCTCTCTCTCCACTCAAAAGGAAACCTAACAACTGGAATTCTCAGCGCTTCCTTTCCTTTTCTATCTTCCCATCATCAAGTTCTATTATCAATTTGCAAAGTGGCCAAAAGCGCGGCTAAGAAAAAAGTCGACGCACCGAGCTGGGCATGGGAGCTGAAGTATCCACTTCCAATGTTTTTTCATTTTCGTAGCGAACAAGTCCCGGCTTGTCCTTTGCAATCTTTCTTACATATTTGCCATATGTATAAACCACTTTGACTTTGCCCCCCAGTCCGGTGCGGCTAAAACGAGCAGCTATTTGAGCCGCCTCTTTCAAGGTTGTTTGAGGCGGGTCTTTTTTGCCGGGTAACTTAATAAGCACATGGGCGCCTTCGAGCCCCTGGGCGTGCAACCAGATATCGTGGCCATGTGCAAGCTTCGAAATCAAAAAATCATTTTCTTGCTTGTTTCGACCGACAATTATAGTGAAGCCATCTGAAGATCTGGTACTCATCAAGCGCGGGTGACCATGTTTATCGTTCCTGGCCCCCTGAGCTGCCGGCTTTTGCTGATCAGCTTTTTTGCCGCGGTCAAGAACCTTCTCTTTTAGAACTTGCAGTTCCGGCAGGCTTTCTGCATTATCTAGTTCCTGCACGCATTGCTTCAGTTCGGCAAGTTTGGCACCGGCATCCGTACTTGAAGCCTCCGCGGTTTTTACTCTGCTTCGGGATTTGGCAAAAAGCCTGTAATAATGCTGGGCATTTTGAGAAGGCGAAAGATTAGGATTGAGCTCGATTTTGACTGTTTTGCCATTGTCGGAATAAAGATCTGTGCATTCGAGTTCGGGCTGACCGCTTTGAATTTCGTTCATGTTTGCAAGGATAATGTCGCCGAATTTTTTGTATCGATCATGATCATTTGCAGCTTCAAGCAGCTTGCCGGCCATATCCAGCCTCTGTTGCAATTTATCCTGCTCCGACTTCAGCTCTGATCTGATCCGATCTTTTAGTTGCTGAATTTCCGTTCTGAGCTGAATTGCTCTGAAATAAGCATCAATCATGTCGTTTGTAGACGGAAAACTCTTCCAGAGAGACTCATCAGCAGTCTCAGCATCTTTCCACCAGGAAAGCACCGTGAAATGCGTTAAATCAACGCGCATCGAAGGTTTGTAGTCGTTTATTTCTTGAATGCTTTTGATGCGATTCCAGAGTGACAGGCAGTTTTCTTCATTTACAAGCTCAGCTGCAAGCTCATCCGGCAATTTTGCAGCGTTAACCAGCTCTTCGGCCAGATGCCGGCCCAGACCGGCGAAAGTAGCAATCAGCCAGTGTTCAAAAGTTTTGACCGGATTGTCTTCTGCTTCGCAAGCATCGCTCTGGTTAAGCCGCGCTTTCAGTTTTTCAAAGGCTTCGGCAAATTCACTCCGGCTAATCGAAAAAATCGAGAGCTTATCCTGTTTGGGTGGGCGCACATATTTCAGGCCGGGAGCAAGCTCTCGCTGCCGGCTCATTTCGGCAGTCACATTGTGCGAAGCAGCAAGTATCTTTTCACTTTGAGGCTCCCAGAGAATCAAATTGCTGTGCCTGCCCATGATTTCAGCAGTCAGTATTTTTTCAGATCTGTTGCCCAGCTCATCTGTACAGCTGAATTTGAGATCAGCGATTCTTTCACCCGGCACCTGATCGAGCCCGGTTAAAACAGCCGAGCTCAAGTGCTTGCGCAAAAGCTGGCAAAAGGGCGGAGGATTCGTAGAACGGGGCGCCGGCGGCGTGAGAGCCAGACAGATCCGGCCAAAAGACGCCTGGGCAGATACAAGCAAATGGTTTGTCCCGGCTTTCGAACGCAGGGAAAAAAGCACCTCGTCACGGCTAATCTGCTGTATTTTTTCGACTCTGCGGTTCAGCAAAACCGGCCTGGCTTCAGCCAGAATCGCTCTCATGCTTAAGGCATCAAAAGGTTGCATAAAGAGGTCGCCTAAAGTTAAATGATCCGGTGACCTAAGCAATAGTAACAGGCTTAAAAGAAAGAATTTCCACTTTGATTCACCCTGGACCCTTTACGACAAACCAAGCATCAGTTACTTTTGTGTTAAAAGGTCTGACAGGGCGCCATGGTAAAACAGATACACAAGTTGCCAGAAACAAAAAATAGACCGGGACAGGATCAAGAAAGCTGCGCAGAAACAAGTGTGGAACTGGCTGCAAGCAAATGCGAAGCGGAAAAGACTGTGCGGACAGGAAATTTAATTGTACTGACCGGCCCATCAGGGGTTGGCAAGGGGACGCTTACCGAACAGCTGCTTCTAAAGGTCCCGGATCTGGTGAAATCTGTTTCAGTTACCACTCGCGAAAAACGCCCCCAGGAAAGCGAGGGTGTTGAATATTTTTTCAAGAGCAGGAGCGAGTTCGAAGCTCTGAAACCAGACCTGCTCGAGTGGGCTGAGTTTGCAGGCAATTATTACGGCACACCCGAAGCCTGGGTAAACGAACAGCTTGCTCTTGGCAAGGACGTATTGCTCGAAATTGAAGTTCAGGGGGCCCATCAAATCAGACAGAAACGAGCAAAATCACTCTTGATTTTCATATCCCCCCCGTCATTTGCAGCTTTACGCAATCGCCTTGAAAGCCGGGCTACCGAAAGTGAAGAGAAAATTCAGCGCCGCCTGGCAAAAGCACAGGAAGAATTAACTCAAAAAAATGACTTCCACTATGAAGTTGTTAACGACGATATTAACGAAGCAGTGAACAATCTGCTTCATATCGTGTATGCTGAAAGGTGTCGTATACGCAAATAACCCGGTCATTTCAACAAATGAGCACAACTCGCATTCTTGATGAACTTCTGGAAAGTCACACAAACCGCTACGAGCTGGTTTTGAAAGTGGCCCAACGCGCAAAACAAATCAAAACAGAAACCCGCGATCAACCACGGGCAACAAACCCTGTGATCCAGGCGCTGCAGATGGTTGCAGCCGAAGGCGATGGAACTATCCTGATTTCCACAGCCGGTCCGGGCGACTTCCGCGTTTATTAAACGTTTTCCAGACAAAAGCAGTAAGATTTTCGCCAGCCCGGCCACTCTTTGAGTACGCCAGTGGGAAGATCCCCACTGATCTTGATTTAAATTGTGTCAGAATGCCCATTGGGCCAATTGCATAGTTAGTGATTCAGCCTTACTATCTTTTCAAAAGGGTCATCGAGCCAGGACTCAATAAGAAGATGGATTTTTGGGCAATACTTTTGATATTTGCGGCTATGGCCGGCATTATGGGCTGGACGGTCACACCATTTGTGAACGCAGTCCTATGGTACTGCGACTGGAGAGACGGCGTCGACATCAACTGGGGTCTTGATGCAGTTTTTACTGTCGCCTGCCCCTTCGCCTGGATGTTTGCAATATTCGAGATAATGGCTCTCTACTGCAAGTAAGAAACGTTCTTTTCCTTGGTTGCCGCCTACATGCTCTGCCAGATCGCAAAGTATCGCAAGCGCGTCGTCAACTGTGGAAATCTGGGTAAGCCTGTTTCTAAAAGCAGCCCCACCTGTGATTCCTTTAGTGTAATGGGTCATATGCCTGCGGCTTTCGCTTGTGCCCACGCGCAAGCCCTTATAAATAACAAGCCCAAGGCAGTGATTAAAAGCCACAACCAGTTTTTCAATCTCATCAGGGGGCTCGTCTAAAACACCCTCGTTCAGATACTTAGTAATTCGGGGTATCAGCCAGGGATTACCGAGCGTGCCGCGTGCAACTGCAACTCCATCGCAGCCGGTGTCTTCAAGCAAGCGCGCTGCATCCTCCGGGCTGAAAACATCACCGTTGCCGAATACTGGAATCGAAAGAGCTTTTTTGACTTTAGCAATGAAAGACCAGTCTGCTTTTCCTGAGTAGAGCTGTTGCCTGGTCCGTCCATGCACGGTTACAAGCGACGCGCCTGCGGCCTCGGCCATCTGCCCGAACTCAACGGCGTTTCTTGTGCTGTCATCCCAGCCCAGTCTGAACTTTACTGTCACCGGAATTTTTACTGCAGTCTTCACTGAAGATATGATTTCTCGGGCCAGATCCGGTTCGCGCATTAAAGCACAACCATCTTTGCCTTTTGTTATTTTAGGCACCGGGCAACCCATATTTATATCGATAAAATCGGCTCCGCGGGCTTCAGCCATCTGCGCTGCCTGGGCCATGATTTCAGGCTCGTGACCGAATATCTGAATACCTATCGGGTGCTCGTCGGGAGCAAGGTCCATAATATGGTTATCTTTGCGGTATAAGAGCCCCTTGCTCGATACCATCTCTGTTGAGAGCAAACAATTTCTGTCTACCTGCCGGACTATGTTTCTAAAAACAATGTCGGTGACTCCTGCCATAGGAGGCACGTAGACTCTGCTTTTCAGTTCTATTGGTCCGACCCGGACTGACATGAGCTGTAGGCCCTTTTGCATGAAACCGAAAAAAATAAACTGCGCTAAACAGTTCAAAGTTTCATTCTAAATGAAAAGCAAGCCGCAGTCGAGTTTTGCAAAGCCAAAGTGAAGCTCAATCAGTTCAATCAAGAACTTGATTCAAGACTCAAGCTCAGGCAAATATTCACTCTCAGTCATGCCGAAAGTCCAGGCCACAGCCTGCCTGGCGCGCTGCATCGCAGGCGGCACCCTCAATAAATAGCGTTTGAAGCTGCCGTCAGGCTCTGGCGTTGAGTTAAGAACTTCGACTGCTACTATTGCTTCAGCGCTTTCATTTACATCTCCCCTCAATCGCAGTTGCAGCCGGTCTTCCAGCGCTTCAAAAATCTCCAGAGCATCTTCTCTTTTCTCTTCCGGGAGCCTGCTTATATGCAAATGAATTTGCGGCCGGCTCAGGTAAAAGGCTATTTTGCGCAGGCGAGCCTTAAATAATCCGTCTGCCTCACGTTTGTAAAGCCTGCCGAATTTATCCTCGTGAATCAGCTTCGATCCGAATGAGCGCAGATATTTTTCCCAGCCGTAAACTTCAATCAGGATGCGCCTGATTTCCGCATTGGGCATTGTGTCTATGATCCAGGGGCGGAGAAACTCCTTGCAAAGAAACATCCAGGCAGGAACAACGGTGCCTTTGTAAGCATAGAGGTCGTGGCCGCCGCCAAATGAAAAGGCTGCTCCGGCATCATTGTGCAGGCGACCGCTCTCATCCAGATGAATTTTCTCCGGATAAGCAAGCACAAAGGCTGCGTTTTCAAAAAACACAAAAGCAAGTCCTTCGTGCAAAAGCACGTTCCAGTCTTTGAGACGGCTTTCAATTTCAGGCGAAACTGAGCTGCCGCCGCCCGATTCAAAATTTAAGAAGCAATAGTGAATTAAAAGCCAGTACATCTCAGACGAATTCCAACCGGCATTCATAGCACTAGAAAGACAAGTTTTTATGTCTGCGACTTCAGACTCTGTCAAGACTTCCTTAAATGCAAGCGCTTCATACATAAGCGAATAAACCGAATAATCAAGATTTCTTTTGAGCCTCCGGGGCACTAGTTCGCACCAGTCCTTCACTCTTGAAAGCAAGCGGCCCAGTGCGCGCTGCGCCTCTCTGAAAATGAAGCCCTGGCGATTTTCTCCGAATCTGAGCTCAAATTTCAGATCAAGTTCTTTTCGTAACGATTCCAGAGTGTGCAAGATCCTGCTGTTCAGATTCTGCCCCAGCGAATCATATGTAAAATCCACTTCGCTCAGTTGTTTTTCAAAGTTCTCAAATGGGTGTCTAAGACCGGGCATAGAGTCTGCAAGCAGCTTTTTCAAAACTGTTTTGTATAAACCGGTTTTTTTGTTATTTTTCTCAAGGAAATAGGCCTGCAAGAGCCAGGGAAATATGGAAAGCTGCTGCGGATCTTCAGCAAAAAACAGGAGCGGCGCTTTAAGCCCCAGGCTTTTATAAATGTTTGCAACCGCAGCTGACACCTGCTTTCTATCGCAGGCTTTGCCTGCAATTATGCTCGTGCGAAATTTCCCAATTGCATGAGTGGCGTCATCTTCCAGAACGAAAAGACTGCGCAGTTTCTTCTCACGTTCATCTTTTGAATCATAAATTGCGGCAGTAATCTGATTATCAATGCCGGACTCAGCTGCATCTGCTACGCTGTCGCCGGCTGCTGCCATGGATTTTAAGAGTGCTTCCAAATCCTGACTTTCTTCAACGGTTTCTCTTGCAAAAGACTCCATGGGAGCAGGCTCATACTGCGGATTCTTCTTTCTGGCAAGCACTTCGTCCTCAATTTCGTCCTGGTTTATTTTATGCAGCTTGAGCGCCATGGCAGAAGTCTGCCGCCATGGCTGGCCATCAAGGGCCTGCCTGACAATGAGCTCTCTTACGTAAGCCCTTGCACTCAAGTTCTCTGAACTTGCGGCAGCCGAATTACTCTCTGCATTGCCAGTCGACATATCAAGCTCCCGAGGCCAGTCGTCTCTAGTAAAATACCCGTCAGCAATGCCACCGCAGGATGCCAAGGGGATATTAGCACAGTTTCGCTTCAATTGGTACAGGCTTTAGAATTAAAAGACCATTCCAGATAGCACAACCTATAATTAGAGCTGATGTCGATTGCATTTGTTAAAAACACAAAAACACAATAAAGATGAGCCAGGCAATTTCAGAATCCGTAAATCTAGAGTTGCAAAAAGCAGCTTTAAGTTTCGCCCGGGAGCCGGAAGCCATAAAGCAGCTGGACTCAAGCGAATCTTGTTTTCGCGTTGAAAGCAAAATTGCAAACTCAAAAAAAAGAAAAGAGCTTTTTCTTAAGCGAAGCAAAAAAGATCCGAGCCTCGAAATCACTACGGTTGCTGCGCTAAAAGAGGGCGGCTTTAAAGCATTGCCCGAATTCTACAAGCAAGAAAGTGGCGAAGCTTTTTTCCTTTCAGATACGGGGAATTACTGGACCTGCCAGGCTTTCTTAAAATCCGAACGCAACTATGACTGGCTCGAATTTAATTGCAGCGGTCCTGATGCTTTTCTTGCAGGACAATTATTGGCTGAACTGCATGCCACTGGCTCCAGACTCTTGAAAAATACCGGGCATTTTAGAGCTCTGCCGCTTTTGTCCAGAAAGCTTGCATGTTTCCCGGAGCAATTCCAGAAAACTGTTGAAGAGTTTGAGAAGAAGAAAGAGCGAAATGAAATTGAGAATGAGAACCCTTTATGCAGGCTTGATTACAAAAGGCTTTTGTCCGTGGCTGCAGCAAATTCAAAACGCCTTATAGAGTTTGAAACTAAAAGCAAGTCAATCACGATTTTGCATGGCGATTACCACCCGGGCAATCTGATCTACAGCCCCGGCGGTATCGCAGCAGTTCTAGACTGGGAGTTTGCAAGAATAGGCAGTAGCATATATGACCTCTGTATTGCTCTGTTTATGTTTTGTTTGCAACTGCCCGCCGAAAATGGAGAAATTGCAGACCTCTTCAAAGAACGTCAAACAGAAGCATTTCTTGATGGCTACAACCGCACAGCTCCGATTAGAAGCATGCAGCATTTAAAGGCATACACAGAGTTTGTTCATTTGCTTTTACTAGATTGGCTTATTGCTGAAACAAACAAAAACAGCAAGCAGACTCTCTCACACAAGAACTACTTGAGGCTGGCACAAGCGCTATATTGTTGTTTTTGAACTTTTTGAACCAAAGGAAAAATATGCTGCAACTGATCCTTAAAACACTTTTGATAACATTTCTCCTGCTTTCGTTTCAAGCTGCTTCTTTTGCTGAAGGCCCGGAATGCGGCAGCACGCACTTGAATGATTCCGATTTTGAAGCAATAAAAAATGCAAATGCGCTCGTTTATAAGGAGCGCGGCGACAGCAATCAGGCGTCTCCCGATTGGCTTGTGTTTGAAAAATTCCTCAAATTCGGCAAGCTGGCAAGCGATCACATAGATCGACTCTTAAAAGAAGCAAGCCCGGCAGGCAAGCTCTATGCAGCCATACTTTTGAAACAGCTCGACAGGAATAAGGCCGATCAGGCCCTTGCTTCGATGGAATCAAGCAAAGAAGCGGTCTTTTATTTTAAGGGCTGCGCTAAAAGTCAGACAAGTCTTGGAGAGCTTGCAAAGCGCATAATAAAAGGCGAAGAGCTTGTTTTCATTCCGGATGAATTTAAACAGCAAAAACAAAAGAAGAGCAGCAGCCAGAAAGAGAAAAAATTAGAGCCTGGCTTTGATACAGGCTTTGAAACAGGGAGCAAATCTTGAGCGGAGAGAAAGACGGAGCTCTTGATTTTGCTTACGGCGACATCGTAGATAACCGCTATCAAATCATTTCGCTTCTGGGCATGGGTTCACTTGGCCGTGTCTACAAAGCAAAACACACTGTACTGAACAAAGAATTTGCAATTAAGTTTATTCATCCACATAACATCAGCGAAAGCAGCCTGGCGCGCTTCAAGCTTGAGGCCCAGGCATCCGGATTGCTGGAGCACAAACACATTATCGACATCCACGACTATGGAATTACTCCGGATGGATTTCCATATATTTCAATGGAATATATAGAAGGTGAGTCGCTCGCTGATGCAATCGATCAAGAAGGCAGCATAAGTCGCAGTCGGTTACTTTCAATTTTTGATCAGGTCTTGGACGGACTCTATCATGCGCACAATCAGGGGGTTTTGCACAGAGATATAAAGCCGGCAAATATCCTGCTCAAAAAAAATGCCGATGGTACCGAAGATGCAAAGATACTGGACTTCGGGCTTGCCAAGTTTCTTTACCAGAAAGACTCAGAGTCGTCACGGATAACCGCCACCGGCGAAGTAGTGGGCAGCCCGTTTTACATGAGCCCCGAACAGTGCCTGGGCAAGGATCTGAGTCCAGCCTCCGACATTTATGCAATCGGAGTGGTCCTTCATGAAGCTCTAACAGGCGTTCCTGTGTTCATCGGCAAAAACCCGATTGAAATCATGCAGCATCACCTGCATAGCGAAGCACATTTTCCCGAAGATGCAGCTGTGACTCCGGAGCTGCAAAAGCTGGTCTTAAAATGCCTTCTTAAGGACCCGAAAAAAAGATATCAGACTGCAAAAGAGCTAAAAGAAGCTCTGGCTGCGATCAAAGAAAGTGAAGCAAAAGCCAGTGCTGAGTTTGCAAGAATAATCGAGAAAAGCCAGGTTACTCAGAAAGGCTCCGGTGACAATGCAGTTAAGAAGCGAGATATTTGGCTCTTCGCCTTCTTGACAATTGCTATAATTAGCGCTTCAATTTTTGTTTTTCTGCAATTACAAAAGCCATGAAGACAGAAGCGACAAGAAAAGACGCCTTTTTCATGCAGAAAGCGGCATGGTGTATGATTTGAGGCAACGATGGCAAATGCACTTTACATCACAATAATTCTGATTGCTTCACTGCTTTTCTCAGGAGAAACGGCGCTTGCCGAGGGCGAGCGTGTAGAAGAGAATACATTCCTGAAGGGCAGGGTTCTCAGTTCGGAAGGACGCCCGGTGGGCGGGGCCCGAATCATCATTCTTGATGAAGACACCCAGCAAGAAGTGAGCGGGCGCTCAGACCGAAGAGGAAACTTTGAGATCAAACATCCAAAGTGCAGCACGCTTTCTTTCGACGTTTTGCCATCCGGAAAATCCGGGCTGACACATGCACACTATTCGCATGTGTCGGGAGAACTTTCAAAACACTTTATCGTAAAACTGCATAAAGGATTTTTGGTCAGCGGGCGGGTGCTGGCTGAAGGTAAAGGAGTTAAAGGCCTAAAAATCAGAGTTATCGGTCAAAATGATGACGGCGGCAAGCATCACGCGGCCAATGCCACTGTTCATGGTGGCGGGAAAGCATTGAGCAAAGCTGACGGTGAATTCTCGCTCCTACTCACACCAGGAAAAAAGATCCTACAAATCAAAAACGACGTTTATTCAAACCTTTCACCTGTTTATCAACATGAGTTCACTGTTACCGGAGACACGCAGCTTCCGGATATGACTCTGCCTTTAATAAACTGAAAATTCAAAGAACAATGCATACAACAACGGAAAACTACCTGCATTTTGACTGCCAGTTCGGCGCAGCCGGAGATATGCTGCTTGGCGCGCTTTTAAATACAGGCATCGATAGAGAGCTCTGGCTTTCCGAGCTTTCTAAGCTGGGGCTGCCGGAAAATACCTTCCAACTGAGCTTCGAGCCAGTAAAGCGCTGCGGTCTGACGGCCGAAAAACTGGAAATTAAAATCAACAGTGCTGAGAATCAGGAGCGGGGTCTTGCTGAAATCCTGGCACTTTTGGAGAAATCCCAGATTAGCGATGATGCCAGATTACTTGCAAGCAGGATTTTTCAACGGCTTGCCCGGGCTGAAGCAAGAGTTCACGGCTGCCAGCCTGACGAAGTACATTTTCATGAGATAGGCGCCATCGATTCGATTGTGGATATTGTCGGCTTTGCAGTGGCATTTGATCTTGCCGGGATCGAGTCAGTTTCCTGCTCAGCTCTTTGCTTGGGAACTGGCATGGTGGAAACCGAGCACGGGCTGATGCCGGTTCCGGCGCCGGCGGTGCTCGAGATTTTGAAAGAGAGCAACGCAATTACAAACAGCAGGCAAATACCGTTTGAATGTTTGACGCCCACAGCCGCAGCGATTCTTTGCGAGGTCGTGCAATCATGGGGAGGCAGCAAGGGCTTTACTAAAATTGCAAGGCTGGGATACGGCGCCGGCAGCAAAAACCCGGCAAACTGGCCTAATCTGGTAAGAGCCAGCATCGGTGTTTTGTCTGAAGATGAAGCAGTCTCAAGCAGCTTTGCAGAAGAGCAAATTTCAGTAATTGAAGCTAATATCGACGACCAGCCGGCACAAGAGCTGGCTTATGCTTCAGAAAAATTATTAGCAGCCGGCGCGCTCGACGTTTTTTCAGCTCCTGTTTTAATGAAAAAAGGCAGGCAGGGACAACTGATTACGGTCATCTGCCGTCCGGAAGATCAAAATAAGATGCAGGAGTTGATAATTCGGGAAACCTCATCACTTGGGGCCAGAGCCCGCAAAGAAAGCAGAGTTTATGCGCAAAGACGCATGCAGGAGCTAGTTCTTTCGGACGGCACAATCATAAGATTCAAAATTGCAAGCGATCTGGAAGGGAATATTGTGAATGCGCAGGCCGAGTTTGATGACCTGGCTCTCTATGCAAAAAAAATGAAAATCCCAATAAAGGAGGCACAGCGCCGCGCACAAAGAGAATTTTTCTTGAAAGAAGAGCAAGAGCTCCTGGCAAAATCCGCTCAAAGCAAGCTCTTGGAGCCCCCCGAATTTTTCAGGATTGAAACCTGAGCATTGGAGAAAAACATGACTGCAAATCATAATTCCCAGAAAAGAGACTCCGAAGATCACGAGGCAAATTTAAGAAGCGCCGAGGAAATGCACGGCCATGAAAACCCCTCAATTCTGGCAGCTCTAAATGCTGCTGCAGAGTCTTACTTATTCAACGGCGAGTTTGCCAGAGCCGAAGAGCTGCTTTTAAGAGCAGCAGCAATAACAGGTTCTCAAAAGCCGGATAAGGCAGAGAGCGTAAAACTCGCCAAACAGAAGCTGGGTTGGCTTTATTTGATGGAAGATCGATTCGAGGACGCCGAGCAGCTTTTTTGCCAGGCCTACGAAACTTCATGTGCAGACAAAAAAGCGGCCGAAGAGGAGCTCACCCATGCCTGCCGCTGTCTTGCCTATTTCTATATCAAAACCGAACGCCTGGCAGAAGCTGAAAAGACACTACTTAAACTCTTGAACCATTACCAGCACGTCAAACAAGAGCCCGGTTACAAACCGGCATATGCACTTATATCCCTGGCCGTGATTGCCGATGCAGCCGGCAATATCGACGCCGCCAAAGCATATGCGGAAAAAGCAGCAGCTCTGATAAAAGACAAGTGCGCAATCGGATACACAGTTGATTACTTAAGCCTTTCAGAAATCATCAATCTATATCTCGGGCAGGAGCGAAAGCTGGAAGCGCGTGAGATTGTCGCCTGCACCTTGCTTGAATGCGAAGATCATTTCTGGCCGCATAACCCGGTCGCAGCTGACGCGCTTTACAGGCTGGCAGAATATATGCGCGGGCAGCGAAAATTCAAGCAGGCGGAATCTTTATACAAGCGCGCCATAGCCATTAAAGAACTGACAGCCGGTCACGAAGACGTTGAACTTGCACGCATCTCTTTCGACCTCGGAAATATGTATCTGAACCTGCGCAAATACGCTGATGCCGAACCGCTGGTGAAATCCTCAATGAAAGCCAGAGTCAAGCACTACGGCACCGAGCATCCCACAGTAGCCGCCTGCGTCGAGACTTACGCGACTATATTGCGCAAGACCAAGCGGGCGGCTCTTGCAAACAAGCTTGAAATGCGGGCACGCGAAATTCGCTCGGCCTGCGTGGCCAGATACGACAGGGAAAGGACCCGGGTCTGAGCTAGTCGGATGATTTGCCGACGCTCACAAGCACGGCCTCTTTGGAAAAAACAAGCTCGTTATCACTGTCGACATCAACTAATATGCGATCGCCGTCCTGGAACTGGCCTTCCAGCATTTCCAGAGACAGCTGGTTTTCGATTTCCCTTTGAATCACACGCTTGAGCGGCCGGGCACCGTACATCGGATCGTAGCCTGATTGAGCAAGCCAGTCCATTGCTGCCGGAGTCGGGCAAAGCACAATTTTACGCTCTTCCATCCTTTTGTTCAGCAGGGAGATTTGCAGCTCAACAATATGCTTAAGCTGCTCGAGCGTGAGTGCGTGGAAAACCACGGTTTCATCGATACGATTGAGGAACTCAGGACGAAAGTGCTGCCGCAGCGCGCCCAGTACCTGATCTTTCATGTCGTCGTAAGCCAGGTCGCCGTCATCGCCGGCCGATTTTTCTTGATAATCAAGAATATGCTTGCTTCCGATGTTTGAAGTCATGATTATCACTGTGTTCTTGAAGTCGACATTGCGCCCTTTTGAATCGGTCAGATGTCCTTCATCAAGCACCTGCAAAAGTACGTTGAACACATCGCCATGCGCTTTCTCAATTTCATCGAAGAGTACACATGTGTATGGTCTGCGCCTGACAGCTTCGGTAAGTTGCCCGCCTTCGTCATAACCCACGTATCCCGGCGGCGCGCCAATCAAGCGTGCGACCGTATGCCGCTCCTGATATTCGGACATATCGATCCGAACCATGGCTTTGTCGTCATCAAAAAGAAACTCGGCAAGAGCTTTTGCAAGCTCCGTCTTACCCACCCCGGTAGGACCGAGAAAGAGAAAGCTGCCAATCGGTCTTGACGGATCTTTGAAGCCGGCTCTGGCCCGGCGCACCGCATTTGAAACTACCTCAATTGCTTCATCCTGACCGATAACCCGCTTGTGTAAGTGATCTTCAAGCCGCAAGAGTTTTTGAACTTCGCCTTCCAGGAGCTTTGTGACCGGGATGCCCGTCCATTTGGAGACGATTTCGGCAATGTCCTCATCGCTCACCTCCTGCGAGAGCAGCCGCGGACCGCTTCTTTTCTGATTGAAGACTTCCTCTTCCTGAGCAATTCGCTTTTCAATCTCAAGCAAGGTTCCATATTTCAACTGAGCAGCCTTTGCAAGATCGGTATTACGCTCCGCCTGCTCTATTTGCACATTAATGGCCTCGCGCTCGGCTTTTAGTTTTTTCAATAGATTCAGGGCGTCTTTTTCAGCAGTCCACTGATTTCTCAGGACATTGGCCTGCTCCTGAATGTCCTGGATTTCTTTTTCAATTCTTTCAAGACGTTCTTTAGAGGCCGCGTCCCGCTCTCGCTTGAGTGCTTCACGCTCAATCTCAAGCTGAATTTTGCGCCTTTCCATCTCATCAAGTTCTGCAGGCATCGAGTCAATTTCAATACGCATGCGGGCCGCTGCTTCATCAACGAGGTCGATGGCTTTATCAGGCAGAGCCCGGTCGGCTATGTACCGGTGAGAAAGAACCGCGGCAGATACAAGCGCTGCGTCCTGAATGCGCACCCCGTGATGAACTTCATAACGCTCTTTCAATCCACGCAAAATCGAAATCGTGTCTTCAACAGTTGGTTCATCTACAAACACAGTCTGGAAACGTCGCTCAAGAGCCGGGTCTTTTTCCACATGCTTGCGGTATTCATCAAGGGTAGTGGCACCTACACAATGCAGTTCGCCACGAGCAAGTGGCGGCTTCAAAAGATTGCCGGCATCCATCGAGCCTTCACCGGAAGAGCCGGCGCCAACCACCGTGTGCAATTCGTCAATAAACAGAATGATTTTGCCGTTCGATTCAATAACTTCTTTTAGAACCGCTTTCAATCGTTCTTCAAACTCGCCTCTGTATTTGGCCCCTGCAATTAAAGAGCCCATATCGAGCGCTATCAGTTTCTTGTCTTTGAGTCCTTCCGGTACGTCTTTCTTTGTTATACGCTGTGCAAGCCCCTCGACAATTGCAGTTTTACCGACACCCGGTTCACCCACGAGCACCGGATTGTTTTTGGTGCGTCTTGAGAGTACCTGCATTACCCGCCTGATCTCTTCATCGCGGCCGATTACCGGATCTAACTTGCCCTGGGCTGCCGCCTCGGTCAGGTCTTTGCCATAGCGCGTCAGAGCCTGATAGGTCTGTTCCGGGTCCTGAGAGGTGACGTTCTGACTGCCTCTTATTTGAGTAAGTATTTGCAAAACGCGGTCACGCGTGATGCCATTTTGCTTGAGAATGCTTCCTGATTGAGATTTGGAAGGGTCGGCAAGCACCAGCATCAAATGCTCGATACTTATATACTGGTCTTTCAAACGTTCCGCTTCCTTGCCGGCTTCTTCAAGCATTGCAATCAGCTTGGACGAAACCACAATCTCGTCCTTTTTCATTGAAAGAGCTGATGTTTTGGGTTGGCTGTTCAAATAACGGTTGAGTTCTTCTTGAACCGGCTCACTCTTTACTTGCAGCGCAGCAAGAATTTTGCTTGCCAGACCATCTTCCTGTTCAAGTAAAGAAAGGAGCAAATGCTCCGGAAGCACTTGAGAGTGAGAGAACCTTGCCAGTATGTCCTGACAGCCGGTAATGGCTTCCCTTGCTTTATGAGTAAAACGATCTAAATTCATGCTTGCCACCTTTTGGGAATGAGCGGAAGTAGAGACACTTCTTGCTCGGGCTCTGCCTAAACAAAATTATGGTCTGCGGCATTATACGCTGTTCACAAATTCCGATTTTTTTTATAAGTGGAAGAAAGTGCCAGCAGATAATTTTTACGATTTCGAAAGAAACGACGAAACCAGGTCAACGAAGAAAAGAGCCAGCCCAAGTCAGATTCCAAGACAAAGCCCGGCTGTAATTCCGCTATCCTGGCCCGTCAGATGGCGGAATATGCTAGATTCCCGTATAAATCAGACAAAAAAGATGTGATCTATGCAAATAAGTGGGAATATTGAAGAATGACAGTCGTCGCATCCAAAGACTATGTCTCCTGCTGTCACCTATCTTGATTTTCAGGATCAGGATTGCAAAGCAGGAAAAGCAAAACAATTTTCGAACCCACAACAGCATCTAGTAGATTCCAGAGATATGCTCGATATACAAGAAGATTTTTATGGCACGCTTGGTGTAGAGGAATCCTCAACACCGGAAGAAATTCGCAAAGCTTATTTGAAGCTGGCAAAAAAGCTTCACCCGGACCGCTTTCCCAACGACCCGGAAAGACGAGCCGAGGCACAGACAGAGTTCTCGAAAGTGACACGTGCTCACGAAGTACTTTCAGATGCCAAACAGCGCGACGAATATGATGCCCTGCGCAACCTGGCGAAAAACAAACTCGGCGTTGACTCGGGCTCCGGAGCAGCTGCAACAGAGGCTAAAGATGAGAAGGCCGGCGAGCAAAAGGACGGCAAGGAGCAGTGGGCAGCCAAGCATCACGAACGTGCCATCGACATGCTCAAGCGTAGAAGATTTCCGGAAGCTGAAACTGCAATCAAAGAAGCAATAAGGCTCTGCCCCAACAATGCGGCATTTCATGCCACACTTGCCGAGATTCATCTGGCAAGAGGCTGGAAAACTCTGGCCACCAGTTCGGTGCAGCAGGCTCTCAAACTTGATCCCAAGAACTATGAAGCCAAGCAGGTTGAGCTGATGTTGAAAGCAGGCGGTCACAAGGCCGGGCCACAAAAAGGCAGCAAAGCTACCGGTGAGCAAAAAAAAGGCATCTTAGATCAGCTTAAAGAACTTCTAAATAAGAAGATGTGAGCTGCTTAGAGCTTAAAAGACACTTGTAAAGAATCGAGTCTGGCAGTAACCTAAGGAACCACCTGAGGATTGTTTCGTCCTCAGGAGAACCCCGGCAAGTCCAGACCCTTACAAGCGCCCCATGACATCAAACTTTCTTTTGAAATTGCAAACTGAGAAAAGCAGGCAGCAGGTTTCAAGCCTACAAAGGCTTCGAGCCTTGTTTTTTGCCTTGATTCTGGCCGGCAACCTGGCAGGCGCTTCTGCCTTTGCCGAAAAGACCTATGCCGCTGAACCTAACACAAAGGCAATAGCTGCGGCACAGGCTGCGGTTCATGCTAACTTGCAAAAGCAATCAGCACCCGCTGGAGCCATTTTAAGAGGCGGTGTAAGCCACAGTGTAAGCCCGTTCAAAGAGGACGGCTCCACCGAAACAATCAAACAGGGCACGGCACTGAATCTGACGGTGACCGCCAACCTGAATTCCGAGTTGAACGAAGCCGGCGATGAGTTCTGGGCCGAAGTAACCAGCGACGTGAGTGACTCAGGCAAGGTTCTTTTGCCCGGCAAGTGGAAGGTCAGAGGCCGTGTAAGCCGGGTCGAGAAAGTAAAAAGAATGGGTCGTGACGGATATATAGAGATCAAATTCGACAAACTTGTATCTCCGGACGGCAAATGGGAAATACCGCTTGATGCCGAGGCATCCACTAAAGAAAGTACGGCCAGGACCGTGACCAAACAGGTCGCTACTACAAGTGGCTATGCAACAGTAGGTGCGGTGGGCGGTTCAATCCTCTCCGTTCAACTCACGGGTATTCCACTTGCTGTTTCCACGTATGGGCTATCGGTAGCAGTGGGTGCCGCAGCCGGCGCAACACTGGGAGTAGCAGCCGCACTCAGGCGCAAGGGCGACATATTATGCGCGCTTCCTGGCGACGAAATTACAATCAGGCTGCCGGAATCAATAACGCTGCCGGCCTTCAACCAGGATGTCCTTCCTTCGAAAGCCCCGAAGCCTTTTCTTGACAATGTGAATATTCTGGTTAAAGACTTTAAGTTTCGTCCTTATCCCTTTGGTGACAAGAAGAGTAGACTACTGACCGTCAAATTCATGGTCGAAAACCACAGCAAACGGGCCTATAGTTTTTCGAACATAGCGCTGAAATGCAGTCACAATCACAATTATGTGCCTGACTGTTTATCAGAAGACTTCAAGCAGGCCCATAAAAGCGTGGGTCCGAACGCGGTGCAGGAGGCTACGCTTACATTTCAGGTCGGCAACCCCAGGCTGAAATACTGGCTGGTATTACTGGATCAGGATCATTCGAATATACTTTCGCAAGTGGCAATAAATTAATATTGCGGTTTCCCCCACTACATTGCTGGTAATTAATCATAAACAAGGCTAATATAGTTCCATTCACCGGGCGACTATTAATGAGCATCTTGCGGGAACTACGTAGTAGATTCTGCAAAAGTGTGGGCAATTAAATGAAAAAGCTCAAAGTAGCACAAAAGCATTGTGGGGGTTGGGAATGAAAGCACGCATAACGCAAATGCTGCAAAACATCCACGGCGGACCTAACAGGCAGTCTGACTGGCAAATGCATAAAAGCCAGAGTTCAAGCGTTGATTATGAAAAACTTCTGCGCGAGAAAGACCGCGAAATAGACAGGCTGCGGCACGAATTATCAAATACGCAGGCTCGCCTGCAGGAAATGATGGGCTCAGACCTTCTGACTCAGCTTCCAAACAGGCATGCCTTCAAAGAGCACCTGACCCATTCGCTTAAACGAGCAGTGCGGCTTGGCTACTCTCTCTCTTTAATGCTTATAGATATAGACTGTTTGCGTGACGTAAATCTGCGCTACGGTCATGAAGTCGGCGACACAGTCCTTGTAGAAGTTTCCAAAATTTTGCGTAATTCAGTCAGAGAAATCGACATGCCGGCCCGCTGGGGCGGCGAAGAACTCGTAGCTGTTTTGCATGAAACGGACGCTGAAGGTGCTGCCACAGTTGCCGAGCGCGTCAGGCGCAAAGTCGCAATGCTGGAAATCAAAGATCCGCGTAGCGGCAAGTTAATAAGCCTCACGGCTTCGCTTGCCGTATCAAGCTATCCAAAACACAGCTGTGATCCGCACGGGCTGCTTGAAGCTGCTTGCGAAGCCATGATTGAAGCTAAAGAAAAGGGCGGCAACGTAGTTGTAGTCGCCTCTAATTAGACTGAGCTAAAGCGTATTTGCCACTAAACCCGGATAATCAATTCCGGGGTTGGATTCCTGGCAAATACTCGAGGAAATTAAGATGGCTGATTCACTCACAGCCTGCAAGCTCAGCGGACTTCAGGCGGGTTGCCCGGAGCATTTTTTTGAAGTTTTGCAGAAGCAGGCCGAGCTTAGACCCGAAAAGGAAGCGCTTATTTACGGCAACTGCCGTATCAGTTACAAAGAACTCTTGGAAAAAGCCGGCTCCATAGCCGAGCAGCTTGCAAAAGCAGGCGTCAAGAAACAAGATCGGGTCGGTCTTTTGTTTCCAAACCACCCGGATTATGTCGCCGCATTTTTTGCCTGCGCCGGATTGGGTCTGACAATTGTGCCCATTAATCCACTTTTGAAGGCTGATGAAATTGCCCATATTCTCAGCGATTCGCAAAGCCGTGTCTTAATTGTGCACGAAAGCGTCGCCAGAGAAGCGTTGAAATCACAGAGTCAGAATCAGAGTCAGGTACTCAGGCACATATTTGTGAGCAGCGATTCCAAGAATCAATCTGATTTTCCGGATTTGCCGACAAACGCAAACATTCAGATTTCGGCCCTGAACCTTGAAAATAGAAATGCGAAAGTCAACTGGCAGCAACTTGACCCGCAAAACGATCTGGCATTAATCGTATACACATCAGGAACCACCGGCAAACCAAAAGGCGCCATGTTGACCCACTTCAACATGCTTTCTATTTTTCCAGACCGCCTGGATCTATTCGATATCAATGAAAAAGACCGAACCCTGGCTACGCTTCCCATGTGCCATATATATGGAATCACCATATTAATGATCGGCACGCTGGCAAAGGGTGGGAGCCTGGTGATTTTGCCTCGCTTTGAGCCAACAGCCGTGCTCAAGCTGATTCAAAATGAAAGAATCACAATTCTGCCCCTGGTTCCGGCTATGTATCAGTTCATACTGCTCGAGCTAGAGAAATCGGCCGCATACGATCTTTCATCCGTCAGGATCTGTTTTTCAGGTGCGGCGGCATTGCCGCCTCTCTTGATCAAAAAAATCGAAGAAGCATTCACGGCAGTTTTGATCGAAGGCTACGCCATGACCGAAACTTCCTGCGTTGCGACGATAAATCCGCTCAAGGGTAAACGCAAAGCAGCTTCGGTTGGACCGGCACTTCCTGGCGTTGAAATCAGAATCGTAGCCGACGACGGCAGGAGCCTGCCAGCTGGTCCAGAGCATGTGGGCCAGCTTTTTATCAAAGGGCCCAACATCATGAAAGGCTATTACAGGCAGAATGAAGAAAGCGCACGTTCCATAGTTGACGGCTGGTTTGCCACAGGCGACCTGGGATATATGGATGAAGACGGTTATGTATTCATTGCCGGAAGAAAAAAGGAAATGATAATTCGCGGCGGCTTTAATATATATCCAAGAGAAATCGAGGATTTGCTTGCCAAATTGCCCGAAATAGCGGAGTCTGCCGTGATCGGTATTCCATGCCAGTACATGGGCGAAAAAGTAAAGGCGGTAGTGGTACTCAAACCCGGTGCCAGCCTGACAGAAGAGTGCATAAAAGAATACTGCGGCGAACACCTTGCGGATTACAAAGTTCCGCGCATTTTTGAATTCAGAGATGCGCTGCCACGTAATTCCACGGGCAAGATTTTGAAAAGAATTCTTCTGGAAGAAACAAAAGGCACGTGAGTTCAGCCTTCCAAACCGGCGAGCGCCAGTTCGATGTAATAATTGTAGGCGCGGGCGGCGCCGGAATGATGTGCGCGATCCAGGCAGGAAAGCGCGGTCGAAGAGTTTTGCTTCTCGACCATTCAGAAAAAATCGGCCGCAAAATCCTGATTTCGGGAGGCGGCCGCTGCAATTTCACCAACATAAATACCAGAGCCGAAAATTTTCATTCTGCCAACCCACATTTTTGCAAATCTGCTCTGGCGCGCTTCACGCCTTCAGATTTCCTGGCTTTTGTAAAGTCACACAGAATCGCCTACCACGAAAAAAAACTGGGACAGCTATTTTGCAATCAATCAGCCAGTCAAATTGTGGACATGCTCGTTGACGAATGCAAAAAGGCAAAGGCCTCATTCAATCTTTCTTGCAGCATCAAAAATATAAGCAAAACTGCCGACGGCTTTGAGCTTGTTACTAACAAAGGTCCGCTTCAATGCACTAGCCTGGTGCTTGCTACCGGCGGACTTTCAATTCCGAAAATCGGCGCCAGCCCCTTTGGCTATGAGCTTGCCAGACAGTTTGGCTTGAAAATCGAAGCCACTTTTCCGGCTCTTGTAGGCTTTGATCTCAAAAACCAGGATCGAGAAAAGCTTGCTGAACTCAGCGGTGTTTCATTCGACAGCTTAGTGAGCTGCAACAAAAAAAGCTTTCGCGAAAACACATTGTTCACCCATACAGGCATAAGCGGTCCGGCAGTGCTCCAGGCCTCTCTGTACTGGCAGCCCGGCGCGCCGCTCTTGATCGATCTCTGCCCGGACACGGACCTGCTAGCATTGCTTATGAGTTACAAACATCAAAAGAGCAACAAACAACTGCGCAATATTTTGGCAGATCAATTCCCCCAGCGCCTGGCCGATAAACTATGCCAGCTATTTTTGGAATCGAAACAAATAAACTCGCTTGCTGAAAAGACAATTGAAGACTTTGCTTGCCGGCTGCACAGCTGGCAACTTTTTCCCGAGCGCAACTTCGGCTACAGCAAAGCTGAAGTCACCAGAGGTGGTGTCAGCACCGACGAGCTTTCAGCAAAAACAATGGAAAGCAAAAAAGTGCCGGGCCTGTATTTTATCGGAGAACTCGTAGATGTAACAGGCCAGCTGGGCGGTTACAACTTCCAATGGGCATGGGCTTCCGGCTACTCTGCCGGGCTTGTAGTATAGAAGCTGGTGGACGGCTGCTTGCTTTGCGTGTGTGAATTAATAGCTCCTGGGCGACTTTTGCTCTCATTCTCTTGAATAAGTGTTAGTAAGTACTTGCCTGGAAAAAGCTCAATCTCTAAAGTGGCGTCATCGCCAACTTATGGACATCCCAACAAGTTTTCGTGACAGAAAGACTAATCTGGGAATAGTGTGGTAGATCTGATTCCAGTGATTAGTGGACCGGAGAGGTCGATGATGTCATTGGATATCTGGAAGCTCAACCTCATAACTATCAGGAGCAAGTGAAGCTGCTTCTATTGATAACCACCATTAACGTGGATGGTGGAGTCGGTTTAGCTTATGGCTTACTGGCAGTCAAGTGATTAAATGCGCTTGCGCAGACCACATACATATGTTACGTTCCTGAGGTGTGGAACCTAAATCAAATCTAGAGAGGAGACGACCAAGACCACGAGCAAACGAGATGCATCAAAGGCAAGCAAACGACTTTCAGAAAAGCGCACACGGCTTAGCTTCGTAGCGTTGCAGGCAGCGATTTAGCTCAAGCTGGCGGAAAACCAACACAGCGTAAAACGTCGCCTCGGACAGTTCTCGCAGAAACAACAGCCGGTAAATTTCCACGCAGATTGTATCAAGCTGCAGGAATAAATACCCGAAAACAGAGTATTCATGCGGATGCTATTCAGCGCATATCGCATTAGCATCTCGACAGTCTGACCAGGGACGTACATAATGGAAACGCGATCAGCCAGCGGACGGGCGCGATATCGACCGGACACCTTTTGGCAGCCAGTCGTATATCTGCTATGGGAATGAGGTCTAATTGACTATTGAAAGTCAACAAGCCAGCGGAGAGCAAGCATGGTGATACCAATCCCAACATTGAATTCGATACCTGAACGACGCTCTGTGCCCAAGCAAAAGCGCAGCCGGAATGAGGCAGCAGAGGCACAGCCTCAAGCCATATCATTGTTTTCTGGTGCGGGCGGTATGGACATCGGAGTGTTGCAGGCTGGCTTTGAAATAAAAGCTTGTTTGGAAGTTGATCCTCACTGCTGCAATACTTTGCGCGCAGCCGTCGAACGAGAGCAACGCAAAACTGAAGTTATTGAAGGTGATATCAGACAGGTTGATCCGAATGAGCTAATGTTGCGCCTCGGCGTGCGCCCAGGCGAACTAGATCTTCTTTGCGGCGGTCCACCTTGCCAAACATTTTCGCAGATTGGGAAACAGGAAGCCTTATCCGATGAGCGCGGACTTCTGCTATTTGAGATGGTGAGATTCGGAAAGATTTTCCAGCCGAAGGCAATTCTCATAGAAAACGTCACCGGATTGCTTTCTGCCCGAGACATTAAGGGCAAGCGCGGCGGAGTTTTTCAAAAATTGATTATTGATCTTGAAAAGATGGGCTATAAGACTCATTGGCAGACGATTACAGCGGCCTCTTATGGTGTTCCGCAAATGCGGCAACGTGTATTTATAGTGGCAACAAAGAAGACCAGTAGCTTCCGTTTTCCGCCACCAACACATGGACCTGAGAAAGAGAACCAACTAGGGTTATTCTCGGTTAAACCTTTCAAGACCATCGGTGAAATACTCGAAGGCTTGGGAGCGCCATCACCAAAGGGCGAAGAAAGAGAAGACAGCCACATAGACGTTACACCAGCAGGAGATCGCCGACGTATTTACAACGTCCCTGAGGGCTGTTTTCTTGCCGCACAAACGCACTTACCAAAAGACATCGTCGGAAACTTGTCAAAGAAAGATACAACGAAATTCCTAAGGCTCGCACGAAACAAGCCAGCAAACACCTTGAGATGCGGGGAAATATTTTTCCACCCCACGGAACACCGGTATTTGACACCACGCGAATATATGCGAATACACGGTTACCCAGACGAATATTTGCTGAAGGGTCCGATACGCGGTAGATCTGGGCAAGTAAAAAATCTTGATCAACACAGACAGGTCGCGAACTCTGTGCCACCTCCTGTTGCAAAAGTATTGGCGGTTGAAATTAGGAAGGCTATCGGATGCCCAAGCTATTCGAGCTGTTTGGTTACCATGTAGAGGATAAATCTGAAGAGGCCTCTCTCTGTAGACGGGAAGCAAAATGTCCATTCATGAACGCCGACTGCGATGGCGGCGGGAATAGATATGCATCACACCTGAGCCTTGATGCGGGAAAACACCCAGAGCTAGCGAAATATTTCGTCGGACGCACCATAGTACCTTCAGGAGTATGCTCGATTCAAACACGCAATGATGAACCGCCATGGATCGTCTGTCCCAGGCGATTACTGAACCTCAAAGAAGGAACGTCTGGAAGAGCACACCAGGATTTTGCCGAATCTCTGATACTTAGACAGTCAGGCTGTCTTCCAGGCACCGTGCTCGGAGTCTGGCCGGAACTAAAGATCAAATATACAGACAAGAAAACAAAAAACAGCTTTGACTACACCTTCGATTACATCCTGATGCCGGTTGGAAAAGCTGACGAACGGCAAATTGAACAAGCAACTTGCAAGCGATGGGCAGAAATTTTTCCGTTCTTGGAGAAGGAAGGTTATGCAATTTCGCGCCAAGATGGTAAATACTACGTCGACGATTTTCCGCTTGGGGCGCCGTTAGTTATAGAAATCATGACATCAAGTACGTCTGGGGGAAACAAAGCAAAACGTACAACTGTGCCAATGGCTTTTGAAGATGCGATTCTCGGAAAGCCCCATGAAGCTCCAGGTATAAACTATCGACAAGTATGGGCTCGAATGGTAAGCCAATTGATAGTCAAATCAGAAGTCGGTTTGGCCTGGGGTGGAAGAACATTCTGGATTGTCCAGGATCTGCTTGTGGACTACATTTCAAAATCAACAGCACTGGACATCCGTCAATTCCTGACGGAGAAAACAGATGAAATAAATATGGTCACCTTGTCCTACGGAAATGCATTCAAAGCACCTACCGGTATGATGGAATTGAATGAGGGCTGTCTGTACGCTGGGCCAATTTCTCCTCCAGGCAGCGATCGGAGCATGCCGAGCTTTCAGAATATAGTCCGAGCACCGGTCTGCCCGCCAAGAGAGTTGTTAGTAAATCTGCTGATTAAACGCAGACATTTGAATGTCGTGACCGTGCCGAGAATCTCATACGGGCTGGGATTCGAGGCTGGCAACTTCATCCACAGGGAATAGTAGAAAAACCAGACTTCATTTTTGCAGCGCAAAAATTGGCAGTGTTCGTCAACGGTTGCTGTTGGCACAAGTGCCCACAGTGCTGCCGGTTGCCTTCAACAAGAAAGAACTACTGGCCAGATTTTAGCTCCTTTGCCATTTGGATCTTCCAGGGGCAGTAAATCGTTTGCTTATGCAACTTTTTGTAAGGGTAAGGTACTCATGATTGTGACTTTAGATGGACTGGGACCGTTCCTATACAAAGAGTTTTCCGAAAAGAGGAACGTCGAAAAATGATTGATCCGATGTATGCAGATATCAGCAAAATCCTATTCTGAGTCCTCAGTTGGCAGCGTTGTACTGTGCGCGGTTGGCGGCAGCCTGGGCACGATTTGCTTGACTCCTCGCTTTTGCCGCATAGTCTTTGGCATACTGTGTGGAGCTATAAGTAATGCTTTCTGCCGTTTCTGCAGCCGAGCGTGCATCGTTTGCATGGTACTGCGCACTTGAAGCGGCTGCCTGGCGGGCGCCTTTATCGCTGCCATATTTGGCGCGCTCCGCATCAGACTCAGCCTGGGCAGCTTGATTTACAGCTCGCTGATAAAGGGCCTGGGCCTGCCCTGTAATACTTGCATCTCTTGCCTGTTTCTCAGCATTATTTTGCGAAGAAGAGGACGACGAAGTTCCAGAACTTCCGTCTCCAAAAAATATTTTGAGAAGATTCTGGCGCGAGAAAGGAGAGGATGAACCATGCTGCATTCTCTGCTTCATTGCACTTAAGGGCGAATACTGGTTATAGCCGGGATTCATGTTATATGCTCCCGGACTCATGTTATTTGCCATATTGCCTGGATTGTAAGCAGGTCCAGGGTTATATGCGGGGTTGATGCTATAACCGGGATTCATGTTGTAGCCCATATTGCCTGGATTGTAAGCAGGTCCAGGGTTATATGCGGGGTTGATGCTATAACCGGGATTCATGTTGTAGCCCATATTGCCGGGGTTATACGCAGGTCCTGGGTTATAGCCCGGATTCATGTTATAGCCAGGGTTCATATTTGCCGGACTATATGCAGGATTATTGTATAGATTGCTGCCGGGCTGTGTCATCTGATAAGGCGCCTGGGCTCCATACGGCATAAAACCGGCCTGGCCGCCGCTTGCCCCCGCTCCGGACATTCCCCCCTGCACCTGCGACGGCGCGCCTGTGGGCAGGCTTTTGCTCTCTTCTACCTGATCAAGCAGATTGGATAGAGAACTCTCGTCCTGGGCAGAAACCTGAATGGAATTAACCGCCAACCCGGCAATCCCGGCAGTTAAGTAGGCAAAAGTAGACAGAGCCAGTTTTTTCATTAAACACCGGATTTGTTCTTATTCGATCTTACCCAATCATAATCACAGGCGCTCACCTGTTCAGACTCCAAGCAAGCTGGGCAGATCTCTTAGAGCTTCCTGACGGCCAAGCAAGAATACGGCACCTACATAAATGCTCAGAGCTCCGCTAAAAACGGATAGCGTAAACAGAAGCGGTTTTCTGTCCGAACTCAGCGCAAAGCCAAAAAAGACAACTAACGCCAGCAAGGAATTGGCCAGCACCAGAGCAATAAGAAAGGAAAAAAGTATGGAAAAAGCAAGGAACTGGCTGGCACTTGCAACTGTGCCAATCAAAAGGATCTGGCTTGCGGTCTCCGCTCCTATACCATGAACCAGTCCTAGAATCAGAGCTGAAAGCAGGTTATTCCGTTCTGGCACCACTTGAATTGGATTCTTTGCTGCGAAGCGATTTAGCATTCTATTGATTAAGCTGCTCAATAAAACGCTCCGGCTTTTGAGTGGCTCCTGCTTCTTGCTTATAATAAAATCAAAAAATGAATAAATCACCCAGACGCCGAGAATCAGCAAAGTAAGACCCACGGCCTTTTCCATCACTCCGTCGATCCAGGGAGCAAGAACCCTACGAAAACAAACAGCAAGAAGCCCCAGCGCAAGTACAGCTGCAGCATGAGCACTGATGTAGGCAGTCGCAAGCGTGACTGAATACCAGGCAGGCTGCTCTTTTTCACTCTTCTTTTCGCAGGTTTTTGCAACTGATACCAGATCGCTTATTGCTGCAATATGGTCCCAGTCTGCTCCGTGTCTCAAGCCGAGAACAAAAGAAGCAGTAATACAGGCAAGACTATGAGCTTCCATTTTAATAGCCGGCAAAAGCCATCTGACTTTCAAGAGCAAAGTAATAACTGAAAAACAAATTTTAGCCGATCGGCTCAAGCGAAAAGTTAAGCAAGGCGGGTTGTCAATCCAGCATAATTGTTGGCTGTTTCACCTGTCATAACTATCAGCTTCCTTATTTATGTCACGAGAATTATCGGAAAGATTTTTGAACGCCTTTTGCCAGCTTGAGGACGAGCTACGCAGAATCACCGGGGCCGGCGGTCACGAATCGTTTTCTTATCTGCTCGATCATGTTTGCCGTTCAAACACGGCTTTCAATCACTATAAAGATGACCTGAAAGAATATGCTGAGCTGCGAAATGCAATCGTGCACAAAAGACTGGGCGACAGGCCGATAGCCGAACCGCATCCGGAGGCTGTTGAGCGCATCGAAAAGATTGCTCGCATGGTTATTCAAGCACCTAAGCTGCAAGATTTTTTCCACAAACATGTGGAGATTTGCTCACCACAAGACTCGCTGAAACATGTTCTGGATCTGTTGCGAAAAGGGCATTTCAATCAAATTCCCGTATACAATGCACGAAAACTGGTTGCTTTGCTCACCACAGATTGTATTGCGCTCTGGCTGGCTGACTCTTTTGCAAACTCGGACTATATAGATCCCGGTGCAAGAGTTAAAGAGCTTTTGCAATTCGGATCAAACAGTGACGATTTCGCTGTGCTCAAAAGCGAAAGCAGCATCTTTGATGCAATCGCCTCCTTTGACAACTCTTACAAGCACGGCAAGCACTTGAAAGCCATCATTATTACCAGAGCTGGAAATTCTAATGAGTTTCCGCTTGGAATAATTACAACCCTTGAAGTTCCAAAACTGATAACGCTTGTAAACCCCGGGGCAACTAATCCCGTCAACAACAAAAAATCACATGACAAGCAGAATCGCGTTTAGAAATCAGCTGCCTTTATAAGGCATGAAAGACAGGAAGAGCGAGCCCTGATAAACCTGGGCCAGTATGGTCAGCTTGCCGGCAGGCTCTAAATGGAACTCGAATGATCCTGTTACAGTGTTGATTGAAACTACTTTTGAAGACACAATCCAGGCCCATTCGACCTTGCAAACAGCGTCTCCTATGGAGGGCAATTCGGAAGCCGGCATCAAAGTGCTCGTGATCTTCGCCTCACCAGGTGCCCCGGCAACCTGCAAGAGCAGTCCGCTGCCGTCCTCAAACTTAACTGCAAAGGAAGTCAGGTTACTGGCAGCGCTTTCAATAACTTTGCCTGTGAGTTTCTGGCTCAATTCAATATCGTTAGCAATAAAGGACATGGACTGCCTCGCTGAAATTTTTGCCTATTATACAGCCAATTTACGGGCGTCTCATAATACCCATTGCGGTCTGTTCCATTTTGGCCGCTTCCTTGTCTTTATTCAACAAACGCAAAACCTTCGCGTAGTTTTCCAGTATTTGCAGTTCATCTTTGTGCAGTGGTCCAAGTGCCTTGCGCCTTACTTCTAACGCTCTTGCATATGTAGTTTCGGCCTCTGGAAGTCTTCCCTGTACACGCAGGCAATTTCCGAGATTATTCAGCACGGTTGCGACATTGTTGTGCCAGGTCCCAAACTCTTTTTCGGCCTCGAGCAATGCCTCTCTGAAATAACTTTCGGCTTCAGCAGATTTACCCTGACCCATCAATTGCTGAGCACTCAAATTCAGTCGTTCCCACATACCAACAGCTCCTTCTATTGTCCGGGTGCCACATGAAAAGGAAACAGCAGCTCGGCGTTTCCAATAAAAAGTCTTACTCTTGCATCTTCATATCGCTCTCTCAAAAAAAATACTAAACCGGTTCTGGCAGCACCGGGTTCGATGTATGTAGGATGTATCGCGCCATTGCCTCTCATGAAACCAAGTAATTCCTGATCGCTGCCTTTTGGTTTCTCATCATAAAAATACTGTTCGCGCGTCACAATCGGAGGAGTATCACGCAAACTGCTGGCCCAGGCTCCGTATAAACCGAACTCGTTGTTGCCGAAAAAGTCATCGGGATCAAGGGCGCCGTTGCGCAGATAGCCTGGAATTCGCCTGGATTTCTGTATATGGCAGAGTGTTTTTCTTCTCCATGTTCGGCCTAGAATCACATCTTCTTCCAGGACTTCATCGATAAGACCCGGGTCGCAATATTCCATAACCTTTCTTCCCGGGCTGAGTTTTTCAAGCGACACCGGACCTACAGCCAGTTGTATCGGATGATCCGTGCAGTTGGCAAGCGAGATAAGAACGGCCAGATGCTTATAGCTGCGCACAAGAGTGCAGGCCACGCGCACACCATCCACCACCATGTATTTGAGAGGATAAACCGGATCCACTATTTGCCTTGAGCCGTAAAGCCCTTCTATAAAGCGATATTTAACCAGGCCCTTTTCGTTCTGCGTTTTATCAAGCACCACCGCATCATCTTTTATTGCCAGTGCTTTTTTCATAAGTAATGCCGATTCGCTTTCGTTGCCCAGCTTTTTTTCTACCTGAGCAAGACCTGCTACTGCGTTTGCATAATCAAGACGGTCATTACCCGGTTCGAGCTCCAGTACCGGTAGGGCTTTCTTGAAAGACTCTCGGGCTTCTTCATAATATGCTCTTTCAAAAAGTACTCTTGCGTGCAAAACTCTGGCAAGTGCAAGTTCGCGCTCGCTTCCTTTTGACTCGAGAATCTTGAGACTGAGATTGCAGGCATTTGCCGCATCCGGCGTTTGACCATTTTCAAGATTGTATTCACAGAAATCAGCATAAAACCGAGCCATCACTGTCGAGTCGGCGCCGTAGCACTCAAGGCAAAGAGCCTTCGATTCATCAAGCATTACTTTTGCTCTGGCAAGATTGCCCATAGCAAGATAGGCCTCGGCCAGATTGAGCCGGGCAAGAGCTTTAAGATTGGCAGCATCACGCTTCTTATTTAGTTGATCAAGTGCTTTTTTCAGTCTTTCTTCTGCTTGCGGATATAAACGCAAATCCAGAGCTTTTACACCCAGCTCGAAATCTTTGGCGTATAGACTTGAATTGAATGAAGCTGAAGCTGATAAATGCGCCCGCGCTTCCCGCCGCTCCAGTTGGCGGCCGCCTTTTTCCCTGCCTCCGGGCACAGCGGCCGCAGTGCGATTATCGGCTGCCTGGCAAGCTGAAAACGAGTATGAGATTGCAATCAAGAAAAGAGCTGCAGGCAGTGCGGTCCTAAACACGAAGCTTCCTCCACTTGAGCTTCTGCAGACAGGCCTAAGTTAACATATTGGGGGCTGGATGTCATTACTGGACACTAGCGTATACAAGTCGGCGTTTCCCGGCTGAGTCTATTTGGCAAGGTTTTGTGGCGCCAACTTGAGATGCTGCCCATAATTATCCAGCACCCATATTTTACCGGTTTCTGCACTTGCAAACAGTCCTTCCTGCTGAGCCTGCCTGGCAGCATCCAGGATTTCTTTCCTGATAGGAGCTTTAGGAAATCCCATCTCGTTTATCATACGCCCGTTCACTAGCGCTGCTGCATCCAGGCTCAAATTGGGATCACTTGCATTTTTTAGTTCGGCAATTTTGGCAAGCAACCAATCACGATGCGAGCCGTGCTGATCATGCGAATACCCGCGACCTGTCGAATCGGCATTTTGAAGCTCGATCAGCTCATTAATCTCAGGTCGCTTCAGTAACTCGGCAAGTTTTCCGGTGCGCATATCTTTGACCTTGTGCATGCGCATATGGTCTGCAATCAAATCAGAAACGAGCTTGCTGTCTTTGCGGCTCATCGAAAGCCGGCGTGTGATTTCACCGGCCATTTCGGCTCCCACTTTTTCATGATTAGGATTTGAAATTCTGCCGTCAGCTTTAACTACCTGTGTTTGTGGCTTGGCTACATCATGAAGCAGCCCCGAAAGCATCAAGGGAAAGTTGCCACCGTTGCCATTTTCAGCAAGCTTGTCCACAACCATTTTTGTATGTTCCCAGGCATTACCCTCCGGATGCCAGTGCGAGTCTTGCTTGCCTTTAGGTCCATTCATCGGCTGCATTTCCGGTATCAGTTCTTTCATCAGGCCAGTTTCCATCATTAAATTCAGTCCGATTGATGGCTTTGGCGAAGAAAGTATACCCCGCAATTCTTCTCTTATTCTTTCGGAAGAAACCTTGCTGATTTTATGGCTGTTTGCACTAAGTGCCGCCAGAGTATTTTCCTCTACTCTAAAGTCATATCTTGCAGCAAAACGAGGAACCCTCATCATGCGCAGATGATCCTCAGCAAAACGGGCATAAGGATCACCTACGGTTCTAATAAGACCGGCAGCTATATCTTCCCGGCCTTTGTAAAGGTCATAATATTTGCCTGTCAGCGGGTCTTTAAAAATTGAATTTATGGTCAGGTCTCGCCTGCCTGCATCGTCAGTTAGAGTGCCTTTAAACTCGACACTGTCGGGCCGCCTGCCGTCCGAGTAATTTCCATCGTTTCTGAGAGTCGTCACTTCAATTTGCACACCGTCCACAATTACTTTGACAGTGCCGAATTTCTTGCCGACTTCAAGAACCTTGTAGCCTCTGCTCTTAAATATGGCTTCAAGCTTACTTGGAGAAGCAGAGCTGGCAATATCATAATCTTTCGGAATCCGGCCCATTATTTCATCTCGAACCGAGCCGCCTGCAAACAGGGCTATTTCGCCTTGATCTTGCAGAGCTCGCACCACGGAACTTGCAATCTCAAATTCTTTTTGTGCCTGGGCGCTTAACTTAATCCGAGATTGGCTCAGCTCCGCAGGAATATATTCAGGCCCGTCACTGAGCTTCATGCCTGGTCTGAAGGCACCATTTGAATTTTGGAAATCGGTGAATTCTTTTCTAAAGAGTCTTTCAAAACTGATCTTGCCCGGTCCCGACCAGGCTGTAATTTCTTTTGCCAGCTCGCCCTTAGAAAGAGTGGAGCTCTTTTTTCCCAGTTCAGTTGCAATCCGAGCTTCTGCTTCTCTGGCAGAGGCTTCAATTGAAATCCGGCTCCGAGAATAATTCTGCCAGGCTTGCTTAATATTGCCGGCATTCAAATCAGCTGCAGCTGCGCTAAAACCAGGTTCAGCATTTTTGCTGAACGAAAGCCGCGCCAGTTCTCCACCCAGTTTTTCAGGAGCGGGATTATTGCCTTCAAGCTCAATTCTTCGGGCTTTCAAAACAAAATTATTGCTTGAACTTTCTGTCTGAACACGTGTCCAGGGTTGTGCTTCTTTCAGTTCCGAAAAAGTTCTCGACTTAGCTAGAGCCGCCGAGTCGCTCCTGTTACTTAAATACCGATCAAGAGGAACCCCCCGGCCCGTTTGCATGCTCAAAGAATCAACGGCAGCAGTCAGTCCCCTCTGGGCTTCCGGCAGGGCAATATTCAGCACCATGCCGCCAAGCATCGCTTTAAGTGTTTCATTTCTTTCCGGCAACTCGTGTCTTGACCATAAGGAGGATACGGTCTGATGCACCCCGGCACCAGCTGCACCGGAGAAGGCTCGCAATGCAAGCATGGCAGGCAGCCCCCTCTGCTTTGTCAGCAGATTGCCGCCTTCAAAAACTCCGAAAGCAGCAGCTCCAGCAAGGGCATTTCCGGATCTTGTTTCGCCGGCTTTTGTCTGGCGCATACCATCGTATATTGCAGCACCGGCTATCTGAGCACTTGCGCCATGCTGCAAAAAAGCAGCAGCGCTACCCCGGAGCTCCAGTGTCTGTCCGGCTTTTCTCAGAGCCGCTCCCGCAAGCTTGCCTGAAATTAAGTAAGGCAGAAGCATTCCGAGGCCGGAGCTCAGACCGGAGAGCAGCCAGCCGCTGCTCATAAATTTATCCTGGCTGACTTCAAATTCGTTTTTACAAGCAATAAGCTCTTTGCCCGCAAGCTCATTTGCCGAAGAGGCCAGGGCATTGAAGGGTTCAATCAAGCCCGAGTTTAAGGCCGGATTCAAAATTGTTTCCTGCAGGCGGCTCAGGACATTTTCTTCGCCTGCAGTTGAAAGCAGCTCTGTTTTTGCAAGGTTCCCGACCAGATTTTCCATGGCTCACCTGAACTTTCCGGGCAAGAGCCCGAAAGCTATCGTATGTGTGCCTTCTCCAAGATCAGGAAAGCCAGGCTAACCCTAGGCCTGTTTATGCTTTCGCACTCGAAATATAAGCTTTTCGTGCAAAGATTATCCACACGGTTTCCCGCAAGGGCTGAGAATATAAATTCACTTGAATCCGGCTCCCGCTAGATGATCGTGACTTTGAGCAGCATACCAAGCTAGCTAGTAAACCAGATGCCCAAGCCCGATTGGATTAGCCGGCAGGCAATATAGCTCGAGACAGAGGTCTTGAAACTCAATTTCGCCTTTTAAATCTTCTTTGACATTTAAATACGGAGATTGCTTATTTACAAGATTGAAATTAATAAGCGCCTTTTCAGCACGGGCGTTTTCGACAAGCGGCCTGGCAGGCAACGAAAAATCGAATTCTTTCCATGAACCTGACGACTCCAGTCGTGAAGGAGTCCAGGCAGAGTTATATGCGTAACGGCTGCCGTCTTTTTTCAGATAGCTCAATTCAATGTTTGCTGCCGGCAAGGCATTTCCGGAAAGCACGCGGCTCTTGCCTTGCAGTCTCACAATCCACAAGCTATCAGACTTGAGATTGTTTTTTTGATCTCCCAAATCAACAGAAACGGTGTTTGAATTTGCCTGCTTCAAAATCAAGCTTCCAAGCTTATAACTAGATACAGGAAAAAGCGCGGCATCTAGATGCGTGGCATCGCTTCTTGCAGCAGGCAGAGTGTTATTTTCAGCCACTGGCGGCGCTTTCAAGACTGCAAAGTTATATGAGCCGTTCTGAAGCCCTGCCTGTTCTGAGAGGTCGTCTTTTTGCAAGTCGCGGCAAAAACCGGGAGCCTTGATATCATATCTGGTATCAGTCAACCATTCGTTATTTTCTACTCCATAAAATGCCTTTTCCCATGAATAGAGGCTGACACTGGGGATAAGATGCTCTTTGGAAGAAGTTCTGTAAGCACCGTAAATCCTAAGCTTGCGATCGGAGCGGTTTTTCAGCGAAACTTCAAATCTGAGCTTGTCGGCGCCGCTTGCTTTAGCCTGCGCTTTTGCTTTGCTTACAATACTTTGAGGCAAGGGCAGCATCGACCACTGTCTCAGATCAAGGTTGCCGGAGCCAGCCGAACTTATAAGTGAGTACCACATGCGCTCGCCTTCACGCTGAACTCTTTGAGGGCCGAGTTCCAGAAAACGGTCGAAGTTTTCTGCAAAAGACATGCTGGCAAGAACCGGGCCTTCTAAAAGCTCACCGTTAACTTTCAGCTCAAGACCGTCTGCGCACTGCCGCACACCCTGACTATCTAGGAGCAGATAATAAACAGCATCCGGGCTGCGGTCATAAGCTGGGATTCTCAGAAGCTGTTTAATTTCAGGGCTTGTCGAATCAAGCTCGCTGTACCATTCAAAATGCCTGCCGTTTGCTCGCAGGGGCAGTGCCAGAAGCGGCAATGCAAGAAACAAGAACAAGCTCAGAACTGCACGACAAAGTCCGGCATTTGAGGGCATTTTTCCAGCAGCTTTAAAAGCGGCAAATCCTGCTGCAAGCAGAAAGGAAATTCTGAGCGCCGCCTGTGTTATCCAGGCGAGATCAGGGCTCAAGTGAATCTGGATCAAATAGGGCAGGAGATTTATTTGCAAAAGCACAAACAAAAGCAAAAGCGAGCCCGCTAAGAGCGTCTTATCGGCTGGTCTGTAAATTGCCTCTGCGTTCTTTTCAAATAATGAGATCAAGAATGAAACAGCAGCAGCAGCAAATATAAGAAGCTCAGGAATTGCGCATAAGTTATAGCGCGGCACTGTGATAAACAAGCAATAAATGAAGTGGAACGCAAAAAGCCCGGCAAGATAAAGCCGGCAATAAAGTTGCCGTGGCTCGAGTTTTTTTACTGGATTGCCGAATAAGCAAAGCGCAATGCCACAAAATCCTAAAAATGCCAGAAACTCATGCAAGAGAACCTGCCACTTGAAGCTGACAGTTCCGATTGCAGTGCGAAAATCGTTCCAGGGATATTTAAAGAGGCGCAAGGGTTTGTCGAGCATCAGCCTGAACCAGCGAGCCGGGCTTTTCTCAATTGCAGAAGCAAGTATTTTCGGAAAGCTGCTCGATTCTATATTGCGCCCGTCAGGATATGGGTAAGAGAGCCAGCCCTGAGTATCGATGTTGTTGCCGATAAAAAGATTATAGTTGCCCACACGATCCACTAATAAGCCGCCTTTTCCAAATGCCAGTTGCTGAAAGGCAAGCCATGGCACAGCTACAAGACAAAAACCCAGCACAAAGGGCAGAAAAAAAGTCAGTTTTCGCCTGCCTTTTTGCTGAATTGAATTAAGCGGCAGAAGCGCAAGGCTCAAAACCACCATCACCGATCTGGTCATTTGCAGAGCCGCAGCCAGAAAGCCGCTTAGAAACACGAGCCGGAACTTATTGCCACCAGCTCTGAAGCCTCTCAGTGTTATATAAGAAATCATAGAAAGCAGGAAAGCTGCAAAAACTTCAGAATAAAGCCGGCCTGAATTTATAACAAATCCGGGATAAATGGCTGAAAAAATGCCTGCCAGTCTTGCAGTTCTCCTGTCATAGGCTTCGGCGGCCGACAGGTAAATAAAAACGCAAGTGAGCGCTGAAACAATCGAATTGGCAAATAGAAGCGGCTGCCAGAGCCAGTGCACATTTGCTTTTATACCCCCGAATATGGCTACCACAATCGCAAGAAATGCCGGAAAAACCGGGCCGCTGATATAAAAGTCTTTCAAAGGAGCAAGCCCCTCTTTAACAGCAGCCGTATCGGCCGGCGATGCCATATTCAGCAAGGAGCTCAGGCTCTTAAGCCAGAATTCGGGTGGCTTTTCAGCCAGCGCCAGCAGCGCCTGCCCGTTGTTTATATATTCAAATGCGTCGCAAGATGCAAAGTTATTTACGTGAATGAATACAAAATTGAATAAGAGCCGCAAAAGCAATGCAAGAGCAAATAAAAGAGCCAGCTCGATAAAAAATGCGGTAGTGGACTTTTTGGCCTGAGGAGAGGAGCCGGATCTGCCCCCGGCATCGCTCTCTAGATCAGGTTCTTGAAGCGTTGCCAGCTTAATGAATTCGCTGCTTTTTTCGGGCTCCAGATTTTCCTGGCTGTCTTTGCTTGCATCAATCACCGGGGAGTCAGCTCCTTTGATTTTGCTTTTGCATCAGCAAGCACTTTTGCAAAAACATCCTGCTGCTTGGACTTGAGTTCTTCCTCCAGCCAGCTCTGCAGCGGCAAAACCCGGCTGCGATCTCTGTATATCAAATTTGATAACGGTCTGAGAAATGCAAGCAAGAACTTGGCTGCAAACAAGCGCGGCCTGTGCATGAGCTGATGCAGGCGGTAAGAAATTCTGAATCTCAAAGATGTCTGAAACATGAGATTGTAAAGCATGCGATCAAGAGCATAGAACATGACTGCCGCATCAGGAAGCGCCTGTTCAACTGGTCTGCGATAAAGAGACTGCTGCCGGTACTCAAATTTTTCAATAGCCTGAGCATACAAAAGCAATGTCTGCTCAGCAATTTTCTTGCGCTGAAATTTTTCAAGCACCCTGGTTCTGGCATTCTCGCCCAAATACTTTCGGTATTTGTCATCTTTCAGCAATTTGATCATAGCCTCAGCAAGCGCTTCCGGATTTCTAGCCGGAAAAATGAGCCCTGACTCTTCGTGCTCAATATATTCACGAGTGCCGCCGGCAGAGCTGCCTATTACGGCTCTGCCGCAAGACATGGCTTCAAGACAGGTGTATGGAGAATTGTCATAAAGCGAGGGCACAACGCTGAGGTCAGATGAACGGTAATATTTCGGCAGATCTGCAAGCGGCACTCTCGGTATGAACTGAACGGCGTCAAGACAAGAACTGGCCTTTAGCGAAGCTTTCAAATCCGCAAGAACCGAACGCTGGCCGCCGACTGCATTTATCGTATCGTCGCCGATAATTATAAAGCGTGTTTGCGGGCACTCTTTTAGAACTTTCGGAATTGCGGCTATCAAATGGTGAATGCCTTTTCGTTCTTCCAAGCGCCCGACAAAAAGCACGGTTTTCCTGGCGTCCGGTTCCAGAGCCCGTGGGCCTTCCGGAGAAAATTCATCGGGGTCGATCGGGTTTCTTACAATTGCAATGCTTTCAAGCGGGCAGGGAAGATCGGCAGCCACGAACTCGGCCAGATCCTGACTGGGCGAGGTCAGCACATCGGCGTTTGCCATGGCGATCCGCTCAAGCATGGCAATAAACATATGATCAAAGGTTGCAACCGCATTGTGCAAATTCTCCGCCATGAATTTCGAATGCGGCGTATAAAGCCTGATTACTAAAGGCACAACACTCAGAACCGAAGCATAAATAGACTCGGCAAGCAATTCCGGCGATTCAGCTACGTCAAATGGATTTTCCTGATGCAGCTCGAAAAACTTCCGCCAGAGTGCAAGAGTCGTAAGCAAAACATAACGGCTGTAGGGCATGCAACGGTTAACCGCATCGAGCCCGCCTTCAATCTGATAAGGCAGCACCCGGTGAACTCTGACGCCGTTGTCGTCGACAACCTTTTCTATTTCTTTGGCAAGCGCCACTACCTCTACTTCATGACCGAGCTCTTTCAGGCCGTGGGCCAGATGGCGCACAAAAGTTGCAATACCGCCAAAGCCGGTTTCCGGTGGATACTCTCTTGAGATGAGGCAAATTCGCACTCTGAGTTTTCCTTCACTTAATGCATGGGGCAATTAATAGCTTTGCAATAGCTTATGCATGAGTTAATGCATAAGCCGGTTCAATACGCATATTTTAGTGCTTGCTACTTGTAATCTGTTTGAGATAGCTCTTATAAGAGCATATAATTGACCACCGGCCGTTATGCCTTTAGAAATAGCTTCGATGAGAAGAGTCTTACTTACTGTCCACAAATTTTTTCCCGAGCACCGTGCCGGCACCGAAGTGTTGACTCTCAAAGTAGCACAGGAGCTCCAGCGCCGCTCTTACGAAGTCCTGATTGTTACAGCAAATCCACCCGACACGGATGCCAGGCATGCCACAGGCGAAGAAACAAGCGAATATGTTTATGAGGGTCTAAATATTTATGTACTGGGCGAAGCATTGCGCCTGAAAGGCTACAGCTTCGAACACGAGTATATGCACCCGCTAATCGGCAAGCATTTTCAGGAAATCATCAAAAGCTTCAAGCCGGACCTGATTCATATTTTTCATGCCCAGAATCTTTCGGCAAGCATTATTGAAGCAGCCGAGCTCGAAAAGAAGCCGCTTGTGATTTCTGCTACGGACTTCTGGTTTGTTTGTCCGATAGTGCAGTTGAAAAAGCCCGATGGGTCAGTTTGCCGCGGTCCGGGACCGCTTGCGGCAAATTGCCTTAGTTGTTATACGCCGCATTTAATCCCGCCCGAAAAGCAGCTGGTGGAAAAACTTAAATTAAAAATGCCGTTTCTTAAAGCGCCACTTGAGCAAAGCCCAAAACCAATAGCGAGGCTGCTTGCCAATTCTCTGCGCAATGCTTACGTTTGCGCCAAGGCTCCCGATGCAATCGCCGCAACGGTCAATAGACCACAGGTTTTGAAAGAGGCAGCAAACAAAAGCAAGGCTATTATGGTGCCCACCCAGCTGATGCGAGATATATTCGTAGAAAACGGCATACGGGCAGATTTAATACGGCATGTTTCATTCGGCATTGATTCAAGCCCGCTTATTCCATACCAGAAAAAAACAGAAAGCAAAAATTTGCGGTTCGGCTTTATCGGCACGCTTTTCGAGCATAAAGGTCCGGACCTGCTTATTAAAGCTTTTCAAACACTTCCACAAGACTCATTGGCAGAGCTCAAGATTTACGGCGATCTCAATCAGTTTCCCGAATACGGCAAAATGCTTGAAGAACTGGTGAAAGCAAACCCTGCAAAGCGCGAAAAAATTTCTTTTCTGGGCACTTTTGCAAACGAAAAACTCGGTGAAGTATTGCAAAACCTGGATGTGCTGGTGGTACCTTCACGCTGGTACGAAAACACTCCACTTGTAATACAGTCGGCACTTGCAAGCAAGACTCCCTTAATCGTGACTAACCTCGGGGGCATGGCTGAACTTGTAAGACACAGGTACAACGGGCTGGTATTCGAGTTAAATAACGTAAACTCACTGGCAGAACAAATGAAAACACTGCTTGCAGATAGAGAGCTGCTTGCCAGCATGATTGAGAACATTGCACCTGAAAGAACCATCCCCCAGATGGTTGACGAGATCGAATCGGTTTATGAAGAAGCACTCAGCCAGAAACAGGACCGTGATACGATTGCCACTGACAAAAAGGCTCAGGTCAAATGAAAGCGCTAATCATCGGCGGAAACGGGTTTATCGGCAGCAATCTGGCTGACTCCCTGCTGCGCCAGGGGCATAAAGTAACAAGCTTTGATCGTTATCCCAGCCGCTACCGCGAAGGAGATCCACGCATCAATTACCTTTTCGGAGATTTTGCCAACCATGGCGAAGTTGCCGAAGCAGTGCGCGGCAACGACTGGGTTTTCCACCTTGCTTATACAACCCTGCCGGCAAGTTCCAATGAAGACCCCGCTTTTGACGTGCGCTCCAACATCATTGACACTCTGCAGTTGCTGGAAGCCTGCAAGCAGGCCAGCGTAAAAAAGGTCATTTTTATCAGCTCGGGCGGCACCGTATATGGTGTACCAAAAGAACTGCCGATTCATGAGGAGCATCCAACTGAGCCTATCTGCTCTTACGGAATCACAAAACTGGCAATCGAAAAGTATTTGCATCTCTACCACCATCTTTACAATCTCGATTATGTGGTAGCCAGGCTTGCAAACCCATATGGAGAGCTGCAAAATCCGCAGGCCAAACAGGGCGCGATTGCAGTTTTTCTGGGCAACGTCCAGCAGGGCAAGCCAATTACAATCTGGGGCGACGGTGAGGTAGTCAGAGACTACATTTACATCGGCGACACCGCCGACGCCCTGGTAAAAGCAGCCGAATACTGTCCGGACGAAAACGAACCCCGCGTGTTTAATATAGGTTCCGGCTGCGGCCAGTCGCTAAACGAAATAGTCAGAACAATCAAGAAAGTAGTAGAGAAGGATCTTGAGGTTGTACACCATCCTTCAAGAGCTGCTGATGTTCCGGTGAATGTACTCGACATAGAAAGAGCCAGAAAGTGTCTGAACTGGCAACCTGAAATAAATTTAGAAAACGGGATTAGAAAAACTTGGGATTGGCTTTGTAAGGTTAGCAAGAACTAAGGCGCCTAAAATCAGCTGCAAAAGCTTTCTGTCTCTGGTTTACAGAGAGTCTTAAAGAGAATCAAGCTCTTAATAGATTATCTATTGTCAGGTTGACCAGAAAGCCCTTTTAGAAGGACAATTTGAGCGTTGTGGAGAGATAGGTTTTCTCAAAGCGAGCAAATGGCTTTAATGGCAAATATCGACCTTTCGGTGGTTGTGGCCGTTTATAACGAGCACCCCGACAATCTATACAGGCTTCTGGACCGGCTCAAGCAAGTGCTTTCGCCGCTTTCGCTTTCTTACGAGGTCATCTTTGTAAATGACGGCAGCAGAGCACCAACAAGCAATGCTCTCAAGAAAATAGCCACAGAATGCAAATATGTAAGGCTGCTTGCGCTTTCACGTAATTTCGGCCAGCAAGCAGCAATTTCAGCCGGACTGGATCATGCCAAGGGCAGAGCCATCGTCAACATTGATTCGGATTTGCAGGACCCACCCGAGCTTATACCGGAAATGCTCAAGTACTGGCGCGCCGGTTACGACGTGGTTTACGCCCAACGCTCAAGCAGAAGAGACCGCATATTCAAGCGCTTCACCGCATTCTTGTTTTACAGAATTCTTGCAGCACTTTCTTCGGTAAACATTCCCTGGGACACAGGTGATTTCAGGCTAATAGACAGGCGCGTGCTTGCACAGCTCAATGAGCTTCCCGAAAAAACCCGCTTTCTCAGAGGCCAGATTCCCTGGCTCGGCTTCAAGCAAATCGGCATTCCCATTGATCGCGGCGCCAGAGAAGTAGGCGAAAGCACCTACACATTGAAAAAGCTTCTGACCCTGGCAATGGACGGCTTGCTGGCGCTCAGCTCCACGCCGCTCTTTTTAATTTCGGGAGCAGGCACATTTATATTTAGCTGCGGATTTATCGGCTTTTTGCTCTGGATGGCATTCCACATATCACAGCCCTTTGTGCTGGATAACGCGCTTGTGCTTTCAGCAATCACGATGCTCACCGGTATTCAAATTATCGGCCTGGGGCTTGTGGCTGTCTACCTTGCCAGGGTATTAGATGAGGTCAGAGGCCGGCCGACCTATATTGTCGGCGAGTTATATGATCAGGGCAAACGCTTTCCTGAAGACAACAGGGAGTTGAGTGCTCAGTTTCTGGATTTCGAAAACAATGTGTTTCCTGCTGGAAATTTCGAAGAAGCCACAGCCTCCGAAGCAAAATCAGCAAGCCCGCTATGACGGCGCCCGGTCCTGAACTCATGGAGCCAGGCACTGAGAATAAATCAGCTAATGCCAGTAAGGTTTTGACTTCTATCAAAGCCAGGGGCGATCTGCTATGCACCGTTTTCCTTGCAGTTCTAGTTCTTGCCTTCTTTTTCAAGACCTGTTTTGCCGGTGGCTCGATTTCCCGTCTTTGTATTCTTGCCGAATGGGATTCGGTGTTCGACGCCTGGCGCACGGGCAAGGCTCAGCCATATGATCCTTCGCTTGTGCAGATCTTCCTGCCCGACTACGTTTTTCTGGCAAAGAATCTCAGCCAGGGCAATCTTCCGTTGTGGAATCCTTATTGCGGCCTTGGCTATCCTTTTATTGCAGACATTCAAAGCAGTGTTTTTGCACCCCTGCGCCTGGTTTTTGATTTCTTTCCCGGGATTAGAACCTACAACTATTACCTGATAAGCGAGGTGATAGTATGCGCGGTTTCAAGTTTTCTGCTTGCAAGAACACTCGGGCTTTCAAGACTGCCTGCAATATTTGCGGCAATCAGCTACAGTTTCTGCCCTTACAACCTCTGGTATATGGAAATGAACCTCGGGGCTTCCTCATGCCTTTTTCCGCTTGTAAGCCTTGCTTTTCTGAATGCAGCAAAGGTCGGAAGCTTGGGCTCCGCCATATTAGCCGGTCTTGCAAGCGCAGTCTTAATTTTAAGCGGGCACCCCGAATGCTCCTTTTTCGGCATTATTCTTTCAAGCCTTTTTTATTTCATATATTGCCTGCTTGAACCGGGGCAAAAAAGCAAGCGCCTTCTTTCAGCTTTTCTACTAATTGCAATAGCCGCAATGAGCACAATTGCATTTTCAGCACCGGCGCTTTTCCCTTTTGCTGAATATTTGATCAATGCGGAGTCCTACAAATACGGATCAACTTATTCGACTCCGGTTACGATAAACGGTATTCTTTTCAATCTTTTCAATCCCGCAACAGGCGGAGCCAGCCCCTATCTGGGCATTATTGCCGCCACGCTCATTCCGGCTGCTTTACTGGGCTTGCAAGAAAAAAAGCTCGAGCGCCGGCCACTTGCTGCAACTTTAATTATGAGCCTTATATGCTTTTTGCTGGTATCACAACTCGGGCCCGTGAAAGACATATTCAGCAAATCGCCTTTTACAGCCATTATTACAAGGTACGCCCTGCCTTATTTGCTTTTGCTTTTCTCTTTGCTTGCTGCTTTTGGCTTGAGCGAGCTTAGAAAGCTCGCATTGCCGTCAGCTAATCAGAAGTATCAGTTGCTAAAGTTGCTGCTCTTGCTTTTAATAGTTCCACTTGCCGCATTTACAGCAAGCAAACTTCTGGCCACAGACCAGTCTTTCTTAAAAGCCGCAGACTTCGACGCAATGCTTCCGACCACAGCTTTCAATACAGGCGCCTGGCGCCGCGATCTCGTTTGCCAGCTTCTTTTTTCCATTACTGTTTTATTGAGCTTTTTCTTTGCAAAAAAAATCAATAAAGAAAGCAAAGGAGAAAAGGACGAAACAAATCAGGGATTTTCAAATGGCTTTTCGAAGAGCATCTTCAACACTGGTACTCTGATTCTGATTGCAGCACTTTTAAGCGGATTTGTCAGCCAGGCAAGCCTGGCAAAGCTCTCGCTTCCGCAGCAGGCCAAGTTTTTCTATCCGGAAACCGAACTGACGGCACGATTAAAAGACCCGCTCTACAGATGCCTTTCCACCTGCGAATATGTATTGCGACCCGCTACTAATTCGGTTTACGGCATCAATTTTTTTACAGTGCACAACCCGCTCTTTCCCGAGCGTTTTCTGGAATTCAGCAAAGCCTGCGGTGCCAGCACCGATACTTTCAACCAGAAATTCGGCACTAAGCTTTCAAGATTACTTGATCTGGCTTCAGTCAAGTACATTCTCTCCTTTGAGCCTGTGCTTGATGCCGAAGGGGCAAGTGACCGTTTTGAACTGAGTTATAAAAGCAAAAACAATATCTGCGTTTACGAAAACAAAAACGCTCTGCCGCGGGCGTATTTTGTACAAAAGAGCCTGGCAAGCAAGAGCCCGGAAGAATCAATTGAGCTAATAAAGAATCCCGAATTCAATCCGCGGGCAAATGTGGTGATTGAAGACCCGAACGCAGGCAGTTCCATTTTAAGCACAAACAAAGACACAGAAGCTAAAGCAGAAACGACAGCCGGAGCTCAGGCAGAAGTAAAATTGAAAGAAGCAGGCAATAATAACAAGCTAGTACTTGCCTGCAAAAATCAGGAAGCCGGCTGGCTGGTGCTCACCGATGTGTTTTATCCGGGCTGGCAAGCAATTGTTGACGGCAAGGAAAGTGAGATTAAGAGAGCAAATTTTGCATTCAGAGCAGTAAAGCTGAGCCCGGGCGAGCACGAAATCATCTTTGCTTATGAGCCTTTGTCTTTTACAGCCGGATGCGCTACATTCTTTTTCTTCCTGCTTCTGACTGCGGTCTTCTTGAGATCAGGACGCTGGAAGCAGAAAATCTAAAAATGGAGCGCCATAAGTGCTGGATAAATTCTTCAAGATAAGTGAACGCGGCAGTTCAGTAAAAACAGAACTGCTGGGCGGGCTCACAACCTTCATGACCATGGCATATATCATAGTTGTAAACCCTGCAATTTTGAGCTTTGCCGGTTTTCCAGTCGAAGCTGCCACCATTGCCACGATTATCACTTCAGTAATTGGCTGCCTGCTGATGGCATTCTATGCCAACCTGCCACTGGCAGTAGCACCCTATATGGGCGAAAATGCTTTTATCGCCTTTGGACTTGCTGCAATGGGTGTAAGCTGGCAGCAAAGGTTGGGAGCAGTTTTTGTAAGCGGTATTTTGTTTTTCCTGCTTGCAATTTTCAAAATCCGGCCCTGGCTTGCAAGCGCGATTTCATTCAGCATGAAACAAAGTTTTGCTGCGGGCATTGGGCTTTTCCTTACATTTATCGGTATGTATGAAACCGGTATTGTAGTGAGCGCTGCTAAAAACATGCCTGTGGAAGCTTTACTCATTCCCGGCAGCAATATGTTAAAAGGTCCGGAAGTACCGGTTAAAATAGGCGACTTTCATGACGGGCATGTATTGCTTGCAATTTTTGGATTTTTCCTGATTTGCGTTTTGTTGCAGCGCCGCATTAAAGGCGCAATCCTAATTGGCATGGCGGCCACTGCCGTAATCGGGGTTTGCCTGGGTTACGGCGAAGCTCCCCGGGCTGTTTTTGCACTGCCGTTTCAAGGAGCATATACATTAGAGCCGATTGCATTCAAAATGGATGTGGCTGGCGTGCTCAAACTGTCTTTCTTGCCCATACTCATGACTCTTTTTCTGATGAGCTTTTTAGATACGCTCGGCACGCTTGTAGGAGTGGGTTCGGCAGGCGGCATGCTCGATGAGAAAGGCGACTTTCCTGAAATAGAAAAACCCATGATTGTTGACGCAGCTTCTTGTACGATGAGCGCTGTGCTGGGGTCTTCAACAAGCGGCGCTTTTATCGAATCGGCAGCAGGCATTAAGGAAGGTGCCCGCACGGGGCTTGCCGCACTTGTTATTGCGGTCTTTTTTGCAACATCGCTCTTTTTTATACCGTTGATAGCGCCGTTGCAAAAGCTGACCTTTGCTTACGCACCGGCCTTGATGGCTGTAGGCCTGATGATGATAAGCTCAATTTCAAGAATTGATCTTGAAGACCTGACCGAAGCTGTGCCTGCTTTTGCAACCATCGTCGTGATGATCTTCAGCTATAACATTGCAAACGGCCTGACTGCAGGATTGATACTTTACCCGCTGTTTAAGATTGCCTGTGGTAAGACAGAGTTTTTGCACCCGGGTTCTTACGTGCTCGGCGTGCTCTGCCTTGTTTATTATGTATTCGGCCTGCCTCATTGAGCCTGACCGATCTAAGGCACAATCTCATGCTTTGCGATGATTAATCAACCAGCGAATGCCTGAGCGCAGTCACTGCTGCCTGTACTCTATTTTCTGCCCTCAGTTTTGGAAAAATGTTCTTTAAATGAGTTTTGACTGTGTCTACGCTGATATCGAGTTCGTAGGCAATTTCAAAATTGCTCATTCCTTCAACTAGTAACTCCAGAACGTCAAGCTCTCTATCAGTGAATAAATCTACGGAAATTGCAGAGCGTTTCTTTCTCATTGGAAATACCTAAAGATAGCCAAAGCAGACAAAACCGAGTTAAGTATCATGACAGAACTATACAAAACTGGATAGAGGTTTCTGATAAGCAACATATTATGAAATTACCAGCGGGTGCTTTTTGTCCAAAAACAGCAGTCATTAATTAACGCAACCGCATCTGGCTTGAAGAGCATAATCCTTAAGCCCCTTTATGCAGTCAGGCTGCGCAGCAAGAAATTGGTCGATAACTTGCTCGACTTCAACAGCATATTTAGCATGCCAGTGTCCAAGCCCATGCAAGGCGCTTTCCTGGCAGGCAATATTTTGCAACCTCAATGCCTTTTCCATCGTGCCCAGTAAGACCTGATCAACTTCCCTGCACTCTGAGCGTTCGGGCGCGCCCCAGTGCGGAAAAACATCCCAGAACATATAGCATATGCTGTTTAGCGGCGAAGGCTCTGTTTCAAAGCTCTTAACACCATGAGAAAGACAGGGGCTACAGCGAATTTCAAAAACATATTCATAAAACTCAGCTATTGCACTGGCACAATCCAGACGCGCAGGCAAGGCAAGCAACGGATCAAAAATCACATCAAAGAAACCAGTTTCACCGGTCAAGCGCCACAACAATTCGTTCAGTTCCTTTTCTGTATATTTTAAAACCAGCAAGTCCGGGCTTCTGAGCAAGCGGCATACTCGTTTCAACAAATCGGAGCGCTCATCGAACCAATTTACTTCGCTGAAATCCAGCCTGATAAATTCGAGCCACTCTTCAAAATTAAGCTCACTGCCTTTGACAAATGAATCATTGTAATCACGACGAAGCTTACCCATGTTTAACCCTTCTTGCGCCCTGCTATACTCAAACGCTATGATAATCAATCTAATAGCTTCTGAAAAGAACTGGATAGAAAGCAAGGCAATAGACCAACTGAAGCATAGCGCCGGGCTGCCCGGAATTTTTGCAGCTGCCGGGTTACCCGATTTGCATCCGGGCAAAGATGCTCCGATTGGCGCCGTGTTTGCAAGTGAGAATCTAATATATCCACATCTTGTCGGTGCTGATATCGGCTGCGGCATGGCCATGTTTCAAACAAATATTGAAAGCAGAAAGTTGAAACTGGATAAGTGGGCAAACAAACTTTCGAGCGCTTTTTTAGAAGAGCAGCCTTACAGTGAAATTGAAACAGTGCTTAAAGAATGTCAACTCGCAAGTTCGCAATTCGACGATTCGCTTGGCACTATTGGCGGTGGCAATCATTTTGCCGAGTTGCAAAAAGTACACAAAGTTCATGACAGAACCAGTTTCAGCGAGGCCGGCCTGGAAGCAGAGAAACTCTTCATTTTAGTACACAGTGGTTCACGCAGTCTGGGTGCAAGCATTTTACGGGAGCATCTAGATGAATTCAAAAATAGTGGGCTGCATATAGAGCATTCGGAAGCAGGCAAATATATTGAGAAACACAATCATGCTCTTAAATGGGCAAAAGTTAACAGGAAACTGATTGCCAGAAAGTTTGCCAGGCTTATTGCTGCAGAAACAACTGCAGTTCTTGATCTTTATCATAACTGTCTTGAACCCGGTCACTTATACGGCAAAAACTGTTATCTGCACCGCAAGGGTGCGGCTGCCTCAAATAGAGGTCTGGTAATTATACCTGGCTCAAGAGGCACCCTCAGTTATCTTGTTGCCCCTACCGGCGACCAGAGCAAGAACCTTTTTTCACTGGCGCATGGAGCAGGGCGAAAATGGGCCAGAAATGACTGTAGAGCTCGCCTGGAAAAACGCTACTCTGCCGATTCGTTTTTGAAAACTGAGTTAGGTGGCCGGGTAATCTGCACAGACCGCGAGCTTTTGTTTGAAGAAGCACCACAAGCCTACAAGGACATCGATATAGTAATTTCAGACCTTTTAAACCATGGCTTGATCAGAATAATTGCAAGCTTCTCGCCTTTAATCAGTTTCAAAACCTCAAAACGAAGCAAGCTTGATCCCAACTGATCTCATCATAAGTTGATCTCATAAGTATTTACACGCAGCACTCGCACGCCAATTGCACGGGGCTTTACCTAGCCTCATAAGCATGTGGAGGCAGGACTATATGAATCATCTGAGCTCCATTAGCCCAAGCGAAACAATAAGAAAGAGGGGCACCGGAGTTCAATCAAAAATGCGAGCTTGCAGGCATCAAACCCCTGAACCAGAATGAAGAGTCGGCAAGCATACCGGTAAAAACGGTTCTGGAGTTTATCCAGGACTTTGAAGAAAAGGGAGGAAAGTAAATGGACGCAGACGACTGTCTTAATATCAAGGTCGGTGAGCACGGCAAAGTAGAAGACCGAAAAGTCTGCGGCGACGACGTATTGAAAAAGCTCTACGAAGAAAGTGCTCCGAAAGTCACCCAGGTAAACGGCACCAAAGAAAGTGGCACTGGATTTTTTGTAGGAAATGGCGACCAGGTTATTACCAACGCTCATGTGGCATCAAGCAAGGGCTTAAGCATCAGCACTTACGACGGCAACGTCTATCCCGCCTATGTTGAAAAATATGACGACATTCACGATCTTTCATTGCTCCGAATTGTCGGCATAGAAAAAGATCCCGATAGAGCGATCAAGCTGGCGCCAGACGATCGGATTTCAGGCACAGTTTACAGCCTCGGACACCCGCAGCTTGAATCGCTCACGATTTCTCCCGGGCAGATGATTGGAAACGGCAGCCAGTACGAGGCCATGGTGCAATCAAAAGGAAAAGAGCGTAGCGAGCAAATGATCGAGAATGCAGCCAAACGGATCGGCGAAAAACAGACTCAGGATCTAAGGGATCAATTAAACTCAACCGAGATATGGCTCAGACAGTACGACACACCCGGTTCGTCAGGAAGCCCGCAGCTAAATGAAAATGGCGAGCTGATTGCTGTATTGCACACGGGCTACAACGACGCCAAAAACAGAATGACCGGAAATATTCCGCTTTCAGCAGTAAGAGACTTGCTTTCGCCTGAGCCAGGCAGGTTTGAATTCAAATATGAATGGAAAGAGTTCAAAATCATGAATGAAAGCGGCAAGCATCTGGCAACTTCGCTGGAGATTAAGAGCATAAAGCGCAACAACGTTGCCGCCGAAGACGCAGGCAGACCTCCGTTCTTTTTTGATCTCTTTCCGGAATATAACGGCAAGATTTGAGGAGCAAGCTTTAAGCGGCATCTTTTAGAACTAAAGCCGTCCTTGAATTAATCTTGAAGCAACAAATTTGCCACCTTCTCTCTTTAGGATAGTCCAATCGGGGATTCGGAGGGTTATTTATTGGCAAACGAAGGAAATGATGCTCCGGTTCAGCAAACAGACAGGGTAGCTGAGCCGAGCCCGGAAACTTCATCTTCCGGCAGCGCCCTGGACCTGACTTCGTCTCAAACAAACGATCATATAAGCGAGATGTCCAAATCATCTCTGCAAAACTCACAAGACTTACTAAATTCCTGGAACAACGTTAGTATCGATTTCGGCAACGAACAAGGCGGCAAAGAATCCGGCAAATCAGAAAACAAAGACTCTGCAAGCGTCAATGCCAACACTGAGGGTAATTCAGCCACTGAAAGCAAAGACGCTTCGGTCACTGAGAACGTTTCAGCAGCTGAGAGCAAAAGCGATGCCGCGTCCGAAAGCAAGGGCAATGCGGCTGCTGAAAGCACGGGCAATCCGGAAGCAAAAGCCGGCACCCCCACGACAAGCGGCGCCGACACCATCAGTTTTCCTCACACAGAACCGCACCCTTCAGCTCCCGGCCAGGGCAAGTTTCCAAAAACTGACGGCATAGCGGAGTTCAAGAACAGTCTTAATCAAAGCCAGGGCTCCGATGGCGCCAGACCCGATGCCTCGACCGCTAAAGCGCAAGGAGCCAGCTCCGCCACGACAAGCGGCCCCGACACCATCAGTTTTCCTCACTCAGAGCCGCATCCTTCAGCTGCCGGCCAGGGCAAATTTCCGAAGACTGACGGAGTTTCCGATTTCGTCAGAGAAATCAAAAAGTGAGGGGCAAAAAGCCCAGTTTTAATGTCGACTTTAATGTAAAGCGCCAGTATATTTATTTTCTGGCAATTAAGGCGCGATGATATATACTGTTAGCTTGCCTTTAATTTGAACGTCTTGCCGGCTCTGTCGACTCGAGCCTCAAGCTTATGTCTCATGCGGAATTTAGCAATTTTAGAGGAGAGACCCTGAATTATGGATTGGAAAGATGCATTGAAAAGCCCCTGGACTCTGGCCGCGCTTTTGCTTTTTGGCACAAACGGCGGACGCAAGCTGTTGAAAACAGCAAGTAAAGAAGTTATCAGAGGTGGGCTGGTCGTATCCGACAAAGTTAAAGAACTGGTAGCCGAAGTAAAAGAAGAAGCAGACGATCTGGTAGCCGAAGTCCAGGCCGAACGCAAAAACCAGGCGAAGCACATTTCGGGAAAAGCTGCAAACTAGGTTTTGACAAAGCTGAATAAAGATAAGGACCGGTGCAAGGCATTGAAGCCAGCTGCACTGGAACTTAACTTCACTGCAATAAGTACATGCGGAGGCGTCCAGGCAGTAGATGTCCAACAAGTTAAGCAAAGCTGCAAAAGCAGTCGCACACCACAGTCCGGGCAGAACCAGACTGAAGGTGCCAAAGAAACACAGGCATAAACTGCACGAGCTCAAGAGCGAAATAGCCAAACAGCCGGGTGTCAAAAACGTCGATATAAACCACGATACCGGCAGCATAGTTGTTCAGCACGAACACGACACAGCAATTTTCGATGCCATGCACAAAGCAGTTGAGGGTCTAGGCGGCGAGCTGCTAACCGCTTTGATCGAAGGCGAATCGGTCGAGATGCTGGGAGTTGCAAGTGTGGTTGCTGCAGGCGTCGGCATACTTGAAGCTGTCGGCAAAACATTTTTCGGTACAAGAGAAGAAAACTCGACTCCGCTTTTAACCGGAGCCACTTCCGACATCAAAACACTGGTTCCGGCAGCTTTTCTGCTGGCAAGCATAGTTAAGTCTTACCAGACCAGAAGCTTCTGGCAGGGTGTAGCACCTATAGTTCTTGCTTATTACGCATTCGACAGTTACTGGAAGCTGAATGTCTCCAACCCAAACCTGCTCGACGGTCAAAACGGCGGCGGCGGCGGCGGCAACGGCAAAAGCAAGGGTCACGAAAGCGAACGTTCTGCTTAGTTCAGTAAGAAGGCAAATTTATAAATGAATGCACCTGAAGCAAATCCACTAAAACAAGAAGCTCTGGCCGTGCTCGACAAAGCAGAACTTATCGGGCAGCCTGAAAGCGCAGAAAGCGGCTTCAGCAAGCGCAGCCTGCTTTCATTCGAAGTGCAGCATGCAGTCCGGGGGCGGCTGCGTTTGAAGGTGAAAGAACTCAACTTCAATCACGCCCTGGCCGCTTCATTTGTGAAGGCCGCGCTAAATATATCCGCAGTTCAGTCGGTTCGCGCCAATACCTGGTGCGCGTCTGTGATCATCAGCTATGACCATACAGAGCTATCAGAAGAACGCTTGATTGCAAAGCTGCGGATTCTGCCGATTGAGCTGAGCCAGCAGCTAGTAAGCGTGCCGAATCTTTTTGCGCGCATGAAGCTGCTAATTAGATTCGCGCTCAAACGGCTAGAGGAGCTGACATCACCTGCGGTGCAACTCGCACTCGGTGCCGCAGCCTTCGGGTCGGCTTTATTAGGGGCGCCGACGCTTGCAACCACGGCACTAAGCAGCCTGGCGGTACTGCCGATTGCGGGCCGAGCCGCGCAAACAGCTATTGAGGAAGGACGCATAGGAGTTGACGGGCTCGACGGCCTGGCGGCAGTCTTAATGATCGCTCAGCAGAACCTGCATGCAGCCAGTTTCATGACTGCACTTATCGGACTTGGCGAGTATATTCGCGAGCTAACTGCCGAGCGCTGCCAGCGCATGCTGGATAATCTCATGGGTCTGGCGGGATGTTCGGCCTGGATAGTCAAAGGCAACAAAAGAATCTGCATACCGGCCGATCAGGTAGCCGTGGGCGATCTGGTTGTGATTTACCCCGGTGAACTGGTTCCGGTAGACGGCACTGTCATCAAAGGGCATGCATGCGTAAACCAGTCGGCGCTAACCGGCGAGTCAGCACCTGTTGAAGTGGCGGCCGGCTGCAATGTATTTGCTGGCACGCATCTGGAACAGGGCAAAATCTATATAAAATGCGAAGCCGGCATCAGCGACAGCCGCGCCGGGCGTGTTATTGAAATGCTCAAGTCTGCCCCCGTATACGAAACCCGCACTCAAAACTATGCCGCCAATCTTGCAGACAAGCTTGTATTGCCGATACTTGCAACTGCAGGTATATGCGGATTGCTTACAAAAAACCTGACCCGGGTGATGAGCATTTTGATTTTTGATTTTTCAACGGGTATAAGAATTTCGGCACCAACTGCGATACTATCATCAATGCAGCGGGCCGGCCGCCACGGCATTTTGATCAAGAGCGGCGGTGCTGTAGAAAGGCTATCGCAAGTGGACGCCATCGTCTTTGATAAAACCGGAACGCTCACGCTCGGAGAGCCGCAGGTGACCTCCGTAATGAGTTTGAACGGCTACACACAAGACCAGATACTTGCATATGCAGCTGCTGTTGAAGAAAGACTGCAGCATCCGGCAGCAAGAGCCATACTGCATCATGCGCGAAAGACTGTGGAGCGCATTCCAGACCGCGACAATTCAACACATAAAAACGGCATGGGTGTAGGTGCGCAGGTCGAAGGGCACCAGATTCTCTGTGGAAGCAGGCGCTTCATGCATGCTGAAAATATTGATATCAGGCAGGCAGTGCTGATTGAAAACGATATACATAAAAACGGCGAGTCGGTTGCTTACCTGGCAATCGACGGAAAACTTGCCGGGCTGATAAGTTATGCAGACAAACTCAGACCGGAAGTGCCTTTTGTAATGGCCAAATTAAAAAAGCAGGGAATCAAGAAAATCTACATGGCCACCGGCGACCATGAGCATGCAGCCAGGGCAATTGCAGCTACTGCAGGTATAAGCGAGGTATTTGCAAACTCATTCCCTGAGCAGAAAGCGGAGCTGGTAAGAGAGCTGAAGAAGCAGGGCTATGTCGTAGCAGTAGTCGGAGATGGAATCAACGACTCGCCGGCGCTTGCCCACGCAGACCTTGGTGTGTCACTGCACAGCGCAACTGATGCGGCACGCGAAAGCTCTGATGTGCTCTTAACCGACAACGACCTTAAGCGCCTGCCGGAAGCCATCGAAATTTCAAGAAAAGCTATGGGTCTTGTACGTGAGAATCTTGGATTTGTAGCAATTCCAAACGGTCTCGGGCTGGCACTGGCATCTGCCGGTCTAATCGGGCCGGCCATCTCTACATTATTAAACAACGGCTCGGCTATTCTTGCTGCATTCAACAGCCTGCGACCGCTCATAAGCAGCCAGTGGACCCGCTCAGAAGAAACAATCTGAGGCCTTTTTTCTACTCTGCTCTAATCTAAACTTATTTGAAAGAGAAAAAATGCATAGCTTAGCCAATGCCTGCAGCACAGCAGTTTCGGGAAGATTAAATCGAGAAATCTCAGCCTGATTTTCCCCAAGCTTAAGTAGATCTCTTATGAGTTTAGAGGCGGAGGAGGAAGGTACTATGAAGGCTACAAAAAAAACAGCAAGTGCAAACTTAAAGCCAGAAAAAAACACAATTACTTTTGAAAAGAGCAGCGCCTTACCGGCAAGAAAGAGCACTCGTGGTCTTGAAAAAATGCAAGACAGCCACTGTACAGGCGGCGTTTGCAAAGTCAACTGGAAGCCGGTCAAACCGGCCGCCTGAAATCACTAAGAACATACTATTACTAAACAGATCACGAAATTCCACTGCTTAGAGCGGCCTGTCCAAAAGCAAAATTGAAGGAACTTTCCGGCTTGCATGCAAGCGCAGGAATTCAAAACCGATACCGGCAAGACCAGTCATTAACCCCGGTTCGCTGACCTGCGAGGCCAGCCTGGATTTCCAGCCGCTGCTGTTGATGTCTTTTAAGATTTTCTTGCTGCGCAATTGCAACTCCGTTTGCCAGATTGTCTGCTCGCCAAAGATCTCTGATGCAAGGAGCAAGGGTTCAAGGTTTCCCAGAGAGCCATGACATATGCTGTGTTCCGCTTGTGCTTGACCACCAAGCAAGAAATGCAGCGCTCTCAATGCTTCTTCTTTTGCCTGCGCTAATCCGTGTTCTTGATAGATTCTCATTCGGCTCAGCGCGATTCCGGCAGCGCCATGACACCAGGCAATTCCCTGCGGATTTTCCAAAAAGTCTGTCCAGCGATTTCCTTTAAGTAGCTCATCTTCAGCAGTCAGTGTGGCTGTGAATGCTGAATAATACTTCTCATCGTTAGTTGCTCTAGCAAGCCCAGACAAGCCAAAAGCAATTCCTGACAAACCGTGGGAGAATCCGCGAGGCATATTCAGCGATTTCCAGGTCAGCTTGCCATCAATCCCCGTGCTGGCCTCATTAAGCAGTTTGTCACCGCAAGCTCTCGCTAACTCCAGTGCATTTGAGTCGGGAAAATAGGATGAATAAGCAAGAAGCACTGGAATCGCACCGGCACAGCCATATATCAGGTCAAGCATCGAATCACTTTCGATAAGAGCCGGAAGCAAGTCAATGGCAAAATGTGTCCTTTGATCTAAGTCGTTGTATTTGAACAGTGCAGCCAAATGCATGTTTACATAAACAAGTCCGCAGAGCCCTCCGTAGGCTCCGAGCATGCGCAATTTCGAATATTGGTTTGCCCTAGCCTGGTTCAGGCACCCTTCGGCAATTTCTTTGTAGCACTGGACCCCAGTCAATGAATACAGATAGGCAAGAAATAGCGCAATTCCAAGTGAGCCGCGGTATAAGTCTTGCTCAATGATTCCGAGTTTGCAATAGCTGACCCCATGCTCCTTTTCACCCGCAAGACTAAGACAAATCCATGAACTTTGTTGCATATAAGTAATCGCGGTTTCAACCAGGCGATCGCCACAGGCAATTGCGGCATCTAGAAAATCAGTACACTTTCGCGGGTAGCCCTTTGCTTGCAAAATCGCTGCGTTTTCTAAGGACATCGATTGTAAGGTTGCATCGATAAGCCAGAGCTGAAAGCTCAAGTCAGATTCACTCATTCTCCGAAATCTGCCTTCGGAAAGCTCAAGCCCCGATTTTGCCAGCACAGATGCAATTACGGTACCGTCACCGCCGATGATATCTTTTGAATCCGGTGTTGTGCTGAAATAAGGTATGTCACCTAAAATAAGCTGGCAGCACTCAGAGGCGATCAGCCTTTCGTAAATTGGATCTTGTTTTGTTTGAGCCCAAAGATCTCTTAAGTTGAAGTCCTGGTCCAGGCCTCGATGGTTGAAGTGCGGATGCAAGGACGCGACCAGGAACTGGCTGTAAAATGGCGTCGGACGAACAATTACGCGAATGGGCAGTTTGGAAAAACGCTCAAACCAGCCACCTTTAGCGCGCAGTTCTCCGCTTAAATCCTGCAAGAGGCGATAGGCAGCAGCAAATCCTTTCTTTATGTACCTGTGGTACTTTGCTGGTTCAATGATGGCTCCCGAAAGGCAGGGGTTGCTATAGATTTTTCCGATGCGAGCAGGCGCCTTGCCAACAAAAATTTCGTCGCTCTGCTCATCTTCAATAATGTCCATATTAAATGGGACAACTTGATCTGGTTTGGCACCGATGCCGCTTATATCCATGGAGCCACCGTCTTTGCGTAGAGGCGTGGGCAACAAACCGATGTCCATGACCGAATCGAAGAGCCTATTCATAGCCAGATCGTCAGCACTCTCGATCGTACTGTCTCTCAGTTCCGGGTGAAAGACGGTTTCCAGATCAATTACAATTGGAAATTCACCAGAAGCAATCAAGTTCTCCAAATGAAGATCATTGGCACCAAGCAGATAAAGAAGGGCAAGCCATACACCGATGCGTTCATAAAATTTCTTGATTTGAGCTTCCGACTGGCAGTCGTGTTGGCTAATATGTTCGCTCCAACCATATCTGCCGCGGTCGACAGTCTCAGGTATTCTTAAGCCTGGTTTCAAACCACGAGCAGAGAGAAATTGCAAGAGGTCACTGAACACATCGTCAAGAGCCAACGACCGTGGCTTATAAACCAGCTTCTTCTTGTTGGCGAATTCGAGTATTTGCACCGAGCGTCCCTGACAGTGCAGATCACCTGCACCGGTAATGGCAACTAATATTGTGGAATCCAGACCGAAGCGTTCATTAAGCAAGCCGTAATCAGCGTTTAAACGTTCGATAAATTCTGAGCTTACTAAAAACCACTGCTCGAGCATTTGCCACACACGCCTGGTAAGCACCGGGTACTCCAAATAAATTGAAAGCCGCGATTCATTTGCGCCAATGAGTCGGATGAAAGATTCGTAGCGTTCTCTCTTAGTCTCACCAGACAGCCGGTTTTCCATGCGGGCAATGTTTGTTTCCAGAATGAGAGTCTTCCTGATAGTCCAGCGCAGTCTTGCGGCAATCTCCTCGGTGAGCAGATTCACCAATGTGTCCGGATGGAAAACATGTGTTTGAGATGCTGATTGAAGAAAGACGACATGAGCTTGCAGCTTAGCTCGGAAATGAGAAATGAGCGGATCCACAAGCGCAAGAAAGTCCCGGGAAGATTCGAAGCTACTCAGATCATTCTTGGAATTCAGGCATTCGAGAACCCCATTTACCCACGCCAATGGCCTGCCGGTTACCTCTCGAATTTGCTCTTTGTTCTGTCCCAAAATTTCTTTGAACTCATTTTCGCTTACTTTGATACTGCAAAGAAATCGTTGAAAAATTGCATCGTCACTAAACGCCGCACCGGTTTTCCATCGTTCAAGTCGTTTGTTAGCAAGTTCAGAATCGGTGCCATTGCTGGAGCCGTGCGCTCTAAAAGATACGAGGCGCTCATTTAGAGTCTGCGCCTGATACCACCTCGAATCCACTTGGACCTCCGGAATAGACTGCAGGAATAGTTGGAAAAACTTTCAACCAGTATATAGTTCACGCTCCGGCAAATCTACCAGCCAGGCAGTGCTGGCAATGATTTTTCCTCAGCGGCAAATGCAAAGGCTTATAACTACTTTGGTATGGGTTTGGCATGTTAAATCAAAACTGGTTCGATCGCCCGGACCAACAGTTTGAGGAGCTGAGCTTCTTACAGTTTCCGGGTTTTCTCCCGCCGGATTCTTTAGTGATGCCTGTGCCGAGGCGGGTAGCCTGTCATAGTTCTCATGATCGCGCAAAGCATCGACGATTGTAGGAGTTCCGAATCCAAGTGAGGCAAGGTCGATATCATTTCCCTTTTTGCTCTGAATCACAATCTCATTGTTCTCTGGACTTGTAAGGCTGGCTTCGCTGCGCAGGACTTCTGGCTGATTTTCCTGCTGTTCTGGTTTTTCTGTAGGATTTATTGAATCAAGAGCCATTGCTGTTCCTCCAGTCCTTCCGACCTGAGCTTTAGAACTTATGAGAAACAGTTTATCTAAGGGGCAAAAAAAAATCCGGACTGAATTGTGCACTTTCTGTGTAGGCTCAAAAAGAGACCAATTCAATCAGATATTCATTTAAGCAAAGCAGCATTCTGAGCAAGCCATGAGTTAAACGATGCGGCTGAGCGCTGCGAGAACTGCACATTGATCTTCAATTTTTCAAGCATACGGGCCACGCGACTTTTGCCTTCCGGAATCTTGTTTTTTTCAAAGAAGCTCTGCACATCGAGATAGTTTTTCTCAGACGAAAGACTTTGAGGAGCCTCAGCTAGCTTAGCAAGCATTCCCGGCGAATAAATCTGCTTGATCTGAGCCCAGTGAGACTTCATAAAATTCCAGGCAGCCTGCTTATTGTCGTCATTTTCAAAGAACCTGGCAAGCAATTTGGGAGCGTCCTGGTTTCTTACTTCTTTGCTTACTGTCAGCTCAAGAGCCTTTTGCACAAGCTCCGGCTGGCGAAAGGACGCAAGCGCAAAAAGATTTCGCTGTTCCACTTCCGGAGTTGCTGCATTTTTCCAGAGTTTACGCAGCTTTTCAAAATCAGCTGCATTGCCGTTATAAGCTACAATGCCGGCAATCGCATCAAGCAAGTCCGGACTGACTTTTCCGGCCGACTGCATATATTCAGCAAGTTTTTTTGAAGCCGCAGTGATAACGGCCCTGTCCTCGCCTATGGTGCCCAGTGTCAAGATAAGCTGGCCGCGCAGTAAACGAAGCGGCTCTTGCTCTCCTGCCTTTTCTTCCCAGCCAAGTCTTTTGAATTCCGGACCGAGCACATATCTGACAAGGGCAGCAAAATGTTTTCTATTTTCCGGTTTTACAAAACGATTCAGCTTATTGAAGCAGTCGAGAATACAATCCCAGACTGCAAAGTTGTCTTCGTTTCTGTATGCTTTTAAGACTTTGAGATATTGAGCTACAGGAGATTTTCCGGCAAAACACAGCGCAGCCCGATCGCTCAAGAAACAGAGTCTTTCTTCGGGACTGAGTAAATTCAAAGATTCGCTTAGTTTTGAGGTAGTTTCGTCATCATAGTTGCTTCTGTAAAATCCATAGGCAAATGCATTGGCGCAAAATGCTTTTTTCGCAAAATCAATTTTCAGAGCCTGACTTGCAAGGCTACAGAGCTCATAAGCAAGCCCGGAACTAGCCTCCAGCGGTCTCAACCCCAGAGGTAAGCTCCAGTTTTGCGCGCCGGACTTGCCACCGTCAAGAAAAAAGCGTTCTTGCTTAACTTCGATGCTGCTTTTACCGTTTGCTTTTATATTTACCAGCGGATAACCAGGCTGAGCACACCAACTATCCATGATTTTCTTGACCGGCTTGCCTGATACTTTTGCAAGCGCTGCCCAGAGATCGTCGGTTCCGGCGTTGGCAAAAGAATGCTCTTTCAAATAATTGCTGACACCGTCCTGAAAAGTTTTTTCGCCCAGGAAATACTCGAGCATTCTCAGGACTGAAGCACCTTTTACATAGGTGATTTCGTCAAACATTTGCAAGGCGTCATCGGGATTCTTTACCGGTGCCTGTATTGCTCTTGTAGAGTGCAATGAATCAGTAAAGAGTGCCCGGAGTCTATCGCTGTAGAACTGAGTCAGCGCCTGCCAGGAAGGCTGAACATTGTCTACGGCCTTGTCGGCCATCCATGTAGCAAAAGCTTCATTCAGCCAGAGATCGTCCCACCAGTTCATGGTTACAAGGTCGCCGAACCACTGGTGAGCAAGTTCGTGAGCAATTATGCTTACGGTGTTTTGCCTGGTCCAGAGCGAACTTGCTTTTTCGTCCACCAGCAAAAACTTTTCTCTAAATGTTATGGCACCTGGATTTTCCATGGCTCCGGCTTCGAAATCAGGTATTGCAATCAAATCAAGCTTCTTCCAGGGGTAGTCGATACGGAAATAAGAGTTCAGATATTTGAGCAATTTCACAGCATTGTTTCGGGCATAGTTTCCCATTGAAATGTCCGGGCGGCAGGTCCAGACTCTCACAGGCACGCCGTTGCAGTCAGCAGCTTCAGTGGCTTTGAATTCCCCTACCAGCAAAGCCACAAGATAACTCGACATTGCTTGAGTTGCTGCAAAATCTATAATTTTCTTGCCGCTATTTTTATCTATGCGTTCGCTTTCAACCGGCGCATTTGAAATAGCCGTATTTTCGTTTGAAGTTATTACTCTTATTTTGAAGACGGCTTTATAAGCCGGTTCATCAAAACAGGGAAACATACGGCGGGCGTCGGTAGGCTCCATCTGAGTAACAGCCAGGTAATGGGTTTTACCCTGTTTATCTTTATAAGTAGATCGATAGAATCCAGTTAGTTTGTCGTTCAAGATCCCTTTGAACTCCAGGCGCAAATGATAGCTTCCTGCTGGAATTTTTGAGCTGGAATGCAATCGCAGGCGCTCAAGACTTTTTTCTTCCTGCACTTGAAGCGGGTAGGTTCTGGCTTCAGGTGATTCAGGAAAGAGCTTCGCCGAGCTGCAAGTTATTTCTTTGGCGTTCAATAGAATATCCTGGCTTTCCTGCTTAACTTTTAACTCGATATCTGCTTTGCCGCTGAAACTGCCGTTTGCAGGGTCCGGGATGAATTCAAGCTCGTATTTTTCGGGCACTACGGCAGCAGGCAGGCGATAGTCAGAGCTTCGGCCGGGCTTTTGCTGGCTGCTTTTGCCTGGAGAGGCCGACTCGGAGCCATTTGCAGCAAGCGCTTGCCAGGGCAGGATTGACATCAGCAAAATAACTGAAAGCAAAAGCGAATGCGCTGGCGCAGCAAATTTATGCACAGGAAAGCCCTCGATGCTAGTCATGTTTAACGCGGCTACCGATCATAACTGATCAAAGCAGAACTTTGCCGGGCCTCAACAATTTCTCAAACTAAGGAAGTGATCCCGCTGCATTTTTATATGCTTCAAAAGTGCCGGAGTCAAAAAGCACAAAACGTATTTCGGCAAACCGGCCCGACTCTTTTTCAAGATAATTAGCAAGTTCCGAAATAGCGACCTTCGCAGCTTCACTTACCGGGTATCCATAGGCACCGGTACTGATTGAAGGAAAAGAAACTGAACGAGCACCGGCATTTGCAGCTTCTTCAAGGCTTCTTTTATAAGCACTTGCAAGTATCGCCGCTTCATTGGAGCCGCCACCTCTCCAGACCGGGCCAACCGCATGCACAACCCACTTTGCTTTCAATTTGCCACCACTGGTGATGACAGCATCGCCGGGAGCACAAGTCCCCTGACGAGCTCGGATTTCCTGGCACTCCTCAAGAATCTGGGGGCCACCGGCTCTATGTATAGCGCCGTCAACTCCGCCGCCGCCCAGCAAAGACGAGTTGGCAGCGTTTACAATTGCATCGCTGTCTTCAAAGCAAATGTTGCCCTGCCGCAAAACAAGCAGAGTCTGCCCAATCTGCTTTTGAAAGTCAGGCGGCTCTTGAATCTCCGGCATTCGACTATTTAAGCTTGCCGATTCGGATTCAGCTCGACTATCTGCCCGCTTGAAAGGAACTTGACCAGCTCCTGACCGTTAGATGCGGTAAGCCTTTGAAAAGTACTGCCTCCCTCACAGGAAACCACAGTTCTTTTGGTGCCGTCCGGCGCTGTGACTACGGCTCCGACCTTGCTGCCGTCAGTGCCGAAGGTCAGATCCAGGGTACAGTCAGGAGACTTAAATGCCTCCAGGTAACCTCTGGAATCGAGCCAGCGAGACGAAGGACTGTGCACGTCAAGGATGTCGTAGATGCGGCTCAAGGGAGTGCTTGGGACACTGTCTTTGCCAGGCTGCGCTTCTGCTGCATCATTGCGGCGAAAGCTTTCACTGCGCTCCTTGTTTGTGATTTCCAGGCGCGCCGCAAGCGGGGCTTCACTGACGGTCTGATTCTGCCGCCAGCTTTGAGCCAGTTGCGAAGCATCATAATGAAAACTGGATGCTTTTGCATTTGCTTGAGGCCAGCACTCCTTGCCAGCCTGCGATTCTTCCTGATTAATCCAACTTTGCATCAGCTCACCTGATTGAGGTGAAGAAGCCGAGCGAAAGCCATCTCCTAAGTGCCATTGAGACATGGAATTGCCTTTGCCAACAATATTTATTGTGTTTTTGCGATAAGTGGTGGTGATGAGTCAAGAATGGCGCGCAACCTGGTTACGCTCCAGCCCGGCAAAGCCAGACTATATGTATATATATTCCTGACCTCCATTTTGGGTCTGGGACTTGTCATTGTCAAGCAGATTTAATAATGAACTAGAGCTCAGCAAAGGCTTTCAAGGGAACCCGGGCTTCTTTTGCTTTGTTTTTTGCCTCTCTGGCAGCCGCCAGAAAGCGACCAAGGTCCTGGGTGTCTTCCGGGCAACTGGCTATGCCGCCAGCCAGCAACAAACGCTGGCTTTGCCCCGAAACAAGAGGCACATTCACAAGCGATTCGGCCACCTTATGCCCGAACATTCTGGCGGCTTTAGCTGTGGCGCCGGGCAGCAAAATTGCAAAATCGAAGGTTTCATAATGGGCCAGAATATCAAAGGGGCGCTTGAGTGCTTCAACCCTGGAAGCCAGCTCTTTCAAAGCAGGTATAGGCAGGGGCTGCGGCGTGTTGTCTCCGCCTATAAGTATCCTTGACTCAAAAACTATAAGTGAAAGCGGCATCCCGAACGCTATGCTCTTAGCAAACTCCCGTTCAATAAAGAACTGCAGAGCCGGATAAGTGTACATACCGGTATCCTGGCGGCTGAGCGCCCTCAAAACTCCGGCCACCATGCCCCGGTCTATGTCGGAACCTGCAAGCCCCTGAGCTCTGCCGGCAAAAGGCGAGCTTTCAGCGATAGTTATGAGCCCGCAGCTCGAAAGATTAAATAGAAGCGGCGCCCACTCCACTTTGGTCATAGGCCGCCTGGAAAGCAAATCCTGCCATCTTACCCGTCCATCACAGAGCTCATACATTGCCATCTGAGCGGAAATATCAAGCGGCGCGCCTCTTGAAACCCTGGTTTTGAACTCTTCAGGACTAATGCGCTGTTCCTTGCGGATCAGGTAGGAATCGGGCGTCAGTCCCTGTTTCTGCAGAAATTTGACCTGATCTAAAAGCGTAATCCCTTCCATGATCATGCCGTCAACCCGCCGACTTATGGTGCGCTCGTCGGTCAATTCGTCAGGAAAGAAGCGAAACTCTCCCTGCTCCCAGGTCATAATTTCGACTACAGCATTATCGCCCGTACCTTCGGCATTGCTTGAATGAACCGGGTTTCCTTCCAGAAAGTAAATTTGAGCCGCTATGCCCTGGTCGAACAATTGCAGCTTGCCGGTCATTTTAGACATCTGGATCGACTGGATGAGAGTTGCAATTTGCATATTTTCCAGGCGCCCCTGCAAAGTGGCCTTGGAACTATCCTGCATCATGGCGGGCGGCTGCACCGCGCCTCCGGCTTGTGCAGGCGATTTAGCACTGGCGCTGTTGACCATGTCGTCGGGGCAGGACTGAAAAATCAGGCTGTGTATTAATCCCAGGTCGCGGCTTGCGTGTTTCCAGATCGGATTGTCATTGGCAGCGTCGCCTTCATACATCGCCCAGACCGTTTCTTCGCTACCAGCCTGTACTGTAAGCAAATATCCGGACGGACCGTCGCTTCCCCAGGGCATTTCAATCAAAACTTTGAGTTTACTTGCTTCCATAAAAGCAAACTCCAGATCTTTGACAGAAGGCATTGCTTGCAGTTTCGGAAGCCGTTGCCCCTGCGGTTGCTGAGAATGTTGTTGTGGTTTGGGACGGTACATCTGTCCGATAATCCGAACGCCAGTTCTTTTGCTCTTCCCCCGGTAAAAAGGGATCTCCTATTCTGTGCCACATAAGGCTTAAAACTATGCTTTGAGGCAAAAAATAGACTTTTCAAGCAAGCGGCCAATCTCAGAACCCGAAAGCCAAAACGCTTGCGGAGCAGCAAATAGCGGCAAGAACTCCCCAATTCTCTTTTTTCAAAGAGCTGGATAAAAGAAAATCCTGAGGCATTTTTATCAGAAGCACTTGCATTTGAATGCTACCTGCCTTTGACTCAGGTTTTTGTTCAGGATTATTCTCTGTCTACTGAAGCGAACTTTACTTCCAGCTCTCTTTAAGACCGACGACTCAGAGCCCGGGTCTAGGGGTAAAGCCCACGAAGCTTCTTGGCTTCAGCCAGCCTGCCGATCCCGATTCTGAGCGCCGACATTCTTGGTCTGAGCTTGCTTTTGCTACAGAGCTCGAAAACCTGATCGCAGGCGCGCCCCATGATTTCTTCCAGCTTTTGATTCACTTCGTTTTCAGACCAGAAAAGGTGCATGAGCCCCTGTACCCATTCGAAATAGCTAACTGTGACACCGCCTGCGTTTGCAAGAATATCGGGCACCACGCAAACACCCTTTTCGTGCAGGATCAAATCGGCTTCCGGACTGGTTGGACCGTTTGCGCCTTCAACTATAACTTTGCAATTGAGCTTGTCGGCATTGCCCTCAAGAATCTGATGCCCGAGTGCAGCCGGAACCAGTATGTCACAGGGGAGCTCGAGCAACTGTTTATTGCTTACTTCCTCTGAATTCGGGAAACCAGCAACCTTGCCCATTTCACTCAACCAGGCCATCAAGCGGGGAATATCGAGACCGTCCTTATTGTAAATGCCACCGTATACGTCGGAAACAGCCACAATCTTGTATCCGGACTCATGCAAGAGCTTGGCAGCAATCGCACCGACGTTACCGAAGCCCTGAACCACGACAGTAGGCGCCTCAGATGCCAGCCCCAGATACTTGACTGCCCGCTTTACGCAATAAGCCACGCCGCGTCCGGTTGCTTCATGACGGCCTAAAGATCCGCCGATTGAAACCGGCTTGCCTGTGACCACCGAAGGAACCGAATATCCAACGTTTGTACTGTAAGTGTCCATGATCCATGCCATGGTCTGTTCATTCGTGTACATATCGGGAGCCGGTATATCTTTTCCGGGTCCGATGATTGAAATGATTTCCGAAGTGTATCTGCGGGTAAGACGTTCTTTCTCACCCAGGCTCAGATTCCATGGCTCGCAACGAATACCGCCTTTGGCGCCTCCATAAGGCAAACCCATAAGAGCGCATTTCCAGGTCATCAGGGTTGCCAGCGCCGAAACTTCGCCCAGGCTCACTTCCGGATGGAAACGAATTCCACCCTTGGCAGGTCCGAGCGTCACATCATGATGCACTCGATAACCAGTGAAGGTAGTGACATTGCCATCGTCCAGGCGTACAGGCACCGTGACGATCAGCGCTCTTTTCGGGTAGCGCAGCCGCTCGTGCAGCTCAGGATCAAGACCCATCTCCAGCGCGATTTCATCAAGCTGCCGCTGCACCATCAGGAATTGTTCAGTTGCACATTCCATTTCCGGGCGTTCGACTGCCTGGGTCACTACTGTCATTAGTCCTCCTTGTTTTTCCGACCGGGTCGGCTATGAATCAGCGCAGCAGTAATATATAGCTAATGTATGTTACACGAGATATCTGCAACTTTGATGGAGCTGGCAAATATCCGGCCGGTTAAGTTTTTCTGAGCCACCACATTTAGTGATTTTAATCAGGCAAACCGCTATGATCTAGAGCCCGGCAAGCGCAAACTTTGCCACGGACCAACCGGCTTTTTTGGCAGGGCAAATACTGCAGAAAGAGTCAAGAAGAATTCAGTAAGAAAAAAGATGGATCAAGCAAACACCCAGAGCACAAACGGCAAAGAAAGCACTGCTAAATCAAAGCAGTTTTTTGCCTTCCTGAGTCAGCTGAAAATCACAGACGTGCTTCTGATTTTCATTCCGCTGGCTTTTTATGCTGAACACAAACACATGGCGGCTCTGGAGTTTTTCGCTTCCTGCCTTGCAATTATTCCGCTTGCCGGCCTGATGGGCCGTGCTACCGAATATCTGTCCGACAAAACCGGCACTGCCTGGGGTGCCTTGCTGAATGCGACTTTCGGCAACGCCTGCGAATTCATTATTGCGCTTGCAGCTTTGAGAGCCGGCTATGATGATGTTGTCAAAGCCTCAATTACCGGTTCAATAATAGGCAATATTCTTCTGGTTCTGGGAGCAAGCATGCTTGCCGGCGGCATGCGCTATCAAACCCAGAGATTCAATGGAGTGGCTGCCAGCACCTGCGCCACACTCTTAGCACTTGCAGCAATCAGCCTGATGGTGCCTTCGATTTTTCATCACTTTTCAAAGAACCACACACACGAAGATGAACTGGCGCTGGGCATTTCAGTTGTGCTTTTCTTGACCTACCTGCTGAGTTTGATTTTCAGCCTCAAAACTCACAAGCATCTTTATATACGAGCAGTTGACGAGGAAGCATCGGAAGCAATTGGTATCAAGGGCTGGAGCACGCCTGCCAGCATAACTGTGCTTCTGGTTTCGACAGTTCTTGTTTCGATGCTCAGCGAAATACTTGTAGGCGGCGTCGAAAAAGTAGCCAATGAGTTCCATATAAACAAGATATTCATAGGAGTTGTGGTAGTTGCAATTATCGGCAACGCCGCCGAACACAGCACCGCCATTTATATGGCCATGAAAAACAAGATGGATCTGGCTTTAAACATAGCTCTAGGCTCCGGCGCCCAGATAGCGCTTTTTGTAGCTCCGATGCTGGTTTTCGTAGCAATAGCCATGGGCAAACCTATGAACCTCTATTTTTCTGAATTCGAAGTAATGGCAATTACAGTCTCGGTTATCATACTTGGCTACGTAACCAACGACGGCGAATGCAACTGGATGGAAGGCGTACAGTTGCTGGCAGTTTACGCCATCTTAGGCACAGCGTTCTTTTTCATGTAAGCTTTGACTGAGATAACAGAAGCAGGTTCTATGTCCACGGAACAAAACAATGCAGAAAACAGAATGCAGGCGAGTTCCGCTAATGAAAACCCGCAGGGCTTGCAAATAGATCCGGTTTGCAAAATGAACGTAAAACCGGCGCAGGCAGCTGCAAGCCACAGTCATGCCGGAAGACAATATTACTTTTGCAGCAAGAGTTGCCATGAAAAGTTCAAAAATGATCCCGATCTATTTCTGGAACCCAGCACAGCAGAGGCAGCGAGCTCCGATAATAATAAGTCCGAAAAGACCGAAGCGAAAAATCTGAAAACCTTTTACCTGGACGAATCAGCTTTTGATTTTCTCTGCCCCATGCACCCGGAGGTCCGTCAAAAAACGCCCGGAAGCTGTTCGATTTGCGGCATGGCTCTTGAAGCAAGCTTGCAATCAGACAAAGTAAGCACTCAAGAAAAATCACAAGAACTCAAAGAACTCGAAAAGCGCTTCTGGCCCGCCCTTGTTTTCACCATTTTATTACTTGGTCTGAGCATGCCTGAAATGCTGGGATTTTCTCTCAATATTTTTCCAGCAAGCAAGCTTGGATACGCGCAGCTTTTTCTATCACTGCCGGTGGTGCTCTGGTCGGCAGCGCCAATTTTCAAAAAAGCCTTTGACTCTGCAAAACAGGGTCACATGAATATGTTTACGCTGATAGCTTTTGGAGTTAGCGTAAGCTTTGCAGTCAGCCTGATTTTCCTTTTCCTGCCGGCAAGCTATTCACAGGAATATTTGGGAACGCATCACGGCATGCTTTTTTTTGAAAGCTCAGCCAGCATCGTCAGCCTTGTGTTGTTAGGACAGATTCTTGAATTCAAAGCAAGAAGCAAAAGCAATAAGTCACTTGAAAATCTTTTTGCAAAGGCGCCGTCAAAAGCACACAGGTTGAATCAAGCAAATCAAAGCGAAGAAATTCCGGTGTATGAGGTAAATAAAGGCGATCTCTTAAAAGTGCTGCCAGGCGAAATGCTGCCTGCTGACGGAAATGTGATTTCAGGCAGTAGTTCTGTTGATCAATCTTTGCTTAGCGGCAACGCTCTGCCGGTAGCAAAACAGGAGGGCGACAGCGTGCTTGCCGGCACTATTAACGGAGAGGGCAGCCTGCTAATAAAGGCTGAAAGCACGGGTCGGGAAACAGTTTTTGCTCAGATAGTGAATTTACTTTCGCAGGCACAGCGCAGCCGTTCACCCATGCAAGAAATCGCAGATAAAGTAAGCTCGATTTTCATACCTGCGGTCATGCTTATTGCAGCTCTGACCTTTTTGCTCTGGTTTTTTCTTGACAAAAGCAACGGCTTTGCACATGCGATTAAAGACAGTATCAATGTGCTTGTAATTGCCTGCCCCTGCGCACTCGGGCTTGCAACACCAATAGCGGTTTCAGTGGCGATTGACAGAGCAAGCCGCCTGGGGCTGCTGGTCAAAGATGCCCGTGCTCTCGAGCTGCTTGCAAGTGTATCCGACTTTCTAATAGACAAAACCGGTACTCTAAGCATGGGCAAATTCGAACTTATTGAGTTCAAAACCGCAAATGATATCAGCAAAGAACAGGCACTGAGCCTGGCTGCAAGCCTGGAGCAGGAAAGCACTCACCCGCTTGCCCGGGCAATCTGCCAGGCAGCAGCAAAGCAATCACTCAAACTGAAAAGCGCCAGCAAGAGCAAAAACAGCCCGGGTAAAGGTATTGAAGGCGAGGTCGACGGACAGCAGCTCTTGATCGGCAACGCCCGCTTTCTCCAGGAAAATGGCTTAACGGAAGCCGAACTCGACTCAATCGAGGTTTGCCAGCAGGAAAAATCATCTGGAAGCCGCATTTATATGAGCATCGAGAGCTCGCTCAAAGCAGTTTTCATTCTCGATGACCGCTTGAAGCCTGAAGCAAAAGAATTTGTAAGCGACTTGCAGGAACTGGGAGCCACCCCCCGGGTAGTTAGCGGCGATGGCTATCAAAGCGTCAGCTCTACTGGAAAAGAGCTGAATATTCCGGAATCACATCTTCATTACGACCGGCTGCCGAAAGACAAGGTCGACCTGATTAATGAGTTGCAGAAGCAGGGCAAAACGGTAGCAATGCTTGGCGACGGAGTAAACGATGCAGCGGCGCTCAATGCCGCAGATGCTGGCATCGCCATGGCTAGCGGTTCAGACGTCGCGCTTTCAAGCGCGCAGATTACGCTGAGCCAGAACCAGCTTTCCACGGTTACCAGAGGCATTAAGCTGGCTCGTAAAATGACTTTGACTATGAAAGAAAATCTCTTTCTGGCATTTGCATACAATTGCCTGGCGCTTTTAATTGCAACCGGAATTTTTTACCCGTTTTTCGGCCTGGAAATAAGCCCGTCCATATCGGCATTTGCCATGAGCTGCAGCTCAATTTCGGTGATTCTTAACTCAATGAGGATAAACCTGGCAAAACTATGAAAAAAACAGCCCTGCTTTTGCTCTTACTCTTGCCGCTTTTGGTCTCATGCGCGTCGGTGCGCACCGGACCGCTTAAAGACACATTAAGGGTCAATCTGGGAGCCGAGCCACCCAGCCTCGATTGGCATCTGAGCACAGACAACAATTCTTTTGACGTGATCGGCAATTTAATGATCGGACTTACTTGTTTTGATAACGAACTGAATTGCAACCCGGCCTGTGCAAAGTCCTGGGAAATTTCCGATAACGGCAAGCGCTATGTTTTTCACTTGCGTCCGGAAGCAAAATGGTCCGACGGCAAGCAGGTAAGTTCAAAAGACTTTCTTTATGCCTGGCGGCGTCTTTTAGATCCGGCTACAGGCGCACCATATGCTTTTTTTCTCTATGAAATTGAAAATGCTTACGAATATAATACGGGCAAAATCAAAGACCCGGAATTGCTAGGTATCAGTTGCCCGGACGATCTCACTTTTGAAGTCAGGCTTCAAAAACCGGCCTCATATTTCATCAACCTGACAGCCATGTGCGCTCTTTTACCGGCACGCAAGGACATTATCGAAAAACACGGCAACAGGTGGACAGACCCGGAAAACATGGTGGTCAACGGTCCATTCAAGCTCAAGCACTGGAAGCACGAATACAAAATCGAACTGGAGTCAAATCCGCTATTTGTGGATGGAGAACCTAAACTGAAACGCGTGCAGATGTTTATGGTGCCGGAACAAGCTACGGCTTTTGCGTTATATGAAAGCGGGCAACTGGATTTTCTCGATAACCGCAGCTTCCCTACTCCGGAGGTTGCCACCCATGTCTCAAGCCCTGAATACAGGAATCTGGCACTCCTAAAGACAGACTACATCGGCTTTAACGCCCACAAAAAACCATTTGACGATGCGCGGGTAAGAAAGGCTTTTTCAATGGCGATCGAACGCAGCGTTTTTCCAAAAATTCTCAGAAGACAGGAAAAACCAGCATACAATTTTATTCCGGAAGGACTCGCCGGTTACAAAGCCAGTGACCCGCCCGCATATAACCCGGAGGCCGCCCGCAAGCTGCTTGCCGAAGCCGGCTATCCAGACGGCAAGGGCTTTCCTGATGTCGAAATACTCTATCCTTCAAGAGAAGACGCAAAACTTATAGTTGAGCAAATTCAGGATCAACTCAAACGCAATTTAAATCTCCATTTGAATATCAGCAATCAAGAATTCAAAGTTTATATGAACACTCTGCATCGCGATCCGCCGCCAATCTTCAGAGCTAACTGGGGAGCTGATTTCCCGGACCCGGAGACTTTTGCCAGCGTTTTTGTAAGCCATAACGCCAATAACCACACACTCTGGACTAACCCTGAATATGACAGGCTGGTTAAAGCAGCAGAAGCCTGCCTGGATCCCAAAGAAAGAATTGAGCTTTATGAAAAAGCAGACCACTTGCTTTGCAGTGTGGAGGCCGCCATTGCCTGCACTTTCCACGCCACCCAGAATACGTTATGCAAGCCATGGGTTAAACGTCTGCAAGCAAATAAAATCGATCTGCTGCTTTTGAGAGATACGATCATAGACAACGACTGGCCGCAAAAAGAAAAGTAATCTTCTTTCTAGTTATTTTTGCTGTTGTGTATTCTGCAATCCGGAAAGACTCTTCCTTTCGGATTCGAGCATCCGGTATTCACGCTCAATTTGCTGATACTCTTTCAACAACATGCTGCCCTGAGTTCTTTCTAAATCAGCAAAACTTGCTTTTTGCAAAAGTTTTCGCTCAAGTGCCAGGCGTTCCTTTTGAGCATCCAGCAATTTAGACTCCTGCATGGCCAGATTAAGTTCTGCTTTTTTTGAACGCTGCTGGTCTTCTCGAAAGTTACTGGCCACACGCTGCATGTCTTTATTTTCCCACTCCATCTGTACACAAACATGCGGAGCTCTCACTCCTGGTATGTGATATTTTTGCACATGGTCCGCATACTCTTTACAGCTTGAACGCAGGTTGCTTTCACTTGCCTGAGCTTCTAAAAGCTGCTTTTCATAATCCTCTAAATGAGCGTTATACAAACGTAAATGTGACTGAAACTCAGCTATATGGTCTTTATAGAGCTTCAGTGCCGTGGCATAGTTAGTTGTTCGGACATTATGTCTTATATGAGCATTCAGCTTTTTGCTTTGGGCATTGAGCTTTTCTGCCGAGGCTGAAAGCTTGCCGGCCGTCTTCTCTTGCTTGCTTACACCGTTATGGTATCTGGCGGCTTTCAGCTTAAAATCTTCTGCCAGTTTGATCAGGCGCCGGGCATCTGCTTCACGCTCGCTCAGATCTTGCGCGGCTGCTTCGGGCAGACAAAACAAGGGCCCGGCATTCAGCCCAAACAGAAAAAGCAGGCAGCAACCAAAAGCTGTCAGTTCAAGCCTGCTTTGTTTTGAATGAAACGAATGCAAGATCTTCCCCTTCTTATCTCGCCAATACCAGTACTCTCGCCAGCTTCAATTCAACAGTGCCTATTTTACCTTGACTTATCTTCTTTCAAATGCAGAAGCACATGACCATAAACGTCGGTGACTACAATTTTGCTGCTGCCGGGAACAAAGGCCGCATCCCATTTATGCGGCGTCGATGACAGTTCGGGGTACGCTTCCTCTGATTTCGGCAAGCGCTTCAAGTTTGAACTGGCTGGCGACTTCTGGGCTTTTAGAAACTGTCCGGCCCTGAGCGCCGGCTGTCGCGATGCGGCTTTCAGCCCCGGGGCAGCCTGAGCAGCCATCGCCGTAGTTTTGTTGGCTGCGAACTTTTTCTTGCTTTTGTTCAGATTTTCAGGACTGCTAATTTTCTCCCACTCTGCCACCAGCGCTTTCAACGGATCACCCGGTTCAAAACCGTAATTGCGCACATAGAGATTTGTGCCGGCAGCTTTTAATTTCAGGCGCCCCGGTCTGGGGTCTTCTGCGATTAACGAAAGTAAGCTTGCAGCACTTGCTTCAATCGATACTGAACGTGCAGCTGCAGCAGCCATATGTTTTGCCGCTTCCTGCTGGGCATTCTGCCTGGCGTGCTGACCGGCAAAGACTGCACGCTGGCGAATTTCATGCAGCTCTTGCTGCAAAGTCGGTGTCATCTGGTTATTCGGCGGAGTCAGATCGCGAGCCAGCGCTTCAGCTGCAGCATTCAGACGCTGGTTTCTTTCTTCACCGCCAGCAAGAGCCCGACTCGCAAATCTTTCACCGCCTGCATGATTGAGACTTTCACGTTCACAGCTCTGTTTCTTGATCAGAGCCACCGACTGCTTGATACTCCGTGGTTCATCAGCAGCAACCTTTCTTTTGCTATCTGCCTGTTTCGAAAAGCCGTTGAATTTCTTGCCGAATCCGAGTAATGCCTGTCTTGCAAGCTGACCGTGCTGGCTGAGAGGTTCAAGCTCGAAGCAGGCCCAGTATTCTTTCATAGCAGCCTTGCCGTCATGCAAAAACATATAGCTGTTAGCCAGATAATATCTTGCTTCAGCATTATACGGATCCTCGCCTTTTGCTTTTTCAAAGAGCTTGCAGGCACCGGCATAATCTTTTTGCTTGTATGCACAAAGAGCTTTGCTGAAATTCTCGTCACCGGCATAGCAGGGTGCCTGCAAACAGGTCAAGAAAAAAAGCAAGCCGACTATTTTGAGAAAGACACCCGAAAGCAGGCTACAGCAACAATCGCGAGCGACGCTCCAGGCAATTTCAGCATGACTTTCTTCTTTCCGAACAAGCAAAATAGTTCCCCGTAGTGGATTCCTATTACTTATCCTACTTGGAAAATCATATCTTCCGGCTCATCGAGCTGGCATAATTAATGCAAGCCTCAAAAAGAGGCATACTTGATGCTGGCACCTTTTGGCAGGCTGAACCCGTCTTTGAGATCTTTAAGCAGGCCACGCAGTCCTTCCACAGCCTGCTCAACCACGTTGCTTTCCTGGCTCTGACGCCTTTTCCGGCGCTCAGAAGCTTCAATATCTGCAAACCATTGCTCATCAGTCATATTAAAAACCAGTGGCGTCATTCCCAACTCCCTGCATCAAAAATAAGTCGACTGAAAACTAAGTTAAACTCCCCTGACTCATTTCTGAGTTTAGGGTCCATTTGTGAATTTATTGTTGCTTAATCGGGCAATTTCTATTAATTAACTGCCCGAAAGTGGCTTGGCCGGCTAAACTCGTTAGACGAAAGCGTGTATTGCTACACTAAATCGCGTATACGAAAATCCAGGGGCAGGTTGAAATTTCCTGCAGAAAAAAAGCCAGGAAGAGAAAGAAGAGAAAGAAATAGAAGAAAAAAGCAGAAGAAGCAGCAGAAGAAGGAGCTTTGCTTGCCTGAATTACCGGAAGTAGAAACAGTTCGCCGCGGGCTTGCAAAACAGCTTGCCGGCGCCAGCATCAAGAGCCTGCAAGTGATTCGAAAAGAATCACTTGCATACCCCACAGGCAGGCAGTTTGCAAAGCTGCTCAGCGCTAAGCATTTCAAGTCCTTTGCCAGGCGTGGCAAATACTTGCTTATCGAATTGAGCGAAAACACCGGTTTGATAATACACCTGCGCATGTCGGGGCGCCTATTAATTCTCGATCAAAAGCAAGCAGAACCGGCACATGTGCGCATTCGCTTTCTGCTTGCAGACGGACGCAAACTTCTGTTTGACGACCCACGTGTATTCGGCAGAATCTGGGGAGTTCCGGCCGAGCTGAGCTTTGAAGAAGTAGCCCCCTCCTTAGGCAGCCTCGGCCCGGAAGCCTTGGGAGGGCTCGATTGCCAGTCCCTGAAGAAAGTACTTGCAGGCAAAAAGCAAAGCATTAAGCAAGCCTTACTAGATCAGAGCATTATGGCCGGAATCGGCAATATTTATGCTGATGAATCACTTTTCAGGGCTGCAATTTTGCCGGATAGAGAGGCAGGAAGCATCACATATAACGAGCTTCTTGTCTTGAGCCAGGAAATCAATCAGGTGCTTTCCGATGCCATCGCCCTTGGTGGCTCTACTTTAAGAGACTATACAAATACAAACGGCATAAACGGCAATTATCAAAATCAGGCTCTTGTATACGGTCGAAAAAATGAGCCCTGCCGCAAATGCGGCAGCAAGATCGTACAGATAAAAATCGCCGGACGCTCGAGCCATTATTGCCCGGCTTGCCAGCACTAAGAAAGGCTCAGGTCCTTCAGAGCATCAAAGTTCGCGTATTTTAGCTCTTAGCAGAATTAGCCAATACCAAATTAACGTGCCATAAACACTTTATCCATTTTGATGCTAGGGTTATTTTGTAAAATGTGCAATAAGTTCACGGGAGGAAGAAAACTATGCAGGCGCCAGTTCTCATAGTAGGTGCGGGTCCAACTGGTTTGACACTGGCCGTCTGCCTGCGCCAACACGGCGTCGAATGCCGAATTATAGACAAACTGCTGGAACCAGGCGACAAATCAAAGGCTCTTGCAATCCATGCTCGCAGCCTGGAGATGTTTGAAAGCATGGAGCTTGCCGAAGAAATGATAGCGCGCGGCAACATTTGCGGCGGTTTCACAATGAATACGGGAAAGACTCGCTTAGCTCGAGTGACTACAGCGGAGCTTGATTCGCCGTTTCCATTCATTCTTATGCTTTCTCAAGTTGAGATCGAGCGCATTTTGACAGAGAAGTTGCAATCTCTGGGTGGAACAATCGAGCGCGGCTTTGAGCTCACTGATATGTCCGAGTCAAATGGAACGCTTACTGTAACCCTTAAAGACAGAACCGGAAAAGAGGAGCTCAGCAATCCCGCATGGGTGCTCGGATGTGACGGCGCCCACAGCAATGTCCGCAAGTTGCTCAACTTGAGCTTTGAAGGAAGCGCGTACCAAGAGCAATTTGGCCTTGCAGATATAGATATTGACTCAGGCGTAGCAGAAGATGAAGTATCCACTTTCTTTCACGAAGAAGGGGCTCTGGTTTTTTTTCCGATGGGCAAGGGCAGGTTTCGCACCCTTGCCAATGTAGAGGCAACAACAGTCATTGGTGATGCTCCAAGCCAAGAGTTCATGCAAACTCTACTGAATCAACGAGGTCCGGGCAACGTGGATATTCTGAAAACACACTGGCTGGCCTGGTTTCGGATTCATCGCCGCAGCGTAGGGCAGTACCGGGTTGGACATGCTTTTGTCGCAGGAGACGCCGCACACATTCACAGTCCTGTTGGTGGACAAGGGATGAACACCGGCATGCAAGATGCATACAATCTCGCCTGGAAATTGGCGCTGGTTGTTAAAGGTCATGCTCACGAGCGCCTCTTAGATTCCTATCAGGAAGAACGGCACCCAGTTGGGCAAATGCTGCTCAAGGGCACAGATATTGCCACCAAGCTTGCTTTCTTGAGAAACCCCGTGGCTAAGCAAATCAGGAACCACATGGTTAGCTTCCTTAGCCAACAAGACATTTTCGTTCAGAGGCTGAGAAGCGTTGGCACCATGACGGCAATCAATTATCGCAAAAGTCCGATAGTTAGCGAATATCGCGATATAGGGGACGTAGAACTGCATTCGGCATCGGGAGAGCGTCCTTCACTACCGGCCTGGATGGAGTTTGCTCGTGCACCATTGCCCGGCGACCATGCACCAGATGTCTTGCTCACGGACGAAACGGGAGTGCAAGTACGCCTCTATCAAGTCTTGCGCAACACCAAAAGCAATCTCCTGCTCTTTGACGGAAAGCCCACGGAGGAAGGCTACCGCAATATGGAAGCAATCGCTGAAAACGTCAAACAAAAGTTTGGCGATCTTGTAAAATGTCATCTCATTATTTCTGCCAACCGAGTTCCGGCTTCTCTGAAATTCGAAGGTAATGTATACCTCGATCCAGATCAAAGCGCGCAACTTTTATATGGAGCAAGTTCTGAGGCACAATACTTGATTAGGCCGGACTACTACATCGGATTCCGTTCACAACCGGCAAAGTTTGAAGAACTAGAAAAGTCTATGCATAATTTAATCGGAACTGTTCGAAGCGAAGCATCCAGCGGTGCTTCATAGGTTATGCCTTGACATGACTCAGCTCCGCTCTGCCTGCCAATTAATGATGCAAGCTTCTGCAGCTATGCTATATTTGCCCTTCAAACTTTTGACTGACCAAATTTGCAAGTCTAATTACATGAATATCCTGAACTTGAACTTTAATAAAGCACTCAGAATTTTGCTTGCTGCGATCATTGCAGCTATGCCGATCTATGCCTGTATAGCGGGACTCAGCGTTGAGGCAAAAGAACAGAGTGAGTGTGAGGACGAAAGCAAGGCGGACTCCGACAGCAAGAAAGACGAAGAAAATAAGCCGGGCAAAGAGACCGGCGCTAAAGACAAAGACAAAAGCGAAGAAGCCGAAAGCAAACTGAAAGTGAGCCAGCACACAGTTACGATTGGCGGCAAAAACATAAAATACAAAGCCACCGCGGGTTACATGCTTTTAAAAGACTATTCCGAAAAACACAGGGGCGGCAGTCATTCAGAAAGCGACGACAAAGACAAGGCCCATAGCAAAGAGAAAAAGAAGGAGCCCAAAGCTCTTGCCAAAGTATTTTTCATAGCTTACACCCGCGAGGACGGCGGAGCGACAAGCAAACGTCCGCTCACATTCTCATTCAACGGCGGGCCCGGTTCGGCCTCTATTTGGCTGCACATGGGCGGGCTTGGCCCTCGCCGCGCCGTGCTTTCAGAGCGGGGCGAAGCACTGCCGCCGCCATTTAAACTCGAAGACAACCCTTATTCCTGGCTGGATGCAAGCGACCTTGTTTTTATCGACCCGGTATCTACAGGCTTCAGCCGCTCCGAACCCGATGAAGATCCCAAAAAGTTCCACGGCTATAACGAAGACATCGAAAGCGTTGCTGAATTCATCAGGCTTTATCTCACAAAAAACCAGCGCTGGGCATCTCCCAAATTAATAGTAGGCGAAAGTTACGGAACTACAAGGGCCGCCGGGCTGAGCGATTACCTGCAAAAGCGATACGGCATTTATTTAAACGGGATCGTGCTGGTTTCAACAGTATTGAATTTCTCCACAATTGCCTTCAACCCCGGCAACGATATTCCTTATATTCTTTTCCTGCCCAGTTACGCAGCAACTGCCTGGTACCATAAGAAGCTAGCTCCGGAGTTGCAGAGCAAGCCACTTTCAGCCATTTTGCATGAAGCAGAAGAGTTTGCTTCCGGTGAATATTTGCAAGCACTTTTTCAGGGTGATAAATTAAGCACCGAAAAGAAGCGGGAAGTTTCAGAGCGGCTGGCAAAGCTTATCGGATTGGAGGCTAACTACATAAACAAGCTGAACAACAGGGTAGACGACTCGCTCTTTTTCACTCATTTGCTTATGGACGAAAACAGGCAACTCGGCCGATACGATAGCCGCTTCAAAGGCATCAGATATTATCCGGGCACCGACGATCATGAATTCGATCCGAGCGCTGAAGCTGTAACCGGAACTTTCACTGCGACCTTCAATGATTATGTGCGCAAAGAACTTAAGTTCGAAAGCGACTTTCCATATGAGACGCTTGCAAATGTAAGACCCTGGAGCTGGAAACATGCCCAGAACCGATATTTAGATGTTTCAAACGATCTGCGCAAGGCAATGAGCAGAAATCCTTATTTGAAAGTCTGGTTTTGCAGCGGCTATTATGACCTTGCTACCCCCTATTTTGCTTCCAAATATACTATTAACCAGCTGGCTCTTGATCCTGCAATTCGCAAAAACGCCAGGCTGACCTTTTACGAAAGCGGCCATATGATGTACATTTTCAAACCGGCTCTTGCACAATTTAAGAATGACTTCGATTCTTTCTTGCAAGAAGCTATTTTGCCCGATAGCTCGCTTGTGCCCAACGCCAGACCCTGAGCTTGCCTATATATACTGCTTATTTATAACAAGGACCGAGAAAGATGCCACTTGCTTTAATCAGTGCTAAAGAGTTGAAGCAGCTTCTTGCTGATAAGAATCAGAGAGTTTCAATCATCGACACAAGACCTGTGGAAGAATACCAAGAAGCTCATATCGAAGGGGCTGTACATTTAGCATGGGAGGAGTGGTGTGCTAAGGCTCCCGCCGGTTTGAACCCCGAACTGGATCAGCCGGGCTACTGGGGGCTTCTATCTGATCTGAGCGATCAAGAAGTGGCGGCGCGTCTTTCAAAATACGGTTTCGACAGCCATGAAAGCATAGTTATTTATGCAGACGGCCCGCGATCAAAAGGCAGAGAAGGGCGGATTGCCTGGATGCTTTTATATTTCGGCGCCACTAAAGTATTTATTCTAAACGGCGGTTATCAGGCCTGGCTAAAGGCCGGCGGCGCCTGCACAAATTCGGAAAGCAAAAGCTATCCCGCTCAATCAAATAACTCTTTATCAAATATCACTTTTAAAGTCTGCCGCGATCAAAAGCGCCGGGTATTGCTTGACGAACTCAAAGCGATGATGCAAGAAAATCCCTACCCGATTTTAATCGACACAAGAACTCCGGAGGAATTTGTAGGCGATTCCTATCCCTATATGCCGCGCACGGGTAGCCTGCCGCACGCATATCTGATCCCGTATGCTGCGATTTTTAACAGCGACGGAAGCTTCATAGACAAAAGCAAATTTGAGATGCTGCTGCCGGCGCCGGAATTTTTTGAGCGCAAAACAGTCGCCTTCTGCGAGGTCGGGGTACGAGCCTGCACAATTGCCCTACTTGCCGAGCTTTATACAGGCAAAGTGCTGCCGGTCTATGACGGCTCGATGATGGAATGGGGAGCCGATCCGAACTTGCCGGTTTCCAGGCAAAAACAAAGCAGCTAATTGATTTTAAACAAAGCAGCTACCTTAAACTAACAGGCAGAGAACGTCCTGGAGCACTAGATCTCGGCAGCCGCATACTTCTCCATTCTATCCTGTCTTCAAAATGCCACGGCTTATGCGCAGTCAAATTTTTACGGACAACGACAAAAATTTCGGCAAATCACTGTGCGCTAGCCATTTCAGATAGCAAAAGCAGCACCACTGGGTTTGACAATAATCCTGCCGCCGTCCTCAGCTCGAAAATATCGATTGCCGTTTTTGTCAATTGCCTCCAGATGTGGTGCCATCAACTCGCAGCCGCCCTCATCATCTTCGCGCCGCCAGCAACGTAAATTCCCGTTTTGATCATATTCAGCCCGCCATCTTTCATGCGAGTTCGCCGAAATATCCACACAGGCGGCAAGCCGCTCGCCATCATATTCAAAGCAATGCAGGGCTCCGTTTGCATCCTCGATCCAGCGCAGGACTTCCATTCCGGAGCGTGTTGTTTCAACAGCCACTCTGGCATAACGCGGGCGGGCCGGCAACTCTCGTACACGCACCTGCCTGGAGCAGCCCATGCAGTCCTTGTCTTCAAATTCACTTTTACCCTGCTCAAGTTCGGCGCTATAAACAGAACGACGCAAACCACGGGCAATTGAACCTGTGCCTGGCTGCGCTTCTCTAAAGCCTCTTGCAGGCAGATTCACAAAAGAAAAAATCTTTTTCAAATTGCTGTAAAAATCAGATAGGCTCATTAAACTGACTCCCTGCAAACAAACGAAAGCCAGGGGCACTTGTATTTGTGCCGCTCTCAACTTTCTTCCAATCGCTCAGGGAAGAATATCTCTTCCGATTCCCGCCAAATTAAATCTATTTGCCAGCCGTGGAAAAATTGTGACAATATCACCGGATCTGCTTTAAGCCTGCTTCATAGACAGCGGACTTGATTGGGAATAATCCCAGAAACTTTCCAAAAGCTCCCGGCAAAAGCAAAGGCAGACACCAAATACTCAGGCTCAGGCGTCCAGTTTATAGCCCACACCATGAACGGTGCTGATTAGCGATACCTGCCCCTGAGTGTCTATTTTTTGCCTGAGTCTCTTTATGTAAGTTCGAATGGTTTCAGGTGATGCATCTGAGTCGGAAGACCAGACTCTGTCTAACAAGGCTTCGGCGCTGAACACCTGATTGGGGTGGCGCATGAAAAACTCCAAAAGCGCAAACTCTTTGGGTAAAAGCTGCACTTCCTGGCCATCTCGTGTAACCCGGAAAGTAGCCGGTTCAAGCACGACATTGCGGGCCTTAAGTACATTTCCGGCAACCGCCTGGGGGCGCCTCAAGAGTGCTCTCACTCTTGCAGAAACTTCTTGAACGTCAAAGGGTTTGGTCAGGTAATCGTCAGCACCCTGATCAAGTGCAAAAACCTTTTCTTGAGTTTGCTTTTTTGCAGTGAGCATCAAAATCGGGGTGGTTCCGCCGTTTGCCCGGAACTGCTTGCAAACCTCAACGCCCAGCAAGCCCGGCAGCATCCAGTCCAGGATGATGACATCATATTTATAGAATTTAAGACGCTCCATAGCCTCGGACCCATCGCCCACCACTTCCACAAGATGGTGCTCGTGTGAAAGATAGGCTCTGATTGGTTCGGCCAGTGACGGCTCGTCTTCAACTATGAGAATTTTTGCCATAATCCGATCTACAAGTTTAGAGCAAAATCCTTTTCTTTCCCAGCACTCTTTATGGCTTAGTAATTCTCCGGAACCGGAGCTGATTCCATGCTGTCTGGAAATTAGCCGCGAAGCTTTTAATACACTGGACTGAAGCCGATTGTCAACAGGGGATGAGTCGCAGCAAAGCGAGCTCCTGACAGCTATCAACTCCCGGCCGGCCGTGCTGGTCTTTATTAACAATTTAATCGCAGCTGCGGATTCTGACTGCAATCAACGACCTGAACGCCGGACCTGGCAGTCTTTAGCCTGCAGAAACAGCGATTTCAAAAGCCGAAAAAGTCAAAATACTTTGCAAAGAATTGCTTTGAAAAGGAGGAAGCTAAGTATTCGTAAAGGCAAGACAGACACCTGCTTGCTAAGATTGCCAAGCGAAATTGTCAAAGAGCGAAATTGTCAAAGAGCGAAATTGTAGACGAGATTTTGGTTGGCAGCTGATTGAGTCGGACACGGTGCATACAACAAGCCTGGCAGAAGAAATAAGCAAAAAGCCTGAAATTACAGGGCTAGCTCGCTCCGGCTTTGAAAAAACTGCGCAGCGGGTGTTCTCAAGTGCAGCTGTGGCACTGGCACTGATAATTGCAGTCTGTATCCTTACTTTTGCACGCAGTCTCACAAGTTACTTTCTTGCAGACGACATAGGTGAAATCAGATACGTTCACCAGATTTTCGAAGGAAACTGGCAGCTTTTCTGGTCCAATTTCTGCGGAAACTACATGCAAGTGCCTAATATGAGCGTTTACCGGCCGGTCTTGCTCTTGACGCTGGTTTTTGATTATGCGCTCTGGAAAGCCAATCCCTTTGGTTACTATTTATCGAACCTTGTTTTTTTTACTGCCACTAGCTGCCTGCTTTACCTCTTTATCAGCCGGCTTTGCAAGAGCTTCGGTAAACTCAGGGCTAATCTGGCCGGATTTTTCAGCGCAGTCCTGTTTGCAAGTAACCCTTTGCATTGCGAAAGCATTTCCTGGGTTGTAGGCAGAGTCGATTCAGCCTGTGCCATGTTCTACCTGGCCTCGCTTTGCATTTTTCTCTACAGAAACCAAAAAACCGAGCAACTATCAAAGAAGCATTCACTGATTTTGAGTACAGCCGGCGTTTGCTTTTTTGCCCTGGCAATCGGCGTGAAAGAAATGGCAATCGGACTTGCGCCGGTGCTTGCGGCGCTGGCATTTCTGGGCGAAACAGAAAAGAAAGCTGCAAGTGGCTTTCAAAAGATAGAAAGCAAAATGCATGCAGCCTGGCAGGCAAGCAAAACCGTCTGGTATGCCACGGCTTTCTATTTTTTAATCCGTTATCTAAGCCTCGGCACGCTGCTTGGCGGTTACAACGGATCGGTAGGGGCATCCCAGAGTGCGAGTGCTTATGCGCGCTGGCTTGATCCGGACAACTGGCAGCGCCTGTTATTGCCTTTACCCTACGATATCTTTTCAGGGCAGCCGCATGCAAAAGAGATGCTCTTAGCCGCGTATTTCGTTTGTTTCTTTCTTGTTCTGATTAAATTGCTCTGCAACTCAGTTCCCTGGCGAATCTGCGCCTTTCTGTTTTTCTGGGCGCTCAGCCAGGCAGCACCCATATACCGTCTTTTCGGATTGGGCTACAATCTTGAAGGTGCAAGGTTCTGCTTCTTTTTGAGCATGTCGCTCAGTGCGCTTCTGCCGGTTGTATTGCTGGCTCCTGACGCCAAGCTCCCGGAGAAACTGGCTTTCAGGTTCAAAGTCCTGAGTATGCTCGCACTTAGCTTTTTAGCTCTGAATTTTAATCGGGCAGCTTATGTCTGCAACCTGGCATGGATACATGCAGGCAAGGAAGTCAAAGCAGTATGGAATTCGGCCCGCAAGATCCAGGCTCAATTAAATCCGCACGATAAGGTGATTTTGCTGGGTGTACCAAAAGAGCACAAAGGCGCTCATATGATCCTGAACGGAGCAACCTTTGCAATGTTGCTATCGCCCCCGTTCACCAAGAAGCAGCTCTCTGAACCCTTCTTTACCTTTGACCCGGTCTTGTTCGGCGACCGTAATTTGATAGATGGAGCCCGCTTGCGTTCACTTATTAATCAATCATTGCTCTCAAGTAGCATAAAAGGGCCTTATGTCTGGGATCGGCAGAAAAAGTCATTCGAATTGATTCCACAGGACCATAGTAAGGAGAATACCAGTCTTGAATTTAAGCTGAACGAAAGCCTGCAAAGATCAGAGATTACGCCTTATACATACGGAAGGGCAAAATACAGCTTTGCCAACGGCGCTCTGACCGTAAGAGATCTCAAAGATGAGGACGGAATCTTATTGACCTGCGATCAGCTTTCACCCCTTGCTTATTCATATTTGAAAATCAGCTTCAAATCTTCAAACAACAAAATAAAGCTGCCTTTTTTGCTGCGCTGGCAGGCGGATGCAAATTCAAAGGCAGTTGCAGAAAACCAGGACAGCTCTAATTCATGCAGCTATGTTCTCAATCCGGATTTCAATGCCGGTCCGGAAACACTAAGAACCGCCCTGATACCGATTGGACGGCAATGGCGCTGGTACGCGCAAAGCAAGATTTCTCAACTGGGCATTTTCTTGCCAGCAGTAAAGGAAATAACGATTTCAAAGCTTGAGCTACTAGCTGCAAGCGAAGTCTGCCCGCAAATTATCTTAAGTGAAAGCGCGAATAATTACGGAGTCATTAGCTGTAAGGCGCCTTTAAAAGTAGAGTTGCAGTCAAAAACAGCCGAGTCTCTCAAATTGCAGGTCTCAAAAAGAGAATTCTTTTTTGAGAATATGCAGGACAGCGAATCTGCCGATGCAGTCGGATTTGAGATAGTCAAAAAGGGGCCGGCAACAAGGCTTGAACTGCCGGAAAAAGCATTCAATGGCAGCGGCTATTACCAGCTGCGCGCTGTCGGGCTCGACAAAAGCGGCAGGAAAACAGGCGATTATTGCGATGCGGTCAGCATTTGGGTGAACCCATGACCACGGCAAGCGTATCTTTCCGAGAAGAAAAATGCATGACGCAAAAGTCCGCAGTTCAAAAACTCCTGCATAATCCTTTCTTTCAAGCAGGGTTTATTTTCGTGCTGGCCTTTTTGCTTCGTTATTTATACAATGCTGTATTCATGGAACACCGTATTGCTCACTACGGTGACGCCTACAATTTTTTGCGCTCAGGCACATGCCTGCTTGCTGAAGCCAGCAAGTCTGCCAATTTGTTTGAATTCATTTCGCGCATTTACCATTCAGGCGCATCTCAGACCCAGGGTCTTCAATCAATGGTATCGATGAGCCTGAGCGACCGGCTCCAAATTGATGGTCCGGTTTATCCGGCCTATCTGGCCTTTGTCCAGCGGCTCTTTGGCGTGAATCCACAAAAGCCGATTTTCGATGCCTTTTCAGTGCAAATTGCACTTTGCAATTCTTTTCTAGATTCACTTACTTGCGTCCTGATTTATCTGGCCGGGCGGCTTGCATTTAACCGCCGGGTTGCATTTATCGCAGGTCTGACTTTTGCATTTTATCCAGCCGCGATTATAAATACTCAACACTGCTACAGCGAGCCGTTTTCGTATTTTCTCTTGAGCATCTGGACTGCACTTGTGCTCAAGGCGCTACTGAGGCACCAGAAACAGGGACGCACGGCCCTTGCTCTTAGCTGGGGCAGCATCGGTATTGTTTCCGGTTTGATGATGCTTTCCAAACCGGCATTCATACTGATACCACCGTTGCTTGCTGCAATTTTAATGCCGCTTTCAGCTCTAAAGCTTTTGAAATCACAAACGCAGACAGGGTTGTTAAAAAAAGCCTGGCGCCGATACGCCGGGCGCACAGCAGCGGCTTTGCTGGGAGCAGCGCTGGTGCTTCTTCCATGGGCAGCTTTCAACAAAGCTGTAAACGGCAAGTACTCAATCACAGTTAATCGTGTACCATCCTTCAATATTTTTGCCGGAAATTACATAGAGGAAGACGGCTGGCGATGCTACCCGCTTACGCATACTTTCCCGGGAGATACTGAACACGTGCTTTCGGCAATTGTCGAAAAAGCCGGACAAAACCCACTTGCTTTTCTGGGCCTGCAAATAAAGAAGCTGGCACGACTCTGGGCCGCGGTCTGGAACGAATATCACTACTCGCTCTTTTTTATACCGCTTGAGCTGCAGTCACTTTTTCACCAGCTCTTGCTTTTGATGGCAAGCATATCGCTTGGCTTGCTGCTTTTTGCAAGCAAGCACAAAACTCTCTCGCGTAGTTTTACTGCCGCTTCTGTTTTTGCCGGCATTGTGCTTTTTCATTTTGCCTATATTCCATTTGAAACAATCAGCCGCTACGCCGTAACAGCCATGCCTGCAGTTGTCTTGCTGGCAGCCTTTTACATTTCGAGAGCACTCAAAAGCAGGCAGCGACTTAATGCTCTTGCTCTAGTTCTGCTGGTGACTGCTGCTGCTTTCCTTGCATTAAGCAAAAGCGGCGAAACCGCCAATTTAATAGCGGCTTATTTGCCAGTTTCGGCTCTGGATTTTGCTCCCTGGCTCAGCCTGCTTCTTGGCGGCTCATTGCTTCTTATCTCACTGCTTTTTTCATTCAGAGTTCTTGCTTCGATGATCGAGACAAGAAAGGCACTCTTGTATTCAAAATTATTCACAGGAAGCATTTTTTTGCTGGTGACAGTTGTAGCCGGCTTCTATACTATTCAATCGCACGACTGGCGGGAGTGGCAGTGCAAAATAAGCGCCACTCAAAGCATCCGCCAGAGCATCCGGCTTCCTGTTGATGCACTCAGTCCCTTAAGTTCAGAAACAGATGCATTTGTGCTTGTGGACATGAGCGCTGAAACGCTGGCCCCACCACTTGCGCTTAAGATAAACGGCAAGGAACTCAGTGAAGAAGCGCTACCACTGGCTCAACTGCAAACGGATAACCACGACATCTTGCAATGCCTGGCAATTCAGGCCGAGGGCATGTCCAGAGATATTCGCAGCTTCCGCAACTGGTGGGTGGTTCCTTTTAAAGCCAATCTCTTGAAGGCAGGGGCTGATAACAAGCTGGAAATCAGAACCCGCAAACCCGGAGAGGAAATTATCGTTTACGGTGATTACCCGGATTCGGGTTTAAATTCAGATCCGAAAACTGCCTACCTCCCTTCAATTCGCACGTTCTCATACACAAAAGGCTTCACTACCTTTGACCACCGGGATCCCCGGGTAATTGAAAAATTGAGAATCAACGGGAGCACAAGGCTTGCTATGAGACTTGAAAAAGCGCCAGACTCAATGAAAGCAAGCCAGGATCTTTCGGAGGCAAGCGGCAAACAATATGGTCAATACCGCGTGCGGATTCTTGTGCCAGTAGAAAAAGCTGCAGCAACTAAAACGCCGAACAGGGACAACAATTATCAGGGAAGCAACGAGCCGGACAAGACTCCGCTTTTCGGCAGGGAAATCAGCTTTGTGGATGCCTCGGCTCCAAAGATAGTCAACGGCCAGAACCCGTACAGTTTTAAGGCAGACAACTCACCGCTTAAAATCGGCAGGCTGCCTGAAGGCAGCCGCTTCAGCTTTAAGTGCATCAGCCGTAATCTGCACGGCAACCGGCCTTATTTTGTCGGACTCAGCTTCACCGGTCTGGACTCTAAGAACGAGCAGCAAAGCTGGTCGTCAGAATGGCAACCCATAGCAATCGCTTACACGGCAAATTCCTCAGGAAAATACAATGAGTGCAGCTTCTCGGATATCATTCCAGCCGATGTGCTTGCGTTGAAGAACCTGGAACTGAATGTCCTCTTTTCGCCATTTCAACCGGACCTGCTCTTTTTGAAACGAAAGGAAGCGCTAAAAAGCATGGTTGAATTCAAAAGTGCAAACCTGCGCTTCTTGCCGCCTTTGCAAATACCCGCACTTGATTCAATCGACTGGAAAGTATTTTAGTCTTTTTCAATCAGCTTCTTAAGCTCCGGTGTCAGCTTCGAAGCAAGGAACTCATGTCCTTTCGGCGTAAGATGAACCAGGTAAAAAAGATAGTCACGCTCGCTTGCAGTCAGTGTTTTTGCAGGCTCGTGCATATTTAAGAACTTGATATCTTTTTCTTTGCAGACTCTCAAGAGCATTTTCAACTCATCGTTGTAATCATAATCATTGAAAGAAGTTTGCATTCCCTGCTTTGCATAAAGCGCCGAGCGCACAGGCATTGCCACCACTGCAAACCCTGCACCGGCAGCGCCGGCTGCATCTCTCATTTCAGCAATCAAAGATCCAAGCGTACGCACAATCAGCTCCTGATAGTTCAGGCGTAAATCAGCCGGCGCGGCTGCTCCTGGCGTTGCTGCCGCAGTGGTTAGCGCGGACCCGGGATTTCCTGAAGCCGCTTTTGCTGCGGGTGCTTTTGCTTCCGGCGCGTTTGCTGCAAGCGAGGGATTTTCTAGAGCCGCTTTTGCTGCGGGTGCTTTTGCTTCCGGCGCGGTTGCTGCAAGCGAGGCACTTCTTAAGGCCGCAGTCTTCGAAGCAGGCGTCTTCGTAGTAGCTTTCAGACCCGAAGCCAGTTTAGAAGAGAGCTCGGTACAGGTCGCCTTAAAGTAAGCAGACAGATCATTTGAAATCAAACGAATTGCTTTTCCAGGTCTTGTAAAAAAGAGCACCAGCCTTTTATAAGTTTCGTTATGCAAACTCCAGTCAAGCTCGGCAGCCGAATAAATCCCCCAGAGCCGGCTGTGCTGTCTCAAGAGCTCCACCTGTTTCAAGAATCGTGCCCGGGGGCTTTTCAGCCACTGGCTTACCGGACTGCTGTCCACAACCAGTTTTCCACCGGGCAAATGAAGCGCAGCCGGGCGCACGTTTGTAAGCACTTCATCAGGCGGCGACCAGTTCTCAAAACAATCACGGCTGTTATAGCAAAGCAACACCAAATCAGGCTTGTATTTGAGCACTTTGCTTTTGAGTTGCAAGTATTCCTGAGCAGTTGAGTAGCCGGAAGTACCGAAATTAGCAACCTGAACGGGTCTGCCAAGCAGTTCTTTCAGTTCTTTCTGAATCTTAAAGCCAAAACTACTTTCAACAGGCACCTGCAGACTCTCAGTCAGCGAATCACCAAGCAACGCTATTCTATAAATACCTGCCGGTTTTGCAATTGTCAGCCCGGGCTCGCGCATGCCGTCTGCATTAAAATAAGAAGTAGCAAGGCCTTCGGAGCGCCAGGTAACTTTCTTATTTTCCATGTGCGAGAAACCTAAGAGCGGATCAAGCTTAAAGATTTCCTCTTCTCCGAGCCCTGCAAGCAAGAGCGAGAATTCAACAACTAAAAATGCCAGAATCTGAAATACGATAATCTGGAAAGCAAGTTTGTACCAGGACGGGCCGAAATGTTTGACACCGCCCTCAATTTTCCTGTCGGCGACCGGCTTATTTATTTGCTCTTTTGTATAAGAACGCACTGGCACGCCTCGCTAAAACTGGAAATAAATAAATGGGGTGACCTGGCTGGGTCTGGCAGCAAATACAAAGAGAGCTGTGGCTGTCCAGGCGGCAAGCCTGAGCGGAATTGGATAAACAAGCTGCCAGGGCTCGTGTAGCTTTGCCTGCTTTTTGGCAAGTTCAGTTGCAAGAAAAAATATGAGGTAGACAGGCAGGAAAACCAGTACTCCTGTCCGAACCAAGAGTTCGATTGTGTTACTTTCAAGCTGGAAATTCAAAAGCGAGCCCAGGACATTGAAAGTCGACTGCAAATTCGGAGCCCTGAACATCACGAAACAAGCGGCCACAAAGAGGAAGGTAAGCAGGACATTGAAGGCCTTTAGCGGACCCAGCTGAAAGAATTCTTGCACTTCAGCCGATTCAATTCTGTCAAGACGCTTTTTCCATTCTCTGTTTGCAATCAGGGCCAGTCCGTGCAAACTTCCCCAGGCAACAAACTGCCAGGCGGCTCCGTGCCAGAGCCCACAGAGAGTCATAGTCACAAATAAATTGCGCATGCTCTCAAAATGCGAGCATCGAGACCCTCCAATCGGAATATAGATGTAGTCCCGTATCCAGGTCGAAAGTGATATATGCCAGCGCCGCCAGAAACTGCTGATGTCCTGGGCTAAATAAGGCAGGTCGAAATTGACGGGCAGCCTGATTCCCATAAGCAGTGCCGACCCGCGCCCCATATCTGTGTAACCGGAAAAATCACAGAAAATCTGAATTGAGAAACCAAGAAATGCTATCCATGCATCTATTCCGGAAATAGGCTGCACTGCTGCAAATGACGGCGCAATCACCCAGCCTAGGGGGTCTGCGATTGCAATCTTTTTGAAAAGCCCCTGACAGATTAACGTCATTCCTTCGTAAACAAGCGGCAAAGTTAGGGGGGCAGGATTTCTCAGATTGCTTTCGAAGTCCTGATATCTCTTAATCGGACCGGCAATCTGAGAAGGAAAAAAGGCGGCAAATGCCGAGAACTCAAGCCATGATTTAACCGGCTTGCTGCCCTTATAAACATCGACCAGGTAATGTATGAACTCAAAAACAAAGAATGAGATACCAAGCGGCAGAACAATTTGCATTACCGGTGAGTTCAAATTCGCAAGGCTCTGGATATGAAAGTAATTTCCCAGAAATGCCAGCGACGAGAAAAAATTGACAAGAATAAAATTCGTATACTTGTAATAAACAAGACATGCAAGATTTAAGACAATGCCGCCTGTTAGAAGTGCTTTTGCGTTCGCTCTATTGCCGCTTTTGCCGATTGCCATGCCGATAAGCCAGGAAACGCTCGAAAGCGCAAACAAGAGCAAGCCATAAACAGGCAAGCAGCACATGTAGAAAAAATAGCTTGCCAAAACCAGCAAGATCAAACGCGGCTTGTCTTGCAATCGCCAGTACAGGAGAAGCACGAATGGCAAAAACAGAAAGTATTGAATGCTGCTGAAAATCACAGCCGGGCTGCGTCCTTTTTGAGTTGATCCAAAATAAGCAGAAAGCGCTGTCAATATTAGCATCCGGCCTCTTGTCATTCATTGGGAAGATCTCAAAAAGCAGGGCGCTCATTGACTTATTTTAATAATCAGGAGGGTCGCTCACTCAAAAGCAGCAATTCTGGCAGAAATGCCCTGAGACTAAGTTCTTCTAAACTGCTATCAATCAACTGCTTTTCTTGACAGTGCTTAAGAAAGGGCCGGGCGGCAGGCGTGCTACTCTTTCTCAAGCCCAGATAAAGTGAAGTATTTGCTAGCCACCAGCTCGAGCCAGGCCGGACAGGACGCAGCCAGAAACAAAAAGCAGTTCTGGCTGAATCTTTTTACAGCTCTAATTATTGCAGCCACTGTCCTTATTTGCTTTGCCCAAACAGTTTTTCAAAACAGGCCGATATCGCGAGTTTACCAGCTGGGGCAACGTGATACTTTATATGCAAAATACTGGAGCCCTAATCGTGAAGGTTATGATGCTTCCGTATACCAGTACTTCGTTCCAAATCATCATTTTCTGACAGGCGAACTGCGGCGCGGGGTTCTGCCGCTCTGGAACCCACTTGCCGGCTGCGGCGCGCCTTTTTTTGCCGATGTCGAAACAGCTGTCTCGTGGCCTTTTCGGCTCCTAATGCTACCTTTGCCGCCGCTGAAAAGCTGGAACCTGCTCATTGTAGCCAATCTGCTCATTTTCGCAATCGGCAGCTTCCTGCTTTCAAAGGCATTGAGATTGCGGCGATTTGCAGTCATATATGCATCTTTGCTTGCGGCGTTTTGTCCTTATTTAGTATTTCAATCCGAACTTATAGGTTCATCGTCGTCGATGATACCGCTGGTGATGGCAAGCTTTGTAAAAGCCCATGAGTCACCTTCGATTATCTGGAAAATTCTTGCCGGGCTTGCATGCGCGCTCATGATAGTTTCAGGTCACCCCGAGCCTTCATTTTTCGGCATTTTATGCGCAAGCATGCTCTATATATACCTTGTACTTTTTTTTGAAAGCAAAGACTCGATTTCAATCCCCGCACTTTTGAAACGGCTGGCGGCCGGCTTCGGTAACATAGCTCTTATTGGTTTGTTTGCTTTTGGCTTCTCAGCCTTTTTGCTCCTGCCTTTTTTCGAGCTGCTTACTCACTCGGATTGCTACAAAGCAGCACTGAGCGGGCATCGCAACGGCGTGCCGCTTGCAAGCATAATAATCAATCTTTTTCATCCTGCCTATGCAAACAGCAGTCCTTTTCTGGGCGTGCTTTTATTGCCGCTTGTCCTTTTTGCGTTTTTCACAGGAGCAAAACAAAAGCAAGAGGCGCTGGCGCTTGCCTGCACAGCCCTTTCAGCTATTGCCGTCATGAGCCAGATCGGCCCGCTTGATCTATTGATGAACTCCCGGGCTTTCTCCTGGTTCGTACCCAAATATTGCTGGCCTTCGCTCCTGATTTTACTTTGCCAGCTTTCAGCATTTGGCTTCGAGTCGCTTATAGCACTGGTGCAAAAACACTGGCGGAAAGCGGCAATCATCGCTGTAGTCGGCAGCCTGATCACAGTTCTTTCATTGCTTGCAATTAGAGTGTTTCCGGATCTGCTCATCTGCGAAAGACAGGATGAAGCATTTGAACAGATGAAAGTCTTTACAAAATTCTGGACCAGAGACATTATTTTCTTGAGCATATTCGGAATTGCAATTAGCGCAAGCAAACTGGCAGGAAAAGCTCAGGCAGCAACAGTAGCACTTACAGTTGCCGTGCTTACAGTACTGAGTCTGGCTCCGATCACAAAAATTGCCAGTCCGCCAAGCCCGGCGCTTAAGTATGACAGCCCGGCGCCGATTCCTTTTTTGCAAAATCAAAATGCGCGCATACTTACAATGGGCCGTCATGTTTTTTGCCCATCAAGCAATTTCTGCTACGGAATAAACAACCTGGTGCCTGTCAATGTATACCACCCGCAAAGGCTGCAACGCTTTTTAATTGAGTGCGGGATCACTCCAGAAGGAGTCAACCAGTTTTTTGACGGCCGGCTTTCAAAACTTATCGATCTGGCTGCAGTCAAATACATTGTGACACCAGCAGCGATTATGAGCCAGAATGAAGCCCTGCCCGAATGCCTGCCGCTCAAAAGTCCGGATTTGCCGCAATGGGGGGAGAAAAGAGATCTGGTTTTAGAAGCAGGCAGTTTAATATTACGAAGCAAAAACAAAGAGATTCTGGGCAAACTACAATTTAAGGCAAAGAGCAGCCGGGCTTCAAAGCTTGCTCTTCAGCTGGCTCTAATCGACGAGAAAAACAACGTGCTCTGGATGTCCGATATTGAAAACCTTCAGAATCAGTTCAAAACCGGAACCCGGACCTCTGTGAGCCAAGAAGCTGCCGCAGAATATCTGAAAGTTGAAAAGGACATTGCCGTACCTCTCACAAACGAGGCAAACAAAAATTTGAGAATCTGCCTGCAAATATTCGACTGGCAAAATGCTGCATATTTGAAATGCTGGGTCGGTCCCGGTTATTCAGAAAAGCTTGAACTGGCTCAGTGCAATCTGATCAGCGAGAGCACCAGCCTGGCCAGCCTTAAAAGTGCGTTTCTTGCGCAAACCTCCACAACAGATGCAAGCACTCGTTTTGTTTTGAAAAGCGAAACCCCATCACATATAAGAGTTTATGAAAACAGCTCCGCCCTGGCTCCTGCTTGCTTGAGAAATAAGTTCGAGCCTGCAGTCGATGGAGAAAGCGCGCTTGAAACTCTAAAGTCCGAGAAATTCGACCCTCATAATTCAATGGTGCTTGAAACTGGCGATTTAACAAAGCAAGCGCTGGTGGATCTGGACGAAGCTATAAAAAAGGAAGCAAATCAAAAAGAACTGACTTTTGAGCGGCCAGATTCCAATACGATCAAAATTCAGCTAAATACAGATGCAGCATCGCTGCTTTTGCTTCAAGAAAACTACTATCCCGGCTGGCAAGCAAAAATCATACACAATGGTCAGGAAGAGAGGCTCTCGATCATGCGAGCTAATTATTTGTTCCAGGCAGTGAAAATTCCGGCAGGAGAATCGACAGTGATATTTGAGTTCAAGCCCACAAGCTTTTTCTACGGACTGCTCATCGCCTTGATTGCTACGATAGCTTCTCTTGGCACAATATTTTACTTACGCAATAAAAAAAACAAGCTTGAATCGAGATAGCCGATGCTAAAAAGAGAAAACCGAAAAAAAGCAAAGCTAAAGACAAAGCTGATTCTTACAATGGCAGGCGTTCTTTTGCTGCTGCCCTTCTTAATCTGGTCTGTTGGAATCGAGCCTGCACTCTTAAGCGTAAAAGAATACAGCCTTAGCCTGCCCGAGCTGCCCAAAGAACTGGACGGCATCCGAATCGCAGTTCTGACAGACATTCACATCGGCGCTCTTTATATAGACCAGGAAAAAATCCAGAAGATTGTCGAGCTTACAAACAAAAGCAGACCGGATCTGATTATCATGCTTGGAGATTACATTTCAACACCCTTTGATCGCAAATGCATCATCAAGCCGGAAGCACTGACAAAAGACCTCGCCGAACTCAAAGCTGACTGCGGAGTATATGCGGTTCTGGGTAACCACGACTGGTGGTACAACGGCGACTCAGTTCGCGGTGCACTTGAGGCAGCCAAAATAAAAGTGCTAGAAAACGAAACGGCAAAGATCGAATTCAATCACCAAAGTCTCTGGCTTGCAGGTCTTGCAGACTTATGGACAAGAGAGCCGGATCTAAAAAAACTGAGTTCTGCCGTTCCTGAAGCCGAGACCGTGATTCTGATGACTCACAATCCGGATATTTTTCCCCAGGTTACAAAACGATTTGTCCTGACGCTTGCCGGCCACACACATGGAGGGCAGGTTTCCCTGCCTTTTCTGGGTTCATTGATAGTGCCCTCCGACTTTGGGGCCCGCTATGCACGCGGCGAAATTATCGAAGAAGGCAGACATTTGTTTGTAAGCACCGGCATCGGCACAAGCGTGCTCCCGCTTCGATTTATGATTCCGCCTGAGATTTCAGTGCTTACGCTTAAATCA
>CAZTQO010000014.1:40089-133035 GCA_964615655.1 uncultured Candidatus Obscuribacterales bacterium | reverse complement strand
TCGCACGGATTTGTGCGGGGGGTTCCGGGTAACCGGAATCCCTACCGCGACAGAGGCTGGTTTCGGCTAAACATACAGCGCCCCCCCCGCTGCTTGTAATCTACTACTGCAAGCCAGAAGCTAAGAGCCATGTCTCACAAGCTATGTAAATGCCAATCGATTATAATTTGCGTTTCGTACCGGTTCAGCTCTCTGAGGTAGCATGCATGACTGCGGAGCTAAAGAATATCTCGATTGAAAATGCGCTTGAAGAACTAAGAAAGGAAGCCCCCCGGGTAGACAGGGAAGCCGTATTTCCGAAGGAGAGCTTAGAGATTCTAGCAAAAGCTGGACTCATGGGCTTGCTGGTGCCAGAGTCACTCGGTGGTGCCGATGCAAGCTTCCTTGGCTTTTCGCAAAAAGTGATGGAGATTGCCTCCTGCTGCGCTTCCACAGCTATGGTATTTGTAATGCACTGTTGTGCCACTACAGCGATACGCCAGTTGATGCCGGCTGAACAGAGAGATGAGATTCTGCGGGCAATGGCCCGGGGCAAACATCTCGCTACGTTGAGTTTGAGTGAACGTGCTACGGGCATTCATGCAAATACCAGCTTCAGCACATCAAGAGAACATGAAGGTGGCTTCTTATTGAACGCAGAAAAAGTGTTTGTCACAAGTGGGGGCTATGCCGACAGCTATGTCGTGACCACCCAGGCTGTAGAAAGCAATGACCCGTCAGTAACTTCGATATATCTTGTTTTAAAAGGCAGTCCAGGACAGAGCTTCAATGGTAAATGGGAAGGACTCGGACTTAGAGGGAATGCTAGTTGTGGCATGACTCTAACAGATTGTTTCGTACCGGCGTCGCATTTGCTTGGCGAGTCAGGCAAAGGTGTCAGCTACTCCGAAACCATCGTGATGCCCAGGTTCTTGTTGGGTAGTGCCTCGGTTTACGCAGGTATTGCTAAAGGCGCATTTGAAGCAGCTTGTAAGCATGTCAAAAACAGGAGTCATGCTCACACAAAAGAATCTCTGGCTGATCTGCCGACTATTCGCCAGCAAGTAGCCGAAATGAAACTGGCACTTGATCAATGTATCAACTTTATTGAAAACACCGCAAAGATGATTGACGATCCGCAAGCCGGACCGGAGCTTCCTGTAAGGTTGATGGAGTCCAAGCTCTCTGCATGCAAAGTTGCAAAAGAAGTATGCAGTGTCGCCATGCACATTTGCGGTGGTATTGCTTATTCAGGAGTGCTTCCAGTTGAAAGACATTTTAGGGATGCCCTTGCAGGGGCTGTTATGGCTCCGAGTGTTGATGCGCTTCTGGATATGATCGGGCGGGCAGCGCTCGAAATGCCCCCAGCCTGAGCAATGTAATTATCTGAATGAAACTTAGAACGAAAAAATGAGGTGATGAAATGAGCGAAAAAGCAATCATGGTTGGTGCAGTTGCACATGCGCCGAAAGTTGTAGAGATCTGGGAAGGTATAAAAGAGTTTTGCAAAAGCGAGAACTGTCCGATCGATTTTGTGCTCTTCTCAAACTATGATGCCCAGAACAAGGCACTTATGGACGGCTTTATCGATATTGCCTGGAATACGCCGCTTGCGTTCATCAGAATAGATCTCAAACTCAGCGGCCAAGCGAAAATGCTTTTGATGAGAGACAGCGATATCGGATTTACAAGCAAGATACTGGCACGACGCGGCGCTTTCAAAAGTCTGGACGAATTGAAAGGAAAAACAATTGCCTTCGGAAGCAAAGATTCCGCACAGGCTGCACTTATGCCTGAGCATTTTTTGCGCCTTGCAGGACTCAGGGCCGACAAGGACTACAAGGCACTCAGATTTAACAGCGATGTCGGCAAGCAGGGAGATACCGGCACAAGCGAACTGGAGGTTATTGAAGCTCTTAATTCAGGAAAGGCTGATGCTGGAGCTGTAGGGACGCCGTTCTGGGATGAAATTGCAAGCAAGGAAGCCGGACTCGAAGCATTCTGGACAAGCCCGGGCTTCTCACACTGTGTTTTTAACGCTATGCCTGATTATGACGAATCGCGCTGCAAGAAATTTATCGAAACATTGTTGCGCATGGATTGGAATAATCCGGCTCATAAGTACTTGATGGAGATGGAAGGGCTGACAAAGTGGATTCATCCATCACGCGATGGTTATGCTCAAATGTATGATGCTGTGAAGGAGACTGAAGCAGCCGGATCAGCAGTCTGAGTAGAGTTCTTGCTGGCGAAATATCGAAAGGAAGTTGAAAAGCAAAGTCGATAGCAAGGCTGAATGCAAAGTCGATAGCAAGGTCTTAGCACTGATTAGCACGGGCTTAGTGCTGGGTTTTATCGAATTCTTCACGGCAAGTCTTTTCTGCCATAAAACGCAGGTGCTCCATCGCTGAAGCTTTGGTGAATATTTTGAGTGCAGTTTTTGCTAGCGGCAGGTTAGTGCCGTCATCGGGTTCAATTAAAGTTTGAAGCGTGTCCATTGACTCGTTTATGGCCGCAAGTTCATCATGCCAGGGCTTAAGAAGGGGCTTTACCTTGCCTTCGATAAATTGCGGCGCATGCAAACCGTTATCCTCGACATCTTTCAAATCTTGCGTCATCAGATGAATGATTGGTTCCAGAGTGTTCATGTAGAAGACCAGCCACTCTTTGCGCGGCGGCAAATATTTGCTTTTGATGTCAATCATATTTAAGTCAATCTCCTGCGGGGTATGCTCGAGGGGTGTTTCGTGCATCGTTACCTGAGTTCTTGTTGCTTCCATAAATAGATTCACTGCTTGCTGTTTGATTTGCATCAGAGATAATCTGGTGTCTCGCAGGTCAGTAAGTAACTCTTCTGCTGTATATTCGTGCCCCCTTGGAAATGCCATATGAAGCTCGTTGGTCTTGTTTGTATCGGCGTCCTTGTTCGCTGGAGCTGCTTTTGTATTTGAATATGCCGGAGCTGCGTTTGTCTCCGCTGGAGTTCCTTGATCGTTTGCGGCAGGGCAAGCACAGGAAGCAGAAAGAATCAACAATGCGGAGATTGGCAGCAATACTTTGTACATTTTTTGAGAATCCCTATAAAAATTCGTTTCCATTAATAAAGAAGATCAGTTGAGTAGAGCAGTCGAGAAGTCAGCTTTGCTTTTGAGTCGAACAAAGAACAGCTATATGAGATCAGCATGCGTCAGATCTGAAACAGGTCATCTGCTAGTCCTTTATTAATAACGAGCCCGTCGAACAAAACAACAGCATGCAACTTACCGTCTTTGTAAGTATTCCAGGCAATCGGCAATTTCGATTGAGGATCCAGGAAAATGGCTTCGAGGATCTGGCTATCCGGAGTTGCGCCTGTTTTCAATAAGAGCACTTGAACCGGAGAACTCAGCTGCCTGACTGTCACCGCGTTGGTTGTAGTTGACGCTACTTTTCCGCTTGCAATCGATATTTTCATTGAATCATATAGCGACTGAAAATCGCTTGCAGCCAGGCTGTATCCGGTAGGGAGTTTGATGGTTCGCGAGTCCGGCTCGATTGTCATTTTCATGGACCTGAGCAGCCCGCCGCCGCGTCCTTTAATTTTGCCATCAGCTTGCTTCACTACTACAGAGCCGTTGCGATAGTCGCCGGATTTTATCACCGCACGCAGAAGGTCATGGCGCTTGTAGAAAAGGTCAGCACCGCCGAACTGTTTCCACCTGTCTTCTTTCTCTGTCAAAAGCGTGCAGCTTATTTTATAGTCCTCAAAATCGGCAGCTCGTTTCAGCGAGTCGATATAATCGCTGCTTACCTTTTTGCTTGCTAAGGAATTGATTCCGTCCAGCTCCGGTACTTTGCTTTTAATATCGTTTGCAAATGCTGAAACAGGTGTTTGCATGAATAGAAGCAGTTGCAAAAAAATAGACAATTGCGAAAAACGCCTGTAAAAACTCAACGAAAGTTTCAAGAGTAAGCCTCCCTGGCTCAGTCAAGCTAAGAGCCAGTATTCTTAGCACATTTTCTCCCTCTTGATATTTCGGCTTTTTCAGATGCTCCGGCTCTGGTGCAATCTAACGCTGAACACCTGATTGCATCTGATCTTTGCGCAGGTCTTATTCACCGAGCGCTTCTTCGAATTTATCCGAGAGTCCTTTTGATTTGGCTTCTTTACGCAGAGCCTCAAGTTTGGGGGCTCGTTCAGCTATTTGCCGGCGCCAGGTCTTCATTTGCTCAAAAACAATTTCACGCTGATTCCCGTCTATAAGTTTGCGCAGCTCGTCCAAACTCATTTCTTTCCAGTTGTATGCAGAAGGTTTTGCTGGTGACGGCAAGTATTGAGGTTTTTTCAAAAACTGAGAGCCTCTGACCAACTGACGTTCGAGCATCGAGCATAAATCTCGCCAGCGCAGAGCTTCTTCTGCTGCGTGCTGCTTTGCAAAGTCCGAATCCAGATATTTGTCGAACTGGGTTTTGCTCCATGAGGCAATTCCTTCAAGGCTTGGATGAGTGCTCATGAATTTGCGCCCCTCGGCGCTCATCGGCATTGGTGCGGCAAGCAACATGCGCTCCAGTGTCCATTCATAAGGTGGGTCTTTGGAAGCATCGTGCGACACCACCTTGCCGTCTGCAGAAACAGTGTCCTGCGCTAAGGCACAAGTGGATCTGAGCAATCCGCAAATCATAACCGGGACCATAAATACTTTTCGATCTAACACTTATTCAGCTCCTTTAAGTTCAACCCTTTTAAGTTCGGTTCAGCACCTTTAAGTTCTTAGTTCAGGGCAGCTCCTTCGAGTTAGGCTCCGGTAATCTACAGCTGGGAAGTCGCCATCTCCGGAAATTAACCTTCGGAATTCGCCGTGTTTTTATTGACTAAAGCTCTTCTTCCTGTTCTTTGTATTTGATAAATCCTGCTCTCTCATATGTTGGTATGGCATTGGGATGGTCGTTACTGTCAGTGTGCAGCCAGATGCGCGAAGGATTCCGTTGCCAGAGTTTGCGCAGTACCGCATCTAGAAAATAACTTCCTATTCCCTTTCCTTGTGCACTTTCGATAATTCCGAAATGCTTAATTTCAATTTCAGTCAAAGCGCTGCTGTCAAACTCACACATGCCGATGCGATCACCAGCAAGTGTAAGCAAAAATATCTCAGTGAAGTTGCTTTCCAGTATTTCGGCAAGTTCTTGCTCACTGATTGTAAGGCGTGTGTCCCACTGATATTTTTCGCCGATTTTTTTGTAAAGCTGAAGATACTCCTTAGTATTCAACTTTTGCAAGTTCAGATCAAGCCGTTTGTCAGGCTCCGGAACTGCTGGGAATATTTGTGGCGAAAGCATCTCGAAATAACTGACTTTGACTTTCATATGATCGTTCCTTTGTGAACTCAAGGGAAACCCTAAGTTTTCCGTAGATCAAAATCTGTTTTTGATTTTGCTGCTATGATCGATTTCAGGAAAAGAAATTCGACTGTCTTTTTACAAATTTCATACGCCTGCTCCGCTAATAATCTTTGCTGTTCAAGCAAAACGGAGGCAGAATATGAGTATTGTCGCACATAGTAAAAGAATAAACTATCCGGATCTTTCTACAACAGAACTGATAATAAATGCTCAACAAAATGATGAGCAGGCATTAACAACTTTGTTAGTGAGGCACAGGAATTTTATCTCCAACAGGTTTCGCAGCCTGGCTCCCGATTGGGCCGATCAGTCAGATATGATTCAGGAAGTTAACATCAGAGTCTGGCGTTTCATAAGACAACTGCGCAGCCCGGAGGCTTTTCGCAGATGGTTGAGCCGAATCATCAACATGGTTTTCTATGATGAGCTGCGTAAACGCCCGAAAAATATTCAGCTTCAGTCGCTCGACCAACCGGTCTTACTTGGAGACGGGGAGGAAACTAACAGGGAGCTTGAGGACAGGCGATATACGCCTGATGAGGAGCTTCTTGCCCGGGAACTGTATTCGACCTTGCTTGACGCCATCGAAAACGTGCCTGCTAAGCTAAGAACCCCTGAAGTTTTAAGGGATCTCGAGGGGCTACCATATGATGCGATTGCACAGTTAACACGAAGCGAGCTTGGCACTGTAAAATCCAGGATCGCACGCGCACGGCTCAGAATACAAAAACAGATTGCCGCGTATTTGGATGAGTGTGCTTGATCGATTAATGAGTGTTATTGATCGATTAATGAGTGCTCTTGATCCATTAATGAGTGCGCTTGATCGACAATGAAGGTGCTTGGTGCTGATGGTGCAGTCCTCCAGCACTTTCCAGACCAGAATTCTAAGTTAAAGTCCGAAAATCACCCCGGGTGATATACAGAAATCGCCCGTTTATTTCTGTAAAACACTCGTTCTGGTCTGGCAGAACTGATTATTAAACCGGAAAATAAGAGTATGTTTTGAAAGCAAATGGGCTGGAAAAGACATCATAATTGAGGCTTTTGCCTTATCACAAGGAGCAGGAACGGAGTGCAGCGGGATGCTGAGAGATCCCGCTGCAAATCTCCGCCAATTGATAAAAAGCAAGTCGAATCTTTTCAAAGAGGCATAGCCATCAAGCCATTACTCTGTCGCGCATATATTGCTCGATGCAATAAGGAGAATACATGGATTTGAAAAAACTGATCGACCTCTGGATATTTGGAAAAAATAAAGAACAAGAAAAGTGTCCCAATTTTACGCTTGCCAAACTCAGGCTGGCGTCCCACCCGACAGCGTCCGAAAAGACATTGAGGAAGCTTGCCTTTCATCCCTGGGAAAAAATTGTTGTTAGAGTGGCTGAAAACAGGAACACAGCGCTTGAAACCCTGGAACTGCTGGCAAATCACCCGAGTTCGGAGGTTCGCATTGCTGTAGCAGAGAATCCAGCTTCAACACTTGCTCTTTGCTTGCAGCTCGTGGAGGATTCAAGTGTTGATCTTAGATTCAGTATGGCAGAAAATGCCAATATGCCGGCTGCAATTCTCTGGCTTCTATCAAAAGATGAGAATGCTTATGTGGCAGAACGGGCCAAAAAAACTATAAGCAGGCTTCGTGAAAACACAAAAAAGTTGAGGCGTCAGAAACTGATTCGTTTTCAGCCTGAATCTTTAAAACGAAAAATCGCAGGACAGTAGTTTTCCTAAGCAGGTCTTGTTTAATATAATCAGCAAACTTTTGTCGTCATCTGTGGTATATGAAAAGTAGGCGATGTTTTTCGACTGCTTTAAAACCGAGGCACCCGATGACCGGAGCAGATGATAAGAAGGGACAGATAAGGGTTTTATTCGTCAAGAGTCACGAGGAAGACCGTGATACTCTGAAAGCTTTCATTTCTAATATTCAGGGTGTTCTGCTAATTGATACGGTAGCTAGCGCCAGGGCTGCTCTTGAAAAGCTTAAAGATAAAAGTGCAGATGTTGTGCTCGTTGATTTCAGCAAAACAGATTCGAGTGCAATAGATCTGACCATGCAGATTAGAGAAGCTCATCCGAAAACCAGAGTTTTGATAATTACCGAAAACAATACTGCTTATGATATTTTTGCGGCGCTTGAAGCAGGTGCTGATGGCTACTTGCTCAAAGAAAATCTCTCGAACGCACTTGAAATGGCAATTGGAAGTGTAAGGCTCGGAGCCGTCTGGCTCGATCCTGGTATTGCTCAGCAAATGCTTGAAATAGTAAAAACTCCGATTACAAAATCAGCAAGAGTGCTGCCGACCGGCTATATGCCCCTGCCTTTAATGCCGCATGAGGCATTAGCACTTGAAGAAGTGGCTTCAAGCAGTTGTGTTGATGGTGTTTGCATGATTGATCCTGCTTTTCTCAAAAAATTGAAGAGATTTGCTCCGGCAAGTTGAGATTTGAAAGAAGCTCCCGCAGTTCTTGAGGATTCTCATCAGACGCATTAAACGGTATTGCCACTTCGCTCGGCTTCAAGAGCGGCTCTGGCGTTTGCAAGTGTCTCAAAATAGAGCGCATCAAGTTCGCTGTTCACGCCCTTGAGACCGTCCACAACTTTTTCCGACCAATCAAGATATTCTTTGCGTCGTTCCCATGACCAGTCTTTCGGAGGATGTGTATAAATGCACTGTATATTGTGTGTTTTGTCTGCAATCTTTATTAGTTTTGCCCCCTCGGACATGTGGCAGGCGTGCTCAATCTGCAACTGTTTGCGCTCTACTTTTGGCAGCGATTTATCATCAGTGCATTCGCGAACCAGCTCCAGAACCTTACTGCCAAACTGTTCTTCAATTTCTTTTGCCTGGGTATTGGTATCTTCTATAGTGTCATGCAAAACCGCTGCCACAAGTAGATCAGTGCTTTCTATCTTCCCAACTCTGCATAAGATCTCAGCTACTGCGATAGGATGATTTATGTAGGGCTCGTCTTCACCACTTTTTCTTCGCTGCTTCTGATGCTTTTCAGAAGCAAACTTGAGCGCTTTCAGTAGTGTTTCAATATCGGTGCTGCAACTAAGCATAATAACTCCGGGCTCGCTTATTTCAGATAAATCATAACATGCCTGGTTTTGGATAAGCGTGGCAGCTATCCGGCTTGAACGATGGATTTGAATCTGAAAAAAAACGCTTCTCCAGTTTAATAAGCCCAGATAATGTCGTCCATATCTTCATCCTCAACCAGATTGCTTGCCTTTTCATGCTCGGACTTGCTCAGCCTAATTTGCTGCTTTAAGTCCTGAAGACGTTTGTGAATTGTTTTCATTAATTCGGCGCTTTTATCATGGTCCGACTTTAACTTTTCAAGAGAACTGCTTGTCTGGCTGAGTACTTTTTTCATCTTGTCTGGATCATCAGATTTGGCTGCCTCTGTCAGATCTTTAATCAACTTGTTTAGAGCTTCAGAGCTTCTGCATTCCCTGTCACTGCAACTTTTTACTAGATCCGAAACGCATTTTTTTCGTGCGTCGACAGGCTGCTTGCCATTCTCATTTTCAGCAGAACTCAGCGAGGGAATCAAAATAACTGAGCCCAACGCTAGTGATGTGATAATACAGAATCTTCGCGACCTTGATAAATTGTGCAGTTGTGCTATCTGCATGAAGACCTCCATCCGAAAGCATGATGTCCTGGTTATGGATTATTTCAGTTTTGCCTCCATTTCTTCAAGAGTCTTTAGTCTCTGAGCAAGTATCTGACCCGGAGCAGTACCATTCTTCTTGGCGTTGTGGGCTCGGATTTCACCGCGTACCCTGGATTGAAGCGCATCTATTGCTCCGACTGCCGGCCCTGCAATATTGCTTGTTGCTCCCTGAGCTACCCTCCTGCTAAATAACTGTGCCGGAGTTTTCATTGGACGGATAGGCACTCTATAAACTCGTTGTCCTAGCTTGACAGGAAGTGTCGGTGTAGCTTTGGGAGCTGTATTGCTCCAGGCTGAGCCGGCAACCATTAGATTCACACCCCAGGATATTTTGCATCCTCCTGCAAGCGAGTTGCTGATCAATTTTTCCATAAACTCTTTTTTGTTGGCTGCAGCTTCCGCTTTTGCCATCATTGCTTGCCTGTCCATTATGTCGTTCTGCAAAGTATAAAGTTCCAGGCGTTTTTTTGTCGAGTCAAAAATGCCACCGCTGTGTCCTTCAAGCGCTGATGCCAGTGCGGTCCTGTCCGAGTCGAATTTGCCGGCTGCTTGTTGGTCTATGCCAAAAAATCGAGATTCCTTTTTCTTTTCTGCATTGCCGGCCAGTGTCGCCATAATTTTGCTTGCTGGAGGAGTAAGGGCAATAAGCGCGCCTGAAACCGCAAAGCCCACGCCTGCCGGTAACGCCAGCCGGGGCTTTCTGTTGGATACTGCCAGCAGGTTGCCCAGCGAGCCGATAAAGCCGCCGGTGGTTGCTTGCGCAAAAGTAAAGAGGGCTGCAGTATCCCTGGCTGTTTTAATTTTCTTCTCTCTGACTGCAAGCTTGCTGAATTCTTCTACAGCACAGTCTTTTACATCGGACAGCACTTTGCTTTCCAGATTGAGAGTTGCAAGCTGCACTGAGTCTGCCGGAAGATTCTGAATCGAATTCTCACGCGTTTTCAACAAAGTCTCGATTTCATTCTTAAGGACGGCAACTCTCTGCCGACAGGTTTTGCGATCGAATCCTTTTCGGGCTTGTTTGTGCTGAGCGATCATGTCAATAGCACTTTCGATCATTACGCCGCCTGTTACGATTGCATGTCCGATTAGCAGGCACTGTGGTCCCTTACGCAAGAAGGCTTTGCTGGCAAGACCCGGTCTGCGCCAGTATTTCCATCGAGCATATGCTATATGCGAGATTCCTACCTCAACCAGCGTGTTGCCTGCAAGAGAATATGCAAACAGGCGCCATGGTTTTAATTTGTCTACGCGCGTAGATTCGATGCGGTACCGGGTATTGAGTTTTAAGAGTTCGATCTCTTTCTGGAGGACCTGTTTGCTTACTGTGTCGATCTGGTCAAAATTACCCGATCCGGCATCTTCAAAACCGATTCTTTCTGCAAGGAGCGGATTCTTGAATGGTCCTTCCGCACCGGCTGTCTGAGCTGCTGCCAGCAATTCTTTTGGAGGCTGGGCTCCCCCGGCATCGAGTCTATTGTCAACGCATTGTTCTGAAGCTGACTTTTCTGAAACTGAGTTTTCTGAAACTGAGTTTTCTGAAACTGAGTTTTCTGAATTAGGCTTTTCTGTACTGTCGCAATTCAGCTGCTCGAAAGAATCAGGTTCCTGGCTTTTCAGGTCTCCTTCTGATTGAGTTCGAATCTCACGGGTTTCATTTACCCAGTTTTCAGCTTCCAAATGCGCAGGAAGAGCGTAGGTTTCTCTTGCGGAAACGAAAAGTAAAAGCAATATCCAGATCCGGATAAGCGTATGTTGTTGTCCGTTTGTGGTCATCTGCTGGTTACCTGGTATTTATCACAGATCTAGATTCTGATTAGTTTCAATCTGGATAAACAGATCCGGATGGCCTAATTTTATGCTCTTGTAATCATTAGAAAGAATGAGGTCTTGCCGGCCACCATTTGAACAGTGTTTTTCTGTTGCGACCAGAATGCGCCTTTTAATTTGCAATAGCGAACAAGGATTAATTTTGCGAAATTTCAGATTTTGTAGTTTTTTTTTCAATACTTACGCATCAGTTCCCCTGCCGGCTCTGCCGGTTCTGATACTGGAGTTGATTCTTGCTTAGCTTATCCAGGATTTGATCGACAAAGGGTTTCTCAAACAGGGAGGCGACCATGTTGAACGCAAAAATAGTCATGGCAAGAAGCTCGGCGATGGCCGAAATGGAAAGTAAGGGCCAGAAAGCAGAAATTCCGAGGTCATAGGCAAGAATCTCCGAGCAGACCCGCAGCAGGCAAGCTGAAGAAAGTATCAGTGCAGATATAATCACCAGCTTGCGGTTGAATACAGCAGTTCTGCCTAGGAATGCCGGCAGCATCTGCGGTCCGATTGCAAACACCATGCTTGAGAAAAATCCCACAGTAATCGCATGCCTGGCTGCTCCAGCGCATCCCAGTTTTGCCGGAAAAATTGCAGAGGCAAGAAAAAGGCATGCAGACAAAAACAACCATATATATGCTGTTTTTACAAGCACCGGAAATCCTGCGATTAACGCCTTCTTTTCTTTCTTTTCTTGAAGAAGATTGCTTCTTTCAAAGAGTCTCAAGCCATAAATATAAGACAGCACCGACACAGGCAAAATAGCTTCTGCAATCGGATTCAGGTTTGAAGCATATAGCAACACAGAAAGAGGGCTGGCAAACGCTGCTAAAATCAGAAAGAAGTCTTTTTTGTTTTGTAAGCCAAGCAAAGCTGGCAACCACCGTGCCGAGAGACCCAGTACAACGGGCAGCACAAAACCCCATACGGACGCATACAAAAATTTGCGGTTGAACTCGAGCGGCATGATTGGAGCCTGCAAACTCTGTATCTCGAATACAGCAAAGATGTTTATGAACATGAGTACAAGCCATATGATGGAGCCCATGATAAGCATGATTGACCAGGCTTCCATTCCCTTTTCGCTTTTGCGAAAACGTGAACCGGCAAATGAGAGCACAACAAAATAAAGGACTGCGGAAAATTCAAGAATCGCCGAAAGCGGCAAGAGGGTTTTCCAGGCAATGCCGGTGAATACCGCATACCAGCGCAGCAATACAGCTGGAGCCCAGAGAGCAAGACATAACCAGCCTTCGAAGAAATTTTTGGAACAGACTCTTCGGAGGTTTGGAATTGAGTAAAATCCTATTCCAAGTATGAAGGTTCCGATCCAGCCGAATAACTGAGCATGGCCGTGAGCCTGAATCCATTGAGTTGCTGCCGCATCTGTACTTTGCTTGCCGGCTATCTGAATCAGGTTCAAGACACCTATTAAGGTTCCGGGAAAGAGCATGAAAAAGAGTCCTGAGATAAGAAAGGCGGACAGCAGTATTATCAGTTTTTTCTCTCTGAGGAAATGTTCCGGATTATTGATTTCAGAGCTAAGACAGCTTTGTTGAGACATAGGACTCCTGTGAGCATGCTTATGTAAAGCATGAACTTATTGCGTACCCGCTAATCAAGGCACTATACAAGCATATGAATTCCTGCAGCTGCCGTCATCGTTCAATAGTAGGCAGTGGGTCTACGTCTTTAGGATGATTTACTAGATTGTCAGTTTAAGATTGAATAGCGAAAGGGAGCTGCTTGGAGTAGCAAGAATCAGGATTATGCAGCAAAAGCAAGATTCAGGACCAAATTGTCCGATTTCAAGATTGCTGGAGATTATCAGCGCCAAATGGACTGTGGAAATTATGCGAGAGATGGCCATACACGCGACCAGAACCCGCAAATTTTTGCTTCATATACCCGGGCTGAGTATGAAAACTCTTTGCCGCAGGTTGCAGGTACTTGAAGCGGCTGCTTTGATAAGCAGGCATGAGTACCCGGGCAAGGTCATGAAAGTCGAATATCGGCTCACTGAATATGGGATAAAAATATGTGAAATATTCGAGCAGCTCAAAATCCTGGAGGCTCAAATGAACAGTAATTGCATTAGTTGCAAGTGCTCCCTGGAAAAAGAACATCTGGGGAAAGAAGAGGCTCTCGACTGTCCATATAGAAGGAGCAAGCGAAACAAATATATTTAGCCCGGATTGAACCGACGCGAATTGAGTTATATCTGGTAGTTCAGAACTGCCGTATTGTCTTCACTGTTCCTGGCTAAACCCGGCTGTCTGTAAATCATGTTGCCCGGCCGCGCAGTCTCAGAGCTCTTTTTCAATGGTTCAAAGTGGGCTTGAAAAAAGCGAAGTGTTTCCGGTTCATAAGTTATTCTCAACCCGGCTATTTCTTGCTTTTCCTGAAATAACTCTGCAAGTGCTGTTGCTACAAAATCAATATGGTTTCTGGTGTATACACGTCTGGGAATGGTGAGTCTCAGTAACTCCAGTTTTGGATATCTGTGATCACCGCTAAGAGGGTCTCTCCCTGCAGATACCACACCCCGTTCCATGGCTCGTACTCCGGCTTTCAGATATAAGGCTGCAGCCAGAGTCTGGGCTGGGAGTTCAGACTGTTTGAGATGAGGCAAAAACTTCGCAGCATCCACATAAACTGCATGTCCACCAGCAGGCAAAACCACCGGAATGCCGTGTTCGATCAGTCTTGCTGCCAGATATTCTACCTGAGCAATTCTTGCTTGCAAATGCGTGTCGGAAACCGCTTCTTCGATCCCCCTTGCCATGGCTTCCATATCGCGCCCTGACATGCCGCCATAAGTATGCAGACCCTCGAACAACACAACAAGCTCACAGGCTTTTGAATATAACTCTTGATCGCGTAGCGCCAGAAATCCGCCCATGTTTACAAGCAGGTCTTTTTTGCCTGACATGGTGCATGCGTCAGTCAGGGAGCATATCTCATAGAGAATTCTGGCGCAAGATTTCTGGCCTTGCCCTGCCTCGCGTCTCTGAATGAAAAATGCATTCTCCATGGCACGAGTTGCATCAAGTACAACCTTGATTCCGTGTTTGTGACATAAATTGCTTACCTCCTGTAAATTTGCAAGAGAAAATGGCTGCCCGCCTGCCATGTTCACGCAAGCCTGCATGTTCAGATAAGGTATATTTTCAGCGCCGGCTCTTTCAATCAAATTTTGAAGCTTTAGTAGATCCACATTACCCTTGAAAGGGTGCTCGCATTCGGAATCGTGAGCCTGATCGATGATCACATCCACGAAACTTGCACCGGCAAGTTCCTGATGCGCCCTTGTAGTTGTAAAATACATATTGCCAGGCACGATGTCACCCTTCTTAATCAGTATCTGTGAAAGAATATGCTCGGCCCCGCGCCCCTGATGTGTTGGCAGAACGTAGTCATAGCCGTAGTATTGGCGAACATTGCTTTCAAGCTTGTAAAAATTTTTCGAGCCAGCATAGGCTTCATCACCTAGCATGATTCCGGCCCACTGATAGTCACTCATCGCGGAAGTGCCGCTGTCTGTGAGCAGATCAATGTAAACATCTTCTGACTTGAGCAGAAAAGTATTGAAATGAGCCTCCCTGATCGCAGTTTCTCTATACTGGCGGCTTCTTATTAATATCGGTTCAACCATTTTGATTTTGTACGGTTCCGGCTCAAGAAAACTCATTTCGCTCATCTTCATTTCCTGATTTCCTGCAAAAACACATTTATTCAGCAAATATTTTGAAATAAGCTGTTTCAAGAATAAATCAGTCTGAGGGTGGTTTCAATTTTGACACCACTGTCTGAGAAGCCATCATGTGCTAGCGTTGTATTATGAATGAGTTCGGAAGTTGCAATAGAAGGCTCGGATTAAAGCTCCGCTGCCCGAGTTCCAGTGTGCTTGTAATTGACTGATTGGTGGATGATATGAAAAAATCAAATGACAATGAAAGTGTCTATACGCTTGTTGAGCAGGCAATGCAGGCTGCCAGCTCAGGCAACCTGAGTCTGGCCGAAAAACTTCTATTGCGCAGCTACGGAACCCTGGAGGCAGAAGTGCTGCACAACGCCGAAATGAGAGCACGGGTTTTGCATTTGCTGGCAAACAGTTATAGAGATCAGGGGAAACTCGAGGTAGCCCGGGGCTTTTATCAAAAGGCGAGGGCTTCAATGGAGAAAGAGAGTTTATCAATTGCTCCACTTGCACTCTGTGAAGACAGCTATGTTCAATCACTTTATGAAGGAGACCTGGAGCTTGCGCTTCGCTCACAGCAGGATCTTTGCGCATCTATGCAAAAGTGTAATTTTCAAGCATCCACAAGCAGGTTGAAAAACCTGCTCAGGCTCTGTGCGCTTTGCTGGACTCATGGAAAATATTTCGAAGCCGAACGCTGCCTCAACGAGTATTTGCAGCTAGGACGGCAATTCAACAAAATAACACGGGAACATAGCATAATGCTGCTCTGTTCACTGGCACTTCTTTCATTGAGAACTGGAAAGCTCGAGCAGGCAGAATCCTTGTATAAAGAGGCGCTTTATGCAGGTAATGAGCTGCAGATAATGAGCTGCAGTCAGCAGGCAGAAATGCTCAAGCAACTGGGGATTGTCTTGTGTATGCAGGACAGGCATGCAGAAGCTCAGAGAAATTGCATACGAGCATCTGAACTAAACGAAGAACAAAAGTTTGCCGAAGAGTCAATTGTGAATCACTTTCGTGCCATAGCTGATGTCTATTGCGGGCGCGGCTGTATGGATGATGCAAGCCGCTATTGCGCGGCGGCTCTTGATGTTTATGAGTTTGGATTTGAGAAAAACAAGAATAGCAGCGTCGACAAGCTGATTCTAATTTTTCGCCGTCTTGGTTTATACGATGATGCGGAGATTCTGGAGCAACGAGAAGCTCTCATATTCAAGCAGAAAGTAAATGCCGGCTGATAATGACTCTCTGAATCTGGCTTGTTCCTTCATATATTTGAAAGATTTTGGCATCACGCATCAGTTTCTCAACCGGATACTCGCGCGAATATCCGTAACCGCCGAAAATCTGGACGGCGTCAGTTGCAACCTTCATGGCAACATCAGCTGCAAACGCTTTTGCAATTGCAGCCTCCCTTGTATTGCGTTGCCCGGCATCTATGAGTGCTGCGGCTTTCCAGCATAATAAACGGGCAGCCTCTATATCTTTGTCCATGTCAGCAAGCATAAAACTAAGAGCCTGAAAATTTGCAATTTGCTGGCCAAAGGCCTGTCTATCCCTGGCATAATTTATTGCATGAGTCATCGCGGATCTTGCAAGCCCTACTGCAGCAGAAGCCACAAGCGGCCTTGTATGATCAAACGCTGCCATAGAAATCTTAAAACCCTGGCCTTCTCCACCAAGCAAGTGCGATTTCGGAACCTTCACATCTTCAAACGAAATGGCTCTGGTATCACTTGCTCTCTGACCCATGTTCATTTCCTTCTTGGCAATTGTGATTCCTTCAGATTTTGCAGGCACAAGAAAAGCGGACATGCCTTTGTGACCCTTTTCCGGATCTGTATAAGCCAGCACATAGAACCAATCGGCAACTCCTGCGTTTGTAATCCACATTTTTTGCCCGTTCAGCACATATTCGTCACCGAGCGCCCGCGCTTTTGTTTTAATACCGGCAACATCTGAGCCGGCTGCAGGTTCGGTAACGCAGTAAGCTGCAAATAGCAGTTCTTCAGTCATGGGACTTAAGAATTGCTTCTTTTGCTCGTCTGAACCGGCAACAATCACCGGTGCTTCAGCCAGATTGTTCGCTTCCATGGCTGTGCCTATCCCTGTGCATCCTGCTGCTATTTCTTCTGCAATCAGGCAAGAGTCGAAAACTCCAAGACCCAGACCGCCATACTCTTCTGGTATGTGACCGTTCATGAGTCCGAGTTCCCAGGCTTTTTTGCATATTTCTAGAGGAAATTCACCGCTTTGATCGTGATATGCGGCTTTTGGAGCAATCTCGCGTGCTGCAAACTCACGCGCCAGTTTCTGAATTTCAGATTGATTCTCACTCAGACCAAAACTTACCATGGCAGACCTCTGTTCATTTCACTATATTCAAAGGAAGATCTTAACCAATAAATTCAGGAAGAATCTCATTCCTAAGTATGATCGCTAAGTTAACTGTGAAAATCGACAGTATGAGACTTGTTGTTTTACCCATTGTTTTATCCATCATTTGTATATTGCGCGATCCGCAAAATGAGAGCGCTTGGCAAAGTACAAATCTAGTAAGCTTTTTGATCTTATTGTATTCTTATATCGCTTAATACCAATCAGGCATAAGAATAATGACTAAATTACCCGGACGATTTCTAAAATTCAAAGAAAACTATCCTGAGCTTTTTCAAGCATATGAATCCCTCGGATTGGCAGCAGGAAAAGCTGGACCATTAAGCAAGAAAGAGATTGCACTTGTGAAGCTGGGGATAGCCTCTGGAGCGAAAATGGAAGGAGCCGTACATTCGCACACACGCAGAGCCCTGGAAGCAGGGGCAAAAGCCGAAGAAATCAGGCATGTTGCATTGCTTGCTGTTACTACCCTGGGCTTCCCCAGCATGATGGCGGTACTTTCCTGGATAGATGAAATACTCGATGCTAGGTAAACTCTAGATTTTGAGAACTTCGTGCCTCTTTAGTTTTGTTTTTGCTTACTTTCTTGACACCGGTGAACTCCGAGAAACCAGTTCCATGACGCTTTGCACTGACATATAATCAGGAAAGCATCACAAACACGTGTATTTGCGCTAAAGAAGCGTTGCTGTCGTTAAGCGCAGCGCCGACGTGTGTGATCAGGAATTCTTGAAGATTCAGGCGAGCCGGAGGCAAAGATGGAGCAATCAATTGTTGAAATTACTCAGAAGGTTCTTTTACTGAGCATGGCTGCATTCTCTGCTTGTCTTGCTTATTATTCGATAAAGCACACAGTAGACACAAAACGTTTGCTGGACGAAGAAAGTTTCTAGAGACAAACGGAAAGCCTGATCTCTTCGGCGGGGTACTCAGGCATGAGCAAAGAAATTGTACCGGGAGCAATTATACCCATTGCGATACCGCTGATACTAGCCGGTTTGGCACCTGTTATCCCGTTATTACTGCTGATTGAAGCGCATAACTACTCCGGGTGCATAAGTGACTTTCCTGAGTACTACGCTTCGGCTCGCCTGATCCTTGAGGGAAAGGGCGCGTTTGTTTATAGTCTGCCTGAGCTGGGGAGGGTTCAGCAGGAGCTATTTCCGAACCTTAACGGGCGGGTTATCGGTCTATATGTTTATCCTTTCAGCCTGCCGTTTCTATTGCTGCTGGGTCTTCTCCCGCTTCAAGCAGCACCTGCTGTTTGGACAGTTCTAATCATAATTGCATTCAGTGGTTCTATAGTAGTTCTGGGGCGTACATTTCATTTAACCCAAACTCAAGTACTTCTTTTGTATGCCTTTTCTTGGCTTTTTGGCCCTTTATACGAAGCGATCAGAATTGGACAACTCTCCCCATTTTTGCTGCTGTTTTTTGCGGGTGGCATTGCTGCATTGAAGTCAGAGCGTTGGCTGGTGGCAGCCTTAATGCTTTCTTGTTTGCTCCTGAAGCTACAAGAGCTTCTACCTTTTATCGCCTTCCTGGCTGGTGCCAGGCGATACAGGGTCTTGTGCTATTTTGTCTGTCTGGCTTTATTCTGCTTTCTGATTTCTTTGCTCATGCTTGGCTTTCATGGATACGAGAATTATTATCGACTTATCATGGATGCAGGGGCTAATTCGACCGGAATGCAACCGGAACTCAATCCTACTTTCAGGGGACAGTTACTGAGACTCTTTCCGCATTTTGCCAGTCTCGTGTCCTTAGTTGCTGCTGTTGTGTTTGCTGTTGCTCTTGTTTTTTGCTTTTGCCTGGGACGTAGAATGTCTGGGAGCAAGAAGTGGCTGGAGCCTGCTTTGATTGGAGCAATGCCGCTCGGTTTGGTCACAACAATTCATATGCACGATTATGATCTGCTTTTGCTGCTGCCAGGCATAGTTGCTCTTATCTCAAGCGGATTATTAAGCCGGATCTGCTCGCTGCAAAGAATAACAATCCTTATGCTTGCACCTGCCTTCTTTCTTCCTGCTTATTCTATTATCCATTATTCCTATATGCTTCAGGGCGGGGTTGTCAATCCACTTTTCGTGATGCTTGCTTGTTTAGCCGCTCTTTTATTTGCTCTATCGAGCACTGTGGACCACTCCGACCAAGCAAGCTGAGTTGAGGGAATGTATCATTTTTCTTCGCTTTGAATAAGAGCCGCAGAAACGAAGAATATCAATTGTTTCCGCAACTGAACCGGGTGGTTACTTATTTGACACTACTAACATTGATGAAACTCGATGTTAGGATCGAGCAAACTGGTGCGGTCTCCGTTGTGTTTGTTGATGAGACTGAAACGGGGGAGATCAAAAGTGGAATATCCAATGATAATTCAGGGCGGCATGGGAGTTGCAGTGTCGAACTGGAAGCTTGCGCGTGCTGTAGCGCAGTCTGGTCAACTCGGAGTTGTTTCCGGTACCTTTATTGAAGGTGTAATAGCCAGGCGCTTGCAGGATGGAGATAAAGATGGCGCGGTTCGCCGGGCTTTCGAGAAATTTCCGGAGCAAAGAGTTGTAAGAGAAGTGCTTTACCGCTATTTTGTCAGCGGTGGAAAAGGCAAACACGAGCCTTATAAGTTGCTGCCAATGCACTCTGTCAACTCTGCAAGAGAACTGACTGAGCTGACAATTCTCTGCAATTTTGCTGAGGTTTATTTAGCTCGAGAAGGACATCGTGGTCTTGTAGGCATTAACTACTTAAGCAAAATAGAGCTGCCCACGCTCGCTTCGTTATATGGTGCAATGCTTGCCGGGGTCGACTTCGTCTTAATGGGTGCCGGCATTCCCAGGGCCATTCCGGGTATCCTTGATAGTCTGAGCAAAATGCAGAGAGTCTCACTCAAACTTGACGTTAAAGAAGCCGCAGCTGACGACTGCTTTGAAATCAGTTTAGATCCACTCGAGTTCAACTTTTCAAAATCACTTAGACTGAAACGTCCGAAATTTATCGCCATTGTTTCTTCAGTTACCCTGGCACAAACTCTGGCAAGAAAAGCAAGCGGCAAAGTCGATGGCTTTGTTGTCGAGCACCATACAGCAGGCGGCCATAACGCACCACCACGCAAGTCTTCAAGTTTAAGCGAATCGGGAGAACCTGTTTATGGTCTTAAAGATGAATGCGACCCGGCCGAATTCAGAAAAATCGGATTGCCCTTCTGGTGGGCAGGATCATGTGCAACGCCTGATAAACTCAAAGAAGCGCTATCTTTCGGAGCAGCCGGTGTCCAGATTGGAACTGCATTTGCATTTTGCCGTGAATCCGGTATTTCGCCTGATATAAAACAAAGAGTGATTGCCAGAGTTTGCGGCGGCAAGAACCCAATTGTTCATACCGATCCGCTGGCATCTGCCTCCGGTTACCCTTTTAAGGTAGTTGATCTGGAAGCGACTCTTGCCAGGGATGATGTTTATTTGAACCGTAAGCGCATATGTGATCTTGGTTATCTAAGATCTGCATATAAAAGAGAAGACGGCTCGGTCGGATTTCGTTGCCCGGCAGAACCGGAAGACGATTACGCAAAAAAAGGCGGCAATTTGGAGGACACCGTTGGCAGGAAATGTCTCTGCAACGGATTGATGGCTACGGTTGGCCATCCACAGATACAAAACAATGCTTATTTGGAGGCTCCCCTGATTACTGCCGGCAAAGACCTCTCCGGTATAGGCCGTTTTATTCCGGAGGGAGAATCGTCCTACTCAGCTAAGGACGTACTTAAGACTATGTTGCAGGGCATGGAGAAAAGAAGGATTTTAAGCGGATGCATATATTGATGTCATGGCTATGTTATTGCTATTTTTTCTCAACGGCCGCGCTTTTGTTTTTTTTGCTGCTGTTTTTGACGCCCCTGTCACTTGCATTTGATCGAAACAGAGGCTTTATTCATAAGCTTACGAATCTCTGGGGCTACCACTTCGTTTTGCTCAACCCATGGTGGAAATGTTGCATTGAAGGTGCTGAGAATCTCAATCCTGAAAAAAACTACGTAATCGTGGCAAACCACCAGTCACTTGCCGATGTCTTTGTGCTTGCCGGCTTGAAGCACCATTTCAAATGGGTATCGAAAGAATCTCTTATGCGCATTCCGTTTTTCGGCTGGAATATGCGCCTGAACAATTACGTCGGACTCAAGCGCGGCGACCGGAAGAGTATAAAACAAATGATGTCGGACTCTAAGACCTGGCTGAAAAAAGGTGTTTCGATCATGATCTTTCCTGAAGGCACGCGTTCTGAAGATGGGGCGATCGGAGAATTTCGCGATGGATCATTTCGACTTTCGCTAGATTGCGATGTGCCGCTTGTGCCTGTTGTGATTACGGGAACGCGTGAATTGATTGCCAAGCATTCCCGAGTTTTCAATTTCCAGGCAAGCATGAAAGTAAAGATCTTGCCGCCTGTTTCGCCGGAGCTATTTAAGGGAAGTCCTGCTAAGATGCGTGAACATGTGCGTGACTTGATGATTCGAAGCCTCGAGAGTCTTGGTCCCCCGACAGTTTTTGAACCAGCCTCCTTTCCATTGCAGTTAAAATAAAAAGTGCTGTCAAATTTGTCACTACGTCCTCTGTATATTTTTTGAATTGAATTTCTAGATAACGATCTGTATCTAATATGGCTTTCGGAGCCGGAAAGCCTTTGAAATGGGCGGTCTTGTAATTGCATTTTTGTGATGTTATCGTTTGTTTGAAATCGGGAGGCACCACAAGTGGTGGCGCTACTGTAAATCGGAGGCGATATGAAACAAGTCAATTCCACAACAATTTCCTTTCTAGCGACAAGCAACGGCTTGAACAGCGTGACCAAGCGAAACGGAGCTATAGCGAAATTCGATTCTGTGAAAATTAAGAACTCGATTTTGAAAGCCGGACGAGCAAGTGAAGAATTCGACTTGGAACAGGCAGAGCTGATCACAGCCTGGGTCGTCAATGCACTCAATCGAAAGTTTGTGGCGCTAAATCCACATATTGAAGAGATTCAAGACGAAATCGAAAAAGCATTGATAAATGCAGCTTATCTGAAAACCGCACGTGCATATATAGTTTACCGTGAGCAACACAGGGTATTGAGGGAGGACAAAAGAACCGTAGTTGATGTGGAAAAATCGATTGACGAGTATTTAAGGCAGGCTGACTGGAGAGTCAGTGCTAATGCAAATCAGGGTTATTCGCTCGGTGGACTTATCCTGAATGTAAGTGGAAAAGTCTGCGCTAATTACTGGCTTTCGCATGTTTATGCACCTGAAATAGGGGCTGCCCATCGCAATGCAGACATTCACATACACGATCTGGATATGCTTTCAGGTTATTGTGCGGGCTGGTCCCTGCGTACCCTCTTGCGCGAGGGATTCAACGGTGTATCCGGAAAGGTTGAAGCAAATCCTCCTGCACATATGTCCAGCGCAATCGGACAGATCGTTAACTTTTTAGGCACACTTCAAAATGAGTGGGCCGGTGCACAGGCATTCAGCTCTTTTGACACTTACATGGCTCCTTATATAAGACTGGATTCCATGACTTTTGCAGATGTAAAGCAAAACATGCAGGAGCTGATTTTCAACCTAAATGTGCCTTCCAGATGGGGCACCCAAACGCCATTTACAAACCTGACCTTTGACTGGACCTGCCCTGATGATCTCAAAGAGCAGGTACCCGTAATTAACGGTAAAGAGATGAACTTCACTTATGCCGAGCTGCAAAACGAAATGGATATGATTAACCGTGCCTACATCGAGGTTATGAGTGAAGGCGATGCAAAAGGACGTGTTTTCACCTTTCCGATACCGACTTATAACATTGGCCCGGATTTTCCCTGGCAGAGTCCTAATGCCGACTTGCTTTTTGCCATGACAGCCAAATACGGGCTTCCGTATTTTCAAAACTTTATAAACTCCGAACTGAAGCCAAACATGATTCGTTCGATGTGCTGCCGTTTGCAGCTGGATTTGCGTGAGTTGCTCAAACGTGGCAATGGCTTATTCGGCTCGGCCGAGCAAACAGGGTCTCTGGGTGTTGTAACAATAAACTGCGCTCGCCTGGGGTATGTGCATAAAGGATCTGAACAGGCACTTTTTAAGCGCCTGGACTATTTGCTCGAGATCTCGCGCAACAGTCTGGAGCTCAAGCGCAAACTCATACAACGGCTGATGGACAATGGACTCTTCCCTTATACAAAACGTTATTTAGGCACACTAAGAAATCACTTCTCGACAATCGGGGTAAACGGTGTCAATGAAATGATTCGCAATTTCACAGACGATCGCGAGAATATCACTACAGTCTGGGGCGAGGAGTTTGCGCTCAAAGTTCTTGATTTCATCCGAACTCGTATTGTTTCTTTCCAGGAAGAAACAGGTCATATGTACAATCTGGAGGCGACGCCCGCCGAAGGAGCTACTTACAGGTTTGCCAGAGAAGACCGGAAACGTTATCCGGATATTTTGCAGGCCGGAACTGAATCAAATCCCTACTACACTAATTCCAGCCAGCTGCCGGTCGGATTTACCGATGACGCTTTTGAAGCACTTTCCCGGCAGGAAAAATTACAGGCTAAATATACCGGCGGAACCGTTCTGCATTTATATATGAATGAGAGAATTTCCAGTTTGCAGGCTTGTAAAAAACTGGTCAAAAGAGCTCTGGAAAGATTCAGGCTGCCCTACATCACTATTACACCAAGCTTCTCCATATGCCCGAAACATGGTTATTTGAACGGTGAACATGAATATTGCCCCCTGTGTGACCGTGATAACGCGAATCTTCATTCGGCAAATCCAGACCCTTCAGCTCATGCTGAAAGTTTACGACAGCCTTGCGAGGTCTGGACAAGAGTTATGGGCTATCATCGACCTGTTTCTTCATTCAACACCGGCAAAAAAGGCGAGCACTACGAGCGCCTGCACTTTGACGAAGCCAGTTCATCAGTAGACTGAAGCTGTGGAAGGTAGCCCTCTGATGCAGATGCAAAGAAAAATTTCTTCCGGCATAGACGCTGAGTCTGGTCTCAAAATCGGTGGGTTTGTGCCCCTTTCTGCCTGTGACTATCCTGGCGAACTGGCTGCCGTCATATTTTGTCAGGGCTGTCCCTGGCGCTGCCGTTACTGTCACAACCCGCACCTGCAAGCAGCAGATACCGGGCAAGAGCTTGACTTTGCCGAATTTACCGACTTTCTGAAAAGCCGAAGCGGTTTAATAGACGCGCTTGTTTTCAGCGGCGGTGAGCCCACTTATCAGAGGCAAATAATCGAAGCCTGCAAAATGGCCAGACAAATGGGTTATAAGATTGCTTTGCATACGGCAGCACCGTCTATTCACATATTGGAAGAACTGCTTCCTTACCTTTCCTGGCTGGGTCTTGATATTAAAACAGAAAAGGCCGATTATGCGTCTATTACCGGGGTATGTGGAAGCGGCCTGCAGGCGTTTGATGCTATCGACCTGCTTCTTGATTCAGCTATTGAATTTGAAATTCGGACTACTATTCACCCACTTTTGCATAAAGAAAGAGGCATAGTTCGTCTTGCAGAGGAGCTGGCAGCAAAGGGTGTAAAAAACTATAACTTGCAATGTTTCAAGAATGGCTCATGTTCTGACCCTGAGCTAAGAGCTAAAATTAACTGGGAGGCAAATGGCTGGAGCTTGAGCCGGCTGTCTGAAAAATTGAAGACACTTTTTCCGGCGTTCTCGCTCAGGAATTAACCGGACCAGTGTCATTCGGGACCAGTGTCATTCGGGACCAGTGTCATTCGGGTAACCGGTGTCACAGGTGCATCCAGCTGACACCCGCTTTTCTTCTTGCTAAGCTCAAAGAACGGCAATTATCTGCATATAAAATATCTCTGCATATAAGGAATCAAAGCAATGCCATTAAGAAATGCCGGAATCAAGGCGATGGGGGCATACCTGCCGGCAAGAGCGCTTGAAGCTGAAACAAAAGTCCGGCTTCTGAAATTTCTTGGCAGGAGAACTTTGCTCCCGGAAGCTTATTTGCAGGAAATAGAAAATAATAACAGGCTTCCCGGCCGCATTGAAAGCAACTATGACGGTTGGCAGAAGCAAGCGTGGTTCGATGCCTGGCTTGCTAATTTACCTGAAAGCAAAAGATCAAACCCCTTTCAAGGAAGCGAGGAGAGGCGCCGGGTTCCATTTGATCCTGCCTCATTAAAAGAATCGATAATTCCGCATCCCATGCTTCCATCTGATGCTGAAACCCTGGCCGGTGCCATGGCGCTCATGAACGCCGGACTGAAAAACTCAGAAATAGATCTCTTGCTGGTTGCGTCTCAGGTGCCTGATCTGCCGCTGCCGCCAAATGCATCTCTGGTTCAGCACAAGCTTCAGCTTGAAAATGCAGGTGCCTATGAGATAGACACTTGCTGTTCTTCGTTTCTAAGCATGCTTGAACTGGCAGTTGCGCTTGTAAAATCAGGTATAAAAAGAAAGATCCTTTTAGTTGCAAGTTATATTGACTCTTTCGTATCTGATAAATCCGACTATTTTTCGGTCAACACAGGAGACGCTGCTGTGGCTGCTGTCGTCGAAGAACTCGATTCCGGCTACGGTTATCTGGCCTCTGATTCTACAAGCCACGGCAGCAGACATAACGGTATAATTTTGCAAAGACGGGCGCCGCAACTCTGTAAAGCGCCTGTGCAGCGATCTCGTTATGAACAGGAATTTGTCACCTTCTACAATCCGCAAGCAAACAAAGAGATCGCTGTAAATTCTCAAAAAGACATGAAAGAGGTCGTGGATTTGACGCTTGAAAGAGCCGGTCTCAAAGTAGCAGACCTTGATTTTTTTGTGTCACACCAGCCGGTTTACTGGGCGGGAAATGCATGGCGGGAGGCACTGGGAATTCCTGAGCATAAATTTTACGAGTCGTTTAAGAAATACGGCAATATCGCAAATTGCAGTGCGGCTGCAAATCTCTACGAAACCATCGAACTTGGACTAGTTAAAGAAAACGATCTTGTTCTGATTGCTTCATCCGGAGCCGGCGAAAATCATATAGCAGCAATTGAGCGAATCAGTCCGGAACTGGCTCGCTCAATTAGATGCTTTGCAGGATTTGAACTTGAATCAGCAAGCAGACCTTGCTAAGTCTTGAGTTTTCCTTTCTATTTCTTTAAGAGTGCCAGAGTTCTGGGAAACAAAATATTGTTTTCCTTGAGTACATGCATATGGAGGTCGCTCTCTATTTTATGCAGAAGTGAAAGCAAAACTCTGAAAGAATTGCAGGCTCCTTCCGGGGCTGTATATTCGTTAGTGAGTCTGCGGAGTCTTTCGAGCATGGCGCCAGCCTGATCATGCTCCTGGAGCATTACCATAATGGGCATTTGCAGGTTATGGCCGCAACCAAATCTTGGTGCTGCTTCTCCTCTTTCAAGTGAGAGAATTGCCGGAAAGAGAACCATTTCTTCTTTTTGCATATGTCCTTCGAGTTCGCAGCTGAAAATACTTACAAGCTTATCGACCTCGATCATTTCAGGATAGTTTGCACCATGTACCCTTGCTACTTTTGATGCCAGCTTTCTCAGCTCTGCCAACTCCTCTTTTAAAGGTTCATGGTAATCATCTAGAATGTGCTTTACAAGCGACTGCAGGTCGACTTTTGTCCAGTCAGGCTCAGAACCCTGCTTTTGATTCTTATCCAGGGCATTGAGTTTTGCGGCTACCTGCTCAAAATCCAGGCCTTTTCTGGCGCAGGCTTCCTCCAGAAGCAGGTTTCCTCCACAGCAGAAGTCTATTTGAAAATACTCAAAAACTGATGGAAGGATTCTCCAGTACAAGCTCAGCTACAGTAAATTTTCCGAGCTCGTGCAGCAGTTCTGATTTGTCGTTCTTGTATTGTTGCTGAACCATATTTAATTACCTGCTTTATTTCGTTTCAAGCTGCTGGTCAATTTCAGGACCTTTGTGTCCATTTTATCGAAGGCAGCTTTTGAAAAAATCGTCCTCAAGACTGATAGGCAGGCAGATGCAATAGTTTGACTTTGATCATTAGTTTTGGCTTGGCGGGGATGAAGCTGCGTTGCTGCTTCAATCAGAAGATCTCATCAGAATAATCGGAGTCGATTGCTGCACTTATGTACTTGACAGCGCCGGCAAACCAGCATAAAACTCCGGCAGCAACGACGATTAAGGATTCTTTGATAAAGGCCGGTTCTGCCTGTGCAAACTCTGCGGAGAAAGCAAAAAAACAGTAGCTTGCGATTCCCAGAATTGCGATTAGAGAACCTCCAATTACAAGCTGTTTTCCGGTTCTGATCCGAACCAGTGTGTCAACTTGCTCCTCTTTGTGTTTAATCACTGGCTCCAGTCTGCTTTCTGAAGCCAGCTGCTCCCAATTGCCGTAATTACTGTTTATTCGGTTCATCCTGTTCATCCGATTCTAGCTCCTTGAGTAACGCTGCTGATTGGCGAGCTGGTCTAAGCGCGAGAAACGCAGCGTACAATGGACGCATAGACATGCTCAAAAATGTGATTAACCACGCAACTATTCCTAAGAAAAGGAAAAAATGAGCGACCCAGGACAGCGTGGAAACTTCAAGAATTGCCCCGAGTTTGAGTGTGCAAACAGAATACATTCCCAGAGGGAAGACCAGACCCCAGTAAAGTGGATCGTACTGGAATCTGAAGCGCCGTACAAAGTGGCGCCAAACTCCCAAAACAAGCAACATGGGGATCCACCAGGTCGCTGTAGCCCAGTACATTACTGTAAAGCCCTTTAAAAACGGCAGCATCGCCTTTAGCGGTTGGACAGTTCCAAAACTATTGATTAGCTCACAGCCCGCAAGAGTAGTAATCGCCATCGCACCCATATTGATCCAGTATGGAGGAATAAGATGTGACGGTTCGAAGCGGAAAAACATGTAGCGATAGAAAATCAGTGAGATGGTCCATGTGTAGAGCATCCCTCCGAACAACCAGAAAGAAAGTAAAAGCAGGGCTCCAAGGTTTCCGGATGCCAAAAGTTCTGGTTTGACAAGGCAGCCCAGCACGCATATTGATTGGGTTGCAACTACAGCAATAAGCCAGCCACCGTTTATGCCTTCTTCAATAGAGGGTTTATTCTGGGCAACAATTAGAAAAACGAAAATCGTGTAAGTAAGGGCCAGCCACAAAATCAGTCCAAGCCACCAGAAAGCCTCAGCTGCCTGGGAATTATCAAAAAGCAGCTTGAACTGAGACCCTAAGACGTTAGTGGCAGCAACAATCGTAAAGAAGCCAAATGCTCTTTTGTGTGAGAACAAGTCTTGAATGAAATCTTTAGTAAACAGCGAAAATCTTAGTGCAAAAAGCAGCGTGAGAAGACAAAAAGCTGCGGTATTAATCCAGAAGAGAAGCATAGATAAGTCGGCAAGACCAAGCAAATAACAGCCGATTGATACAATTCCTGTTGCCATAACCAGGGCGAAATAGGCGGGATGCAAGGATGCAATCCGCTTTCTTAGATAGTCAGCTGCCTGGTTGCTGCCCGTGTCTTGTCTGTTTGTGATTGTGTTTGGAAATACAGATTCATTCATGCTTAAATTGTCGCATCAGCCGAGCTTAGCGGCTATCAGCATCTAGCTCAGTTGAATGTAGGAGAAAGGAAGTGTTGCTGTCAGGTTTTGTCCTACAAGTTTAGCGAACAAGTCCCTTCCTCAGTGCATAGCGCATAATCTCGGCATTTGAGCCGAGCGCCATTTTGTCTATGATGCGCGCGCGATAAGTGCTGATGGTTTTGATACTCAATGAGAGTTCGCTTGCTATTTCTGACAAAGAGCGACCAGAAGCAATGAGCATGAAAACCTCATATTCTCTGCTTGAGAGCTTTTCATGCGGATTGTCGGTTTCACCTAGTGCCAGGTAGCCTGCCAGGTTGGCCGCCACAGATTCACTGATATACTTGCTGCCTGAGAGAATTGTTTCAATACCTTTTACCAGTTCTTCAGGTGTATGTTCTTTTGTGATATAGCCTGCAGCACCTGCTTTCAGCGCCTGAACAATGAATTGCCTGTCGTTGTACATACTCAGTACAAGTACTGGCATGCCGGGCTGTAGCTTTTTCAATTCTGGAAGAATGCTGAGACTGTTCTGAGAACCCATGGAAATATCCAGAATCGTTATGGACCACTGTCCCTGGCCCAGGCTATCGAGTACCTGTTTGCAGCTGGAAGCTTCTGCAATGGAGGCTTCCGGGTATTGATTCTCCAGAATCTTGCGCAGCCCAGAGCGAAACATTGCGTGATCGTCAGCCAGCAAAATATGCATGTGTATTTTCACCACTCTTGAACCCGTGTTCGTCAAACGCTTTCAGAGGAATCGAAACTCTTATTTGAGTTCCATGTCCCGCGTTGCTTTCCAGTTCCAAACTGCCTCCTACGAGCCTGGCTCGTTCTCGCATTCCAATTATTCCCAGAGAGTCCTTTGTTGCATCTTCTTGTTCAAAACCCCTGCCGTCGTCTTTTACAAAAAGCGTAATTTCTGAATCGGTCTGTTTTAGCTGGATCCTGGCCACTGAAGCATGCGAATGACGGATGATGTTGGTGAGTGCTTCCTGCGCGATTCGATAGACCGTGATTGAGATCAGCCAGTCCAGGGGCTCTTTCACATCGAATGCTTCCAGCTCCACTGCCAGGTCGGAGTTCTCTTCACTTTTGAGAGCCAGTAATTCAATTGCAGATACAAGGCCCATCCGGTCCAGTACGGGCGGCCTCAAGTCCGAGGCTATGCAGCGAACAAATTGAACCAGGCTATCTAATTTTTCTCGTATGGTCACGATATTGTCATTACAGGGCAAAATTTCGCCATGAGAACACTTTGCTTGAAATCCACAGAGATCCATTTTGATGCTGGTCAAAACCTGCCCGATCTCATCGTGCAAATCACGCGAGATGCGTTGTGCTTCGGACTCACGAACAATCTGGAGATGACGGGTGAGTTTGTCGAGCTGCTCGTGAGCCTGCGACAGTTGCAAGTGACGATCGGTAAGTGTATCTGCCATATTATTAAAGACTTTTGCCATGCTTTCTAACTCTCCATAGCCTCGTGGAACAGGAACGCGGACAGAGTAGTCTCCCTGCCCAAAGCGCTGGCTTGCATTTGAGAGTGTTCTTATGTACCGCAAAAGCGCAATTTCCTCCAGGAAAACCACGGAGATTACCGTGCATAAAGTTAGAAGACATAGAAGAATAACAATCCGGAAAAATGTTTCATTGGCCGCCTCATAGATGCTCCCGTAGGGAAGTGCTGTCGCAATCTGAACTCCAGGAATACCTTTCATAGGCACCGTAACAAAATGATTTTGTTTTGGAGCAGGCATATTTTTAGCATTTTGAACCTGTTCTGCCAGCTCTGCAATCTGAGTGCCGGCTGTGTAAGCACCACCATTAACTCTTCGGCTCGAGTTTGCAAGCACTCGTCCGTCCCGGTCTGCAATCAAAAGTATATAATCTGACGGCAACTCGATTTCTTCAGTCAGACGTTTTAACCATTCCAGGTCGATCGCGACAAATACTATGCAACGTACATTGCTTTTTTTATCCCGTACAGCCTTGCTGAGATGCAGCAGTGGTTTCTTGACGATAGGTCCAATCACATAGCCGCCCGTTTCAATCCGGTCCGACTTCATGGCTCTTTCGATGGCACCGTAGTTTGCCATGTTGATTTTTCCAGGCAACGGATAAGCGCTGTTTATTACATCTCCATTTGGCGCCAGGATTGCAATATTTCCCAGTTGCGGGTAACCTGCAAGCAGCGCCCCGAGAAAATCAGGGTCTCTTGCAAGAGTCGCATTCTCTTGCGCAGACATCTTTTCTGTGAGCCAGGAAAGAAGACTCTTGGCACCGGTGATCTGGTACAGGTGTTCCCTCGAGATTAGATTGACAATATAGCGCGCCTCGTCTTTTGCGTGCAAAAGAGCCGCACCGCGTTCCCTGTCTGCAATGTAGAACGAAAACAAAAGTGAGGGCAGAGTCGCAAGGCAAATGAGCGCGAGAAGCCGTCCTCGCAAGGTCAGTGCGAAAGAGAGAAAGCGACGTTTGATCATCGATTGTTATCCATTGCAGCCCTCCGCAGAAGCTGGTTGCCTGTCTCGCTCTGTCAGCAAGATAGCGCCGGTTTACAAAGTGCAAGCGCACGCGGAAACAAAATATTGTTTTCTTTGTGCACATGTTGATGCATTTCGGATTCGAGCTGAGCAAGCGAGAACAGCAATACTTTGAAAGTGCTGCATGCATCTTCCGGCGGAGTATAGTCATGAGTCAGTTTGCGCATTGTGCACAGTGCTTCTCCGGCTTCATCATGTTCTTGGCTCATTACTTCAATCGGATGTTCGATTCCACCACCACAGCCAAAAATTTGCGGGCTGCCAGTTAATTCCATGCTGATAATTCCAGGAAACAAAACCATCTCCTCTTTTTGCATGTGCAGTTCCAGTTGTGCTTTGAAGTGATTGAAAATATCCTTTAACTCAAGCATTTCAGGATGATTCTCCCCGTGTACACGTGCCACTTTCTCACTGAGCTGAGAGATTCGCAAGAGCTCCTGCCTCAGTGGTTGGTGATATGCACTCACTATGTGTTCGATCAAATCCTTCAGCTTTGCCACTGTCCAGTCTTTCTTGTCTGGTCCGGCTTTTTGATCTGCAATACCTAGCTTCTCCAGTACCTCATCTACTGGCACTCCCTTTTTGAGACAGGCCTCTTCAAGAGAGAGCTTACCGCCACAGCAATAATCTATTGCATACGCTTCAAGTACACAGGCGCGAGCTGGGCTATCTGCAACCAGTTGCCCAACTGCTGTTGTTTTCTCGGCAGCCTTAAAAGCCCGGATCGCGAAAGCAGAGCTGCCTCTACTGTGTGCGATACAGGAGTTGTCGTTCATTTGAATACTGACACATGAACAAGGCTGAAACATCTCTTTGGCTGAGCCACATTCCGGACATCGCCATTCGTCCGATAGCTTATCAAATTTCAAAGCCGGCGGTATATTTTGTCTTGATTCACCGAGTGCTTCGTCATAAATATAGTTGCAAACCGTGCAGATGCTTTTGCCGTTTGTCATAAGAACCTCCTACGCAGTGGAGAAACGGACCTTTATATCCATAATATCGCAGAGGCTTCAGAGAAAGTATCAATCTCAGGGATGATTGGCTCAGTTTTTTGTGTCCAGAGACACTGGTTTCATGCGTCGTACTTCAAGTGATCCTTCGATTAATTCATGCCATTTCTCAAGGAGCATTTTCATCTCTGAATCTTCCTTAACGCGGAGCTGGTCGGCCTCATATATTGCCTGGCTTTCATAAGCAACCAGCTCCAGAAAGAGTCCGGATTCATCCATGCTTTCATAGAGACCAACTTTTATTCCACCGGGCTTTTCGTAAAAAGATCTCGCTTTTTTTAAGAACGAAATCAGCTCAGTTCTTTTAGCTGCTGAAACTCGATAGACCAGGCTGACGATTGGACCCTCAGGAATTGGCGGGCAGAGTTCTTGATTTTGTGCTGACAATGGTTCTTCCTCCAGAGCTAGACATGCTAATCTCAAAAGCAAACAAAATCTGATCTGTTCAAAACTCCTTTCTCAGGATCAAAATCATGATTCCGATACTTCATCATACAAACAAAGATTGTCCTGGCTGAGGTAGTCGCCGCTTTCAGCATATGCGCGCGCGCGTGAACCGCCGCATATGGCTTTGTATCTGCATCGACCACACTTTCCTTTCAGTAAGTCAGGTCTTCTCAGACTCTTGAACAATTCAGAGTTACGATATATTTCAGCGAGGCTGTTTTGTCTAACGTTGCCGGCAGCAATCGGTAAAAAACCGCTTGGATAGACATCTCCTGTATGTGAGATAAAAAGTATGCCTTTGCCGTCATTTACAGACTGATAGGAACGCAGCGCTCCGAGCCTTGCCTGGGGGCTGATTGCTGTAATCTCTTTATGCGAGGTTTCCGAGAGTTCCGCCTGCACCTGTACTTGTTTATGCGCTTCGTTTTCAGCAAACACCGTTTGCAAAAGTACTCTACGAAAGTGAGGTGCAGCCGTGGATTTGATGTCGAATTCGGATCTTAAAGCCAGTATTGCCATCCTGTGCAAAATTGTCTCAGCTTCTTCGGCGCTGATTTGTAATTCAGCGCTGGCCCGGCCGGTTGTTACCAGAAAAAATACGCTCCATAGACAGATCTCTGACTGACTTACAAGTACATGCATTGAGTCGAATGATGAAAGATTGGACTTTGATACGCTTGTATTTATTTGCACTGGAATTGCGGAATTTCTTGCCCATTTGATTATTTTCAAGGTCTGCTCAAAACTGCCTTCGACTCCGCGAAAACTGTCATGACAGCTGGCACTTGCCCCATCGAGGCTGATTGCCAGCCGATCAAGACCTGCATGTGCAAGGTCCTGAACGGCTCGTTCATTTACTCGTGGTGTGGCGCTTGGGGTTAATGCGACTTTGAACTTTCTATTTTTGCACTTTTTGACTATTTCAAATAGATCCGGACGCTCAAATGGATCGCCGCCTGTAAGAACAATCAATGGATGCCCGAGTTGCTCCAGTTGATCGAGAACATTTGAAATTTCGGATTCCAAAAGCTCAGCTCTTTCTCTCTTGTTAATGGCGTTTGCCCGGCAGTGCCTGCAAGCAAGCGCACAGGCTCGTGTTAGTTCCCAGAGCACCAGAAATGGCGCCTTTGCAAAGTCCATGGGTTTGCTGGACATTGGATCGGTTTTGAGCATAAATGAACCTGCCGGAGTCAGGAATCCGTTCCCATTATGACCCGGTAATAAACGGACATACTCATCCGTAAGGCCGATCTTTTGTTCTTGAAGCAGTCAAAAATGCTAGTCCTGAGGATGGATGAATAAGCAGGCGCAATTGAGGAGAATGAAAAATTGATCGGTCCATTGTTTTGCTTTGTTTAGGTAAAACGCAGCGTTGGGTCCAAATAACACGGGATTAGATTATGTGCTCAAAGAGTCAAGTTGAAAGTTCCGAGACTATAAATACAAAAGAATCAGCTCAGGGCGGAGCTGATTTGTATGGATGGACACCAGAGGAAGATTCATTCTGGCAAAGGACAGGAAAAAAAATAGCGTTCAAAAACCTGTGGATATCTGTTCCCTGCCTGCTTGTCGCGTTTGCAGTCTGGATGTACTGGAGTGTTATCACAGTGCAAATGTTGAATCTTGGATTTCCCTACAGCAAAGCCGAGCTGTTTACCCTCTCTTCAATAGCCGGTCTTTCCGGCGCTACCCTGAGAATTCCGAGCACATTTTTAATTCGAATGTCCGGTGGTAGAAATACGATCTTTTTTACAACATTGCTTTTGATCCTGCCGGCCCTCGGTACCGGACTCGCTTTGCAGGACCCTTCCACGCCGCTCTGGGTGTTTCAAATCCTCGCACTGCTGTCGGGCTTTGGGGGCGGAAATTTCGCCTCCTCAATGTCTAATATAAGTTTTTTCTTTCCAAAAAAAATGCAGGGGCTTTCACTGGGACTGAATGCCGGCATCGGTAATTTCGGTGTCACAACCATGCAAGTGCTGGTGCCCCTTGCCATGACCATGGGTGTTTCAGGCCAGACATCCATGATCTTGAAAAATGCAAGCGGCACCCTGATTGGCAAGATAGCCGCAGGCACGCCTACATTCATTCAAAATGCAGCCTATATTTGGGTAATTGCCTTGATTCCACTGGTATTGCTTTCATGGTTCATGATGAACAATATCAAAGATGAGCATGTCTCACCGGAGACCGGCTCTACACTGGGCGCGCTCGCGCGTGCCGGCGGTATGCTTTTGATCGGTCTTCTGAGTTCCGCTCTGGGCGCCTGGGCAATTTTGCCTGCCAAATCCGGAGGGCTGGGTCTGAGCCAGTGGTTGGTTTTGCCTGCTATTGTGCTTCTAACTGTTTATACAATGAAATTGCTTCCGGGCAAAATTCACGGCATTTTGCAAAGACAGTACAAAATCTTTGAAAATAAGCATACATGGGTAATGACTGTAATCTATACCATGACCTTCGGCAGCTTTATCGGTTATGCAGCTGCATTTCCTCTGGCAATTCAAACGATTTTCGGTTTCTGCCATATTCCCGGTGCCGACGGCGCTCTCACCCACAACATCGTAAATCCGAACGCGCCAAGCGCACTTACATATGCCTGGATGGGAGCATTTGTAGGCGCGCTTATTAGACCTGTCGGCGGTTGGATCGCAGACAAGGTCGGCGGCGCGCTGGTTACTCAAATCGTTTCAGTGCTGATGGTGGGCGCCGCCCTTGGCAGTGCCTATTATCTTAATCTGGCTTATCACAGCCCCAGTCCTGAGCAGTTCTTTGTACCGTTCTTCCTGCTTTTCCTGCTCCTCTTTTTAGCTTCCGGTATTGGAAACGGCTCTACTTTTAGAAGCGTTGCATACATATTCAATAAAGAACAGGCAGGTCCGGTGCTTGGTTGGACTTCAGCAATTGCAGCTTATGGAGCCTTTATCATTCCCAAAGTCATCGGGGAACAGATTGAAAAAGGAACGCCGGAATATGCACTTTACGGATTTGCCGCATTTTATTTGATCTGTGTGCTTCTTAACTGGTGGTACTATCTTCGCCCCGGCGCCGAGCACAAGAATCCTTAGGCAAGCTGAGCCGGCAGCTGAATTTCCGCCGGGTCGAATTTCTCTAGCTTAAAAATGAAAGAAGGCAATTGAATGTCTGAAAGCTTTAAAGCCAACTCTGTGTTGATAGTCAATACACTGGCGTTTGTGGTTTGTTTTGCGGCATGGATGATTTATGGTGTCTTGATTACATTTCTTGTAGACAACGGAGTTTTTCATTTCGATAAAGCACAGTTAGGCTGGCTTATCGGTACCCCGGTACTTACAGGCTCCATTTTAAGACTGCCTGTGGGAATCTGGACTGATCGCTTTGGTGGCAGACCGGTCATGGCTCTTATTATGCTGTTTTCAGCCTTCTCTATGTATTGCGTGAGTTTCTGCAATACATTCAATGAGTTCATGCTTGCAGGTCTGGGCTTCGGAGTCGCCGGCACATCATTTGCTGCCGGTATTGCCTTTACTTCGATCTGGTTTCCCAGGGAAAAACAGGGCACCGTACTGGGAATATTCGGTGCAGGCAACGCCGGCGCTGCAATCACAAGTTTTGCTGCGCCCCACTTGCTTGACCTGCTGACTGCACAGGGGCGGAATCTTGAAGGCTGGCGCAATTTCCCAAAGGTTTATGCAGCAGCTCTTGTGCTGATGACCCTGATTTTCTGGCTGGCCTCGCATAACAAAAAGCCCGAGCATGCAAAAGGCCTGACTCTAATGCAGCAACTTGCACCGCTCAAGCATGCCAGGGTATGGCGATTCGGTCTTTATTACTTTTTTGTGTTTGGAGGCTTTGTTGCCCTTTCGCAATGGCTTATACCGTATTATCTCAATGTCTATGCCATGAGCCTTGCAAGTGCAGGTATGCTTGCGGCTCTTTTTAGCCTGCCTTCAGGTGTAATCAGAGCTGCAGGTGGATGGCTCTCCGACATATGGGGGGCACGGGCAGTCATGTATCTGGTGCTTATCACCTGTCTTGTTTCATGCATTCTTTTATGTGTACCCCGTATGGATATCATGTCACCGGGTGAAGGGGTAATGGCTTTGAAAAAAGGTGAAGTTACAAGAGTAAGTCCGGAACTTATAGAAGCAGGCGGGCAAATTTACAAACTGAGAGCAAAAGAAAAGGATAATGTGATAACTCTTGCTTGCGAGCATGAAGACATGCTGGTGCTGCCGACAGTGAGCACCTGGGAGGAACCGGTAGTAAAAGTCGGTGAGCAAGTAAAAAAGAAACAGTTGCTTGCAAGAGGGATTACGCATATTTTCTTTCAGGCAAATGTCTGGATATTTACCGGACTTGTTTTGATTGTCGGTATTGCAACCGGTATCGGCAAAGCTGCAGTATATAAACACATACCCGACTATTTCCCAAATGACGTTGGTGTGGTCGGCGGCATTGTCGGAGTAATCGGCGGGCTTGGAGGCTGGATCGGACCTATCTTATTCGGCATCATGCTTAAAGCCACGGGAGTCTGGACAAGCTGCTGGTTCTTCTTTACTATCATCATAGTTCTTTGCCTGGCCTGGATGCACTGGACGATCACACATATGATGAACAGCAAAGCTCCAGAGCTTGCGCGTGAAATTGAACTTGAAACTACTGCCTGAGTAGAGAATCAGGCGAATTGCACGAATGCCTTTCACTCCAGGCCTGAATGCAAGAGCAGCTTGGATGAATCCATAAGCTCTTGCCCGAATTCCAGCCAGTTGTCGTCGTATTCTGTGCCGTATCTTTCAGCAGAATAATTCAGCTATCGCTGCTGCAATGAAGGTCATAAGCAGGACCTGGAAATCGTTCGTTTGGTTGATGTGAGAACCTGGCTCTCGAGCTAAAGTACGATTTGTAACAGCCGGAAGCACTTAATTGCAACAAGTGAATCGTCAACGATGGAAACTTCGACCAAATGAGTTTTCACCCAGGAAGTCAATTGCTGCCGGGGTGATTCTGGCATTTTTCGTTTTTCTGGCTCTGGACGCATTGGAAGCTGTATTCGTCCAGCAGGATCAGTTTCTGCGCGCATTGCATTTTGCCCGAGGCTTTTTTGCCACTTCAGGCGGAATGATTATTGTCTTTTGGATAATGCAGAGAAAAGAGTCCGAACTCGTGGCTTTACGCGATCAATTTGCAGAACAGTTAAATGAAAGAACTCAGCAGCTCAGAGCGATAACCGAGGACAACGAAAAACAAAGGCAATGGTTGGAAGCAATTCTAAGCAGCCTTGGCGAGGGATTGATCGAAATTGACAGCACAGGCCTTATCAGGCGCAGTAATCCGCGTTTTGAGCAACTGCTTGGAATAGTTCAAGAAGAGCTCATAGCCAGCAGCATCGAAGCGCTAGCGGCTAAATTCGATTGCCTGGCTCAAAATGAACATGGCATAACTATTGCTCTTGCTACTAAAATGCCGGGACAATACAATTCCGGTGAAGCCAGCTATTGCCGTTGCGATGGCAAACGCCTGATTCTTAGTTGGACATTATCTCCGGTTTTTACCGGGCAAGGAGCACAGGGGTTTGTTTTAGCTATAACAGATGTTACAGAAAGGCGTGATTTGCAGGCGGCACTCTTGCAGCAGCGTGAGGATTTTCTGGCAGTCATCAGGCACCGCCTGCGTACCCCCGTGTTGGCAAACAGGCGAACAGCTCAACTCTTCCTCGAAGGAGGATTCGGTCCGGTAACGGAAGCGCAGTTTAAGGTTTTGGAGGCCTTGCTGGAAAGCAACAACGAGATTGATCGCCTTTTGAACATGTTAATTGACCTTTATAGACTTAAGAATGCCAGCGGTACACTTGTCCTGAGAAAGCAAACTCTCGAAAACATTTTTTTCTCAGTCAATGAGCTTAAAGCAAAAGCGATCGAAAGGAATCTTTCATTCGTGCTCGAGATTGCAGCAGGAGTGAGCATCAACGCAGATTCAAATGAACTGGCGAAGCTTTTAATGCATCTGGTTGAAAATGCCATTAAGTTCGCCCGCTCTCGTGTTATTGTTTCAGCACGAGTTATTTCCGCTCAGGAAATCGCATTGACGGTAGAGGATGACGGAGATGGGATTGCTCCAGACGATCTGCCGCATTTATTCGACAGATTCTATCTCTTATCGGCTAGAGGAAAGTATTCACCGATTACCGGCATTGGATTATGCTTGTGTGCGGAAATTGCGAGGGCACACAACGGACGATTGGAATGTGAAAGTCAGCCCGGGCAGGGTACCAAAATTACAGTGCTTTTGCCTCTGCTGGAAGACTTGGAAAAAGCCGCTTCGGCATAATCAATTCTCCTTGGTCTGTTTACTCAGAGCAGCGCTTAGTTCCTTGTGGATAGTCTCGTCCATTTTTGAGGAAATCGACCAACCACCCTTGAGGCCGAGAACAAAGAACCCAAGTGTGATCACGCCTGTGGCGAATATAGTATCGCCAATAACGCGCAGCCAGCGAAGAGTATTCATCAGATCTGTCTGAAGAAACTCAGCAGAACGCGCATACCACATGCCGTTTTGTACACTGGCCCAGGTTTGTATCAGCCCTACCGGCAAGACACTAATCAGCACCATAAGTGCCAGACCTATATTGATTGACCAAAAGGAATATTTTAGAAGACCCGTTTTCCACTCCTTCCTGCTTGCAAGTCCTTTCAGGCAGAAAAGCATGAGCCCAAGACCAAGCATACCGTAAACTCCGAAGAGGGCCGTATGACCATGTACTGGTGTAGTATTCAGCCCCTGCATATAATAAAGCGCGATGGGGGTATTGATAAGGAAACCGAAGATGCCGGCGCCGACGAAATTCCAGAAAGCTACTGCCACGAAGAAGTAAATCGGCCATTTATATGCTTGCACCCAGGGGCGGGCGCGACTGAGTGTGAGGTTCTCAAATGCTTCAAAACCTATAAGGACAAGCGGCACCACCTCCAGTGCCGAAAAAGTTGCGCCCAGAGCCAGGACCGAAAGCGGCGCACCGGTAAAGTATAGGTGGTGGAAGGTTCCGATAATGCCGCCGCTCAGGAATATAATCGTTGCGAAAAGCACGCCGGCTGTTGCAGTCGAGACTCTCAGCAGTCCCATTCTAGTGAAGAGAAACGCAATGACTACTGTCGCAAAGACCTCGAAGAACCCTTCTACCCAGAGGTGAACCACCCACCATCTCCAGTACTCAGCGATTGCCAGATTTGTATGCCTGCCATACATGAGTCCTGCGCCATAGAACGCAGCAATCGCCAGAGATGAGATCAAGAAAAGACCCAGAAGGTGCTTGTTTTCACCCGGCATTTTGAACGCGGGAGCAAGTGCCCTTGCCATCAGACCAAGCCACAGGAACAAGCCGACAAAAAGAAACCATTGCCAGAAGCGGCCGAGATCAACATACTCATAACCCTGGTGGCCGAACCAGAAATTCTGCTCGTTACCAAGCATCTGATTAACTCCCATCCATTGCCCGGCCATGGAGCCGACAACAATAATGAGCAAACAAAGAAAAAGTATATTGACGCCGGCTCTCTGAAAGCGCGGCTCATACCCGGATACTGCAGGAGCTATAAACAAGCCTGTTGCAAGCCAGGTAGTGGCAATCCAGAAAATTGCCAGTTGCGTATGCCAGGTTCTCGTTACCGAGTAAGGTAGCCATTCGGCAATCGGCAAGCCGTAAAAGCCGCCGCCTTCTACTCCATAGTGGGCAGTTACGGCTCCCAGACCCACTTGCAGGACAAACAAGCCCCCTGCAACCCAGAAATACTTCAAAGTAGCCTTCATCGAGTTTGTGGGCTGAAGTGCAAGCAAAGGATCTTGTGCGGGTACTTCATGCTCTTCATCGACAGAGCGCTGGGCAGCAAAATACCAGGCTAGAGTTCCGATACCTGCAAGCAAAACCACGAAACTGATCACCGACCAGACAAGGATTGATCCGTTTGGCTGGTTTCCGACAAGCTCTTCGGGTGGCCAGTTGTTGGTGTAGCTTATATCCGAATCAGGGCGATTTGTCGAGCATGCCCATGATGCCCAGAAGAAGAAAGCATTGAGTTGATGCTTCCTGTCACTGCTCTTAATACTGTTTGCCGGAATCGCATAAGCATCACGAAGCTTTTTGAGCGAGGGATCATCGCCAAAAAGTCCGCTGTAGTGTCGAGCTACGTGATCCATAGCCATTGCACGATTTTCGGAGACCCTCAAAATTCCACTTGCGGGATCGTAGGTGTTCTTGCGAAGCTCGGCTTTCAATCGCTCTTTGAGCGCTGCCTGTGTTTCTTTGTCCAGATGCAAGAATCTGAGCTTATGATCTTTTTGAGACCAGTAATCCAGTATCCAGACACATTCTCTGTGTAGATAATCAGCAGACCAATCCGGAGCTACATAGGCTCCGTGCCCCCAGACTGAGCCGACTTCCTGCCCGCCCATGCTTTGCCATACATTTTGGCCTTCTCTGATATCATTTGCCGTGAAAAGAAGGCTGTCTCCACTTAGTACTTTTGCTGGAATCGGCGGTGCCTGCATATAGATCTCGTAGCCATAGTAGCCGAGTACAGCGAAGGAAATCCCGATTACCAGAAATAAACTGAGCCAGAGTCTCCTGTATTGCATAATTTACTCTTTTCTCCCTTTGCAGAACCGGTTTATTCAACCTACTCAAACCCGTGACAGTACCCCCTCAGGATCAAGCAATCCCAGAGGGTTAGAGATCGACATTCGTAGCCCGCTTCGCCTTTCGGATAATCGGACCTTTATATCCACTTTATGCGCTTTATATCTGTATGTCAAGGATATTTTCTTTTAGCATATGTCTGAAATTCTCAGTCTTCAATGCTGCTCTGTCGATAATTCTTTTGCTGCCAGCTTTCTTGCTTTGCTTTTCAAGGCAAAGCCTCTGATCAAGTGCACAAAACCCCAGTCAAGCAAAATGCAGGCCAATAGTGCAAGCAGAATGTGGAACTTGTAGCGGTCTATGTTTACACAGAACAATTTCCAGGGATCGCCATGTAATTTGTTCTGGGGGTCGGTGCCGTCCAGAAATTCAATCGAATCAGGAATGCCGTCGCCATCGAGATCGCTTTTTGTACCAAGTAGCTCGGCAAGCTTCATTGGCTCTTGCCTGGATTCGAGAAATTTCTTTTTACCCAGCGTTCTGATTATGCTATTGCCGAATTTATTTAAAATCGGGCTGTCGGCTTTCAATTGCTCCGGCTCCATTGCAAGTCTTGCGGCATTCAGAGTTTCCATTTCTTTAGGACTCAGTGCTCCTATCTGACCGGCGCTGTTTCCCTGGGGGCCATTGGCGTTTGTGTGGCAGAAGGCGCAGTTTACTGTTCTTGCTGAGTTCTTTTCTATAGCGCTTTGAAATTCAGGATAAGCACCAAGAGGAGCTGGCAAAACTGTTGCGATTGCAATTACGGAGAGAAGCGATATTGAAATGTGAGTAGGTACTTTCTGCATATGCGGGCTCCGATCAATGTTTTACCAGGTGATAAATCTGCTCACCGAAAATTGTCATTATGAGCAGGTAGGCCGTGGCAGCCATACTTAACCATCCGAGAGTTTTTCTGCTTGTTCCCTTAAAAATCCAGGGTGTAAAAATTAGGACAAGCACCAGAAAACCGCTTGCAAGCATAATGAACCAGAAGGGCAGCATTTCCAGCGGGTAATAAAGGAAGAAGAAATACCATTCCGGCTTGATACCGGGAGGTGTCGAGCCCAGAGGGTTGTAAGGTTCGAGCAGCGGATAGGGAAGGAATGAATCAAAAGGAATGCACCAGGCTAAAGTAAGCAAGAGGACAAAAATAGTAGCCCACAAAGAAAGATCTTTGAAAATGAAATAAGGGAAGAAGCGTTCTTGCCTTTTGGGAGCCTCATCTACTCCCTTGCTCATGCCGTGCAACTGCACTGAAAGCAAGTGAAAACCGAGCAAAGAAAAGAGAGCAAGCGGCAAGAGTACTACATGAAGTGCATAAAAACGCCCAAGTGTCGATTGCCCTACGCTGGCTTCTCCTTGAAAGGTTTCTTTTAGTATGTGGGGAAGCTGGCTCAATGCACCGGGCAAATACTCGCCCACTGCCTCCACGGACTGCAAGCCGACTTTGGTTGCATTAACTGCAATCTGGTTCCATGGCAGCAAATAACCTGTAAATCCGAATGCGAAAGTAAGAAACAATAGCAGCACTCCGAAAATCCAGGTCAGTTCCCTGGGTTTTTCAAAGGATTTCATGGCAAAGGAACTTAACAAGTGTACAATTGCAAAAAAGATCATGCACGACGCTGACCAGGTATGCATGTTGCGGCAGAGGGCCCCGCCGCTTACATGATTGCTGATGTACTCAACTGAAATGTGTGCTTCGCTCACCGTGGGCTGGTAATAAAAAAGTAAGAAAAGCCCGGTTACTACCTGTACAATCAAAAAGAAGAGTGTGAGCCCGCCGGTATAATAACCCCAGCTCATTTTGTGCACCGGCACCTCTTTCTTTTCAATCATGTAGTGAAAGTTCATTTTCTCGACCGGAAAACGTTCCTCAAGAAAATGAAAAAGTTTTGCGTATACACTTTTGTTTTGATTCAGATTCCCGTTCATACCTGAACCTCGTCGTTTTTGGGAATATATACAGAACAGCTTTTTAAAGAATCAGCTCTAATGTCGCCTTTGATCTCACCTTTCCGATTGCGAGATGCCACGGTTTTTCCTTCTTTGTTTTTGAGCGCCCATGAAAGAAAGGGCAGCGGAGCTTTTGCCGGAGCGCCTTCGTTCGGTTGGCCGGATTTTATGTCAAAGTAAGAGACATGGCAGGGACAGAGTACTTTTCCGTCCTTTACTTGATTTCCGACAGTGCAGCCAAGATGAGTGCATTTTGCAGACATGAGCACCGGCAGCCCGTCGTCACCCAGAAAGGCCATGGCGGGGGTCATTTCATAATCAATGAAGTACTTGCCTTCAGTCGGACTCAATTCAGATAGTTCGCCGACCAGAATAAATTTGTTTGTCTGTCTTTCCAGCTCCAGCTTTCGTTGCTCTGTTGTAGCTTCAAGCCGCTTGAGCTTGGTTTCCATAATTTCGCCTTCCTGCTCGGCAGAAAGCCTGGGACCGAAAAAGAAAGCAAAGACTTTATCTATGGCACCTGCTGCAAGAAGAGTTGTACCTGCAGCAATTCCGACGCTGCCTTTAATAAAGCTGCGCCGGGCTTCCTCATTATGAATTTGCGGCGCTATGGCTTCTTCTCGCCTTGGATTGTTCCAGATCACGTTTTGAGGCGGTCTGGTCAAATAGTGAAGAGGCACTGCAAAAATATGAATCAGGCGCGAGAATGGAATCAAGAAAATAAGCAGCCAGGCAAGTGTCATATGGGCCCTTGCTAGTAATGGCAGATCGGCTATATATGAAGTGTTGGGTTGAAGGTAAATCAGGGACCATAGATAGGGCACCATGGTGCCTGTGGCCCAGGCCGCGCCCCATCGATGCAGGCTGGCAGTTGCGATGCCCAGAATAACCTGGATAGTTAAAAGCAACAAAACCAGCAGGTCTACTGGGCTGGTTACTGCCTGAATCCGATCTGAGGTAATTCTCCGGTAAGCAAGAACAAGCAATCCAAAGAGACAAGCAAATGAAAATGCCAGACCGGCGATTTCAATTCCATAAAGAACATGTTTCTGGCTGATGAGCATGTTCCAGGCTGAAGGAAAGGCAAAACAAAGAATGTGGGCCAGGACTATAGTGATAATGCCAATATGCCAGGGCAAAGATCCCCAGGCCAGATTCTTGCTCTCAAGAAATTGTGAAGAAAGAGCCGAATATGTCATCGGCAGCTTACGCACTCTGATTATGCTGCCGACCACGCAGACAAAAATCGCAAGATATGGCAATGCTACAAATAGGAACTGTTCAATCATAGTAGCTTTCCTCGCTCGTGCTCAATGATTTCCTCGACAACCTTCATAATCGGATAAAACAAATTTTCTGCATCTCTCAGTGCATCGCTCATTTGCTTTACTGATTTTGCAAGGCAGTATTCGATGAGATCAAAGAGTTCTTCGCTGCTGAAGTAATTTGCATATCCCAGCAATACAGCAATATGGTCCGGAAGCTCAGCTTTGCTGTCGTAGCCATCCTTTTCATAGAGCTCGGCTAGCTGGCTCATGAGCGTGCCCCTTTCAAAGTTTTCATCTCCGTAGATATAACTGCTTATATAAGGAATGCAAACCGGTGCCAGATCAAAGGTTCGGGTGTAAATTTCAGCAAGCCTGTCGATAGAAAGCTCGGAGCAGCTCTTTCTAAACTCTTCAAGCAATGGTGATAGTTTTGTGCAGAGTTCTTGCATTGTTTCGCTTGAATTCTGCTTGCCGCGTTCAATAGATCCAATTGCCGATTCAAGCAGTTCAAAGTAATCAGACTGCGGATAATGAAGCAAGTGCGAAATTACAGTCAGGCAGTCTTGCCTGTTAAGCTGCTTGTTGCAGCCTGTCTTTTCAAGCCCCGTTATTACTCTTGCGTTTGCTTGCATCCTTAAGGCCCTCGCTCCGGTGTAACACTGACGCCCAATCCGCAAGAGCCTTTGCATAGCTCAGGATTGCAGGTGGCTGAAATCGCTTCTTCCTTTTGAATCGGTGGCAGAACAAAACGCTCGTCCACCGTGGGAAGGGCAGTCAGAGCATAAATCTCTTCTGCTTCCCTGGGATTCAAATTGGCCTCTCTCATGAGCCTGTTTATTGATACAAGGTCAATTTCACCTAAATCAAGTGATCGTTTGTAATAGCGCACTGCCATCAGCTTTTTCATTGCCGCCTCTATTACCTGCGTATTGCCGGCGCTGAATAGTTTGGCCAGATATTTTATCGGCAAGCGAGACTGCTCCAGGCTTGTAAAAAAGCCGTCCACAATGTTCGAGTAGTGCCCGTTGTCCAGCTTGCCCATAACAGGCAGTAAGGGTGGTACGTAAAAAAGCATCGGCATGGTTCGATATTCGATATGCAGTGGCAGTGCTAGCTTCCATTTGATCACATATTTATAAACCGGTGATTTTTGCGCTGCTTCGATGAACTCTTCGCTGATACCGTTGCGGCGGGCAAGCTCAATAATCTTGGGATCGAATGGATCGCAAAGGACTGTTTGCTGAGATTCCACAAGACCCTCATCAGGGACAGTCATGGCACTTGCAATGCGGTCTGCATCATAAAGAAGCACCCCAAGATAACGGATTCTTCCCACGCAGGACTGGAAGCAGTTCGGCACCTGACCGGTCTCGAGTTTTGGATAACATAAAATGCACTTTTCAGACTTGCCTGTTTTCCAGTTGTAATAGATCTTTTTGTACGGGCAGGCACTTACGCAAGCGCGCCAGCCTTTGCAAATGTCCTGATTCACAAGTACGATCCCGTCCTCGCCTCTTTTGTAAAGGGCTCCAGATGGGCAGGACGCAACACAGCTCGGATTGGCACAGTGATTGCAAATGCGGGGCAAATACATCATTGAAACGCGCTCGATTTCAAATAACTGCTCTCTTTCTTCCTCCGTCAGCGCATCAAGGTTGATATCATTTTCGGCGTAAAGAGGCGAACCCGAAAGATCGTCGTCCCAGTTCGGACCGGCTTCAATGTCTATGGGGGCGCCCGTTATTTGCGAAATTGGAATCGCTGTGGGTTGATCGTCCGATTCCTCGGCATCGAAAAGATCGTTGTATCTATAAGTCCATGGTTCGTAGTAGTCTTCAAGTCCAGGCTGGTTGGGGTTGTAGAACAACTTCAAGAAAGCGTCAAGTTTGCCCTGAGAAGCAAGCTCAAGGGATTTCTTTCCGTTTTTGCCGTTTACTTTCCAGCCACCCTTATAATGTTTTTGGTCTTCCCAGAGAGTAGGAAATCCAGTGCCCGGCTTGGTTTCGACGTTATTCCACCACATGTATTCAGCGCCGGGCCTGTCGGTCCAAACGTTTTTGCAGGCAATACTACAAGTGTGGCAGCCGATGCACTTATCGAGATGGAAAACCATTGAAACCTGGGCTCTAATATCCATTTTTGCTTCTCACTTTTTAAGACTTACCATTTAACTTGATCCATTTTCTTGACCACGACAAAAGTGTCTCGGTTCACTCCGGTGGGCCCCCAGTAATTGAACGCATAAGTAAACTGCGCATAGCCCCCGATCATGAAAAGTGGCTTCAGGCGTGCCCGAGTCAAGCTGTTATGCCCACCGGCTCTTTTGCCTCGTTGGGGAGATTTTGGTACTGTGGCAGTACGCTCCGGTGAGTGATAGATCATGCCGATGCCCCTGGGAATGCGTGCACTCACACAGGCTCTTGTACAGACAACACCGTGGTCGTTGTATATTTCAATCCAGTCATTGTCTTCGATGCCGATCATGTCCGCATCACGGTCGTTCATCCAGAATGGTTCAATCCCTCTGGAAAGAGTTTTCATTCTGAGCGTGTCGCCGAAGGTCGAGTGGATGTGCCACTTTCCATGTGGAGTCAGGTAATTTAAGGTAATTGACGCGCCTTCTTTCGGTGACTTTTGCAGGTCGTAACTCGCATGCACATCAGCTCTTGGTTTGAATGTCGGCAGGTTTTCTCCATAAGCTATATATGCATCATGATCCAGATAAATTTCCTGCCTGCCTGTTAAAGTTCTCCATGGAATCAGTTCTTCCACGTTCTGGCAATAGGCCGAATATGTGCGCTCACCGTTAGTTATGCCGGTCCAGTAAGGTGTTGTCAGAACCCTGCGCGGCTGCGCTTTTAGATCATCGAAAGTGATCCTGACACTGCGGCTGTCCCTTGCCAGATGGCTGTGGTCGATGCCTGTTTTTTTCGACTCGGCCTCATAGGCTCGTGCTGCCAGCTCCCCGTTTGTTTCGGCTGCAAATGCAAGTATCGCGTTGCAGGCATCGTATGCATCTTTGAGTGATGGATACTTTTGACCATCCCATTCCTGAACCGGATGATTGGTCAAATATTTGTCATACTCATCGGCAATATCATAATGAGTGCCATGAACTGCCAGCCCGTTGTTTCTAAAATTGGGCCCCAGGCTTATGAACTTCTTATAGATTTTTGTGTAATCTCGCTCCACTATCTTGAAGTTAGGCATGCTTTTGCCCGGAACCGCCTCGCATTCGTTTTGGCTCCACTGTTTTACTGTGGGTTGCGCAAGCTCAGCGGCGGTGTCGTGCATCAGGGGTGAAATCACCAGGTCTTTGCGTGGCTCCGGCATGAATTTTTCTGCCAGCTTTGAAGTACGCTCTGCAATTGACTTGAAAATATCCCAGTCCGAGCGGGACTCCCAGCACGGCGGCACTGCCGGTTGCAGCGGGTGAATAAAAGAATGCATGTCGGTGGAGCTCAGGTCGTGCTTTTCATAATAAGTGGCTGCCGGCAGCACTATGTCGGAATAAAGTGCGGAGGTATCCATGCGGAAATTCAGATCTACAATCAGATCCATTTTTCCGAGCTCGACTTTGTCGTGCCAGACAACTTCTTTGACGAAGTCTTTTGCCTGCTCTTCCGAGATGGCGTTGTCGTGCGTGCCCAGATAATGCCTCAGAAAATACTCATGCCCTTTGGCTGAGGACATAATCGCATTGCCTCGCCATATGTACCAGAGCCTGGGGAAGCTCTCAGGATTGTTCGGGTCCTCCATCGAGAATTTGAGCTTGCCGGATTTAAGCGATTCTACGGCATGTTTTATTATTTCGCCGTCTGTTTTTGCTCCTGCTTCCTGTGCTTCTTCTATTAAGTCGAAATTGCTGCGGTTGAACTGGGGGTAGCAGGGCAACCATCCCTGTCTGACTGCCATGATTTGTTTGTCAATGCTATGCCCTGAAGCAAGCGCATGCGATGGATCAGCTACGTTGCACATCTCATTGAAACTGCGGTCGTAGCGCCACTGGTCAGAATGCACATAATGAAAGGAGGGAGAGTTCTGCAGTCGCGGTGGTGCAATCCAATCGGTGGCAAAGGCTACCGGTGCCCAGGAGGCCTGCGGAACTAATTTCTCCTGGCCGACATAGTGATTGAGACCACCGCCGCTTACGCCTACACAGCCGCAAAGTACAAGTGAAGTAATTACCGCTCTGTATATAAGATTGTTGTGATACCAGTGATTGACGCCGGCTCCTATAATCACGCTGCATTTGCCTTTGCTTAGCTCGGCTGTTTTTGCCCATTCTCGGGCAAAAGCAATCAAAAGCTCGGCCTTTACGCCTGTGAATTTTTCCTGCCAGGCTGGCGTGTATGGGCAGAGCTCATTCTCGTAATCTTGAGGAAAGTCACCTTTAAGGCCGCGAGCAATCCCAAACTGAGAGAGTAAAAGCTCAAAAGCGGTAGTGACAAGCAGCGGACCATGAATACCTTCCAGCTCAATAACCGGCACCTGTCTTTTGCTCAGTTTGTCGTTAACACCCTCTGAAAAATCGGGAAACTCCACTTCCACGATTTTGAGTTCAGGCATTCTAACTTTCTCAGGCGTCTCGGATTCGCTTGTAGCCAGCTCGCTCAATTGAAGCACAGGTTCAACTGCAGCTCCTGTGAGCCCATCTTCAAGCTTTAAATTCCATTCGCCTTTTTCTTTCTGCCAGCGGTGGCCGACTGTGCCTTTCAAGAGCACCGCTTTGCCGCTTTTTTTGTCGAGTACGAAAGTTTTCCAGTCAGCATTTTCTTGCAACTTGCTTTCTTCAAGCTCGCTTGCCCGGAGCAGCCGTCCTGCTTCATAGGCACCGTTTTCATTTTTTCTGAGCTCGACTAAAAACGGCAGGTTGCTGTACTGCTTTACATAATTCTGAAAATAAGCGACTTTGCGATCTATAAAGTATTCTTTGAGAATTACATGATTTACGGCCATCCAGAAGGCACCGTCTTGCCCCTGATGAATGGGAACCCACTCATCTGCGATTTTGGAGCTCTGTGAGAAATCGGGCGAGAAAACAACAACTTTGGCCCCCCGGTGCCGGGCTTCCACAAGGAAATGTGCATCGGGCGTACGTGTCATTAAAACGTTTGAGCCCACTGTTGCTACAAATTTGGAATGGAACCAGTCGGCGCTTTCGGCAACATCGGTCTGTTCGCCCCAGACCTCAGGCGAGGCAGGTGGCAGATCGCAGTACCAGTCATAAAAGGATAGATTTACTCCGCCTATCAGCTGCAAGAATCTGGCGCCTCCTGCATAACTGAGCATTGACATGGCCGGAATCGGTGAAAAACCAACTATGCGATCCGAGCCGTGCTTTTTCAATGTATGGATATTTGCAGCAGCAATCAGATCAAGAATCTCATCCCATGATACTCTTCTAAAGCCACCCTTGCCGCGCGCTTTCTGGTAGCGGCTTCTGGATTCTTTATTCTCAACCACAGACTTCCAGGCTGCCACAGGGTCGTGAGGAAATGCCTCCCTGGCCTTGCGCCAGAGATCAATGAGTGCGCCACGCACGTAGGGATATTTTACTCTCAACGGACTGTAGAGATACCAGGAGCAAGAAATCCCTCGCTGGCACCCGCGCGGTTCATGTGGAGGAATATCTTTGCTGATCAAAGGATAGTCAAGTGCCTGCAGTTCCCAGGTGACGATGCCGTTTTTTACATATACGTTCCAGCTGCAGGAACCGGTGCAATTGACACCGTGCGTGCTGCGCACAATCTTGTCGTATTGCCAGCGGTTCCTGTACATATCTTCCCAACTGCGTTGCTTTGGTGCAAACATGTCCTTTATCCAGGTCATTAATGTCTCCTTTGCAGTTTTTTGCGCACGCCTGAGTTTCTGTTTCTCAGTGCAAATGCAATAAGTCCAATAATCAGCGCTGAGCCCACTGTGCCATAAGTCATGACAGATACTGATTTCTTTGGACTTGCTTCTTTGTCGATGCTTTCAAAATAAGCCACTAAATCAAGCGCCTCCTGCTTGCTTACCGGGTGAGCGGCATATGCGGCTTTCATTACCTTAAACGGCGTATTCTGGCAGGACATGATCAAAGCACTCTTATTCATTTTGCCGGCAACGTGTTTAAGATCCGGACCCATAGTATTGCCGCTTCCATCTGCGCTGTGGCATGCAATGCATGACATGCCGCCCTTTTCAAATGCACGCCTGCCATCAAAGAGTTCTGCACCGGCAATCACTGAACCAGACATAATTTCTTGCGGGAGATTTTTATCCTCATTTGAATCTGGGGATTCTTTTTGACTGTTTGCGCTGTTTTGACTGATTTCACTGTTTTGACTGTTTTCGTTTTTGCCAGAGGCATTCTTTGCTGCCGGAGAGCTTGAATTTCCGTCCTGGGCCTGGCTTGCTAATAAAGCATCCGGATTGAGCAAAAAATCGCGCAGATTGGAAATCTCGAGATCGGAAAGCGGGCCTACAGTTTTTTGCATGCTTTTTATTCCACTTTCCAGATTACTTTCTGTCCATGACTTGTTTTTTGCCAGATCCGGCCCTACCAGTTGTCCTTTTCCGATTGTGTGGCAGGCCGCACATTTTGACTGAAAGATTTGCTCACCTGCTTTTGCTGAAGCGTCGTCAGCAATCGCAGCTGAAGCTGTGTTTAAAAACAAGAATGCCAGGCTGAGAGCTAAGTTGACTGCACCCCGCATTTTCCTGCCATTACTGAGAGTCCGCATCGCTTGTAGTTCCTGAAAAGCTGTAATATTAGGCTTTTTGAGTAACGGATAAAGTTATCCTGATTCTTTTCCGACATTATGGCATTCTGCTTTCCCGCGCGTATCCATCCAAAGTATTACCCATAGGATAAGAGCCGCGTCCGGATCAATCTAAAGGATGAGAGCATAGTCTCAATCTTTGAATATACTGAATGCAGAGATTAAGAAATGGGAATAGCAGATAAACCGGCCGGCAATTCTAAAGTACCGTCAACTGTAATAATCGGTGGTGGTATATCGGGGCTTGCTTGCGCCTACGAATTGTTGAAAGCAAACCCCCGAATGAGGGTTTGTATCATTGAGAAAAATGATCGGGCCGGTGGAGTAATAAATACAATCAAAGAACACGATGCTTTGATCGAATCCGGTCCTGAGTCTTTCAGTACATCGAAGCCGGAATTAATCGAACTTGCACGCGAACTGAAAATTGAAGATCGAATTATTGCCTGCAATGAGGATTTCAGGCGTGTACTTCTGTTGCTGCGGCAGAGCTTGCACAGTCTGCCCGAATTGAAACCACTCAGCTTTGCATTGACGGATGTATTTTCACCGGCCGGAAAACTTCGCATACTGCTTGAGTTCTTTCTGCCGGCATCCATGCAGAACGAAGATGAGAGTTTGCATTCATTTATTTCTCGGCGTCTGGGAAACGAAGTTCTCGATAAAATTGCCGAACCGCTAATCGGTGGCATTTATGGAGGAGATCCGGAACTGCTCAGTGCAAAGGCCACTGTGGGTCAGCTGCTTGCGATCGAAAAGAAGTATGGAAGCCTCTTGAAAGGAATTCATACAATGCAAAAGCAAAGTACAGCTAAGCCAAAAGCAGGCCCTCGTTATGATCACCTTGCAAGCTTTGATGGTGGTATCGCTACGCTTGTAGGAAGCCTGCTTGCGAAACTACCCGAAAATTGTTTTTGCGGGTCTCGCTCGGCTGTCCATATTAGAAAGGGACTTAACGGCGAGGCCTATACAATATTCTGTAATGATAACAGCATTTTCAATGCTGATTACATTGTGCTTGCGACCCCTGCCACGGCTTCTGCCTCCTTGCTCAGCGAGGTCAATCCGCAAGCTGCAGACAAGTTGAGATTGATAGGAAGATCGCCTGCTTTGATTCTCAATTTCTTGTACAAGAAATGCCAGTTCAAGAAGCCGCTTACTGCTTTCGGATTTGTGGCGCCAAAATCCGAGAAGCTTTTGATTTCAGCTTGCAGTTTTTCAAGCATGAAGTTTGCAGGACGTGCAGCTGCCGACCGTGTCCTCTTGCGTGTATTTACCGGAGGTATACAGAAAGAAGGCGCCATGCTCATGTCGGATCATGAGCTCATTGAAAAGTGTGAAGAAGAATTGACGCGCATTCTGGGCATTCAGGACAAGCCCGAACATACGCAGATTGCCCGGCACCCGGAAGCTATTCCGCAATATCAGGTTGGGCACTGCGAGCTTGTTGAAAAAATCTGGAGAGACCTGGAATTCAGTCCCGGTATTGTACTTGCGGGAAACTCATTTCACGGTGTCGGGTTGCCGGATTGTATTAAGTCGGCCCGACTCGCCAGTAAAAGGGTTCTTGATGCAGAAGCAGCAGCAAAGTCAGCAGTCAATTGAAAGTTTTTTAGGTTCTATTTTTAGAAAAACCGGGCGATGATTTTCGCCGCTTCAAGCGGTTACTTTTTTGTCACCAGCTGACACACGAATTTGTGACTGTTAAACTCGCCCTTTAGCTCGGAGGAAGGAACAAAGTCTCAATGAAATTATTACTTAGCTCGGTTTTTGGTCCGTATGGAGTCGATGATCAATACGGACGGCGTTTGAATGTGATGGAGCTCTTCCATAATCAGGTTACCAGGGAGCAGGGCATATTTTCGCTGCGTATGAATCATCCGAGTTTCGGACTCTATATGATAGCGGAGAATCTGGAAACGCCGACAGTGGTTCTTGATTTTCCGAACTTCGATTCATTTAAGAAGGAACTAAAAAATGAATACGATTATGTAGGAATATCGTTTATAACTGCAAACATAAACAAAGCCAGAGCGATGGCGGAGTACATAAGAAAACATCATCCGAAAACAAAGATAGTGCTCGGAGGTCACGGCACAGGTCTAGATAAGATTGGAAACATAATACCCTGCGATTACATATGCAAAGGGGAAGGAATACAGTTTTTTCGAAGCTTGCTGAAAGAAGAGCATTCATCAGAGCTCAAGCATCCATGCTTGAAGTCCACTATTAACAGGAGAATATTGGGTTTGCCGATTCCGACTAATGCCGCGGTTTTAATACCGGGGCTGGGCTGTGTTAATGCCTGCAGGTTTTGCGCAACCTCTCACCATTTTCAAAAGTCCTATATAGGCTTTCTTAACTCAGGGCAGGCCTTGTTTGATACCATGCTTGAACTGGAAAAGAAACTCGGTGTAAACGAGTTCTTTGTAATGGATGAGAACTTTTTGAAAAATCGCCCCCGTGCAGAAGAACTTCTTTCAATAATGGAGTCGCATCAAAAATATTTTTATCTGGGTGTTTTCTCATCGGCCGAAACTATAAACGCGGTGGGAGTTGAATTTCTTGCAAAACTGGGCATTGATTTTGTCTGGATTGGAGTGGAGTCAAAAAAAGACATCTACACAAAAACGCGCGGTGTAGATCTCAAACAAACTATCTCCGAACTCAGATCATTTGGAATACAGGTGCTCGGTTCAGGCATACTCTTTCTAGAACATCATGACAGAGACAACATATTTGAGGATATTGATTATCTAATCGGGCTGGAAACTGATTTCGTTCAGTTTATGGAGCTTGGACCGCTTCCCGGCACTGCGCTCTACAACGATTACCTGCAAGCAGACAAGCTTCGCTTCGATATCCCGTTTGAAGACTGGCATGGTCAGGACAAGATCTGGTTTAAGCACGATAACTTCCAACGCGATGAAACCGCGTATTTTACCAAACTGGCTTTCCAGTTGGATTACCAGAGGCAGGGACCATCGCTGCTTCGCCTTGCAGATACTTCTTTGCGAGGTTATCGTACTGTAAAAACACACAGCAATTTGCGAATCCGCGGGCTCAGAGATAGGTTAAAAAGACGTTGCCTTGAATTTTATCCGGTTTTTCAAGCCGCCAAAAATTTCGCAGAAAATGCCAAAACACTGGAACTGGCCGAATACCTTGAAAAAGAATATAAAAAGGAGTTCGGCCCCCCCACGCTAGTGCACAGGCTGGCTGCCTGCGTGCTCTGGGTCTCAGCCTGTAGAGAGAGAGTTAAAATCAAAAATCCGCGCTTCATGTACCAGCCGCCGACCGCAAGAACTGAATACAGAATGCAGCATCAAAGAAAGTCGTCATTTCATAATGAAACAAATAGAGAGGCGAAGTTTGCAAACGAAGTCCAAGAGAAAGAAGCTTTGTGCAATCGCTGAAAGCTCAGCATTAAATCCGGCAGTAGAGGAGCAAAACAATGAAAACCATCATTGAGCCGTTTAGAAGCAAAATGGTTGAGGAAATTCATTTCACTACGCCTGAAGAACGGCAACGGCTCTTGCAAAATGCTTCTTACAATCTTTTCCATCTGAGAGCTGAAGACATCATAATAGATCTTCTTACAGACAGCGGCTGCTCGGCTATGTCGAGCAAGCAGTGGAGTGCGCTTATGAATGCCGACGAATCATATGCAGGTGCATCCAGTTACTACCGTTTTGAAAGTTCAGTTCAGGAAATTTTCGGTTTGCCGCTGGTAATACCGGTTCATCAGGGACGCGCGGCCGAGCGGCTCCTGTTTTCGGAGCTCTTAACTAAGGGCGATATAGTGCCTAGCAACACGCACTTCGATACTACTAGAGCCAACATAAATCTGCTTGGGGCGGAGGCTCTGGATTTGCCCTGTCTGGAATCGGCAGATTCGCAGTCCGCGATGCCATTTAAAGGCAATATCGATCTTGAGAAACTGAAAACATTGCTTGAAACAAAATCAGCGAGTGTGCCATTTATCTTGATGACAATCACCAATAATGCTGCCGGCGGTCAACCGGTATCAATGGAAAATCTTGCCCAGGTCAGCCGTCTGGCAAGGCGCTACGGAAAGTTATTGTTTATTGACGCGGCACGCTTTGCAGAAAATGCTTACTTGATTAAAAAGCGAGAAAAAGGTTTTGAAGATCGCTCGATTCGTTCCATTGTCAAACAAACCTTTGCGTTTTGCGACGCTTGCTTGATGTCGGCCAAAAAAGACGGACTTGCAAACATGGGTGGATTTCTTGCCTTAAGAAATGAGGAACTGGCTGCAAAAATCAAGGCAAATCTTGTAATTACAGAGGGCTTCCCTACTTACGGAGGTCTCTCAGGCAGAGATCTTGAAACAATTGCGTGCGGGCTCAGTGAAGTACTGGAAGAAAACTATTTATCTTACCGGCTGGCGTCGGCTGCTTACCTGGCTAACGGTCTGCGTGCAAATGACATTCCGGTAATGGCGCCTGTGGGGCTGCACGCAATATATATTGATGCCAGAGCTTTTCTTCCTCATATTCCTCCTGAGCAACTGCCGGGGCAGGCTCTTGTTTGTGAGCTTTATCTTAAAGGCGGCATTCGCTCATGCGAGATTGGAACCCTAATGTTCGGCAAAAGCAGAAAAGACGGTTTGCAGCTAGCCGCAAGGCAGGATCTTGTGCGGCTTGCGCTTCCTCGCCGGGTATACAGTCAGAGTCATTACGACTACGTAATTGAAGCTGCTTCAATTTCATTTGATAATCGAAGCAAAGTGCCGGGTATGCGTATTGTGTGGGAAGCAGAATTTTTGAGACATTTCAGTGCAAAACTACTTCCTTTGCCTGTGACGGACCTTATCAAGAAGGCCGCTTTAAATATGGCCTGAAGCATAGTTGCTGAAAATTCGCTTTTGATTAATTTGTTTCGGGAAGCTGGAGATCGGTCTTCTGAACGATGTTTGATCATGGAGTTTCGCGCATTATTGATAATCATAGAGTGAATATGCCGGGGGCAGTGCTTTACAATACGCAAATTGAGGATTTCAGACCATGATTTCGCAAACCACTGAATATGCACTCAGAGCAATGGTTTACTTGACCATGAAGCCGGGAGCGGCCACCAGTGAAAAGATAGCTGAAGTTACCATGGTGCCGCCAGGTTATCTCTGTAAGATTCTTCAAAAGCTTGCAAAAGAAGGTTTGATTTTATCGCAGCGCGGTTTGGGGGGGGATATGAACTTGCCAGATCGGCAAAAAAGATCTCCATTCTGGATGTGGTAAATGCGGTTGATCCGTTTGAACAACTGATTAGCTGCCCGCTGGGAATTAAGTCACACGGGTTTAAACTTTGTCCCCTGCACAAGCGCCTGTCCGAAGCTACCGCAAGCGTTGAAAAGGCTTTCAGTGAAACCAGCCTCAGTGAGCTCTTAGACGAATCCGAAATAGCACTCTGCTCGAGCAAACCTCTGACTCCGACAAAGCGGAAAAAGCGAGCCTGAGTAAAGTAAAGTGTCGGAAAATTCATCTGGCTGCAATCCTTCCTTAGGCCGATAAAAATGGTCAGTGAAGGCGCGAAAATCAGCCCATAAAGCGATTCATTTTGAGTCTGGATGGATTCAGCAAAGAGACATTCGAGAGTATCAGAGTCGGAGGCAATCGCGACGAGATTTACCTATCTGTGGAAAGGCTTTTAAGGCGGCGTCAAGAACTGAAGCTGGAATATCCGATAATTCAATTATCCGATAATTCAATGCCAGTTTTCTGTTATGGAAAAAAACAAGACGTCCGTTCTGGTTTGATTGATGATTTCATAAAGCAATGAGATTTAATCTTCTCTATGCTGGTGTATATTGGAAAGAGACTGACTCTTTGCTACTGCAATAAGCATCATACGTACGTATGGAGTGAATGAAACATTTTGTTTATCAAAGATGACCTCGCAAAAACGATAATGACCGGCAGCATTATTGCAGTTCTTTCGTCAGTGCCGTCCTGCTTTGCACAGGACAATGGGGGCGAGCAGGACGCAGAGGAACTGATGCGGCAGAGCCAGATGTCGGTACAGGATCTTGTTGGAGCCGGTGTGATCCCCAATAGCGGCAGCTCGGATCAGAGCCCTTATGCGCCTGATCCCGAGCAACAAAAAAGAGATGCGGCAGCTGGTCAGGGTTATCACCCATCGGCGTCGCCGCCGGCAAACGCACGCCGCTCAGGTTATATGCCGCCGTTAAGACCGGGTGAGCAGGGAGCTGCTGCCTCGGGCGGGCCGGGAGTGCCGGGAATTCAAGGAAGTCCGGGCGGAGCTGCAGCCCAGCCTGAGGCTCCGCCAGTGTTTGCCGGACCGCTTAATTTTGAGCCACGCTCGCCTTTTGAAACCCAGGGACCCGCGCCTCAAAGTGCTCCGGTGGCGCCGTCTCCATTTGAAGTTCAGCCGGGCGGGCCGGCTTCCTCAGCGGCTGCCGGTCTTGATTCGAGTCAGCCTGCTACTCCGCAGCCTCTGCAGCCTCAGCAAGCCGGGACGCCAGTGCCGGCTTCCTCAGGACCTGCTCAGTCAATTACAGACGGATATTAGGTTCAGTTGATAACCAAGGGCTTCCCTGGATAAATTGCCGAATTTAAAAAGCTGCGGATCATCCGGCAAAAAAGTTCTCAATTTCAAAACCAGATTTTCTTCATAGCATTCTTCTGCTTCCTCGAATTTCTTGACTGCCATGTAAGTGTTGCCCAGGCGGTTGAGGATCGGGCAGAGATCAGGCAGAGATCAGGCAGAGATCGACCGGAGCTGGAGCTATTATAGCGGCACATTAAGTTTGACAATCGGGAATGTATAAACTTTGCGAATTTGCAGGCGGTTGCCGAAAATGTTCTTGCCGAATACATCGATCGGGCAGGGAACCTGGCAATTGGCTGAGGTGACAACTCTGACAAAAGGGCTGACACCAAGCGGCGGTCTGCCCCCGAAATCCCTGTATGTAATGCTCTCAAGTCTAAGATTACTGAGTGCTCCGCTTGTTTGGTATTCGGTCAAAATCCGGCTGGCGCGTTGAGTAGCCTCAGTAAGACTAGCTCCCTGTGCCGCGGAGCGGGCGGCGTGCCGCGGAGCGGGCGGCGTCCCGGCAGGCTCGTTCGTTTGTAGTATATGAGATTAGTGCCATGCAGATGTTGAGGGCGAATGCGACAACCCCGCAGCAGCATTTTTGAAAGCTGGGCTTGCAAGCCGTGGTGTACTGATTTATGTTTACTGTCTTTGGGCTGAAATTATCTGGGACTGGATACGGATTAATTTAATACTGGATACGGATTAATATGTGGTGGCAAAGTCGCTGGTCTTGCAAGCTAAATGATGCGCTCAGGCATGTCAACAGGGCGGGCGTTCTTTGTTCGAAGAATCCCGGCGAGAAAATTGACATTGGAAATACAAAGAAGCATTTAAATACCCGGAATCTATATATAGGATTGCGGCTCTTGGCAGGCGACTATCTGGATTATTGCCGATCGCAATCAGAGCTGGCAGCAAGCGAAAAAGATGCGCTTGCAGGCGGCCTCGAGCATGCCGACTTCGAAATGATCGCTCAGTTATTGCTGCATGCAGTTTCGGAAAACGGACAGAGCAAGCTTTGCAATATTGCGTTTTCTGCAGGTATGGAACTTATCGATCTACTTTTGAATTCGCCATCGACCCGGCTTGCTTCATACGGAACCCTGCGCAGAGGTGAAAGCAATCACAATATTGTTGCTCATATAAAAGGTGATTGGCTGCTGGGGATAATTGAAGGCGAAGTTGTGGAGCTTGAAGGCTACCCAGCCTTTACCTGGCAGGCTGGCGGCTCCCAAGTTAATGTCGAAGTACTTTGTGCCGAGACCTTGCCGCTTGAATTTGCTCAAATAGACGATTTTGAAGGTGTTAATTACAGGCGAATTCTGGTGCCTGTCAAAACAGCAAACGGGTTTTCAGTTTGCAATACATACCAGAATTCTTATGCGGAAATTTGAGCCGTATCAAATGGAGAGCTAAGGATCTAAAGGACTGAGGGGGGTGAAATCATGTCGGAGCTAAAAATGAATAGTTCTGTGCGCAAAGGTGCAATGCGTGCTTCCTGCTTTAACTCAGGCATGGAGGTCTGGCTTTATGATGAAGCCAATCTTGAGAAAATTAAAGCTAGCGGTGCTATTGATGCTCTGCTTGAAGGCGATGAAGAAGCTTTCGACAAAAAGATGAAAGTGCTTTTGAAAGAAGGGTTATTAGTCGCTTATGGAATGGAAGGTGATGGTGGTGTCGACATAGATGTAATTGTCGGAGAGCCGTTAAGCAAGAAAGAACTTTCAATAGCGTGCTGGCTTAAAGTACAAAAAGCATATTTGAGTTTGCCGTCAGGAAAGCTCTGTGTGGAAAGCAACGATTGCTTGCGTCTGGGCTCCGAAGAACCAACAGATAAGGGTGCTGTCTTGAAACTTGCCCCGGGTAATTATTTGCTCAATCTTTATCGTATCGATTGGGATGAGATGGAACGGAAAGAGATTGAAAATTATCAGGGACCGCAAGAAGTAATCGTATTGACTGCGGGTGCTAGTGTAAAAGCACTGAGCAAGGCTCCTTCAATATTGCCTTTTGAAAGACCGGCAAATCCGGCAGCTGATTATGCGGTGATCGGTGATGAAGTAATCGGGCAGGCAAATTTTGACAGCTACTGGGATACTTTTTGTTTTGGAATAGACCGAAAAGGAGTCGAGCAACTCGGGCTAAAAGACGGCGATCTCGTCCAAATTTCAGCTCCGGGATCAGGTATTGAAACAACGGTTGTTTATCTGCTTCCTGAGCCGGACATGAGTGTTTTTATAAAACGCTCATCGAATCTCAGAGCCCCGGCCTGCAAAACCAAAGAATGGGCTTATGGCTATTTGATGCAACATGCGGCGTGCGGCGGGCAGGAGGTCCTTTTTTGCATGCGGCGTGATGCTAAAGTTTGCATTGAAAAGAAAATGATGAACAAATGGCAGGAAGCACGCCTTAAAATATACAAACGGAAATGACGCGTGACGCTATTTCGCGTCTGGCTTTGAGTTGTTTTGAGTGCCTGGCGTAGATTTGTGGCTCTGCTGCAATTTACTTGCTGCCCTTTTCGAGCTTGCTGAGCTAGATGTGCTATTTGAGCTTGCTGGACTTTTTGTGCTTGTGGGAATTGTTGAGTTCGCTGAGCGAGAGGTGCTTTTTGAGCTTATCGGACTTTGGGACTGAGCTGCCTGACTTGCCCGTGCATTTTGCATGGCGTCCGCCATTTTGCTGAGTGCTTCACTCATAGTCGGACTCTTATCGAGGCGCATGCATTCATCAGCAATCTTTTTTGCTTCCGTGTCACGTCCGGCACCGACATAAGCACCGTATAAGAGCATCACCATATTGGGAAAAGGATCGAAGTCTTTTGCAAATTCTGTGTGTGGTCGGGGGCGTTTAAGTTCTTCGGCTTCTTTGTAGTATTGAGCCAGCTTAGAAATCGGGTCCGGATAAAGGTAGTTTGCTGCATCGGCCCAGCGGCATTTTGCAAAAAGAAAGGGTTCAATCAATTTCGTGTTCTCAATAATTACACTTCTTTCTGCCGGGTCTGATTTGGCTTTGTCGAACCATGCAAGCGATCGCTCGTTGTCGTCGAGTATGCTATTGAGAATTAGCCATTCCTTTCTGTTTTTCTCTCTTTCTGCGGCATCCCGCATTTCGGTGATTTTAGTTTTTGCTGGTTCATATCTGGTACAGAGCTTTTTTAATTCAAAAGGGAGCATCCCTGTTTTCAGAGGACCTGTATTCGGGTCTGATTCATTTATGTTTGACCAGAGCCACAAATATTCTTCAAGGACAGCCGCGTTATTACCGGCGCTTTGTAATCCACGCACTTTGCCAAAATGCTCCCAGACTTCCGCCCCCTTATTGGCTTCTTTTTGAAGATCTGCCGCGCTTTTGCCGCTTTTAGCTGCTTCAAGCCATTGCAAAAGTTCAGAAGCGCTCATTTCTCCGTCTTCGCGTGCAAATTCCTGGTCTTTGCTTTTGGGTGTGAAAAGAACGAGCGTGGGTACAGCGTTTACTTTAAATGAATCTGCAAGTTTGGAATTCTCGTCCACATCAATCTGGATCACAATGGCGTTGTCTTTGAGCCAGCTCCGAACTGAGCTATCCGCCCAGGTGCTTGCTTCCATTTTTTTGCAAGGCTGGCACCATGAGGCTTTGAAATCTATCAAAAAGAGCTTGTTATTTTCTTGCGCCAGTTTTATGCCCTGCTCAAAAGTGTAATCCGAAAAAGGCGCGCCGGCCCAAACCTCAGACGCGCATAAAAGCGTGATCAAACTGCAAGCAGCAAGCTTTAAGGAGAGATATTTTTGCATTGTTCACTCCACAGCGTTATTGAAGCTAACGCAAAATGCGATGTGCATGATCGAAGCTTTTATAATACCAGCTGTTCTTAAGGAATGGACGCAGATGTACTCCAACCGGAATTTCAACTCCGTTTGCATCTTTGTGCCCTTCTCCTGTGCTGTCAATTATAAGTGGAGCGCCATCCGGAGACTTTCCAATTTCGCCCACCCACATGATTACATGAGCAAGATTGCCTTTGTTATTCCGGATATAGAGAAGATCGCCGGTTTTTAGCTTCTTACAAAGATTCTCATATCCGGAGTCATCGGTGATTGTCTCCGCCTCGAAGACCCTGTCGGAACCTGCGGTGTTCAGTTCTGTTTGCTCCGCCTGCTCTTTGATCCCGGTTTTCAACTTAATCCCGAGTCCGTAGTTGTAACACCAGGAGCTGAAGTCGCTGCAATCAACTCCTCTTGAGTTCCGGCCGTAAGCAACCTGCTTCCACGGCCAGTCTGCCGGCGGATCCCAGTCGGGTATGTGGTGATGCTGATAGGGTAACCCTATATACTTGCATGCAACTGCAAGCACTCTTTCTCTTTTCCACTGAAGAGACTTTTGATCGTAATCCGGGATGATCGGGTAATGCCTGGGAACTGGGCCCCAGGCTCCAAATCTTTTGCGAACTCTTTGAGAATACCAGTCTTCATAAGGAAGATCTGATTCGAGCCTGATGTCATTTCTCGGCGATTGCTGATCGATCTTGATAAGCTCTTCGTGCGGAATATTGAATTGAACATGATATGGCGATTGGTAACCGTCGCTTTGGTCGAATTCGGCGTAAATGTTTTGTGCGTTTCCTGTGATGATAGTGAAGGCAATCAGGCTTAAGAGTGAAATCCGGCTTAAGCTCCGAATTGAAATTGAAAGTGATTCGACTCTGCGCATTTTTCTTGCCCATAAATTGAGAACAATTTATTATTCCCCTTAATTTGAGGAATTTGCAAGCTTCCAGATAATTGACTTGTTGAACTAATTAATTGTCTCGCCGCCGACTGCCAATATCAGTTACCCGAGTATCTTTTTTCCGATACGGCTTTTTCAACATCATCGGGCAGGCACGAAAGCAGATCAAGCCCGGTATGTCTTTCTATTGCAGACACAGTGGTCAGGTATTTCTGCCAGCCGTCATTTCTTATGCCGTTTTTGTTCGGCATTTCCACAGCTATCACTTCTGTTTTTGCAGTTACGTCTTTAGCTCCCATGCCTTTTTCCGGTAGTATCACAACTACTTTCCAGAAATCTTCGGGAACATTGACCCCATCGCCTATTTCACCTTTGCTGCCGTCGCTGCCTGCAATTATGTAAATTTCCTTTCCCTGTTTTGCAAGTTCGCGAGTATAGCTCTCGAGCTTTTCCCATGGTCCCTGGTTATTGTCCGATGCTTGCGGAGTAATATTGCTCATATAAAATGTAGCTTCGTTATCTTCGCGTGTTCTGGTGCGATCACCTGACGGAACATTATGACCGCGATCATAGCCCGAATTCTTATAATCATTCGGTGTGGCTTGTTCAAATGAAGCCGGTAGAGAATCATCGGCGCGGAAATTGCCTGTCCTTCCGCTTCTTCCCAGCCAGTCTTCATTGAGTTGCCACGAAACCCAATTCGGGGTTTTGCGATCGCTGCTGTAGGACATTACATATTGATCTTTTACTACCAGATAATTGTTCTTGTTGCTTAGATCTCGTGTGGCATTGCTTGGGTTGCCCATTTCCAGATTGGGATTACCCGGAAGTCCACAAGTTCCCCCTCTTATTTCCAGCTCCGGCAGGCTTGTCGACTTGCCCGGCTCTGCCGGTTCTGCCTTCTTACCCCAGACCCAATCACGCCAGTTACGCAAGAGTTCAATGGCGCTTGCAGAAATACTCTGCTCGCCTGTCGCCTGGTTCTCCGGCGTCCTCTCTGAAGATTCCGACGCCGCGCCAAATACAATCTCGTTCCCCATTCCAGCCAAAATGACGCCCTCATTTAGCTACGGTCAACAACTTTGCCTTAAATACTTAACATGTAGTTACTCTCCCAAAATACAGGAAAGCAGGAGCTTTTGCTACGGTCCTTTCACGCAGGCAATGCCTCCGGACTACGTAGAAACACTAATGAAACAGGGCCATTTTCCTGGAGTTTATTCTAATGAGGCTGTTTCCGGGCGGTTTTTGTCGTTTTCTGTCGTTTTTGGCGAATATTTTGGCAAATATGCTCACGCATCTTGTCTCAGCGCCTGTGATAAACTTTGCGATTATATTCACTGCCAGAGGCATATTGCCTATGCGTTTCGAGATTGAATGGGTTGCTCTTGTTGGTCGCTTCAAGCTTGAAGTTAGAAGCGTTGAACTGGTTGATGCGCGAAATTCAAGCGTTGCTTTGAATCTTATTCGAAGTTCGATTATTGCCAAACTTGCAAGCTTGAACAGCAAGTTTGAGATGCAAAGCGTTAGCTTTATCAATGTGGCAGAGGGAACTCTATTTTCGGCAAAAGATCAGGCAAGCTTTTTGCAAAGCATAAATGCAGAAGGCTGTGTTGTCACAACCGAGGAGGCTCCATACAGGTTTCAAGTTGTCAGACAGGGAAGAAACGTCAGGATTATTTCCGATACGACGCGCGTGAAGTCAATCACGCCAGACCAAAACTAAAATACCGTGGTGGATTATTATGAATCAAAGCATTGAGCAGTCCGAAAAATTAGAGCAGTCTTACGGAGCACCGAACGGGGCCGAACTCAAGAACATGAGAGAAGAAGAGCTTCTTGAGAGACTCAATTGCGTTGGAGTTAAGCTTGAAAAAGAAGAGATGCAAGCCCTCCTGCAGAATGCAGCGAGCGTTACTGAGCTTGCGCAGCAACTCTGGCAGCGCTTCAATCTCAGTGAAATGGGTTTTGCGCGCGATTGGGTTTACGGATGCACGCTTGAACTCTGGACGCGCTGGCAGTCTGATCGCCCATGTCCCGAACTGGTCTTCGACTTAATTTCTGAAGGCATAAGCTGCGAGGCAAATAAGGATGAAAAAGCCGCCTGTGATCTATGGCTCAAAGCCTGGCAGGCTATGCAGCTTATTATTAAGAAAGAGAATTTAAGTACACTTGCTGAATTTGAAGAAAAATACGACTCGCCTTACTGTTTTCTTGAATGGCTGGATGGCTTCACATCCAATCTCTGGAGTGTGGGGCTTGATTTTCCTGAATATCAGCATCAAAGAATTGACTTGTGCAATGAAATTCTTGCCCTGATTGAAGATGATGAGCTTACTCGTGAAAACATGCAGCGTTGCCTTGCTGAAAGCATTTTTGAAATTGGCGAGCAAGAAAAAGCAATCCAGAAATACGATGAATGGCTGGCGGCAGATCCTATGTGGGGTTGGGGCTGGATAGGATTTGCAGATCTCTACATTTTTTCTCAGAAATTTCAAAAAGACTACCTCAAAGCAGAGGAAATTCTGAAGAAGGGTCTTGCAATTGCCGGTGTTAGAGACCGTGATGACATTCTTGAAAGAATGAGTAACATATATGATAGAACCGGAAGAAAAGACGAAGCGGAACAGATACGTGCCCAGATTCGCGAACGGGAGCAGGCGAAAAGAAAGACCCTGAATCATGGTGAAAGCAAGAGCGAAATCAGCCTGGAAGCAGTGGCTGCGGCTTTGAAAAATTTGCGTATGGATAAGAAGCATGCTGGACCTTCGCCTGCGGTCAGTGCGGCTTCGAAACCCAAAAAGCAGGGACGAAATGATCTCTGTCTTTGCGGAAGCAACAAAAAATTCAAGAAGTGCTGCGGCCGGAAAATCTTCGGTTGAGCTTGTAGGCACTTAATCTATTCTATATATCCTTGTGCATGCAAAAATTTTCAAGGAGGAGCTTTTGGGGTGAATTTTTCTTGTCTCGGGCTGACCTGTATGCTACAAATTTTCTAGTGCTCCGTTTTTTGAAGAAAGATATACAGAAGGATGTGGGGCACGTCGAGGCGGGCGGATATAGATATATGGAAAGTTCACTGGAAACCCAATCAATCTCAGCAAAAATTCTTAAGCTGCTTGCACTTGCAGATGGAAACAAAAACGAGCATGAACGCGATTCGGCCATGAAGCTCGCTATGGAACTGCTTGCCAAACATAATCTGGAACTCGATGCAGTTAAAAGCACTGTCGAGGCTCTTGAGGTAATTGAAGTAAAGTATTTCCTGCGGCTTGATCCATGGATTCGCAAAGTGCTGTCCGCCGCCTGCAAACTTTACTACACAAGTTATTTTATGCGCCCGGAGTATCGAGGATATTATTACGACCGCAAGGAATGGCATCCTAGTTTTGTGGGCACGGCGGAAAACATTGAAGTTACGGTAAACGTTGCGGCCTGGTTGATAGAATCGATCCGAGTTGAGAGCAACTATATGTTCAGAGAACAGTTTGAAAGACGTAGTTTCAGGCTTGGCGCAGCCGACAAGTTATATAAAAGAGCCTGCCGCTTGATAGAAGAAGAAAAGAATCCGGTGGCAACGTCCGGCGCGAACTTGATTGTATTGCGAAACAAAATGGAACTTGCAAACGAGAAATACAAGGCTTCCAAAAATCTGGGAGTATTCCAGAGTCGAGGTTCTTACTGTGATGACGACGCTTATCGCAGGGGGGAGCAATTCGGCGATTCTGTGAATCTCGGCAAGAACCCAAAATTGAAAGCGATAACAATGCGTTAGCCTGTGCAAGCATTTTGCTGCCACTCTATATGGTGTCGGTGTTCGCCTTGATTCAGTACCCGAATTGTTGTTTCATTTGCGACAGGTCAATCACAAGGAATTAATAGGGAGATAGTCGAAGTGTGGTACAAACCACTGTCGAGCAAGGCTATATGATTATTTTTCGCCCGACTTTTTTTGATGTGCCTTCACTAGCTCGATCAACTCTCTTTCGATTTCCTGAATCTCGTAGGTTGCATCAATTGCCGAGTCGTCAAGTCCGTGCTCTGCACACATGGTCCGGTGTTGTTCGCTTGCTTCAAGTGTTTTACGTAAGCGGCGAGCCCTGCGCAGATAATCGGGTTCTTCTTTCTTTGCTTGCGCGGATACGCTCTTCTTTTGCAATGGCTGGTTCTGCTCTTGTTCGGAGGCTATGTTTGTACACTCCTCGGTCAATTTTGCATACCCGGATTTTGATTTTTCCGGCTCGGATTCACCGGCCAGCCGATTGCATTCGGCAGCCAGTTCTGCGCACTCGTTAGCAAGTATCTTGCAGGCTTGCGCCATTTCTTCATGACCATACTTGCTGGCATCTGCTGCACGCTCCTGCCAGAGTTTGGATTCGCTTTCGTAGGCTTGTGCTGACATTAATGATCCGGCCGATTTCAAACGCCCCGGATATTAATCATAAATCAAAACTCCGGCAAGCAGGTTTGTGATCACCGGGATCAGAATCAGAATAAGAAGCGCCTGGCTGAAGTGATAACAATTAATCGGGTTTAGTGAGCCGGAGCTGATCGCATCTGTGAAGATGCTACCGGAGCTGATCTCGTTTGAAAGAGATCTTCTGGATTGCCACTTACTATGCAGATGTAAATCCGAGCATTTCAAGGCTATGAAAACCGACATGGCAGTTACAACGTAACGAACATGCTGAGCCAGGCTGCCTCCACTTTCCCCTGGCAAAGCCGTTGGCTGAATAATGCTCAACGCAACTATACCTGCACATACCAGAAAGAGCGGTGCAATCACCGCCGTCAGTATCATTTTCAACGAGCACGGAAAGCACTGCGTCCCTGAAACCGTAAGTATGTGTTTCATATATCTTTTGCCCTGAATACCCACAAGCTCATTATGCAGATCTTTGAGATCCTGGCAAGTATCAGAGTTCGGCTAATTCAGTGCCGGCAATGCTTTCTGTGGTATCACATACTCTATGCGAATACTTTTATCGGTCATACCCTCTTAACTAAATTGATATTTTCGTTAAAATAAATACGGTGTTGCCCCTGGTACTACAGACGGTTCCCTGGAAATCCTCTTACTACGTTGATCAGCACCAACAGGACGCTTGTCAAGCTCTCGAAGAAAAAAGAGTGGTTCGACAATACGGAGTGATGTCTGAATGGATGAAACGGCTGGTATTGAACCTGCTGCAGTTGCTAAACAAGGTGGAGCGCTCGGCAAACAACAGAAATTGGCGCAGCCGAAGTCCGGAGGCAAGAAGACCGGAGTCGATGACGGTCAGGCCAAGCTGCTGAAAGAACTTGCAGCTTCCAGTGTCAACCAGCAAAAATCGCGCAAGAAATCCGCAGGCAAAGTTCTTGCTTCTGATTCGAGCTCAGGAATGACCGCAGACGAATCCAGTCCTGCAACTGCTCGGTCCTTGCAGCCGACTGCTGGTAAATCTGCTAAGGGGCCAGTTGGTAAAAATACTGAGGCCCAATCAGCTGAATCTGTGAAGGTCCGTAAACCAATTGCTCGCCGCTTGTATCCCAAGAAAAATGAGCAAGAACTTTCAGGCAAAGAGACTTTGGATTTCGATCCGCAAAATACAAATTCGGGAGTCAGTGCTGTAGTTTCCGGGGGCAAGCAGGCTGACCCTGTTGAGTATCTTGAACTCGCCGGGTCTCCGGAGTCCAGGCAATCTACGGAACTTGCTCAATATCAGGAGTTCACCGAGTCCGATCCCGAATCAAACACTTCCGGGCTCGGATCAAACGGGTCCGAATCAATCGAGCCCGGGCCCGAAGCAAACGAGTCCGAAGCAAACGGCTCCGAAGCCTATTGCCAGAACGGCCATCGTCTCAAGCACAATTTGTTCTGCATGTTTTGTGGGCTGAGCGAACGCACAGGCGCAGTGCAAAGGCGAATTCGCGAAACCGGACTCTCTGTTGATGAAACCCTTTTGTCGAAGGCTCTTGTGTCAAGCCGGCAGGAACTTGAATCCGAGTGGCTCAAGAAAAGAACGCTTTTTCCTGATTCGGAAAACGAGCAAATACTTGTATTGCTTGAACGCAAAAATCTAACTGATGAAGACTTGATTATTCTTCTTTCTGCAAATGCCGGTAATTTTGTGTTGGCAGAGGCGGTAGTTGAAAATGCAAAAAAACTCGCAGCTTCCGTAAACGGACGAAAATCACCTTCGGATAAGTCGCTTTCAAGTTCGGTTTCCGTTAATAATTCGCCGGCTTCAAAGTCGAAAGCCCTCAACTTCGACAAAAACTCTGCTGCCGAACTCTTAAATTTTTCAAGGGCTGAAATTTACGAGTTAATAGATCGCCGTATATCTGATTTCTCGCGATGCGGTATTGAACTCATCGACAATTGGGCGGATAGCTACAGGCTCGAAAAAACCTTGCCGCTGGAGCAGTGTCTTGTTTTGCTTGCTGTGCCTCAAGAGTCCTGGTTGCACCTGCCCCGTCAAGAGTACATTGCTGAGATCTTAAAATTCGGCGAGCGTCGAATCATGGCTGCAATCAATCAAGGCCCCCTGGTGTACCTGCGTCTCTCTCGCAATTCGAGCAATGTGGACATTCTGGAATTAGGAAGTCCGAAGCAGAGTGCTGAAAAAATTCTGGATCTTTTGCTTGATAATAGTGCAGCTGAGATTCCGATTGATCCTGAAGCTTTCGAGCTTAATTCGGGGCTTGAGCGTCGGATTCGAAACCTGGCACAGAAAACAGCAGTTTTTAGGCGTGATACAGGCAAGCACAGCTTATTTCTGGGCTTTCCGTTTATTGTAAAACGAAGCAGCACTTTTGACGAAAACAAAACAAAGCTTCGAATTGCTCCTGTTTTATTGCTGCCTGTAAAAATCGATGCTCAAATAGGCTGCAAAGGCAAGGTTACTCTCTGCGGCAATTCAGACAGTGATGAATTGCGCATGAATCCAGCTCTTGCAAGCATACTTGAACTGAGTCCGCAAGAAGAGGAAAAGTGGAAAGAAGCACTGGAAGAAATTGCAAGCCGCCAGGCGATAAATGCTGCGGAGATACTTTATATTCTTAGCAGGCTCTGCGGCACACTCGATGATTGTCTGGTGGGTATTCCGCAAAAAGAAGAGATTACTGAAGTCGATACGGCCAGGCTTTCATATTCGGCTGCATTATTTCACAGCGATTTTTCAGGCAAGGCTGTTGCTGACGATCTTCAAAACATTTGCGATCTGCCAATAAGTGGCACAGCTCTGGAGCTTGCATTGAGAGTCGCGCCAGAAGAAAGCGACGCGGATACTAGAGCAGAAACAGGAGCAGATGCCGAAGCCGATGCCGATGTCGATGTCGATGTCGATGCCAGGACTAAGATTGATAGGCTTGGCGGCGATTACTCAGGTAAGCGTACGGGAGAGACTGCTGCCACGAGCGGCAAAGTCAAAGTATCGCAGCCGGATTCAAAATTTGATCCGGAAGACTACGGCGTAATCGCAGCAGACCCCAGTCAGGAAATAGCTGTGCAGCAATCGCGTTTGAAAGGAGGACTTCATATAGAAGGGCCTCCTGGAACGGGAAAGAGCCAGACCATCGTTAATATAATTGCTGACTGTGTTGCAAGAAATGAGACTGTGCTTGTAGTTTGTCAGAAGCAGGCTGCTCTAAACGTAGTCGAAAAGCGCCTCAAAGCAGAAGGGCTTGGCAAGCGGCTCTTTTATGTTTCAGACGTATCGAAAGACAGGCAGGCAATAGTGCGGGCTCTGCGTGAACAACTCGATGAACGAGAAGCCGGACATTCATCTGCACTTAAGCAGCTCCGTAAAGAGCGAACTAATTTGGTTGCTCGACTGCAGGGGCTTGATAGTGAACTAAACAAGCATCACTTAGCGTTTCATGAAGTGCATGAAGCTATCGGATTGAGCTATAGAACCATTCTTTCGGAACTGATTCAAATAGAGTCGATTGAAAGCGCTGAGCTGGCCGCATCTCCTCCTAAGACGCCAATTAAACTGCCGGGCCTGCGGGCATTATTGCGTGGCTTCGACAACGCCAGGGTTGCTTCGTTGGTGGAAGAGTGTGCTTCAGTGGCCAATCTATGGTTGGAATCGAAATATGAAGTTTCGCCTTTGCAGGATCTGAAAGAATTCTCTCCTGATCATGCTGACGCACAATACATCGTTGATGAATTCATGCGATACATGAAAGCAGAAGAAGAAAGGTTCAGAACTCTAGATGAATATCCGAAGTCTGCCGAAGTCGATGATATTTCGGTTTATGTGAACTGGTTGAAAGAGAACGAAGACTACATTCGTGCTATTCCGAAGCAGGTGCGGCTGAATCTGTCTAAGTGGGTAGCTTATTTCTTTCCGAATGAGTCGAGTAATAATTCGGCCGGAAACGAAGCGATAAACTCGCTCGTGCAGGTGTCGGATGCATTGAGCCGCTTAGATAAGAATGATCATTCATGGCGCTTCTTTGCCTTTCTTTCAGCATTGAAAACTGAGGCACTGAACAAAAAGATCGCGATAGCAAGATCTGCACTTGCAAGAAACGGCTTTGTAAATAAATGGAATCCGGCAAATGCCCTGTGTCGTTTTTTGATGCGCAAAGAGTTGCGATCACTCAAAACGCCTGCAAACGAAAATACGGTATCTGAGTTTTTGCAAGCCGCGCTTCTTGAAAGAGAGTTGCGCCCGCACAGGCATCTGGTGCAAAAAATTTGCAAGACTCTTGGCCTTGAGAGTATGGAAAATCAGGCACTTGATATTCAAAAGTTGCAAAATCTGGTTTCAATCATCTTGACCCAGCTTGGTCCTGTGGCAGAACTTTCTTCTAAGCTCAGGAGCTGCCCACTGGCAGACGATGCAAAAGAATTTGCAAGAAAAGCCGAGCCGGCGGCATTCGACGAATTCAGTTCGGTGCTAAGGGGTGTGATCAAAAGACATGCGGTGAAAACAGAAAGCTTGAATAGATTGAGCCGTCTTTCTGATTATTTCAATGACGAATGGATTCAGGCCCAGAAAAGAGTTATAACCGCTGCTCGTGGAAACATTGAAGCTACCCGGCATATTCAACGTTATCTTCATACTATTGTCCCATTTCAAGAATTCAGGCTCAGGGCAAGATCTTTGAGCCCGGAAGCAGTAGAAGTGTTTTCGTCACTGCGCCTCTACGAATCTGAACTGCTCAAGTCAGCCGAAGGCATGTATGCAACAGCTGCAGAACCTGTTTATAAAACAAGCGCTGACTGGTCAGGTTTGACCTTACCCTGGCCACAGACGGACTTCGCTCCGGCAACAAGTTCTGCGCCAATGCAACACGCAGCAAGCTTCATGGCGCCGGCAGCAGCGGGGACGAATTTTAATCATGATCTGGCTGCAAGAATCAGAAGAAGCATCAGGCGCGAAGCCTGCCTTCTCTGGAAAAGTATGCTTGAAACCAGCGAGCCGGTCTTAACCGTCGGCAAAGAAGAAATCAACTACAAAGTAAAGAGCCTGGCAGAGTGCGATGAGCTTCTGCGCAAAATGAACCGGAAGATACTTTCAGAGCCTGCCCCTGATGCTGTCATATCGCCGCAAAAGAAATGGGTTGATATCACCAGGCTAAGCGGCGCAAGAGCTCGGCGTTTGCGCGAGCTTATAACAAACGGAGCCGAGTTAGGATTGATGCATTTGCGACCTATATGGCTGATGAATCCGGAGACAGCAAGCCGATTGTTGCCTTTAAAAGCCGGTTTATTCGACGTAGTTATTTTTGACGAAGCTTCACAGCTCTTAGTTGAATATGCGCTTCCGACTTTGTTCCGTGCTAAGAGAGCCATCGTAAGCGGTGACGAAAAGCAAATGCCGCCGCCGAATTTCTTTGCTGCAAGGTTGCAGAACGACGAAAGTATAAGTTTGGATGAAGACGAACTCGATGATTTAGTTCCGCAGGCGGAGCGAGATCGCATAAAAGACGCCTGGAATCGTCGCGAAATTAAAGACTGCCCTGATTTGCTGAATCTTGCAAGCACTGTTCTGCCTTCAAGAGCACTGCAGATTCACTATCGCTCTCAATACCGTGAGCTTATTGCTTTCTCCAATTTTGCATTCTACTCCGCTACACTGAGTGTGCCGAGCAAGTCTCCCTCTGCTGAAGTCAGAAAAGTGCGGCCGATTGAAGTCATAAACGTAAATTCCGTTTACGAGAAGCAGGTGAACAGGGGGGAGGCGCTGAAGGTCGCCGAGCTTCTGCGAAAAATCTGGTCGGTGCCGGCAGCACAGAGACCAAGTGTCGGCGTTGTCTCATTCAACCTAAAACAGGCAGATCTGATTTCAGAAGTACTTCAAGATATGGCTTTAAAGGATGCCAGGTTTAAAGAGGCTTTTGAGGAAGAAGCAAGAAGAACTCACGATGGTGAAGATGTCGGTTTCTTCGTAAAGAATCTCGAGAGCGTGCAGGGTGACGAGCGCGATCTAATCATATTCTCCACCACTTTCGGCTATGACAGCGCCGGTGTATTCAGGCGCAGCTTCGGCAAGCTCGGTCAGGAGGGCGGCGAGCGGCGGCTGAATGTGGCCATTACCAGAGCAAAATCAAAAGTAATTCTGGTTACATCGCTGCCAACCGAGAAAATTTCAGACTATCTAGGTCGCAGCGGTAATCCAATAATTCCGCGAGATTATGTTCAGGCATACTTAGACTACGCAACTAAAATAAGCAACGGGGCTCTTGAAACTGCGGAAAAATGTCTTAAGCGTCTCAGTGCCAGTGACAGCTCGCAAATTGATTTTGATCTCAATCACGAAGACCCGTTTGTTCAGGACGTGGCAGAATATGTTCGCAGCCTCGGCTACGAAGCCATAACCCGCAAAAATGATTCAAAAGATGCTTTCGATATTGATATCACAGTCGAAGATCCTGAAAGCGGTCTCTTTGCTATCGGAATTGAATGCGATGCGCCTGATCATCATTTGCTTGCCCGCGCTAAAGATCGTGAGATCTGGCGCCCATCCGTATTGACTAAATCGCTGAACAGGGTCTATAGAATCTCGTCGCGTGACTGGTATCAAAGAAAAGCACGCGAGAAAGAACTCTTGCGTGATGCTATCAAAGAATCTATGAGCCTGAGATAAACGAGCCTGAAAATCCTGATGAACTCCCGTAATCTTGACGCCCCTGATTCAATGCCTGTAGTCCTAATTTCAACGCTTGTAGTCCTAATTTCAATGCCTGTAGTCCTAATTTCAACGCTGTAATCTAAATGGAGTAGTTCGATATGCAGACCTGGAAAACTCAGCAGATTCTTGCACCACTTCTGCCGCAGCAAAACGGACTTGCTCCATTGCAGGCTGGCATGACTACGGCATTCACGCCTGCTCAGTCAGGTGCAAGCCCGGGACCGGGTCTAAATCAGGGTGGAATCGCTGCATCAGTGTTGCAGCGTGATGACCTGCTTTCTTACATACGTAAAATTGAAAATACTCTTCTTGCGCAAGGGGCAGCTCATGTCCATTCCGCGTTCATGCAGTCTGCTCTGATCTACTGGTCGTCAAAGGATGTTTCGTACATGCTGCCGGAGCGCTCGGCTCTCCAATCACTGGCTGGAGCCACAATGGCTTGTGCAGCTTTTTCTGAACACAGGCAAGAGCAATCTGCCGATGGAAAGCCGGCTCAAACCGACGAATTTTGTTTTGTGTTGTTAGGAAAAGAGCTTTCCGTAATAGTTTATGGCTTCTGTTTGGAACCGGCTGGGGCTAAATCGATTTATCAGTGTTTTTTGTCTTTCAACGCGCAAATGATAATGGGTGCCTGCAAGAGCATGGCACCGTACTGGGAATTCATCGATCCGCTTGAAGCCGACAAACTGACGGAAACTATTGCAAGACTCGGCAAAGTACAATGCTTGCCTCATTATGTAAATACGCTCGGGCAGCTATGGTCTGATTTTGGCACAAAAAGTGCTGGATCACAGGGGCATGCTTATGAAGCAAGTGGACCCGATCCTGCTGCTTCGACCGGGGGTGCTAAGGCAAATGCAGCCGGGAGATTGGTCTCATCTGGGATCGGCTCCGGCATAGCCGCACAATCAGCCGCACAAACGGCAGCACAAACAGCAGAAGAACTCTGGATGAAAATCTGTCATACTTATCCCTATCCGGTTGCAAGCCCGTACAGGCTCTTAGATTGTGTCACCAATCCGGCCGAAAAATACAAAGAGCAACTGAAGTTGATAGAGAACCTGCTTGCCTTGCTTGCAGGAATCTCACTTTCCATTTCTGCACAGAACGCACCGCGGGCACTTGCGGATCTCAAAGACTGCATTGCCATGGGAGTATCGATGGGACACTGGCGTGAACTGATTCGCAAGTGCACGGTTGCCTGGAAGAACAGTTCCATTAAAGACGTCCCTCTGGCAAAAGATATACTCGGGCTGAAAATCGAGCATATAGATAAAAGTCCATTCGGCAAATCAGTAGAACAGCTTATTCGAGCACGCAATGACTTTGCGCATCACAGGGGGCCAACGGCTGAGAGTGAGATTGAAAAAGAAAATGGCAGGCTTGCCGGGCTATTAAACGAATGTATAAGCCAGACAGCATTTCTATGTAATTATCAAATACGGATAGTTCGCTCTATTGATGTTCTGCCTTCAGGTGTAATAAAGATGATCTGCCTCAAAGCCGTCGGCGATCATCCGGCGTTGAGGCAGGAAGAGCTTCTTCTTAATCGGGGCTTCCCAAAAGGTCATCTCATTTTAGATGCCGGAAATTCGAACTGGATTTCGCTTTATCCATTTATCACTCAAGACATTTGCAGTAGCTGCGGCATCATGGAGATTTACCATCTCGATAAATGGCGCTTTGACAAGAACCTGATTCAAGTGCGCAGCTTTGAACGCGGACACGCTCTTGAATCAAGTACTATTTCAAGCGAACTCAAAATTATAGTGGGTACAGTGACCGGCAAGCCATAGGTGGCAGCCAGACTGGACGTGTTCCAGGATCAGTTGGACTCAGTAGGTGCCGAGCCATGTGTTGTACCATTGATAGGTCAGCAGGTGATACTGGTTGTGATAATCAAAGTATCCGTAAGCCTGTGCTGAAGCATTCCATAACGCATTGTAATAGAAAGTCTCGTTCTGGTAGCGGAGAATATTTCCATAAGCGTCAGCAATCGGTATCTGTTCTTGCACGGCAACTGTAATCGGCAGCTGATAACCTGCGGGCAGGTAACTGATTTTACCTGTACCAATCTGTTGCAGTGTAGTGTTCAGTAGATCTAATAGATAAAGCGTCGGACAGTAGCTATTCAATGCATAATATCTGTAAGGATAGCGATAGCCGCCCCACCAGTAACCGGTGTAATACCACATTTTCGACCAGCTGGCGCCAGGATGCCAGCCTCCCGGCCAGAGAGCATGATTTTTGATGCGGTAAAAGTTGTTGTTGCGGTAAATAGAATTGTATTGCGGCATTCTCTTTAGACTTCGCTCTAGCTGGCTATAGTTTTTTCCTGTATAGGCGCCATGCCTGGTGTTTTTAATGCCCTTATAAATCGGATTGTAGTGTCCGTGATTGATCCGTCCGGTTTTGAATGAATTGACCTGTGTTCTTGCAGTGCTGTGTCCGGGCTGCGCATGATGTACTCGCTGCCTCGCATTAGCCTGTGATGGGCGTTGTCCGGAATGAACGCGAGGACTGGCATTAGCCTGCGATGGACGCTGTCCAGGGTGAACCCGGGTTCTTGCTGTGTGGCGCCCCATATTAACCCCTGTATGCGTTGCGGACATGCGCCCGGAGCCTAGCGGGGCACCGTATAACGGCCAGGCTTGCAGCAAAGACAACGCGCTGAGAATAGCCAGACCGGAAATGTATCTGGAAGTTTTCATTGTCCTGACCTCTAATTTGTTGTGCTCTATCAAGATCTTGGCACTGTATTTGAAATCCGACAACGAGCTAAAGGACGGCTCTAGCTTGAGAAAAGGGATTATTTATACCGGGCGATCATAAGGGCGATTCTTCGACAGGATGAGTACAGGCGGGTAAGTAATGCAATCAATGTGACCGGTCTCTGCTCTCCGGAATATTGAGTTAGCCTCTCAAAAATCTCTTAAGTTCTGCCTTCTTTTCTTTGCTAAGCCACTTGTTCTCCGCTGAAAATTCAGAGGCTGTTTTTCCGCTGCTCTATTGCTTTCCCGGTTTGGTATAGAAATGCCAGATGAAACAGACCGCTCTCGGCAGCTTTGCGGATTTCCAGAAGACCTTGATCAGAATCGTTTATTTGCTTGCTACTCCAAAACTGAACCTCGTTTATCTTTCCAGATTTCAGCCAGGATTTTGTTATGGTTTTTCAAATTCTTCGGTTTTTTGTAGGATATCATAAGGTCAAGGGAAAATAATATGAGTGCCTGTCTGTAGCTGTTGTGATGAAGGTTTGGACTGTTTGTGCTTGGATGAAGTGGCGGACTCCAGACTAAGAGCTGGTATAATAGTGTCTACAGTTTATTGGGATTAAACTGCAAATGCTTAAATCAAGGTTTGGACTGATTAACTCAAGCAGAAAAAAAGCAAAGAAAGTTTCTGGCTGGCCAGGATGCGTGTGCATTGGATTGAGTGGTCTGATGCTTGTGCTCATCTACGTTGGCTCGAGTAAGCAGGCAAGCCAGGCCCAGAGTATTTTTGATCTTGTTACTAAGTCGAAAAACACATCAAAAGCGAGTTCTTCGCCTGCGACACCAGGGGCTGCTTCGACCAGCGGGTCGGCGGCTGGAGCGACTGGCACCACAAGTGGTGTATCGGGCACGACGGCAAACGATCAAACAAATTCTTCAAATACGCCAAATGGTGAAATCGGATCGTCCTATATGAATGGCGGGCAATTTACAAGCACTACGACGCCAGGTCTTACAAAAAATCCAGCTCCAACAAGCTCGGTTCAACCAAATTCGACTGAATCAAGCTTGTATCCATCAAGCGGGCAAGCTGGAAACGGAAGTGACAGCCCGTATCAATCAAGCGGCAACTCAGGAACTGCAAGTGACAGCCCGTATCAATCAAGCGGTAACTCAGGAACTGCAAGTGATAGCCCGTATCCATCAAGCGGACAAGGCGGAACTGGAAGCAATAGCCCGTATCCATCAAGTGGCAGCGGAAGTGGCGGCACTGCCTCCTCTTCTTCGAGTTCGCCCGGTGTTCAGGCAGGGCTAAACGCCGTAGGCGACCGGGCGGCATCCGGCCTGCAAAATGCAGTAAACAGGGGAATTCAGAGTAACCTGCAACGTGGTATCAGTCGTGGTGCAAACGCGCTCGATAGTCTTGGACGAAAGGTCGGACTGCCTGGGCTTGGTGGCTTACTAAATTCACCTAATTCATTTACGAATGACCCAGGCGCAATTAATACTGGCGGAGGCTATTCACCTTCCGGGGATGTGGCGCAGAGTGGTGCTGGAGAGTCGACATATCGCAGGCATGTGCCTTCTTCCGGTTATCATGGCTCATCTTCGGTGCGACCTCTGGATGCAGGCAAAGCCGCCTATGATGCTGCCGGAAAGCGTGCTCGCGAGTCGCAGGAGCAAGCGTACCTGCGTTCAGCTCAGGCTGCTGAAGCGCGTGGTGACTGGAATCAGGCCGCATTTGCTTACAGAAATGCAGTGACTGACTATGCAATTACTCCTGAAGATGACGAAGTTGGAAGAAGAAAGCAAATTGGTTCAAACGCTGCGATGCTTGAGCGCCAGGCTAACGACCCCAGATATCGTCAGATGCACATGAAAGCAGCTTATTGCGACGTTCAATTGCTTAACCAGGACTATGCAGGAGTAAAAACGAATGTTGACAAAAAACATACCGAGCATGGATTGAGCAATCTCTATGATACCTTGATGTATTCCGACAAGGGCAATGCCGCTTGGTATTACCTCAAGGCTGTATGGTGGTGCAGCGAATACAGATCGCCTAAATGGAACTATGTAATGGCGTTTAATTTGATAAATGATGCACTGAAGTGTCCTCACATTTCTCCGTCGATAAGAGAAAAGTGCACAACTTTGCAAGAACACATCAGACCTGCAAGAGATCTGCAACGTGAAGATCGGCAGCGCTCCCAGTACTCGATAGAGCAAGAGACTGTGTGGGCCAAAGAGAACCCTCAGGTAGTATCCCAGGATGTCTCGGAGACGAGAGTGAGCATTGATGCCACTCACGAAAGGGTATCGACTTGGACCAGACCTCGTTTAAACACTGAATTCTGGGAAGTAGAGCGATATGATGAATACAAAAGAGATTTGAGGGAAAAATATCCTGCATGGAAGACCGCCTGGCTGAGACTGTTGAACGAAAAAATGAATGCTCCAAATCCTGGTGTGCCGGTACCACAGGGTCCTTCAAATGAGGAGCCGGCTATGTATTGCCCGCGAAGGTGGGAAGACCTTGCTTTTGGACCTCTCGATTTCAAAATCGGCAGAGACTTCCCTCTGACTCGGCGTGTTCCTGGTATGGGGCACTACGATCACGATCTGCTTCCCAAGCCATATATGGCTAGATGGAACACCCGCTTCTTAGATAAATAATCAATTTAGAATGGTCAGTTTTTCTAGCTCCGCTTTGCCGCCGACGGGAGATCTTTGCTTTGCTCATAGTTCGGATCGCTCATTCTCTGGCTTGGTAAGGCTTGCTCATTTTAAGGCTTGCTCACAGTTCGGACCGCTCATTCTCTGGCTTGCTTATTGTAAGACCTGGTTATTTTTGGACCAGGCTCCTTCAGATTGTGCTTCTCATTCGCCAATGTCTTCTTGCCAGACTTGCGGATACTTCTCTCTGAACTCTTGCAGTAATTCATAACACTCTTGTGAGTCGAGATCGATTACTTCCACGCCGTGTGCTTCCATTATTTTGCGGGCGCTCTGGAAAGTGCGATCTTCTCCTGCGATTACTTTTGGAATGCCGAATTGAATAATAGCGCCGGCGCACATGTGGCATGGCATCAAAGTTGAATAGATAACCGTGTCTTTGTAGGTCTTTTGCCGGCCTGCATTGCGAAGACAATCTATTTCGCCATGCGCGGTGGGGTCACCCTGCTGCACCCTTCGATTGTGCCCTTCTCCAATCACGATATCAGCGCGAACCAGAACCGAACCAATAGGTATGCCACCTTCGGACATGCCTTTGCGAGCCATCGAAATAGCGTTCCTTATGAACTGATCCATCTTTACTCTGCCCCCAATCTACAGCCGTCGCTCTCCGTACATTTTACCTCTCCTCTCAATGTTTAATTTTGTGGTAGCGAGGTCATTGGCTTGCCGGTTGCAAAATTCCTTCTATGACTGATATGCAGCATTTGCTTTAAAAGCATGGCATTGACCTTGTTTGCGTATTGGGTAAAATGATTGTGTAGGGGAAACACGCATTGAGACTGGCTCTCTGGTGAAGGTTGATGTCGACGATAGTTGACTTGTCTTGTATGTCTTAATGCAAGCGTTTTTTAGCTTATGTATTGTCCGACGGAAATGGATTGACAGCTCCTTTATTTTACTTAGCTCGATTCAAGCGATTTGCGATGAAAGAATATGCTCTGGGACAAATCATTCTGGCTGCGGATTGGATCGACACCAAGCAGTTAAGTGCTGCGATTAATTATGCAACATCCAAGGTCTTGCCAATCGGTCATGTGATCAAACTTTTGAAGTACATCTCGGAAAGCGAGCTGGCAGATGCACTTCTCATGCAGGGAATGCTGCGTGACGGATTAGACTTCGAAACAGGCATTCGATTGATGAAGCTATGCAGACAAGATGGAATTCGGCTTGATGAAGCAATCAGAAAGACTTGCCCCGGCTCCGGCAAGAACAGCAGAGTTCCATCCGCACATGGGAGCCAAGCGGCAGCCAGCCCGGCATCGAACCCGGCAGCCAGCCCGGCATTGAACCCGGCAGCCAGCCCGGCAGCCAGCCCGGCATTGAACCCGGCAGCCAGCCCGGCAGCCAGCCCGGCATCAATCGATGCTTCCCCAGCGGGACAAGCCGATTCCTTGAAAAAGGGCCATTGTTTTTTTCGTGAGGGAAAATGGCAGGAGGCCGAAAATGCATTCAAGCAGTATTGCGTTGAGTGCAAGGATATGCATGGTGAGCAGTCGCTGCCGTTTTGCAATGCACTTTCATTTCTGGCGGATCTCTATATAGCGACAGAGCGTTTTCGTGAGGCGGAAAAACTTTATTTGAAGATGCTCGAAATCAGAAAACATTGCCTGGGAGAACACAGCCCATTCATCGATCAGGTGCTTGAAGATCTTGCCGACATTTACTGGATATTGAAAGAACATGAACACTCATTTCATTACTACAGTTTGGCTGTAAACAACAGGGCCAATCGTCTCCCTGTTGAGATGGACAGGTTCGTAAATTTGCTCAAAAAAATCCACCCTTATTTTCTTGAATCTGAAAAAAAGAAATCTCGAAGAAAGACCGGAGAAATACTTCTTGAGTTGGGAGTTGTGAAAGAAGAAGAGCTAGGTCTTGCATTGAGAAAATCTATAAGCAAAGACGTGCCGATTGGATCGGAACTTACAAAAAGCGGACAGCTAGACAAAGAAGCTTTGTCTCATGCGCTCAATATGCAAACACTCGTCAATCAGAAGTTGATCTCCCTCTTTGTCGCAGAGAACTGCTCAAAAGTAGCTCTGCAAATGGGACGCAGCTTTGAGGAGTTTATTCAGCAATCGGATCTGCTCGCAAGTAATACTGCTGATGAATTAAATGAGTGTTTTGTGACCTTAGAACTGCAAGAAACACTGATTTCGCTGGAACAAGAGCATGGGCCAAAGCATCATAAAGTGGCTCAGGCAGCTGTTTCGCTTGCAGATCTGCATCGGGTGCGCGGCGAAATTGTAAATGCGGAGTTGCTTTACAGGCGGGCTTTGCGCATATGGTCCGATGCGACAGAAAGGGATGAACTCAAAGCCTTATGCGAATGTAGCCGTAAGCTTGCGGATCTATATATGAGTCTGGAGAAGTGGATCGAGGCTGAACCGCTTTTGTTGCAATGTTTATGCTTTAGTCAGAAACTCGAGCGAGGTGCAATTGATGACTTCCGCTTGCTGCTTGCTATGGTGAAAGTAAAGCATGGTCAAGCTGACGAACTCGCCTGCCAATCTATGATGAGATCGGCAGTGTCGGTCATGGATAATGTGATCGGAACTACTCTGATTCCGGTTGCAGATCTTGTTTTGATGTCCGACTGTTTAAAATCGATGGGGTTAGAAAGCGAAAATCAGCGCTTAATTCTGGCGCAGAGTGAGCTACGCAAAACAAAGGGGATTCCTGTTGGTGCGGATTTGTCGCATTGGCAAGATATGTGATGCGGCGCCGATAGTGGAACTGTGATCCAGGTGGGAGGCTTGGGTGGGAGGCTGGCGAAATTCAAACCGGCCTGAATTCATCCCGGCCTGAATTCATCCCGGCCTGAATTCAATCCGGTCAGAATTCAATCCGGCCTCTTATGAAACCGCAGTCGGTATTTCTTCAAAACTGTCAGCTTCCACCGGAATGTACTCGAGGCTGAAGCGCTCGTTCATATGCGAAACCAGCCCCAGGCGTTCAAGTGCTTTTATAGTAAGCCAGGAAATATCGAGCTCGAACCAACGAAAACCGGCTCTTGCGCAACCCGGATAAGCATGATGATTGTTGTGCCAGTTATCGCCCAGCGTAATTAAAGTAAGCCACCATACGTTGACGCTGTCATCGGCTTTCTGATAATTCTTGTATCCGAGCTTTGGCTTGTGGCAAACTACGTTTACCAGAAACGGCACCTGCTGAACTAATAATCCTGCAAGCAAGCTGGCAAGCGCAATCTTCCATCCGAAGAAGAGCCAGAGCAGGGCGCGAAAGCCGAAACCATATGCGGTGTTAGTCAGGTGCGATGTATGCCAGTTGTTTTTTCTTTCAAGCAAGCGATAAAGAGGATCATCAATAAGATCCTTTGCCTGGAGCTTCGGATCTATGTAAGCCGGATACTTCGCATCAAAGATCCAGCCCCAGTAAGCTTTGACATTGCCGTATCGAGGGCTGTGCGGATCTTTTTCAGTATCTGTGAATCGGTGATGAGCACGGTGCAAGCAAGCCCACCAGATTGGTGAGCTCTCAAATGCCATGTAGCCGCCGATCACAAAAAAGTATTCAACTAACTTTGGGCAGCGAAAACTTCGGTGTGCAAGCAGCCGGTGATAACCAACTGTTATGCCAAGGACATGCCAGACGTAAAATGCAATAAAAAATAAGATAAAGTCCATACAGTCCTTAGTTGAAGTGTTCGATCAGGAAAGCTAAGACTTTTTAGTAGCGCGATCTGCTCTTTGGCTTAGGCTGAGAAATCGAAACCGAAATCTGTCTTCCGTTTAGATCCTTGCCGTTGAGACCGCCGATTGCCGCTTCGGCTTCCTGCTGCGACTGCATTTCGACAAAACCGAAACCGCGAGGTCTGCCGGTGTCTCTATCGGTGGCAATATTGCAGGAAACGACTTGACCAAACTGCTCGAACAGTTCAGCGAGGTTTTCTGATGTGACTGTATAGGCCAGGTTGCCTATGAAAAGCTTGTTATTCATTACTATGCTCTCAACCTTCGACCAGTGCTCATCGACAAAGCTGAGAACAGCGGCCATTAACTACGCCGGTAATTATGACATTTTTCCGTAGAATAATCATTCCGACCGATAAACAACTGTTCAATTGCATGCTGAAATCGATCTGATGCATGCCGAAATCGGTCTGATTGTCTGCTGAAGCAGTGGAATTACCTGTACTGGATAATCGGAAATAAAAATTTATGAATTGCGAGGCCGTCGAGCCTGTCAGTTTATCCCCCGCAAGGACGATATCCGAACAAGAGTATTCGATTATCCTGAAGATAGGGATACTCGTGTAAGGAAAGGACGCCGGTTCCAGCCAAAATTGCCGCTAACCGGAGAAACGCAGGATATGAAACTTTTAACCCTGCTGGAGCCTAAGAATTTAATTAAACCACCTGAGTATTTCAAGCAGTACGAGGGTGAAAACGACGAGTTTGGCTTCAGCTCAAAAACAGTAGAGCAATGGCTGGCGTTCTTTCAATTCCTTTACCAGGAGTATTTTAAAGTCTATGCAATCAATGTAGACAAGATTCCTGAAAAGGGGCGGGTTGTACTTGCCGGTAATCACTCAGGCGTGCTGCCGATAGATGGCTTTTTGACGAGCACTGCCGTGCTTCTGAATCACAAATCACCCAGAAGAATTCGCTACCTTGCGCACAACTTTCTTCTTTCAAACAGGTACTCAAAGGATTTAGTACGCGGTTTCGGCGGGGTACCTGCGACATATGCGATCGCAAAGAAATTGCTTGAAAATGAAGAGCTTGTATTTTTCTACCCCGAAGGAACGCGGGGAATCGGCAAACCCTTTTCGGAGCGCTACCGCATTTGCGACTTCGACACCGGTTTTGTGAAAGCCGCAATTGCAACCGGTTCTCCAATTGTTCCTGTAATTACAGTGGGCGGTGACGAGATTTATCCATGTCTTGCTAATCTGAAATCAATTGCCAGGCTCATGGACACTCCCTACTGGCCAGTGACACCAACTTTTCCTCTCCTGCCATATATAACAAGCTGCTTGCCGATGCCTGTCAAGTTTCTAATCGAATTCGGTGAGCCCATTTACCTGAACTACCCACCAGAACGGTGCAGCGATAAAAAACTGCGCCTGCGACTGGCAAGAGAAATTCAGTATGAAATTCAAAGAGTATTGAATTCCCGACTGCGCCAGCGAAAATCGCCATTTAGCGGCTGGGAGCAGTAATTCAGTAATGTTGGGGAACCGCCAATATTACTGCATACTCATACTTGTCAGGAAATCCAAGAGCTAGTCCACCCACAGGCAATGCCTCGACCTGTTGTGAACTTTCATGCAGCAGATATCGTTGAAAATTCGACGAGGTTGCCAATATATGCAATACTGCAATCGAGGCGGCTTCGGGCAGCGTTGGCAAAGCCAGGACATTAGCGGCATATCATAAACCGCTGCTGCGTAAATTGCTGCTAGTTAAACTGTTGCTGCTGCTTAAACTGTCAGTGCTGCTTAAACTGTCGCTGCTGTTTTAACTGTAGCAACTAATTTGCCGCCACTTAGCTTGTTGCCGCAAGGCACAAAGAAGGAATATCGTGATTGGATTTGAACAGCTTGGACTTTCCAGGCAAGCACTGGCTTCACTTAAAGACGTGGGCTTTGTTGAACCTACTGAAATACAGAGCAAAGCGATTGGTATTGTAGCCGGTGGCAAGGATCTGATTGCTTCTGCGCAAACCGGTTCCGGCAAAACCGTAGCGTATGCACTGCCGATCCTGGATAAATTGCGTTCTCAGCAAAATGGGCGTACCCAGGAAAATGGGCGTACCCAGGAAAAAGAAAGCAGATCTAGAACCAGAGCACTGGTTATTGTACCTACCCGCGAACTGGCTTTGCAGGTGCGCGATGAGTTCGAACGATTCGGAACTGCCTCGGGTATCAAGGCTGTTGCATTGTTCGGTGGAACCGGTTATTCAAAGCAGGTTCGTGCTTTGCACCGCGGTGCCGATGTGATAGTGGCAACACCGGGTCGCTTACTTGATTGTTTGAATAGAAATTTTGCAAGCTTGTCTAAGCTGGAAGTTCTTGTGCTTGATGAGGCTGACCGCCTTCTGGACATGGGCTTTATGCCGCAGGTACGCGCTGTTATTGCGCGAGCTCCCCGGCAAAGACAAACTTTGATGTTTTCTGCAACTATAGACTCGCGCATGAAAAATATCGCTGAGGAATTTTTGTGCGCACCGGAAATGGTGGCAGCTAACAAACAAAAAATCGAGCCGACATCAATCGAGCAACAGTTTCATTATATAAAGGAATCAGAGAAAGAAGGAATGCTGCTTCATTTGCTTCTTTCTGTCGAGGAAGGCTCAACGCTCGTTTTCACGAAGACAAGAAGAAAAGCCGACACGCTTGCACGCCGGCTCAGAGAACTAGAAATTGCGGCTGAGGAAATTCACGGCGAGATAAGTCAATCACAACGAGTCCGCACTCTCAATAGATTCCGCGCAGGTGAATTCAAAGTGCTTGTTGCCACTGATGTTGCTGCAAGAGGACTGGATATTCCGGCAATCAGTCACGTAATCAATTTTGATTTGCCGATGCTAGCCGAGGACTATGTTCATCGCATTGGCAGAACCGGACGGGCAGGACGCTCTGGTGTGGCACATTCGTTTGTGTCTAAAGATCAGCGTGCGTTAGTTGGTGCAATTCATAAGGTGCTGAAAAACGCGAACAGCGATGCGGATGCTGGGGTGGACCTGTGTGCAGGTGTAGGTGCAGGTGCGGAGCCGGGTGTGGGTGCTCGGGCGCGGACGGGTGCGGGGCGGAGCCGGGATTCCAGGTCAGGTGGCGCTCGGACGCGGTCTGGTGCGGAGCTGAGTCGGGATTCCAGGTCGGGCGCAGGTTTGCCAGAGCAGAGAACCTGGTGGGAGAAAGCGGAATCGCGTCCCGGAGAGCAGAGTGGCAGATCTCACCGTCGTTCAAGAGGAAAAGCCGGTGCTGCCACTTCGAATTGGCATGGACGAAGTCATGCTGGCGTCTCTAATTCAGGGACGGGGACATGGTCAAATGGAAGCGCAGGCGGGTGGTCTGCTGCGAATGCAGCTGGAAGGTCGCCCGGTACCAGCAAATCCGCAGGAAACGGCAAGTCTGCCGGAAAGTCCTCCGGCAATGGCTATTCTGCCGGAAGTAACAAATCAGCCGGTACCAGCAAATCCACCGGAAACGGCAAATCCACAGGTACCAGCAAATCCACCGGAAACGGCAAATCCACCGGAAATGGCTATTCTGCCGGAAGTAACAAATCCACAGGAAATGGCAAATCCGCATCCAAAGCCGGCGCCAGAACTAAGCATCTAAGGGCGATCACAAGCAAAACGCAGAGTCGGTCTAAAGCTAAGAAGCGTTCAAGTATCTGGTGGTAAGCGATCATAATTCCGTGCAATCATAATCCGGCGTCACCGCTAAGCGGCTCGAACTGCTTGCTAACAGATCAAAGGCAGCACTTCTGTTCTATGGATGCCAGGCGAACTCGATCAATAAATTTTGATGTTGACTCCGGGCCTGGGCAAGAAAGAATATTTCCGTGTTTTTGAAGCAGGCTTTTTTGCTGATTTCTTTTTTTGCTTTTCGAATTGAGACTGCTTTTGTTTCATTTTTATCAAGCTCTCACGCAATGCTTCTTGCGATTCTGTGAGCGGTGCACCCAGTTCTTCGATGGCCCCGCTAATTTCGATAATCTCGGAGCCGGCGTATGGACCTGAGCCAGGCGATGGCAACTTACACTTATCCAGGAATGCGCTCAGATGAGGCAACGCTGCTGGATCTCCGTATTCAGCCAGGCAGCCCGCCCCGAATTCAGGGTTAGTTTTTAATTCATCTAAAAGCAAAGCGAAAATTCTATCGTCTTGCACTTTTATCCCGGATAGAATTTCCAGCAGTGCACCACGCTGATCGGAATTCGATTTCTCGAGTGCTTTCAAGACCGGTTCCAGAACCGGAGCCCCAAGGTCTTTCAGTCCAAAAACCAGCTTGCTATAAAGCTCGTCAAAAGGATCTGCGCCCGATAGAGTTTCCAGCATGGTGTCGATTGCTTCTACTGCATTCAACCTGACCAGGAGTGTAACTGCATGAATCGGCAACCACCCTTCGCCCGGTGCTTCCACATCCGCAAGTTCTTCGTCTGCAAGAATTGCCATGAGCTCTGGAATGACTTCGTTTCTGCGTGCCGTTAGTTCGGCTATCAGTGATTCACTCAGACTCTCTGCGCCTGCTAAGCTGTCGATCAGCTCCTGTTTGTGATCTGCCATTGTTCTCTTACCTGCAAATCGGGGCTTGTTTATCAGGCACTTATCATACACCAGCTTGCAGGTCCAAGGCGCAATTAAGCTGATCTCACTCTCTTTGAAGGGCGTAGAAAGGGGAGCAGAATGCACATCGATGTAAAGGGGGGGGGCGGAGCTTTTAGTATTATTTCCAGGCAGGTTTTGAACGTGTGCTTGCCCCTTTCTCAAAATCTATTGTCAACTTGTTGTCTTTCCAGCTCGTCATTGACAAAATGCCTGATTTGTCGTGTTTGATTTTTCTTGAGTCTCCATAATAAGTGATCGTGCTTACGCCCTTTTATGATTAAAGTCGCCATTCAGCAGCATAAAGCGCAGATGCTGTATTCTCATCATCAGAGTCGCTGACAAAGTTTAGAGCTAGATGCGAATTTGTAAGCCTGGCGCTCACCCCTTCCAGTTTCGCGCTGCCCTCTATGTTTTCGATCTTTTCAATCTCTCCAGCCGGGCTCATCAGGCCAATGGCCGAGCCAAAATTTGCACCATCGTCATATGCATTCTTAGAATTTTCGGCTGCCGCCAGAAATACAACTTTGCCGTTCGGCAAACAGGTCGCATCTGTGAAACCGAGTTGAACTGAACTGCGCTGACCAAGATCATATTGGCGAACAGCCACTATGTTTTTGGGATCGATTTGATGTGTATCATGCAAATTGCGGATGAACTCCGAGCGCTCAATATCGATAACGAAGTTCTTGCTCTTTCCCTGGTTGCCCCTGTGAAAGAGTTTTATAGTCTTGTCGCAGATAGCGATCCCTTCAATGTTCAACTCATCTATTTTTGAACTCAGAGTTTCTCGCAGTTGTGTAAAGTCAATCGGAATCACCGCTTCATGCAGATTATTGATGCTGGGAAACAATGCACCGCGAATGCGATTTTTGCGTGACATTGATGGCATTACAAGCAGTGCAGGCGATAAGTTGTACCGGTCTGGAGCTAATATGGTAATCGACTCGAGATCCGGTTTGGCCTTTTTTCTTTGCTTAAAGTCCGCCGGCAAATCTCCTGAAAAAATGCTTGCAGTTCGTCCCGGCTTATTTCCTTGATTTGGAAAAATAGCAAGAGTGAGCTCGGCATCAGCCACTACTAGAAATTCATTGTTGAATTCCACCAGGCCGCTTGCAGAGTATATAAAAGGCTCTTTTGGAGAATCAGTCTCTTTGGAAGAACCAGTCTCTTTGGAAGAACCAGTCGCCCCGGGAGAATCAGTGTTTCGTAAAGTCAATTCACGCAGTTTTTTGATTTTCAGCATGATTCCCTGATTTATGTTGTTCCCTGACTTGTTACCCGATTGGGTTCTCGTGCGTGATTCTCTTAGCGTTGTTAGGCGTGCTGCAAACTATAGCATGCTTCGTGTATTTGCTGTGTGTTAAAAAATCGCGATTTTCCGGGTGGGCAGTAGTAATATCAAGCTACGGTAAAAGCTGTCGATTTACTTGGGTGTCAAAGTGGATGGGAAGCAATGAGAAGACTGATACTTAATCTGGCCATATCACTGGATGGATTTATTGAAGGGCCAAAAGGTGAATACGACTGGTGTTTTACAGATCAAGATTATGGAATGTCCGATTTTCTGGAGCAGGTAGATTCGCTTCTGATGGGGCGAAAGAGTTATGAAACCCTGCTGGCGTCCGGGGCCGAACTTTTTACAGATAAGCATAAATATGTTGTTTCAAATGTGCTTGAGAGCCTGCCGGGAACTAAGGACAGAATTATATCCGGCGATTTGCTTAAAAACATTCGCCGCCTGAAAATTGAGCAGGGAAAAAACATCTGGCTTTTTGGAGGAGCTCAGCTCACCGATTCATTGTTGAATGCAAAACTTGTGGACGAGCTTCAGCTTGCGGTGCATCCGGTGTTGCTGGGTGCAGGCAAGAAATTGTTCACGGGAGTTCAGACGAGAATGAAACTTGATTTGATTGATTGCAGAAAATACTCTAGCGGACTTGTGCAGCTTTTTTATCGCTTGAAGAATTGAAAGCGGAACTGCTTCAATATCGGTTGCCAGGAAAAATCGAGTTGTGGATTGCATAGAGCACTAAGCAAGTGCTACAGATTCTGCGAACTCTTTCGTGTCGAGCTCTTCTCATGGATTTCTGCAACAATTGTTTTATTGAGCGAGCTCATGTCTTTAAGTGCTTTGCTGTCGCTTTTCTTTTCAGCTCTGGACTCATGTGAACTTGCGTCACCGCTTTTTCCTTCGGTGCTTTTCTATAATGGCTTTTCTGTTTTTGAGTCGGACTGCAAGATCTGAAAACTTCCTGCTAGTCCTGCAGTAGTTCCTTTAAACTGCGCGCTGCAAGCAATATCAGAAAATTGCCCGATTTGCATCAGTCCAGATACCCGAGGCGTTTGAGCAATTTGGCAACAGCCTTAACCTGTACGTATTTCTTCAAGAAACTCACGTTGTCGCTCAACTCTGCTTTCGCCTCATCGGATGGGTTTGCCAGATTGCTCAAGCGTTTAACTGTTTCCATCGCAGCGTCCAGTATTTGTCGCTCGTCTTCTGGCAATGTGGCTCGCTGAGAGTCCTTTCCTTTCATGCAAAAGGAACAGCATATGCCAGATATGGGTGCCCATCCAATATGATCTCCGGCTTTGAACTTGCCTCCGCACCTGTTGCAATTGCCTGATTCTTTGGCGATCTTTGAAAGCGGGTGCTCGGCACACAAAGGGCACCATAGGGTAAACTCGTGGAGAAAAACAACTTTGTCACCTGCGGCGATTGCTCGGCGACAACGCTTGCACCAGGTGTTATTGCGAACTCTGATGTAAGAATATTTCCTGGAATTCATGACTCTCCGACATGTACTTAGCTACTCAGTTGAAAAATAATTGACTGAGTCAGATTTGTCACTGGTGTTAATAACCTGTTTTGCCGGTTGCGAAGCTAGCGCGAACTGTTCGTATTGCGCCTGGTTGTGATTGAGAGCAGCACCTGCATTCAATACTTCCTGATGTAATCGTAAAGTGCAATGTAGAGCCAGGCAATCAAGCATATAACCGAGAGTCCGAAAAAAGTTTCTGCGTGCGCTCTGGACATAAACATCAAGTAGATGCAGGCAAAAACTGCTGCTAAGACGGCAAATGCAACTGCTATGCGATCTGACTGTCGCCTGCGCTTATTTTGAAAGAAAGCCACTTTGTTGAGGAAACGGAGTACCTGGAAAATATCCAGACTTTGAAATTCTGCGGGCTCAGCTTCAGGATGAAACGATTGTATGATTGTTTCGTTCAGTACAGGAATAGAAAACACTTCACCGGTAGTGAGGATCAAATCAATCGTTCGAACCTTTCTGTTACTTTTGATCAGTGCTACCCAGTTAGGAGCTTCCAGAACCGGAACAGAAGCATACAGTAGCTGATTGAAGCACACAAAAGTTTCTGATTCTCCCTGCACAATGCGGATGCCTCTGTCAGTGAAAACCACGTAGTTATCTGGGTTATTTTCATAACGCCCGATCACGAACTCATTGATCGTATCAAGATATTCGAAGTCAGCCTTGAAGCTGGAAATTTCAAGCAAGTACTTTCGAGCTGCTGCTTCCACATTCAGCCCGATCTTTCCTTTGATTGCATTGAATACTGTTGCTACGGTCTTCATACAAGCACGCCGGATGACTGTTTCTAATGTGACACAATTCGCTAACGCTGGCAATAAAAATGCATTGCCGGCAACAAAGATGTCTCGAGCTTGCTTTGACGTTTACTTGTCGAATTGAGCTACTTACTTGTTAATCCCAAACCAACTCAATATGAGCTCAAGTAAGCCCTTCTTCTTTGCGGGTGCTGCCTGTGGCTCCGGTTCTTGTCGCTTTTGATTCTGCATTTGATCGTGCAAAGGCTCGGGACCTGGTTTCTCCATTGCTTCCGGAGCTGCTTGGGCCCTGTTTGTTGGTGCCTGCTGGGGCTGAGGAGCCGGTGCTTGCTGGGGCTGAGGAGCCGGTGCCTGCTGGGGCTGAGGAGCCGGTGCTTGTTGAGGTTGCGGAGCCGGTCCCTGTTGGGGGCGCGGAGCCGCATCCCCTTCTTCTTTCAAGAAATCGGGCTTGTCAAAGTTTTGAGTAGGCTTCATTACGCGCCTGAGATCTTCGAGGGAGACTTTGTCAGCAGCTGAGTTGCATGTTTCGCAATTGTCCTTTGATGAGCGAAAGTTGCCGCAAACCGGACAGAGCGAAAAATCACCACTCATTTCACTGACTCCAATACCCAACATCGACCAATTTATCACAGATTCGAGGCAAAGGTGATGCCAGATAAGTGGCGGTTTTGACGGACGTGGCAACGTCGGCGGTCGTATGAAAGCTTGGACTGCGGGGCCTCATAAGATTCTGGAACTTAGACCGCGGGTTTTCAAGAGTGGGACTTGCCGACTTTCTTGAATTGCTGTTTACCTGCTAAGAGGTTTCCTGATGTTTGTCTGTATGGCATTGTGGGCTTAATGAATTTGCATTTCTTTGGATTGAGTCTGGCCTGTAGTGAATGTAGAACATAGTGAAGGCAGCACCTAGATAGGAATCCGCCCGTTGAGCGACGCCGAAACAATTGACGAGTACAACCGCCAGGCATCCGACTGTGTTGGTACATACGAGCTGCTCAGGTTCGAAGAAGTACATGCGGAAATACTCGATTTGATTCCCCAGAAGCCGGGAGCTGTGCTTGATGTTGGTGCCGGTTCCGGTCGTGATGCGTCTTGGTTCGCCCGCAATGACTGGGAGGTTCTTGCAGTAGATCCGGCACTGAAAATGTTGGAGCAGGCAAAGGCAATTCACACTGAAGCAGGATTATGGTGCGAAAAAGGGATTGAACCTTTCTTTTGATCAGCTCATGCAGTTACTCACCTGGCTGGAGCCCGAGCGGGACACGACAGAGATACGCGGAATTACCAGCCGGTTGCTTGAAGCCGGGGATCCTATTTATTGTGTCTGGAGTGGTAAAAAACTGCAATCAACAAACATGGATATTGATCATTGTTTTCCTTTTTCTGCGTGGCCCTGTGGCGACTTATGGAATCTTATGCCGGCCCTGAGAACGCTAAACCAGCGCGAAAAAGGGGACAAGCTGGTTACAGCAGATACGCTTGCACGCGCTGCCGACAGAATAAATGATTGGTGGGAACGTGCATATCTGGACAGAGAGGATCCTCCAAGAGCTATTCGATTCTTTGCTGAAGCTGGTGCTGCTTTGCCGCTTGAAGAATCAGAATCGGTTTTTTCGCCGACGGAAATTTTGGGGGGCATGCTATTAAAGCGGGCTGCGTTAAAGCGAGATCTGCAGCTTGATGATTGGAAGTATCACTCGCCCGAAAAATCCTAGCAAATTTTTGCTTTCTGATTTGCCTGCTCGGTATGATTCGAATATGCGAAGTATGAGGCGGCGTTATCTCTTTTTGCGAGCTGCCGGTGCTGCCTCTGTGCTCGGGCTATTCTTTTGCGCTGATGCCATAGCTGCCCCCTGTGCGATGCTTGCCAGAGCATAACAAGAATGGCATTTGAAAAAGCGGCGATTTTAAGCGCCTGCTCTGTCCAACCATGAACCGAGATCGACAACAGACTTGAAATCAAACAAAGCTTCACCAAGTTCTTCAAGCTG
>CAZTQO010000014.1:27385-39989 GCA_964615655.1 uncultured Candidatus Obscuribacterales bacterium | reverse complement strand
AGCGAAGATGAGGCAGGACCGGCAGCAGAGGTAGAACTGCAGCAGACGCAGAGCCGGAAACAGGACCAGGAGCAGAGCCGGTTGCAGATACCGATGAAGCAGATACCGATGATGCAGATACCGATGAAGCAGATACCGATGATGCAGATACCGATGAAGCAGATACCGATGAAGCAGACCAAGAGTAGAGAGAGCCGGGCTAAAACCTGCTCAACACACTAAACAAGCAGAGCGCTGTTTGAAGCGATCAATACTGAATATTCGACGTCCAAAATGGACAAAAAAAGGAACGCAACAGCAGGAGCGAATCAGTGATCAAAGCACAAAAGCCCGTCAATCTGCATTCCCGCCGGTTATTCCCGGCAACGCGATGAGGAGCCCTTCTACGGCTCGCCCAAGCATGCATGCATACAATTGTATGTGTAACTATAATTCCCGGTCAATTTAGAGTCAATCCTTGAAATCCCCTCAAAACCCACGCCTCAAAACCCAACTTCAACCGTTGTGCCAACTTTTCTCTTGCACAACAAAATGAGTATCTGTCCGTATGACTCTGGAAGCTACCACAATCTAGGCTGCCGCTCTGAGCACTAGTTGCTCCACTTAATTGATTTTACTGACTCCAGGAACGCCGGGAAGTATTTGTTCAAGTTCTCTCTGGAACTTGAACTGACCAGATCAATTTTGTAAACTCCGCCTGGCGTTTTGGAGTCTAGCCAGAAAGTGTTTATCAATAATGTTTCGGATCTGCTACCGGAGTTTCCTACTTTGTAGGTAGCTTCGCTTTCTGTCCAGAGTGTTGTTCTGCCATCAATTGGAAAATACTGGGCTTTTGTGAATCTGGTTTGATCATCGTGTTTCAATATTTTGATGAGACTCGGCAGTTCTTCAGAACTTAGATCCACAGGGGCGCTCAAGTCGACTTGTTTGCTGAGCAGTTTGTGAAGCGCATTGGCATCTGCAGGATTGCTTGCCGATTTTGGTGACCAGATGTTCATAATTACCGGATCGTAGCCTCCGTAGTAGCGGCCAGGTGGTGGCACTCTTGGAGCGTTTGCTACGACGGAACGGAACCTGATAACAGACATTCCTTCCACTTTATCGTCTTCGCGTACCCATTTGTCTGGTGGCTGCAGGAATTTTATTGGACCGAAATTTACTACGTTGTTTGATTTTTGAACTGTCTTTTCTTTTGCTGTGCCGCAGAGTCCTGGAAGAGTCGTAGCACAGGCTAAACTAAGACCGGCGAAGAAGCAAAATGACTTGAGATGAAAAAGGGACATTGTCGATCTCATTTTTTACCCTTTGCAATGGTGGATTCATAAAGCTTAGAAATTGGCAATCGGAACTTCCTCTTTTGATGATAGTCTGACTGCGGGTCAAAAATCTCTGCGGTACCGTCATCGAACACTTTAGTTACATTTATAACATGATTTATCTTTCCACCTTTCTGGTGCAACATAAGGTTGTAGAGATCTACTTCCAGGGTAATTGGCAGTCGACCTTCAGTTTTTGCTTTCTGCAGCTCAGTTTGAAATTCTCCCTGAGAATCAAAGTGTACGAGATATTTGCGCCAAAAAAAATCTTTGAATTCGAAGTTGGTGTTTGGGAAAGACTTGGTATGCACCATTACACGATGTTCGTAACCCGACTCCCCACCATAGCCGCAATTTAGATTTAGTCCTCCCAGGTTTAGGGAGGCAGCATAGAATTTCTCAACCGGCTCAGGTACGAAATGTGGTATTGCTACTGGTGACATGTGACCATCTGCTGCATGCAGGTAGTATTGCATGTAGGATGTTCACCCTGAGTAATAGTTTCAGGCGTTCCGCAGTTGTACATGAAGTGCTGAACCAGTTGGTTTTTCTCTGCTCTGCTCAAGCTGGTCTTAGTGTCGTTTGAGTGCAAAATTTCGGAAAGATCCTTGTACACTTTTGCAAGTTCGTGTTGCGCTATTGGAAATTCGAGTGAGTTGGCTCGCTCCTCCAGTTTCGCCATGTTCTGAAAGAAGCAAATGCGCTCATCCGCCGTTTTGAACATTTTTGTATCTTCCAGTAATTGCTTGCGTGCTTGAGCAAGTTCAGGTGTGTCGGCAAAGTTGCGGTCCATGCTCTCGATCTTTTTTACTTCTGCCAGAACTGCATCGGCTGGGCTCATGTGTTTAGGGCTGACTTCAGGCAGTGTGAGTGACTGCCCGATCTGGACTTGCCGCGCATCAGTGATAAGGTTAACCTTCATAATCTCCTGGCTGTGTCTGGCAATTTCTTCTGGGCTTGCGTTTGGACTTAGATGCCGTTCTGCAATATCAATTATGGTGTCACCTGCACGAACGCTGTACTGTGACTTCTCTCCGTAACTATGCTGGTCTTTTCCTTTAGCTAAAGCGTTTGAGGGCACGTGCTTTCCCGAGTCTGATGCCTTCGGAATTGCTTGTTTTACGTCTGTCGACTTAGCTTCGCCTTGCAATTCATTTACATCAAACGGGAAGTCGGCTTTCATGTTTGCTGCAACTTGCTTTTGTTCCAGTGCAGCCACTTGCTCATTGTTTAATCCATGAATCAAAGGCTTTTGGCTTCCATCGACTTCGCTTGAATAGAGCTCGAGCCTGCCGCCTTGCTGTTTTGTTGCGTCGCCGATAACTCTGGCTCCGCGAGCAGCCAGGGTCTCAGCTTCTTTCGGTGAAAGCTTGCGCAGATTTTCTTCGTTTCGCTTGTCTGCAAGGTCTTTGTTCTTGAATTCTTCTCGATCTTTTGGTGTGGAGTCAGCCGCTACTTTTGTTTCTGCCAGTTTGTCAGCCCGTTCTGAACTCTTCTCGGTTTTGGACGAGTTGTCGGCGTTTTCAATTTTGTTAGATTCTTGGGTCATGTGGTTTGCTTGATTGATTCTTGAGGCTGTTTCAATTATCTACCAAATAACCGTCAAATAGGGAAAACATTGCTATTCGGAGCTTTTCAGGCACAGGGAACGTCCTCCCCGACAACTGCCTCATGCCAAGTGGGCAGTTTCAGATGAGCTTTGGGTGGACACGCATCCTTGTAATTGACTCAAACAGACTCCGAGCTGCAATTATTTTGAACACATCCTATTATGTGCCGACGGAATCAGGTATACAAGTAATGATAGTGCAGTCTACCTGAACAAATGGAGTTGGAAGCATATGTTGAAAAAGAAACAGAATGTAGTCCCGTTTAGAAGGAAGAAGACGCTTTCTCTCAGGGTAGTGAACTTGCTTAACTCTATGCCGGCGTACAAAGCGAAGCTCGAAAATTTCGTCAAGAATCTTTCTGAGGAAGACAAGATTGAGACGATTGAACTGATAAAGCCCGACCATGCCCGCAAACGCACGGGCAGGTTACTCGACGGAATTCCAGCCTGTAACAGCTGGACTTATGGAAGTGCCTGCTTCTAGTTTATCGAAGTCGGCATTTTTCAACCTGGAAAAAATCAAACGTGCTATTGCAGCTGCACTCAGTGATCTACCCGGCGCTTACCCTGGAGCTAACGGCAGCATTGTTTTTGAGGTTCAGAAAGACGGCACTCCCCAGTTCTCAGACAGTCCCGGCAATAACGACAAGTTCAAGCGCAAAATGCGACAGGTAATTGCCAAAGCCGGTCCTTTTCCGATTTGTGATGAAGGCGATGGCAGCAATCGTATTCAGGTTAAAGTGCAAACAGACAAATACGACTACTGTAAGGAACTCAGTGTGAATATGCTTACAACAGGTAGCAAGGTAGCCGCTCAATGAGCGGCTCATATACTCAGGCAAGCTCAATATCAAATTTACCCGGAATCTGATAAGGACTCAGATTCAGTTGCTTCACTCTACTCCGGTCCGTTCAAACCTCTTTTTACTATTATCTCCAACGGTACTGCAATATAGTTGCAGTGGCGCTGCTCCTGTTCTGCCTCCCCGGAGTCAAAATCCACTAGAATCCACAATAGTGCTTATGCGCCTTAAGCAGTTCAGGATCAATATAGCGCGCACCTGGATGTAACAATATTCCGTTGTATTTTTCATAGTGCCCATTGCTTCTGACCACTGGAGCTAGTTGTACAGAAAGCGTTGCTGGATCAAAAGCCAGCAGACCTTCGTCAAATAAAATGTGGAGGTCCGCACGGAGAACTATACCGTTGGACACATCATTTGTGTGCTGCCCTCGATAAGGCATCACATGAGCTGCTTCCAAAACATCTGTCAGATCACAAGAAGTCACTGCACAACGGCGCTCGTAAATTTCTAAAAGTTGTTCTCTAAACTTCGGTTGCCCTTGCCTCTGCACAACGCTGCGCAACCTTCTGATTCGAAGGTCGGGAGTCTCAGCCACACGCAATACCAATTCCGGCTCTTTTGAATAAGAGAATTCTGCTGCCGCTTTCATCTCTAATCTACTCGATTCTTCGACTGCACCCTCTAACAAATAGTAGCCAGCGGCCTTACCAATTATTCTTGCCAATCCTAAAACTGCGTACTGGACATTGGGCTTAGGGCTCAATTGTCTGAGTACCCCAATGGGAATAGAATCGAGCATACATTCTCTCATGGCCTTATTTGAAGGTAATGATTCCGGATCCTTGCCCGCTTGTTCTTCTTGATAGTAAAGGTAAGACCAGCTGCCATTCTCGCTGTAGGTGGGATCATGATCGGCGTAAGGACTCTTCAAGGTTTGTTTAACACTTAGTGCATATCGAGACCAAGCCGGCTTATATATTCCTTTCGCTTTATTTGCAAGAAGGGTTCCATCCTTAAGAATTAAAGGCCATCCGACCTTTTTACCTTCATTAGCCACAAACCAAGCAAGGGCATTTCGATGAGTTTGAGATAGATTTACTGGAATTGAAATCAGCATAGAATACCCCAGTAGTTAACGTACAAGTTGTCTGCACTCTCTTCCCTCCTTTTTACCCCCTTCACCCCACCTTCACCCTGCATGCATTCTTAATACAGTCATAGCGCTCCGGATGGCAGGTAAACACAATTATTTGCACCTTCTCCGAAGCATCTTCTAAGAGCCGGCAGGCAGTTTCCATGCGCTCGTCGTCAGTGTGAACCAGATTATCATCCAGTATCACCACCTGGCCAGAATCTTCTTTTGCAAGCAGCTCCGCCAGGCAGAGGCGCGTTAACAATGCCAGCTGCTCGCGGGTGCCGAAAGAAACATCCTCAATAGCCACAGCACTTACTGAATCCGTTTCTAGTGTTTCAAGCTTGAGTGACTGATCGAATTTTACAGAGTTGTAGCGGTTTTGCGTAAGCGACTCAAAGTGCTTGCTTACGACATCTTCCAGCGGCTTCACAACGTCTTTCTGGAGCTGCTCGCGAACCGTCTCGAACGCTTCGCGCAGTTCTTTAATTGCGTATGCATCGAGCTCAACTCGCTTTTCGTCGGCTTCGCACCTGGCCAGAGCTTCTTTAGCTTTTACCAGGCGGCCATATAGATCGCCCTGTGCTTCGATATTGCCTCTCATCTGATTTACGCTTGCAGCAAGGGCGTTTTTCTGCTCGACCACTCGGTTCTTATCACTTTCGATTTTATCGAGACTGTCTTTACTTACTTCCTGTCCGTCGGGGCGGACAACTTTTGCTCTCGATTGCTCATGCTCAGCCTGCTTTGCTTTCAATAATTCACTGCATTTGCTCTCATGATCTACCAGTGTTTTGAAAAACGCATCAATTTCCACCGACCTCGCCGCTTCTGCCGAACCAGCCTGCTCCACCGAACCCGCCGACTCCACCGAACCGGCCCGGCCACTTGCTTCCCTCTTGCGCTCCTCACCCAATTCCAACCCCGGCTCGCCCGACCCCGGCTCGCCGCTCAGCTCCCGCGGAATTTTCAAAGCCGGCTTTTCTTCAAGCGGATAATTGAGCCAGTGCGCCTCGAGATTCTTGACGCTTGCGCTAAGCACAGCCGCCGGGTTGTTTTTTGCAAGCTCCTGTTGCTTAGCAACAACTTCCTGGTGAGCCTTTTGAGCCGCGTTCCACATGAGTTCTGCAGCCTGAATTGAAGCAGGCAACGTAGCAAGCAGGGCTTCCATTTCATCTGCAGGCAGGGTTTCTAATGTGTCGGCATCCGCTACTTTTTTGCGTGCGGCTGATATTTCAGCTTCGTCCACTTTTTTCGATTGACTCAGCTTTAACCTGGTTTCGTTTGTTTTTTCAACAAGTTCCGGAATATTATTTGCTTGCCATTTTGCCAGCGCGTTTTTCAACTTAGATTCTAATTCCTGGCGCCGCGAAATATCTTGCGTCACGGCAGGATTTCCAGATTCGACTTTGAGCCTGGCGACACCGGGCAAATTAAGCTCGAAGCCCTGCTCGGCTGTCCATTTTTCACTTGAGGCGGCTTTTAATTCAAGCGACCCGGCAGCCCCATTGTCTTTGCTTATCTCAATCTGCAGGTCCTTTTCTGCAACTAACTCAGCACGAAGTTCGCCCATTTTAAGCCTGGCGGCGATATCCTGCAAAGTCCTCTCGATTTCCAGCAGTTCCTTCAGTTCTTTTTGCTCGGGAATTTCAATAGCCTCAAGCGCCCTGTATTTTTCCTGTGAAATATACAGCTCCAGAAATTTTTTTCTGGCTGTAAGCGCGTCGATTTCAGCCCTTGAAGGCGGCTGGGCAAGTTGTTTTCTTATAGCTTCCATAGACTGCTGCCAGCTTTTGCTTTCAGGAAACAGTCTTTTTATCTGGCTTGAAATGCTTTTAAAACTCTCAAGCCATTGAGATATGCTCTTGCAGGTATTTTCAGCAAGTCCTGCATCTGCCTTAGCTTTGCCATATGTCTCCCATATAGAAAGAGATTCATTTCCTTCTTTCCAGCTTTTTTCAAGCTGGCTAAGCTGCTTTTCCAGTTCCTGCAGTTCTCTGCTTTTTACGCTTATTTCTTCAGACTTTTGATCAGCTTCTTTAAGCGCCCATTCAAGTAAGCTTACGTCTTTGCGTGCTTCTTCGCTTGCTTCACGAACTCTCTGGAAATCCTTATTCGGTTTGCGAGTTTTTTCGGTCCAGTATTTGTCGAACTCGTCGACTATCGTTTCATACAATTGAGTTACTTGAGGCATAACTGTGGCTTGTGCAGCGGCAGCCAGCCGTCCTTTCATCGTATCCGGTGCTGAATCGAATGAAACTATACCCTGGGTGCCCCACAATACGTCAATCCAGCCAGCGCTATCACCAAGGAGCTTTGTAAGTTCCTCCTGAACTATTTCGTCTGTGGCCTTCAGCTTGCCGTTGCATTCAAGTGTTGCCCACTCTCCTTTTTTGCGCAGAAACTCTTTTTGGACCGAGCAAATAGTGTCGGCACAAACAAAATCCAGTTTGACTTTAGGATTGAGCTTCGTGTCCCAGGGGCGGCAGGCTTCCAGAATTTTCTTTTCCTTTCTTTCACCTGTCAGTAACAAAGCAGCTCGCAGAGCATCTCTCATTGAACTTTTTCCGGACTCATTCGGTCCGCCGACAATGGTTATCGCAGGTCCGAATTCAATCGACGCCTTTTTGATTCCACGCCAGTTCTCTAAACTTAAACGATTCAGTTTCATGTTTATACTCCCTCGTCGCGAAAGCCGGCGTGTTTTACATAGAGCCTCAGTTTAGACAGCGCCCGTCTTGCGCTTTCGCCCGCCTCACCGGGCTCGGCTGTTCTGGCTTTCAATATTTCCGCCATATTTTTCAAAAGTGGATGGTGATAATCAACACTGCCGTCTGCAACAGCTATGTCAATTTCCTTTTTTACATGAAAAAATCTGTCGCCGTTTAAACTCTCGATTTTAAGAATCTCAGACGGGGGCAGGCTGCCTTTTAGCTTGAGCTTCAACAAAGTTTGCGGATTTGCAAGCGCTTCTATTTCTTTGAGCAATTGCTCGGCGTCAGCTACACTGTGCAGTTCTCGGCTTATTTCTTGCCATTTATAGCGCGCTGTCGAAACCGACCTTATTTTCGGTACGGCTTCATGCTCGCTTATTTCGACAACAAGGGCTCTGCCTGCGTCCGGCTGTCCGAATTCGGTAGCTTCAGGCGCACCGCAATAATAAGTACGCTCGTTTATTTTCTTTTCGCCGTGCCAGTGACCGAGTGCAAGATAATCGAGACCCAGATTCGCTGCTGCGTTTGCATCTATGGGGAAATCATTTTCGGCGGGTATATTAACCGAGCCGTGTGCTATGCCGACTCGAATGCCGTCGTCAACACTGCGAGCCGGAATCCATTTAGTCGGATCGATACGGCTCTTTCTACTGAGGGCCGGGCAAGGATATAGAGTACCACCCTCGACCTTAAGAGGTGCCTGTTCGCCAAGCACCACCGCATTGCCCTTGAATAAATTCGGACAGCGTATATATGGACTGTCCTGAGTAAGCGGGTCGTGATTGCCGGGAAGCAAATAGATTTTTAACGGACAGCTTTGAATTGCTTTGGCCATTTCTTCAACAATTTCAGGTGATATGCGATTGTCGTCCAATAAATCACCAGCAGCAATTACAAAATCAGCTTTTTCTCTTTCTGCAAGCGCAAGCACCTGCTTAACAGCATCGATACGAGCCCTGCGCAGTGCATCCGCTTTTTCCTGCACATGTCCGAAGGCCATTCCAAGCTGCCAGTCTGCAGTATGTACAAATTTCATACTTATGCTCTCCCGACTTTTGCGTGTTGTTTTACCGTAAATAACAATTGCGCCGAGGCTTCCACAAATTGCGAAAGTCGCAGGCGACGCTCTTCTTCTTCCATTTCCTGCAAGCGCTTTTTAATTTCAAGCGCCGACTCTTCTGCATATTTTTCTATTTCATTACGGATGCGTGTTTGCTGCGCCTGGGCTTTAGCTGTGGCTTCTCTGCTGGCGGCTGTTTTGCGGGCGCGGTCTGCTGCTTCAAGCTTTTTTCTCAGTTCTGCCATGGTTTTGTCGCCGTATGCATGCATATCTTCACGCCTTGCAGTCATTTGCAGGAGTCTTTTATCCACATAGTTGCGCTGATGCTCTTCCATTTTTTCCTTCAATGCAAGAATTCCCGAGTCCAGATCTTTTGCATGATTTGTTAGAGTTCTATGTATTGCGGGATCAGGATATGGGCTTGCACCCACAACAAGCAAGCATTCTTCCTGCTCAAAGCCGGAGAGGCTTACTTTATAGAACTCCCATTTGTCATCGCTTTCTCCGTCTAGTTCTAAAATGCGCCCTTCAGTCTCTTCCAGGCAGCGTGAAATAACCGCCTGCACATCAGCATGCTTGCTATGAAGCGGCTCACCAGATTCTTCGCTCGGCTCCGGCGGACCTAAGTGATACAACTTGCCTTTCCAGTTAACTAATGTTCGTGGACCGTTTGCGCCGGCAATTTCAAGATCACCTTCAAAACGCAGTATCTCAAGCAGGGTCTCATCGCAATGGCTGAGTGCGCTCTTAAGCTCATTTTCCAGATGACCCAGGCGAGCCTGCACTGTGCTATCAAAATCGGCAAGCAATTGTTTTGTGTTTGCAAGCCTCTCGTCACGAACTTGTGCCTCTGCTGCATCAAGCTCGAGATTAAGCCGGTCGAATGCTTCTTGAATCTCTTCCGGCGTGCGGCAGCGATCAAGCATCTCATTGATACGGCTTTCCAGATTGAGCGCTATCTCAGGATTGTTGATGATTGTATCTGAGGCGCCCAGTGTTTCAGTAAACACATGGAGCTTTTTCTCAAGCAGTTCATAAACACGCTGTTCAGCTTCATTAGACAAATTGATGAAGTTCACGATTATTACATCGTGCTTCTGGCCGTATCTGTGCACCCGACCTATGCGCTGCTCTATGCGCTGTGGGTTCCAGGGCAGGTCGTAATTTATCAGGCAGTTGCAGAACTGTAGGTTAAGACCTTTAGCCCCGGCTTCAGTTGCAATAAATATGCGAGTTCGTGTTTTGAACTCATGCACAAGGGCGGCCCGCAAATTAGCAGAAGCGTCGCCGCGCTCGCAAGCCGCAGAGTCGGAGCCCGAGCCCGCGCCGGAGCACGCGCCGGAGCCCGCGAATTTAGCTACTTCCTTTTGCCAGTGTTCAAGTGCCCGCTGGGCCGCCTGTCCTTCATTTGTACCTGCAAAAGTTGTAACTTCGCCGGCAAAACCGTTTTCTTCAAGAAAAGCACGTAAAGAATCAAGCGTGCGCAAAGACTCCGTGAAAATCACAACTTTATCCGATGCAATTCCTTCGATTGCCCTTGAAGAGATCTGATTGATTATTTCAAGCAGCTTTTGCTTCTTAGTATCAGCACCTGCTTTGACCACCTTTTCTGCAAGCTTTTCAATCTGCTCCAGCTCTCTTATATCCTCATCTAAGATCCCGAGATCGAGGGGACTTGTTTCAATGTCGTCATCTAAGTTTTCAATCTCAATATCGAGGTCTTCCTTAGATGGATAGACTCCGGTGTCACGCATCTTAATCATGCGATCTTTCACCGAAGCAAGTGTTGAACGAAGCGCTTCAGGAGAACTCGCCATTCTGCGGCGCAGCTGTAGTGACATGAGCGCGCGATGCCCTCTTCGATAGGCAGCGATAACGTCTTTTGAAAGCCAGCGTGACAGCGCATTGTGAAGATCAGCTTCTGCACGCTCCGGATTAAAGTTTGCAGTGTGCACATGCCGCTCACGAAACGGCTGTTTAATAAACGGCTGAGCCTGCCGTCTTAAAGTTCGCTTGAGCACAAGCGATAGACGCCGGCGAAGCGTTTCGGTCATCTCAGGAATTAGCTCGCGGCCGCCTTCGCCTGTGACAAATAGCGAGCAGAACTCATTGAATTTTCCGAGCACTTTTGACTCCGGGTCTATATAATGCAGCAATCCCCAGAGCTCATAGAGATTATTTTGAAGTGGTGTTGCAGTAAGAAGCAGGATCGGGGCACCATGTACAAGCGCTCTGACTTGAGCCGCTCGCCTGGCTGATCCTTTGGAGAGATTGCTCTGATAATCGCCTGTTTTTTTGCTGAAGCGCCCATATATATTGGCAAAGATTTCGTGGGCTTCGTCAACTACGACTAAATCCCACGGGCCTTTTGACTCGAGCCAGGCTCGCCCGCGCGCGGTGCTTGCAAACTCGCGCCCGGCTATATAAATTCCACGTCCTGCAGAGTCGGGCATGTTCGCCGCGCCTACAACGGTGGAACGCAAAGAGAAAAGATCCTGCAGCTCTACCTGCCACTGCCCGGCAAGCGAAAGTGGCACTATGATAAGTACGTTTGCTTTTCCCTGAGCACGATACTCCGTTATAACGAGGCCTGCTTCAATAGTTTTACCGAGCCCCACTTCATCGCAAAGCATTGCTCCACCTTCGGGTAGTCTTTGCAACGCAAAAATGGCAGCTTCAATCTGGTGAGGGTTGGGGTCAACCGTTGAACGACGAAACACTTCGGCAAAGCGCTCGGCGTCATCGCTGCGCCGCTTGCGTAAAAGCTCTTCAATCAATAGCCTCTGGTGAATGCGTTTTTGCAACGACATCTCAGATTCCTTATATATATGCATCGAGACCATAGATCATACCCTTAAACAGACTCTTATAGTCCACAAAAACTTATCCCCTGGACCTAAATATATAAAATGCGATTGCAATATATATGCAGTGGCTGAACTCCTCAAGCGAATTCGCTTGAGGAGGTTGTGATCTCAAGTATTGACCCTGCAGATCAACGCGCGTTTGCTGCCATATGCAGCGCCCTGGCTAAAATCCTGAGAATTCAAGTATTGCTTTTCTCAACACAGGTCTTTAATATATGCCATACATAAGTATGTTGCGCATCTGCGGAATCACCTGTTTGGTGTTTTGCGGTATCAATCCAATTTGTCCGCTCTGGACGGCTAGTTTCTGTATTTGATTTGAATTCATTTTTCAGGTCCGGCTGACATTGCGGAGCAGATTTCTCGTGCATATTCATGACCAGCAGTTCAAGCAAGTTCTGACTCACTTCTTCTTCCAGTTCCTTGAACTCTTTTTTCCTGATTTATACAGAAAAATCCAGCAAACAGAATATCTCCCGCTCGACAAAGAATTGCTTGGTTCCAGCAATCTCCCTTTGCAAGGAATTGCAGACCTTGCATTCAAAACCAAAATTGAAGGGAAGGACAGCTACATCATTGTCCTTGTAGAAGCACAGGCAAAAAAGCAAAAGACTTTTGCAACACGACTTCTTTTCTATTATTCAGGGCTTATGAACAAATACAATCTGCCTGTTTATCCGATTGTTGTTTTCGCGTACGATAAACCGAAAAAAGGAAAGGAAACAAACACATACGAATTCAAGGCTGCCGGCCGAGTTTTTGTGAGCTTTAAATACGACATCGTTCAACTGAACCAGCTTGACTGGCGAGATTATGCCGGCAGCAAAAATCCGCTTGCTGGCGCACTCATTGCAAAAATGAGGATTGCAAGGGGAGAGCGTCCTGAGGTAGAATTGCAAAGTAACCGGATCCTCATCATGTCCGACCTGCCTGCCGAAGACAAAGAGATTCTATTTGATTTTAAGAATAGCTACCTGATACTCGATGATAACGAGCTGGAAGTTTATAACAAGCTTCTGGATAAAATCAGCAAGAAGGAGAAAGAGAAAATCATGAATGTGGCTTCTAGTTGGGAACTAAAAGGGCGCAGAGAGGGGCGC
>CAZTQO010000014.1:0-27285 GCA_964615655.1 uncultured Candidatus Obscuribacterales bacterium | reverse complement strand
AAGACCTTCTTGATTTTGACTCAGCTGCTGACCTGGATAGCTGGTTGGCTAAGATTGATAAGTGAGCAGTTTCCTGGTTACTGAGTTTGGAGAAAGCGAAAATCATGAATGTGGCTTCTAGTTGGGAACTAAAAGGGCGCAGAGAGGGGCGCGCTGAAGAAGCTCTTGCGCTTGTTTTGCGCCAGCTGAGAAAACGATTCGCTCTGCAGAACTCCGATCCCCGTCTCACAAATTTGTCACTGGAACAACTTGAACAGCTAAGTGAAGACCTTCTTGATTTTGACTCAGCTGCTGACCTGGATAGCTGGTTGGCTAAGATCAAGAATTGAACTGTCGATTCAATGCATTCTAGCCACCCCATATCAGGCAAGCATCTGCTCGATCCGTGACAAAGTAGTAGCAAGATAAGTGCTCCATTTTGTGCCACACTCGAAATCATAAAATGCAAGAAGCTCCCAAACCTGTTCGGTGTTGCGACCGTAGCAGGCAAGCTCCGAAATAGCTCTTTGCCTGTCAGTCAGGCTGGGAACTTGATCAGTTACTTTTTCAAGCAGGTAGCCACCGCGCCCACGAAGGCAAGTATTTGCTTTCCATCTCATGAAGTCGGCGTAAGATGCAGCCTTCTTAGAATCGATCGCGCAATCAAGCGGTCTCAATTTTTCACAAAATAGATCTCTCAAAAGATCTCCCGCCTGAAGATATCCCGGCATTACAGGAGCCTTTGACCAGTCTGCAAGCATGGAGCCAAGTGGTGTGCAGAGCAGCGAAAATGCTCGCTGTACTAAAAGAATTAGATCGATTGAATACGAGGAGCCATCTGCAAAGTGCTTCGGGAAACGATGGGTGAAAAGCTGAGTACCTGTCTTTTCAAAAAGCAAGCAAAGCAGTTTCTTATTTGAGTTTATGTCTGAATATCGGGCCCCGGAAAGAGCAAACTGATAAGAAAAACGGTTCAAAATATTTGTCCATTTTAGCGCATAAACAGTGCCGTTTCTCATGTCATAACTACAGAGTGCTTTAAGTCCGGCAAGTGGCTCAGCTGTTTTGCGAATTGCTCGTCCTGATCTACTCCCGCATGATTTGCCCTCGCCTGATTTCCTCGAGGCTGATCCACTCCCGCCTGATCTACTCCCGCCTGAGCTGCCTTGCTTATCAAACAATAGATTCCCGAGCCTTTCCAGAATCATCAGATTCCGGGGCTCCTTTCTACGCCCGTTGTTTTCTATTGCAAACTCATGAAGCTCTGCAATGTCATCGTAAAGCCACTCGCGTCCACATCCGGCTCCGAGATGTTCTACCACACATGCATAATGCGGTATTTCAGCCAGAGTTTCGTGCAGCAATTCCAAAATTGTGATTTCGCTGTCCATGCTTTTTTGTCCTCGATTATTTCCATCCTAGAAAATCGGAGTGCAAAATAGCTGCACTGCAAACATTTTGCATAGCCAGGATTTAAAACGGTAATCGAGGGGTTCGTTTTGGTTATCGGAGATTACAAAAATGAAAAAAACAAGCTTGCAGACAAGGGCGGCATGCTACTGGTTGCGCGGATACGGCGAAATGACGAACTAGAGCAGAAAGCTCATCTCCATATTGTCTCCACAAAGTCTTCATCCATGTTTCACTCTGGGCGCTTAGTATAAAAGTGCGCGGTTCGATTTTTCAGAACATAGTTTTTTGTTCAAACAAATTCTCTTGTACGATTACATCCGGGGGGCGTAATAATGAGCAAGACAAAACATTTTCATAATCGTGCTAATCAGCGCGGGATTAGATCAGACCTGGTAGAGCTGGTCCGTAGTTATGGCGTCCAACAAAACGACAAAACCATACTCTGCCGCAAAGCAATTAATGAGACGATTCGGGTTCTTGACCAAATGAAAAAGAATCTGAAAAAAATTGCTGATAAAGGCGGGCTTGTAGTTGTGGAAAGCAACGGAGTCTTGATCACTGTATACCGATTGGATTAGCAGACTAACTTCCCCAGAACAACCTGCTTGTTCTGGGCGAATCACTGAGATCATCATAATCAAGCGGAAGCAAGTTCTTTTCGCTTGATTTTTCGTCTGCTGTCCGTTCCGTATCTGTACTTCGTGCGGCTTCCGCATTTGCGGTTGCTATCTCGATCATTGCAGCCATTGCAGCTCTTCCAGCCTCTGCATCAGTTTCCAGTTGAGCAATCTTATCGTGGTAATTCAAATAAAAGATTACGGCATCTTTGAGCACAGCATCCACAGTTTGCCCGCGTGATTTTACCAGGGCCAAGAATTGTTTCTCTTTATCAGGCTCAATTCTTGTTGATAGCTTTTTTGCTTTCTTTAAAATTCCGAACATTTAGAACCCTGCTCCTTCATCTAGAAAGAAGCCGAAAACCCGACTGTGTACTCCTGATTGTAAATAGAGTCGCCCGGAATGCAAGCAATTTTAATCAATCACTTCAATAAATCATATGTATAGAGTTCCCGACGAAGACTCCCGACGAAAGCTCCCGACGAAAGCCCCTTAGGGTTTCATGTCAAAGTTTTTCAAAATAGTTGAAAGAATTTTTTTCACTGCAACTCTTTTGCAGAGTCGATCACTAGTATAGGTAACAATACACCCGACTAAATGGATTTAAATGCTTTGAATTCAATGGCTCGAAAATTCCAGTTCAATTCAAAAATTATACAGTTATCACTGATACTTGATCTTTCAATGATGGCTGGATTAGGTGTAAACCCGGGTGCTGCAGCCCAGGAGAACCCCGGTGGGGCAGTCTTGGAAAACTCCGGTCTTACTGCAGCCCAGGAGAACCCCGGTGGGGCAGTCTTGGAAAACTCCGGTCTTACTGCCGCCCAGCAGAACCCCGGTGGGGCAGTCTTGGAAAACTCCGGTCTTACTGCAGCACAGGAGAACCCCGGTGCAAGCGCGGATGAGAAGCATTCAGTAAATTCGACTGAACCAATTGCTGCTGCGCCGCAAAAAAAGATCCTGCAGGGCAGAATCATGAATCAGGACCGCCTGCAGCCAGTCGAAAAACAATATCGAGCAGGCGCATCAATCGACCTGGCAAAGCTTGGCAAGCTGCAAGCCCTGCACCCGGACAATCACTGGGACCGAATTCCTGAATGGGCTGCCGGCACCTGGGTAAAGAAAACCTCAACCACTTATTACACTTTCGATTACGGCCTGAAGCTACAAAACTTCGATGTTGACACAGGTATGGCTCGATCGGCAGAAACAAGAGGCTGGCAAAAAGATCGATTCGGAAATATCTGGGAGTACAGCTACAAAGACTACATTACCAAAACCGAATGCGACGACAGCTGGGAAATAGGTCTTGTAAAACACACCGAGCTGTTGAATGCAAGCCCGGAAAAAATCGTAATGAGATTTGTGGCAATCAGAATCAGTGTAAGCAAATACAGCAAAAGAATTGTGAGGAGCAAGCAATGTGAATCGATTCAAACTTACACACCTTTTGCCGGAAACATTGTGAAAATCAACAGTTCAATCAAAGTTTTCGACCAGGAAGGCAAGCCGCTGGCTCTTTGCAAAACGCTTTCACTTGAACAACGTGTGCTGCCTTTCAGCCCACAGGACAGCTACAAAGGTGTGAACACGAAGGCATTGTTTATAGAGTATTTGAACTCGCACGGAATGGCATCTTTCGTACCGCTTGCCGGCGCCAAACACAACTAAACTGGAGGACCGAAAAATGAAACTAAGCTTGCCGGCCACAAAACTAGCTCTGCTTTCTGCTTTGCCGCTTTCTGCGTTGCCGCTTACTGCGTTGTCGCTTTCTGCTTTGCCGCTTACTGCGTTGCCGCTTTCTGCTTTGCCGCTGGCAGCTTTGTCGCTGGCAGCTTTGCCGCCCGTTGCAAATGCAGCGGGGGACGAGACTGCCAATCCTGCCGAAAGCAGGACCGGCGATTTAAGCAGTGAGCAAACCAACACTAACGTTTATGAACACGCTACCGGTCCGCTGGATATCTCCGTTACCTTCATAATCAATAACAGGGCCGTCGGCTACAAAGACAGCGCCGGCGAACTGAAACAAGCGGAAGACTTGCTTCAAAAAGCCCTTAAAATAGCACGCTTCACGGAGCAGGGCGATAGCAAGCAATCGCTCATTTCGGCACTTGATTGCGCCGGAGTAATGTACTACCGCAGCGGTGAATTTAAGAAGTCGTGGAATTGTTTTCAGGATTCGCTTGAACTCAAGAAGCAGTTCGGGTCCGATCGGGATATTGCAACTGCATGCAGTTTGCTGGGCAAAGTAGCCCGGGCCCGCCTCGACTACGACAGCGCCGAGAATTGCTATACCGAGCTTTGCAGGTTGAAAGAAAAGGAATATGGAAAGAACAGCCTCGAGTGCGCAAAGGCTCACATGGATCTTGCATATTTGTACTATGAGCGTTGCAATAATGATAAAGCGCAACAAAATAGAGTTAGGGTTGAAGAAATACTTGCAGCAAACAAGCAGGCAGGCAATGATTATTCATCAGACCTTGCACCGGTTTCGCTTTCTTGCGCAGCGGCATCCTCGACGCTTCCGATGCTGAGCAACATAGCAACAAGCATTATCAGCGTTCATGAAATGGCAATCGCTGAAAAAAATGCCGAAGAAGAAGCGCTCAATTCGCTGAAAAACGGTTATGTACCGAAACGCAGGGACCAACGAATCATTGTTGTGACTCCTCGCAGACACTTCAATTCCTATGCTGAAAACGACGACAGTGAGCTTGAAAGGAAGCGTCTCGATCTGGCAAGAGAGATGCTTGAAGCGCAGGAAAAGCAGCGCAAAGCCGAGGAGGAAAAACGCAGGGAGGAAGCTGCCGACGCGGTTTTCAAACAGAGAGAGCTGCAGGAAGCTCGCGTGCGGCAGGAGGCTGATTATGCAAATCGCCAGTCCGAAGCACAGCAGGCAGCTACCCAGCGGCAACGCGAAGCTGCAGGCACTGGTACAAGTTATATGAGCCGTTATCACCACTGACAAGATCCGTGCTTAGTCCGAACTTTTCGGGAGCCCTGATTCACTCCCGCTTTATTTAACAATTAGAACAAATTTGAATCTTTGCAAGTCCTGAAAAACAACCACTGCAGCTATTTTGCAGACCCATGTTCTAAGCTTTTAATATCGGTGCAAGTGGTTGTCATTGCGCCGACAGGAGATCTAGCTCGTGGCATCCCGTTTACACAGATTGATCAGAATAATTCGCATCCTGCGCAGGAAGGCTTATCCCAACGTGCAGTCGCTCTGCCAGCTTTTGCAGGTAAAAGAGCGAACTATTTTCAACGACCTCAAAGAGCTGAAAGAAGAACTTGGTGTGGAAGTTCTTTTTGATAAAAGCAGAAAAGGGTATTTTCTAGGAACTGACGATCTGGAGCTAGGTTTTTGCGCACTTTCGGAAGATACATCATTTTTATTGCTTGCAGCCTGCAAGCTATTTTCACTTCATTGCGGCAAAGATCTGGCGGAGCCTCTTGAAGAGCTATTTGCAGAAGAGATTCGCCGCTGCCTTTCTTTGAGTGCCGAATCGCTTCAGGGGCTGATTAAAACAGAGGAAAGCTCAGAAGAAAACGGTATGCCAAATATGGCACTTGACGATTTTCTCCGGATTTGTCGAGCATGTGCCGGCTCGAAGCCACTCAAGATCCGTTTGTCGGACAAAGGCTACGGTGAGGGCAATTCATGTAAAGACGGGCATCGAATTCTGCATGTGAAGCCCCGGCAAATTGTCCTCGGTAAGGAAGCCTGGCGGATAGTTTTTTCCGATGGGAACAGCTCTGCCGAGAACGGTCTATCAGCTGATGAGTTATCGCTCGACCTGAGACAAATAAGTGAGTTGGATTAAGCAGCGGAAACCGTACGTGTAGATCCTGCTAGAGGTGCGTCTAGATCCTGAAGCGTGCGTGTAGATCTTGAATCGTGCGTGTAGATCTTGAAGCGTGCGTGTAGATCCTGAAGCATGCGTGTAGATCTTGAAGCATGCGTGTAGATCCTGAAGCGTGCGTGTAGATCTTGAAGCGTGCGTGTAGATCTTGAAGCGTGCGTGTAGATCTTGAAGCGTGCAATAGATCCTGCTAGAGGTGCGTGTAGATCCCGGCAAGACTTCAATGTCTGTTGTATTTTTCAAGAGTTTTATCGAGTTCGGCGGCAAGCAAGTCGCGAAGCTCCTCCGGTTCCAATACCTCAGCTTCGGCGCCGTAGTAAAGAACCCAGCGTTTCACTTCCTCAAGGCTTGTGCCTGTAAATCTAAGGGTGAGGCCACCATCCTCATTTTCAGTGATTTCTTGAGATGGATGCCAGAGTTTTTCCCGAATATAGCGCGCGGCAAAGGGCGAAAATTTGATTGCCGCCTGGAATTTTGTCGCGCCTACCTCAAGCTGAAATGCTGAGTTCAGCCAGTCTTCAGGCATTAACTCTTCACGTTTTTCGAACTGTTCTTTCAGAACCTCCAGGTTGCGAATTCGCTGGAGTGCGAACATCCGGAGGGTCTTACGCAGATGGCAATAACCCATTACATACCAGTTGCCCGTGCGCTCCACCATCTGGTAAGGATCGAATTTACGTGAAGTCAATGCATCGGATTTTGGAGAGTAATAATCAAAATGCACGCTGGAGTTTGAAAGACAGGCCTCGTTCAGATCCCAGAACTGTTTTAGCGGTAAGCTATCAGCCACTGCAGATTTGAAACTCAAAGGCAGGTCTTTTTCGCATTCTTCTTTTACTTCGCTTGCATCAGGTAGCCGGTCCGAAATCTTTTGCAGCGCGCTGTAAAGCACCTGTTCAAAAGCGCTGCCTGTGTATCTGGAAAAGAATTTTGTGCTGAGCTTCAATGCCCTTACTTCTTCTTCAGAAAGGTCAAAGGTGGGAAGGCGCTTTTTAGGGTTCTTGTTGTAATAGACCTGGTTGTGATGATCAAACTCAATATCGAGACTCATTCGTTCTTTCATGAACTGAATGTCCAGAAAAACAGTTCTCTGGCTTACTTCGAAACGATCCTGTAACTGCTCACGAGTGGGGTATGGCCCCTTGCTCATCAGCTCGTACATTTCCTTGATTCTATGCATCCTGGAGCTCATTTAAATCCACCATGAGAAATCTAGCGCACACATATGCGTGTATGGTATCGACCAGCAGTATTCCGGGTCCCATTCTGTATATACCCTTTATGGCAAGCAGGAATCGCTTGGCAAGCCCGGCGAAAATTGACGCTATCAGCCGGTGCCGGCTTATGTCTTCGGATGCAATAACAATTTTCATATACAGGAATCAGAGGCTTGAAAATTAGCTGGGCTAATATCGTTTGCGCTTTTTTCGTCTGAACTCCCAGGGCTCCACAGCTTCGCTATCGGACCAGAGTCCCAGATGCATGCTTCTTGCCTGCGCTTCTGCTTGCGCCATCTCCATGTCATTTGGCGCATATTGGCGATACCACCAGGCATAACCGTTTTCAACCAGGCTCCGATTCAAACTGCTACCGTCAGGAAGAATTACTTCTGCGACGGTTCTTTTGTAGCGGTCTTTTTGTATTGGTATTACTTTGACTTGCTTGCCGAAGCAAGCCCCAGCTGTGAATCTTTTGGCAACAATTCCAAATGCCTGGTGTTTTTCCGGGCAGTCTATGCCGCTGAGTCTCAGAGTCTCTGCCTGTCCGTTGTGTAAAATTTTTATGGTATCACCGTCTGAAACGGCGACCACTGAGCCGGTGAAAGGCGGCTCTTTTGAATAAACCGGCGTTGCTGTTTGCAGTGCTGTTTGCAGTGCTGTTAGTAAGGCTGTTAGTGTAACCGGCAGTAAGAAGGAATTAGCCAAAAAAATCAAAATGCCGACAAGAGAATTTTTTGATACGTATTTTTTTGTTTTAAACAATAGGATTCCGGGCTCGCTTCGTTAGGCGAGCGCTGTCTTTGTGTGTGACTTGTGTTTTATTACCTGCTCTTACTGTTCTAGCAAGACGGACTGCAAAATGATTGCAATTTGCATGGACTAAGTTGAACTTCTTGCCACGCTCAGTATTGGTCTGGCTTGCAATGTTGATGCAGTTTGCTTGGCTTGTTTTTGAGCAAGTGCAAAATATTGCGGTCTCGTAAGCGACAATGGAAATAGGGAGAGTGACGGGCTCTTGGGTTCAGCCTTGCACGCTAGCCGTGGTGTATTAGCTACTTTAATCGACTTCATGTCGCACACGTGGGGGCAGAGCAAGGAGTTTCTTAAATCTGTTCATATATATTCATCTGATCAACTTTGCGTTGATGATGCATGTATATTGCAGTCCCAACGCATATCATGTAAAAGTCAAGTTCCAAAACGACCCTTGCTTTTTTCAGCTAAAAAACGTACCATACGTACGTCTGTGAAAAGTGGCAGGTCCGAATGTGCGGGATTCTCGGATATGCAGGATTCTCAGAACGCAAATATATCAGTTGCCATATATGAGGTAGGCGGCGACAGCATGGTAGTGAAGAGTCTCAGCACAATTCAGTTGCTTGAGCTGAATCGGCAACAGCGAAATCTGCTGCTCATGCGCCCGGTCTTTGATCTGGAATCGCGCAAAATGCAGTACGCATCACCGGTTGATGCAGAACGGCGCCTTTTCGAGGGCATCGACACAAACTACCTTGTGCTTTGCTTGCTTGATTATCTGATGGAGGCAGTCGCAGTTGATTCCGGGCGCACAAGCAAAGAAGTGATCACTCATGTGGCAGAACTTGCTTTTACAATGAAAGCAGAGCTGCTTGACGAAGAGTGCTTTCGAATTGCAGAGGTGGTGCTCGATCAAATCGCCAACCGTAGCGACAAGCACAAAGACTTTGAATACGATTATTTCGACGCTAGCAAGAAACAGATGCGAAGCTACCGCTTCAAATTGGTCGATTATTTGCCGGATATCTCAGACATCTACAAATTCATGCCAACACGCGAGGGCTATCTCGTATATCTCGGCATGCTCGATCTGGCGCCAGAGGACGCCGCCGAGCTTATGGAAAAGATGCTCCATTTGCTTATTGAACGAGGGCGCTTTATCGATGCTATTGAACTTGCAAAAAAGGCGCGCACCATTTCGATTGAATACAGCCAGCGAATTCGCGACACAATTTTGAGAGCGCGGCGTGCACCAAGCACCGTCAATTGGAAAAGTGAAATTGCGCCCAAGCTTGGTGACGCTCGTACACACATTGGCAAACGGCAGATTGAAGACAACCGCATGAATGAGTCTGTGCAAAAATCACTTTACACCGCAATGGAAAAAGACGTGCGCCAGAACCTGATTGCGTTGCGAACAGTTTTGCAAAGCGCAGGCAAAGTGCGAACGAAATTACTCCAGGACGTAATGGTGGCACCCGAGCAGTTTCTGGAAGCTCAGCGAAACCTCTTCAAGATTCGAACAGCTAGCACACTGCCGGATCTGGAGAATCTGCTGCTTCCCGAAGTAATGCAACTGCCCGTCAGCGGAATTTCCTCAGTGGGTGAAGAGATCCTCTCGGCGTTTATGCCTGCGAGGATCGACAGGATTTTTGATTTGAACACAGCCGTTATTCTTCTCTTGGAAAAACACGAAGTAGAGCTCTCACCAGAGTTGGATGATGGAGAGATTCTAGCGTTTGAAGAGCTGCATACAATGTTCACGGCAGAAGAACGAAAGGATGCCACAGAATGGCTGCAAGAAAAACTGATGGGAATTGAAAATACCACGAGCGAAAAGATTCTGAAGAGCGCCATCCAGGATGGGCTCAGCCCTGAAGTTTGCCAGTGCATCGCTCTTTTAATCTATCAGAGTTTTGCCGACGAGTCACCGACCCGTGCATTTGACATACGACTATGCGGCAATCGCTTTACACTTATGTTTGCCAGTGGTGGCAATCTCACATTGCAGCGCCGGAGGAATCATGATTACGAACTTCAAAGCTGATGCGTTCTCAGCGGCTCGACTAGTTGCCAAAAGTTTGCAGGCGAACCTCAGCACCGCAAACGACGTTGAGTACAGGCAGTTAATCGCACTTTATCGTGCGGACGGAGAGTTTCGCAGCATCTACGAACAAATGCTGCGCGGACTTGAGTTGCAGCTTCTCGACTGGTCCGAGCGCGGCATGTTCGTCGTTCCCGAGGGGCCCAAGAGCTTATTTGCCTATCGACTCTCTGATATTCGATCCAGCATGAGTGAGCCTGAGAAAGCTGCTCTTGTCTTAATTTTTGTAGGCATTGCTACTGTATTTTTCCCGACCACAGAATCACTGGATAACGACGAATGGCATCCACCGCCCGCAAGAATGGCGGATTTTCGCGATGCCATCCACGCGCTTGCCCGCCGCTTGTGTGACGAAAGCAACATAGATGAAAGCACAGAAGCACTGCGTCCAGGCTGGGACTATCTTGCCTCGCTGCCGTTGGCGTCGCCAAAGTCAGAGAATCAACGGGCCGGAATGAATTCAATTGTTGGACTGGTGAAAACCGGGCTCAATAAATTGCGGGAGGCTGGACTGATCAAGCTCGACTATTCATCAGAAGAAGAGCTTGAACACTCGTATACAGTGACGCAGCGTTTTCGTGTGCAATTGCGCGAATTCAGTTTGCAAAAGCTCGTGGAATACTCACGGCAGGCAATTGCACCGATAACCGAACAGGAGGCTCGAAATTAATGTATCGCATTTCGAGAATTTACGTCGGTAACTACGGGCACAAAATGTGCTGGTATGACGGCGTGCTGCTAAATTTCATCGACAGCAATAGTGGTGAGGCAAGCGATCAGATTTTGCAGTTGGAAAATGGTGGTGGCAAAAGCACGCTTCTGGCTGGAATCTTTTCCTGTTTTGAAACGAGCCAGAATCGTTTTCTCAAGCACCTGCAGGAAAATCGAAATCGCTTTCTTGAGTATTTCAGCAGCGACGGCTTACCTGGATTTGTCCTGGTAGAATGGATGATACCGACATCAGGACCGCAGGAATACCGGCGCATCATCACCGGACAGGTGGTGGCGATAAAGAGCAAGTTAACAAACGACTACGAGCGCGTCTTCTTCTCATTTGAAACCGCCCCTGACCTGGCGCTCGAATCTGTGCCGGCGCCGAAGCTCCACCCGGAGCCGGCAATCTCGATGGATGACTTCAGCCGCTGGCTTTCCCGCATAAAACGTGAATACAAGGGAAATGTATTCGACACTCGCAATCATGGCGAGTGGGAGCAGCATTTAGAGCAGGAGCGAGGCATCGATGTCGGCATGCTGAAGCTGCAGGTGGAGTTTTCACGCACTGAGGGAAGCATCGACACGGCCTTTTTGAACTTTCGCAACGAAACAGAGTTCTTGCAAAAGTTTCTCACGCTGACTATGGATGCAGAGCAAGCGGCATCGGTACGCAACAATGTCATAACTGCTTGCGAAAAATTGAAAAGGAAACCCGAGTTTGTAAAACGTCTTGATGTGCTGTCTGAATTGCACGGACGGCTAAGTGAATTTGAGAAGCAAGCAATTGAGCATAAGGCAGCTAAGGAAGAGTACCTTAAGAGTGAATATCAAAGCGCCTGTATTGTTTCGACTCTCAAGGCAGCCGCAAATGAGCTTCGGTGTCAAGCAACGGAATCAATAGAGATTGCAAAGAAACACAATGAAACAGTTCAGGAATTGAAAGAACTGCAAGCTGACTTGAGGAAGAAATTAAGTGCTTTGACATTCATCAGCTTAAAAAGGAAGCATGAGCAAAGCCGCTTTACACTTGATTCTTGCACGCAAGCACTACAAGCGATTTCCGAAGACATTCGTTACTTAAGTGCAGCCAGGTCTTTTGCGAGCCTGACAGCTTTGAAGGCAAAATATACAGAAACGAAAGCAACAGTTTCTTTAGCTGAGGAGGGTTTGCAACCGTTTATCGTGCATGCACAAACTCAGGGCAAGATCTTGAAGGTCTTACTATTGCAGCACAAGACAAAAGCCGAGCATGAAGCCAGGTCTGCAAAGGAAAGAGCCGCATCTGCCCGTGAGAAAAGGGAGCAGCTCAAGTCCGAGCTGGCTGAATTGAACGGCAGTATTTCCAAGGCGGCACGAGAACAAAGTCAGCTACAGCTTCTGCAAAAACGGCATGAGCAGAGCTGCCTGGACTGGTATCAAAAAGGGGTGCTCGGGTCAGAAAGCGAATCGCTAATGCACGCAATTACTCGCCTGCAAGAAAATGTCAGCACAATGGATTCGACTTTGCAGTCGAGTTTAAAGCGGCAGGAAAACCTGGATCAAGAAATAAGGCTAACTCGCGATCAGCTTACAGAATTAAAAGCAGAGCGAGCCAGCAAAGAGGAGGCAATTAAGAATCTCAAGCGAGAAATCGCAAATGCTGAGGCAGATCGAGACGCTGTTTCGCAAAACCAGGCTTTGTGCAGAGCGGCAGAATCGGAGTTCGTTGATCCTGACGCGGATGGGCTCCCGCCCTTGATAGACAGATATGCTGCTGAGCTCCAGCGAATGCGCGATGCAGCTGCGGTGCTCCTTGCACATCTGAATCAAAACAGAACCGAAATTGAGACTACCGGGCTGGCAGCAGCTAACCCTGATGTGCAGCTTGTTCTTGCTGAATTGGCTCAACAGGGCATCAAGACTGCCTGCGCGTACAATAGTTACATCGCTCAAACTGAGCCTGATCCAGATCATGCGCGCGATCTGGTCTTGAGCAATCCGTCCCGCTTTTTTGGAGTCGCGATCAAAACAGACAAAGAGTTAGCTGAGGCAAGAAAAATACTTGAGAATCCGCCCAGTTTATCCAAGCCTGTTTTTGTTTCACTTATTGCCAATTCGCCAGATCCCGTTGCCAGCGGATTTGTGATTGCAGCTGATAATGACGCAGCATATAACTTTGAGTCGGCAAAACAATATTCTGCAGAACTGTCTGACCGCCTGGCCGGGCAAAGTACTTCTGTGCAAACCTACGGGGATATGTACACCGCGGCTCTGGAGGGCAGGCAGAAGTTGCAAATCTACCTGGGCAAATTTGGCAAGGGCCAAATTCAGGTTATGAAGCAAGACCTCGCTAGCCTGGAAGGCGAAGATCACGACCTCGTCAAGCTGCTCAGTGAAAGGGGCATAGAACTCCGCAATTGCGAACTTGAGCTGGTGAAAATTAAGGAGTCGATTAAAGAGCAACAACAGAGCATAGAACAGAAAAGGAACACACTTTCTCACATCCAAAGAGATTACGATGAGTTAGAAAAACATGAATCAGAGCGCAAACTCAAATTGCATGCCCTCGATACTGAATTAGAAAAGCTCAAGCTGCACGCAGATGAACTGAGCAAAGCAACTGAACAGGCTTTTGAAGCGGCAGTGCAAGAGGAGAGTTTGGGAAACTTAAGCAGTCGCCACGCGGAAGATCTATATAAGGAATCAGCGCTCCTTCGCTACTGCGATGAGAACTTCGATGCAGATGCCAGCTTGAACGCCAAGCCGATCGTGCTTGAGGCCGCGCGAGAACTCTACAAGTCTGCTGCGGGCACGCTCGATTATGAAGAACGAAATCGACTCGGCGTATTGAAGAAAGAGCTTGAATACGTTGAGAATGAATTGAACAAGAGTGAAGCAAGTTATCTCGATGAGTATTCCGGACTTGAGCAAGAACGCGTAGCATCTCTGGTTTCGCTAGATTTTGCTGCAGAAGTTGCCACACTAAAGCATAAGGAATCAGAAGCGAAAACAAAGCTTGATGATGCAAAAGCCGCAGATGCGATCAGTGACAATGAGCTCAAGCAATTCCGTCGCAAAAACCCAGAAGCGGATAAGCTGAGTCAGGACTTCATTGAGATTTCAAATGAGGAGCTCTCTTCCGAACTTAATGCCTTGCCGGTGCGCATTGAAGGCTGCGATCAGGGAATCGCAGAGCATCAGCAATGTGAAGAAGACGAGCAGAATTTGGCAAAGCAGAAAGAGAGCAATGCCGAGTTGTATGAATCACAGGCTTCAACGCTGGCAGCATCGTTGGATTTTACAGAAGAAGTTGAAGCTGATATGTCCCTGCTTTCGCCTGATCACAATCAGGTAAAATTGCTTATTGCTGAGCAAATGAAGAGAAACAAGGCGACAGATTCATGCATGAACACAACAAGAAGAAAAGCCGAGGAAGGGTTCAGGCTTGTGCAAAAGTCGGTATTTAGCCAGGACCTGAGGCATTCCGAGCCAGAAGTCGCCCTGCTCATGGGGAACCATGACTTCGAATCAGCCTGTGCAGAAGCAGAACGACTGAGTGCAGCCGTCGCCGACCGCATGGCAGTATCGCAGACCTGGCTTGACTCTGTAAAATCCGACTTCGACTCGACAGTAGAAGAGCTCTTGAGTCTTGTAGGCGAAGGCATTCGCGTGGTTCAACAAGCGTGCAATAAGCGCTTGCCTGAGAAGGCACCATTCCTTGGGGGCAAGCCGATCATAAAGATGAAAGTAAATCTCAACTCAATTGCAACCGAGCAGAGGAGACAGGTACTCGCTGATTTCATGGATTCAGTTATCAGTACGGGAATGGCACACAAAACCGGCACAGATATGATTGCTGACGCAATTCAGCGTATCGCCGGTCGAAACCTGGGCATACACATCGCGAAGCTGACTCGAGAAGAATCCGAGCAATATGCATCTGCCGACAAGCTTTCCAATTCCGGCGGTGAGGCAGTTTCGATGGCGCTGTTCTTATACATTCTCACGGCGCAAATCCGTGCCGAGATGCAAGCCGACCTGCGCCGACAACCTGGCGGACCGCTCATTCTCGACAATCCTTTTGCCAAAGCCAGCAGCCCGTTTATATGGCGAGCACAACGAGCTTTCGCCCGCGCCATGGGAGTTCAACTCATCTTTGCCAGCGCGACTAAAGACCTGGACACACTTGGAGAGTTTGAAAATTTTATCTATTTGCGAAAAGCAGGGGTAAATAACAAGACCGGAAGGTATCATATTGAGCAGGTCGACCTGGCGTTGAATCGTGGATCTGTTCAAACTTAATGCGCTCATCGATGTCTACACTGGCACTCAATAGCGAATTGATTAATAGCAATCCTCCCCATGCACATGACAGAATCTGAAATCGAACTATCTTTTGCCGAACGGCTAAAATCATTTGGAAAGAAAAAGCTTTTGATCGAAAGCGTGAAGTTCGCATTTAGCGAAACATATCCGGACATCGACGATCATCCGGAGCGCAGTAGCTTTTTGCATGCCGAACTGCGCGAGCTGGAGATGGCAGGAGTGCTGCGTTTTCCATCAGCCGGCAACAAATCTGCCTGGCTCAAAGAAACGACACCTAGACTGCCTGCCTGGATAATACTGCTTGATTCTAATTCGAAAGCACAGCGCATTGATCCTGCGCAAATACCATGGCTTGCCGAATTGAGTTTCTGTGCAGATCTGAAAAGCGCGGTGGCCCTTGAAGCCGCAATTGCAATCAATAAATTCTTGATCAAGCACCGGCGAAACTTGATACCGGTTCCGATGCGTGAACGGTCCTTGCAGATTTTTGGAGACGAAAAAAAACTGCAGAGATTTCTCAGCCCGGCTGGGTTATTTGGCGGTAGACTGAGCCTGGCATCACTTGGTGCCTTCGTTGTAAACCCACCCCTGCCGCATGAGAAATTTCCCGAGGCCCGGGGGAAGCCAGTTCTTGTGATCGAGAATCACCACACTTACTACAGTTTTTGCCAGTGGAATCGAAGTTCTCAGGTCTACTCTGCCATAGCATATGGTTCTGGAATGGCGTTTGTGCGGACAGATACAGCCATAGACGAGATAATGGCTTCAGTAGAAGCTGGCGAAATTCACTACTTCGGAGATATTGACTGGACTGGCTTGGAAATACCCTTTCTCTTCAACAAATGGCGCAGCATACAGGGGCTCCCACCCTTAACCCTAGCGTCCAGTCTGTATTTATGGCTTCTTGCAAATGGGGTCCGACAGAAGGTCGACGAAGTTGCACTTTCATCCGCCGAACAAATTTCAAACTGGCTACCCGAGCAGCTTCGCAAGACAACAGTTGATTTCTTGCTTTCTGGTCAGCGAATCCCGCAAGAGAGTCTTGGTACTGACGCTTTGTCTGAACTGGGCAGCAGATTTTTCATGCAAGAAAAGCACTAGTTTTGCTCTGCGTGTCTGAGTCCGGTATTATGCACCGGTTGGATTTAGGATTAAATAATAAGGCTGACCGAACAAAGGAAGATTGAGTGACTGCAAATATATTGCAGCCGCCCGATCGATAATAAAAGTGTGGAGAAGGGTGTGACAATGGACAAATTAGAGATAGGAAGGGATTACACTCCGGAGCAAAAGGCCTCTCTGTTACTGCTGCAAAAACCCTTGTGTGATCATGCAAAACCAAATTGAAATTCCAGAGGATGACTACGATCGCCTCTCGCGGGCCTGCCAGGCGTATGCGGAACTCAAGGAGCTATTGGGTGACAGCAGCCAGGCTGAGCTTCAAAATAATCGTTTGCTGATCCTGGCAAGCTGCAAGCTTGTGGACGTGATTACTTGCAATTTAACGAAGATTTTTGTCAGGCACCGGCTGGTTTTACTTGATTGGAATGTAATTGTCGGAATGCGTGCGCATGTAAGCCGGGCAAAATGCACTCCTGACGCCGAAGCGTTCTGGATGCTCTTGACCAGGATACTTCCTGATCTTATGCAATCTGTGGAAGAAACTTACGGTAATTGCACTCCAGTACCTATTAATGGCAGTGATAGAGAGAGTTCACAGCCTGTTGTTCTATGTGCAAGTGATGAGGACGAAGGAAAATATAGACGCTTATTCAGACGTGCTCTGAAAAAAGAAACCGGTCCAGCAAATACTTACTCGTTCTTTCCGAGCACACTGAGCAGCCTTTGTAATCCGAATGATCGTGTTGCCGGACGCTTTCGAACTGAAACGGAGTTATGGTATCGCCGCTTATCTCAAGAACATCGCGCTCTTTTATATGGACGGCTGAGAAAATCGGACAATCTTTTGCACGTTCCTGCGTTCTATGAGCTTTTCTTTCACGAGTACTTCCGCGCACGCTCGTTTGAGATCGAAGTTGAGCCTGAGGTATCAACCTATAGACCCGATTTTTTGATCAGTAGAGCAAAAGTAAAGTTCTATCTTGAAGTCAAAACGATCTGGGACGAAGTAGATCTTCCTCAACACAAGCTTGCCGTTGAACACGTATTAAGGTCGTTGGATGAGCTGCATTGCAATTGTTTTCTGGCTGTCGATTTCGCTGAAATTCCCAGAGAAGTAAACATAAAGCCATTTTTGTCCGAGGTCCGAAACTGGCTGAGCACCCAGGGCGTTAATGGGAGTGTGCAAAACAAAATCACAATTCAAGATTTCGGAGTTAACTGTACTATCGAGGCCGTAGCCAGCGACGATTTAGTATCTTCTGGGAATGTTTTTCGGTGGTCAACACCTGAGCTGGGTAGAGATCAAAGTGAGCATGCTGTTCACAAAGCCCTGCGAAAGAATCTGAAATTTGCTACGTTCGTAAATGAACCTGTGATTCTGGCTGTATGCATGCATGAATCAGTCGCCTGGGACGAGATAGAAATCTGCAGGCAGCTCTTCGGTGACGTGGAAATAACTTCAAGCAGAGATGGCAGCAGAAGCGTAAAGTTGAAACATGCAGGCAGGGGATTTTCAGCTAACAAGAATACGAGAATCAGTACGATGATTTTTTGCACGCAGCGAATAAATCGAGGAAGACGAATTCATGAATTGAAAGCGTTTCATAATCCATGGGCGTCAAGTCCACTTCCAGAGGAAGTACTTGCTGATATGCCGCAATTGCTGCCATCTGTAGATGAGCCGACTGGATTGCTTCAGTGGAAATATCCAGGTTGAATTCAACCACACAGCATTTCAACAAATTTCGTCACGCATGGCGCCCTGCGCAATTATTTTGCAGGCTAAATTTACCTTGACCTGAACAAATTAGCTTTGTAATTCATTTTGTGTATTTGTTGGACTGCGCACTCTATACGTTTTGGTTTCTCGACACGTATATACTTGCTATTAATCTCGCAAGTGTCGGCTTTGCTATATCATCGTTGTTGACGATTTACAAGGTCTGCTGCAGCAGAACGAAGAAGACATTGATGGAGCGGAATTATCTCGCTTGCTAAAAGATCTCGCTGTCGAAACGGAAACATGTGTAATTGCTGCAAGTAGCTTAGTGCAAAACTGTGGAGCGGCGAAGCGACAAAAGACCAACGCTGCGTGATCTTCGCAGTTCGGCTTGTGGAAAGCTTGATTATGCAGCCGACTTTGTATGCGGGATCTATAGAGAGTCCTATTACAACGTTCAAGCGGATAAAAATGCGGCTGAATTGATTTTTCTCAAGAATCCATATCTAGGCTGCGCAAGCATCGACCTTGAGTTCGATTGTGCTTGTGCCCGTTTTGACGATAAGATATATAGACCATCTGTTTGATTTGCCCAAATTCGCCATATGCGGGAGCAAAATGCTAGCCTGGATAGAACCATCCTCATTTTCTTCGCCGGAGCTGGCAGGGCTTTCCAAGAGTTTTAGCCACTAATGGACTGTCCTTGAGAGTCCCCCTTTTCAATATATGGGCATTCAGTTATACTGAGCAAAGTAGGTAGATAGCTCAGGAAAATCAGATCATGATTCTCTGCATAAATAATCAACCGGGAGTTAATTTTGGCAAGGGCAATAATCCTTGTCGAATTTGCGCGGGTGATTGAGAGAAGTGCCTCCTTCAAGCTTCAAAGCCCGTGGTCATAAGACTCACGGGCTTCGTATTCTAAAGGATCTTTTTGTCAATTAACCTCGCACGATCAATGTTCGCTTGGTGGCACAAATTTGTGTCAGTGATCACTGGCGCCACAATCTTAATTGTGAGGTAGCTCAGCGGTAGAGCAGGCGCCTGTTAAGCGCAAGGTCGCGGGTTCGATCCCCACCCTCACAGTGTAATTCACAACATCTTCACCCTGGAGTAAAGTCATGAGTTTCGATATTCTGCAAATTGATCTCAGCAAGCTAAATAGTATGACTAAGTATCCCTCGATACTGACTTATCATCATTTGGGTGAAAAAGGATTACTCAAGGACACTGTGCAAATTCCATTTGCCGGGCGCGTTGTCGGATCAGAAAAAATTGACGGTACAAATTGTCGGCTTATTTTTTGTCCAGATCAAAGCGCCCTGGTTGGAAGCCGCGAAGATCTGCTTTGGGAGCGCCGTGATCTAATCGGCAATCCAGCCATGGGTATTGTGGATGCAGTAAGGGAGGTTGTCCGGACGCGGTTTTCAGAATTGTGTAATGAGAGCTCAATCAAAGTGTATTACCTTGAGGTTTATGGTAAATCGATCGGCGCTGGGGCCAAAAACTACACAAAGGAAGGTAAAGTAGGATTCAGGCTCTTTGACGTGGTAATAATCGAAAACTACGATGAACTACTTGGCCTGCCAACCGAGAAAATTGCTCATTGGCGTGATAGCGGTGGGCAGAAATTCGTGCATGCCGATCAACTTTGTGCTCATGCAAGCGAAGCCGGATTCATCCCGGTTCCGCCGCTCTTTGATTTTGATGCATCGAACCTTCCTCGAGAAATTGATGCCACTTATGATTTTCTGATGTCGCAAGGACCCACTCGGTGCAAATTGGACGAAGTCGCCGAAGGGATTCCGGAAGGTGTCGTCGTGCGCACGGCTGACCGAACGGCCATCGCCAAGATCCGACGTGAAGATTACGAGAGAACAATTAAACGAAGGAAAGTGAAAAGCTAGGTGGCGATTACAAGCCACTTGCAAAAAGAGGCTACTACGTTCTGGCACGAAAATTATGCCTAATCGGATATGTTTTGTGTTGTTCATATCTGTTAAGATATAATGCTAGCCAAAGGCTCATATCTATAAAGATATGTATGTGAAGGACTATATCCCATGAAGTATATTGAAGCCATCAAGCCATTAATAGATTTCATAGTCAGGGCCCGCAAGCAAAAGCAGCTCACCCAGGATGAGCTGGGCAAACGGCTGGGCTTACCGCAGAGCTACATCTCTCGCTTAGAAAGCGGACGCTTGGATATCCGCCTGAGCAGCCTGGTCGAACTCGCACGCTACCTGGGCTTTGAGGTAATGTTCGTGCCAGTTTCCATGACTCCAACTGTTCAGACACTTCTCGATAACGATACAGCAGACCAATCCAAACCAATGTATTCGCTTGACAATGAGCTGGATTAGGGAGAGTCTATGAATTGGCATCAGAGCGTTCGTCCCGACACCTTGTCTGTTAAATTGAATTCTCGTCTTGTGGGAACTCTAACTCGGCTTCCTGATGACACAGTTGTGTTCGCATTTGATCCGTCATATGCACAAGATCCGCAAAGGCCGATTTTAAGTCTTTCGTTTAAAGGTGAGGGCGGCGGGCTTTCCATCGGGAAAAGTCGAAGCGGACCGTGGCTAACACCATTTTTCTCAAATCTTTTGCCTGAAGGCCATCTTCGCGATTACCTGGCAAAAAAGTTGGACGTAAATCCACAGTGCGAATTTTTCTTGCTATCTGGATTAGGCATGGATCTTCCCGGTGCAGTGGTAGTGGAGTCAATGGGTGAGATATCCCAGGTTATGCAAGAATCCAATGTGCTCAATGCTAAGCCCGAAACAAGGATACTCAGGTTTTCTCTTGCCGGCGTACAGCTAAAATTTTCGGCCAAAGCGGAAGCTACCGGTGGGTTCACAGTTCCGGCGAATGGAGCAGGTGGTTCATGGATCGTAAAATTGCCGAGCGAAAAACACTTGCAAGTGCCTGAGACCGAGTATTCAATGCTGACACTTGCAGGAAAAATAGGGATTGAAATACCTGAGCTGAAATTGATACCAACAACTTCGGTCGAAGGATTACCTGACGAGTTTCGTGGTTCGGTGGCGGATAGTCTTGCGGTAAAACGATTCGATCGCACTGATAATGGTGGCAGAATCCACATGGAAGACTTCGCTCAAGTTTACGGAGTTTACCCCAAAGACAAGTACGAGAAAGCCGGTTACGGACACATCGCGCGGGTGTTGTGGATAGACTGCGGCGAACCCAGTTATACAGAATTCATTCGGCGGCTTGTATTCACTGTTGCTATAGGAAATGGCGACATGCACCTAAAGAACTGGTCCTTGCTGTACATCGATCCGCTCCATCCGGTTCTTTCTCCCGCATACGACTTCGTTCCCAGTATTGCCTACATGGGGGACAAAGAAACCTTGGGGCTTAAGTTGGGAGGCACCAAAGAATTCGGCGACGTAACGGTTCAAAAATTCAAGAAGATTGCAGCACAGGCGAAAGCATCGGAAAAAGCGACTGCTCAGATAGTTAAGGAAACAACAGAGGCCATACAGGAAGTCTGGAACAAGCATCGCTTTGAACTTCTAATTCCCGAAGAGGTGCGCAAAGCGATCGACCGTCATATTTCACGAATGCTTCTATTTAAGGCTACCCCTGCCATTCCACAGCTTGATTTGAGTCAGTTCGAGAACTTGAAAAATGAAAAGCCTCTGGTGATAAAGGATCTGGAATACGATCCGATGGTGCCCGCAAAAACATTAATTTTGGAAGCATACACAGGATATTCAACTGCAGTTTCTGCCCCAGAGCGAATGGAACCGTCCTTAATTGAAGCTGCGGCAAGTCAGGGACTGCTTCTGGAGTTATTTGATGGACCTGTTCGAGTTTTCGTTGGCGCAGAGTTGTACAGGCAGTGGCGTCGCATTCGCTTTATCACTCTTGATTTTGCTGGATTAGCTACATCAACTGAATCGAGCAATTGGAACGGCGATCGCGGAGTATTGACAGGCCGTTTCCCTTCAGAGGCTTGGCAACGCATAGTTTCGGCGCATCAGCGCAAGTCGTTGGAAGAATTTGATATGACGCTGTCCGAAGGAGCGATCCGAACATTCAAAGCAAGAGTCACTAAGATTGGCGATATTCGCAGAACAGAAGGCAGCGATGAAACCGAAGCTACGATTGTTCTGAGCCTGTACGACAGCAAAATAATCTTGAGTCCACAGGAAGGGATATCGTACTTACTTTCCCCGTTCAGCTTTGAGGAAGTAATGGCAGCATTAGGAGAAGCGCTTCGCGAGCGCCATTGGGAAGTAAGCCTGTTCTCTGAGCAATATAGGGTGGTGGCACGGAAAATCGTGAGGGCAAGCCTCGACGATAAAGAAGTAGACGTTCCACTTGAGGCCCAGATTGTTTTTCAAACTGATAAACACAAGACCGACTTGTGCATCCGTGTGACAGACAAAGATGGAAGATACTCTTCGAAAGTCAACTGGGAAGCACGTGAGATTCGGCAACAAGTTTTGGCTCATTTGCCTGTTGAGAAGTATTGAAAAACAATCCATGAGGGGATGGATCTACGCAATGGCGAGCCACTGTATATGGTTTCGCGTAGCAGAGCTGGAAAGCTGTGGTTCATTTACTCAAATTCTCCGAACTAATGCGGCTTGTATGCGACAATTTTCAGTACGGCCTAGTTAGCAGCCAGGGCTTCAACTCAAATCCTTAACCACTATTTTTCCGGCAATCTCAATTCATCGCACATGCGCCGCACGGCATCACGCTGATGGCGCTGGCGAAACACTGTTCTGAATGATTTCGCGCGGCGCATGTGCACGGCTGTGTTTCATGCCGGAGTCACCACGTCGGTGGTTGGGCGAAACCCACGGAGAAATGAAATGAGCAATGGTGGGAATTGCGCCAGGTATCGTTGTTGGGAGGCTTCAGTTTGAAGGGAAATTGGACTGGAATCAATTTCGTGATCTGAAGCGGTCCTTTTCTTGGGATTCTCTCAAACCTGTACAGTCTTCGTACCTATTCACTGCTGACTTTTCTCCTTAGTCGCTCGTGTATTTCCTTTTCTGCGATCTTCCGCTCTCTGACGCGACCTTCACGGATTGCATCTACCAGGCAAAGGAGTTCATAGAATTTTTCATCCAGCAGAGCAGCTTTGGGTGCGCAACTGTGCAACGGCTCAATGGTATAGCCCATTACATCGCCCTCCGCATATGGCCATACTGGAGGCGGTGATGCGGAAGCAACTATTATCGTATTAAGCGGAGGCGCCGCGTACGAGGTTGGCATTCCAAGCACTAGTGGTCCTGGTTGTGCAGCAAACACATAGCGCATACCGTGCACAATCAACTCTTCGAGGGATTGGCTAACTGGTCGCTTATGCTTTGCTGAATACAGACCGCAAGACTCTGCTCGCTTCAATCCCGAGTGGAGCTGCGAAACGCTAAGAAACAGCTGGTCTGATAACGTGCGGTAGGTCCAGCTGTGGCTGATACAGCTTAACTTCAGGAGGATGTAGATGTCTTGTGATAGCAGCATGTTCTATATTCTAGAACATAGAACGCAGCTTTTCAAGGGTGTACAGAGCCAATTTGATAGATTTGAACCGCTAATAACAAAAAAGTCCGCAAAGTCTTTGACCGCAGACAATTCCCTATTTGATGGTTATTTGATGCCCAGCCAGCTCATCATTAAAGAGACCTCGATTTCATTTGAGCATGAACCATTCCATAATGCCAGTATCCTTGACTTTAAAATAGAAAATTCTACTTGCCTTATTTCATCACTACTTCGTACCTAGTAGCTCGGCCCTGACCAATGCGGCGAATCATCCCCAGCTCCATGAACTTTCGCAAATGTCGCTGAGTTTTTCTCTCATCAAATCCAAGTTCCTCGGCATATGCTTGGGCAGTGCTTTTCAATTGCGTAGTCAAATATTTCCAACCTGCTTTCTCATCTTGATTCAAAGCTTCAAGTGCCGAAGGTTCGACTGCCGCTGCAACACCTTCAGAATTACTGAAAAGGCTCAGCACCAAATACGGTTCACGAAGTGTAAATTGTGGCACCGGTAAACCAAGGTCTTGAGGGACAGTCCTCAGTGATTCCATTCCCAATCCACGCTCTTCTGCAAGTCCCATTTGTGCAAACACATAGTGAAGCTGTGGATTACGGCTTAACATGGGGGCGGTGAATGACTTCATTTGCGCCATTGTGATTGGAGATAGAGGTGCGCCTGGACTCATAATTTCGATGCTGTTCGGAGAAACTTTGAGTTGGCATTTTGCACCTTTGATTTCATAATCTCTATGAACAAGCGCATTAATAATCGACTCACGGATAAGTTCAAAAGGAATAGGTTGTTGTTCCTTTGCAGTCATCCCTGAGCGTACTAGCAGATTCGGCAATTTGTTTCTAAGCCATTGTTCGACATCATCTGGAATGAGAATCATAGGACCATCAAAATCTTGTTTTTCGATCTGTCCGGTTGCGTATTGAATTGTGGCGAGCAAGCCGGCTTGTGGCAATAAGACTCTTGGCTGTTTTGCGAACAAGAGCACCCCATATCCAGTCGGTACAAAGGTTTCTTTTTGTTTCTCCAATAGCCCTTGTAGCAGAAGTCGTCGATTCAGCGCGTCTGAACCGAGAGATTCCGACAGTTTTGAATCTCGAATGAAACGTTGCAGAGCCTCTTCCGATAAATCTCCCAAGCCGGCTTTCGGCTCCGCATTCTCAAATGGCGTCAGAATGATCGGCTCTTCTTTTTCTACAGCAGCTTTGGCTGCCCGTTCGAGTGCTTGAGCAATGAATTTTGCATTGACAGTTCTGATCTCTTCTTGCAGGTCGCGATCGAACATGTGTACCTTAACACCGTGCTTTTGGAGGTGAGTTATTCCTTTGCGATCAACCTTCGGATCCGGATCCTCGATTCCTATCCAAACTTCCTTGATACGGGCAAGTACAATTCGTTCCGCACAAGGCAACTTCCCTTCACCTCGTGCTCCCTGAGCACAAGGCTCAAGTGTTGCAAAAAGAACTGAGCCATCGAGTCTTGCATCCCTCTTTTTCCGCTCCAATAGGGTAAACTCCGCGTGATCACCCTCGCGCAGCTCTCCCCTGTATGCAGTCTCCACTTTCCCGTCCGGCATGTAGAGCACAGCTCCGACAGCTGGGCTGGACTTTCCATCATCTCGTGTTTCATGGATCGAGCTTTTCATCACCTCGATGGCGTGCTCCATGAGTTTTCGCGGATTGAAACCGGCTCTCGGCATATTTTTGCCTTTGGTGTCGGGATTGCAGGTTCGAATTGGGGTTATTCTTGAATCCCGACAGAATGTCGGGAAAAGTGTCGGGATTTAATAATTATCGCACAATGTTGCCAAAATCCCGACAGAATGTCGGGAAAAGTGTCGGGATTTAATGATTCTCTCGCAAGATTGCCAAAATCCCGACAAGATGTCGGGAAAAGTGTCGGGATTTCGGATTTGCTCTTCAGTTCTTTTGTCTCGAACTGGGCGGCAACATCGACAAATCAAATAACCATCAAAAAGGAAAGCCCTTTCCTATTCTGCATTTTCAGAAAAAGGACTTTAGGATTGATGGAAGCTAGCAAATAAACACTCGCCAAATTGCCAAGAAGTCATCTCAAAGAAAGCCGCCACTGGTAGTCCCACTGTTAGACTCCGGCCACAAGGACACAAAGGACGCCGGAGTCTAACAGTGGGACTACCATCTGTCAAGGGCAGCAGAAGTAGGTTCTGCTGACGAGCAATGGATTCGAGCAGCTCCATCATTCACGATTTTTCCGGCAATTTCAATTCATCGCACATGCGCCGCACGGCATCACGCTGATGGCGCTGGCGAGGCATTGTTCTGAATGATTTCGCGCGGCGCATGTGCACGGCTGTGTTTCATGCCGGAGTCACCACGTCGGTGGCTGGGCGAAACTCAAGGAGAAATGAAATGAGCAATGGCACAAAGAAAGTTTTGATTAGTTTGCCGGGACGCCTGCTTGCCAATGTTGATTTGATGGCGAAGTACGAATGTCGCACGAGATCTGACCTGATCAGAGAAGCACTTCGGCGCTATTACGAGAACTACCAGAGGACTGCAGCAGCAAGTCCTGATGATGTGCAGCGGCTGGAAAACATTTATTCCGAAGGTCGCTAAGTAGAAATCAGCAATCACACAGGGGACGGGCATCATCGCTCGTCCCTCACTTTTTGAGGAGTTTTGAATGGAAAGTTACGGACTTCGATTGACCAATAACAGCAAAACAGGACCGGCGTTCAGCTTGCCGCGTATCACCTGTATCAACAAAACGGAAACATGTTGGAATGCCTGCTACGGTCACGGCATTCGCTATCAAAATGATGCCCAGCGCGCAAAGCGGCAGCAGAACTATCGCACTGTGATGTATCTGCTTAAGCAGGGCGGACCAGAACTGCTTGCCGAGAATCTCGTCGCTCTCATCGATCAAGCACGACCGGTGGATTGGCTCACCGCTAAAGTGAGCGGCACCGAAACGGCAGTGCCATTCAGCCTCAGGCTGCACGATCTAGGTGACTTCGTATCCTCTTCTTACGCAGAAGCATGGACTTTGGCAGTTAGATCTCGCCCTGAATGCTCATTCTGGTTTTATACGCGTTCGTTTTTGGACAACACGCTCTTCGCGGCGTTGACGGAATTGGCAGCGCTCCCAAACTGTCAGGGGTGGCTCAGCCTTGACCGCGACAACTACTGTCGAGGAATTCTGGCCTACGCAAGCGCCAGCGCGGTCTGGAAAATTGCTCTCCTGCAAGAGCATACCGAGTTGATGCCACCAGAGATGATCGAACACCTGTCGACTTCGGCACAGCCTGGCGACATTGTGTCTTTTCCAAAGCACCACGGCGGCAGGCACGTGCCTGAGTTGCTTGCACCCAACTTTGTGGTTTGTCCCCAGATACTTGGTGGCTACCCGCTTGAACACAACCCATCAGAGCCAAGACCTTGCCAGTCTTGCAACTTTTGTCTGTCCCAATGAATTCATGGAGTAAGAAATGTCTACACGATTATTGAAAAAGCATTTGCAGTACAAGATCCCGCAGATTCGACTTGCGCTCATCCGCGAGCCCGATACTGAGCCAATTCCGATTCAGACGCCAGAGGATGTGGAGCACTTTCTTGAGCCGCTCAAGCACTACTCAGAAGAATACTTCGTCAGCCTGCATCTCGATGCCCGGCACAGGGTCATCGGCTATCACGTGGTGTCGCATGGCACCTTGTCGTCGTCGCTGGTACATCCGCGCGAGGTTTTCAAAGCAGCTCTGCTGGCGAACTCGCACTCCATCATTGTTGCTCACAACCATCCAACCGGGGCTTGTAGCCCTAGCGATGAAGACATCACAACAACGCAGCAATTGATTTCAGCAGGAACAATGCTCGGCGTCAGCATCTTGGACCACATCATTGTCACCATTAATGGTGTCTACAGCTTGCGCGAACAAATGCAGCATCTCTGGA
>CAZTQO010000013.1:126904-136306 GCA_964615655.1 uncultured Candidatus Obscuribacterales bacterium | reverse complement strand
TGGTGTTTTAGCCACTTGTCATCACCGGATGCTGCAAAAGAAGAAGCCTGAGCCTATCCAAAGAGAGCCTGGAAGCGCCCGAAGCACTCGTTCTCTACTTCCTCAGCATCTGCTCCCGGCAATAATATGGTGTCACTGTACTAGCGCTTTTCAATCTAATGCTTTGCGCAGTGTCTCTCTCGTTTTTGCCGACAAATATTCAATAGAGACAGCAAGGTGCCGCAACTTCCACCGCATCTACAGCGGCGATTCAATGAGCTATCACAATCGCGTGATAGAATGAAAATCAAGGCTTTACGGACGTTGAGTTGTAGACGTTCAGCGAAGGACGTTCATCAAGAAGTTCATCGAAGACAATCTCTATGGAAACCGGATTCAATTCTTCTTTTGCTATGACGGTCAAATCAGCAGGTTCTTATTTGATTATATTCAGGTACAGTCTTGTTTTCGCCTCTTTTGCATTGGCAGTATTTTCGCTTTCGGCGTGCACAACTAATCAGCAAGCAGGCAGTGGTGCCGCGCAAGCCCAGCCGCCGAATGTCGTTTCCGTGCCCATCGACACGGCACGCTTGCTCAAAATGAAGACGGAAAAAATTGACGTAGGCTCGGTGACAAAGAATTTGCATGTCACTGGTATCATTCGCCCAGATGTAGCTAAAGAAGTCAATGTAAATCCACGATTCACAGGGCGTGTTGCAAAAACTTTTGTTAGCCTAGGACAACATGTCAGCAATGGAACGGTTCTGGCAACTGTGGACAGCTGCGAAATAGCTGAGCTGCAGGCCCAATATCTCAAAGCGCGCGCCGAACTGGCCAGTGCCCGAGCACAGGAAGAAAGAGAACGGCAAATCTACGAAGAGAACGTGCAGCGGCCCATGGCACTGATTAATGCAAAAGCCGAATACTCAAAGACAAAGGTCAGGCTGCAGCTTGCTGAAGCAGATCTGAATCGCGTAAACAAACTATTCAAAGAACGTATCGCCGCCGAAAAGGATCTGCTTGCAACAAAGGCTCGCTGTGAACAAGAAACAGCGGCGTATTCGGCCGCTGAAAACGAAATGCAGCGTCAGCAAAGGTTCTTCAACAACAAAGCGCTTCTAAAACGCGATTTGACTCTGGCCTCCGTCCAGACTGCGCAAGCCAGAAATCTGGCAGACACGCTCAGGCAGCGGCTGCTCCTTTTGGGTGTTCCCGAAGCAACGCTCAAGAAGCTGGAGTCCACCGGACAGATTGTTTCAGAGAATCCGATCACAGCGTCCTCTGCCGGTGTGATAACTGCGCAAAACTTCGCAGTCGGTGAGATCGTGTCGCCCAACAAGACTTTATTTGTAATCACCGATCTGTCCACGGTTGTAGCCCTTGCCGACATTCCGGAAGTAGACTTGCGCTACGTGAGCATGGGAGCACCGGCACTGGTGACGGTGGCAGCCTACCCGGAGCATTCTTTTGAGGGCAAAATAAGCTTCATCAGCGAGCGCATAAAACGGGAGACCGGCACGGTGCCCATAAGAGTACGCCTGGACAACACGAACTTGCGCTTGAAAGCAGACATGTTCGCCAAGATGACACTACCCAGCTCTGAATACAAAGTGCTGCTTTGCCCGCGTGATGCCATTCAAGATCACAACGGCAAACGGGTTGTCTTCGTCAAAACTGCCGCGGGGTACATGGAGCGGGCCGTCGAATTTGGCAAGGAATTCAAAGACGCAGTTGAAGTTCTCCAGGGGCTGTCACGCGGCGACGAGGTCGCCACTGATGGCAGCTTGCTTCTAAAAACCGCGATGGCAGCACCGAAGAATACTGGGCATGATTGATGGTCTGATCCGATTCGCTCTCAAACAAAGAGCAATTACAGTAGTGTTTCTGCTTTTCTTGATAGCTGTTGGTATTTGGTCGCTGCTGCAACTGCCAGTCGATTCCTTTCCTGACGTAAGCAATGTCCAGGTGCAAATTATTACGGAGCCGGAAAACCTTGCTACCGAAGAAGTCGAATCGCTTGTTACTATTCCAATCGAATATGCACTTAATGGTCTGCCTTACATACGCAAAGTCCGCTCTACTTCAGAGTTTGGACTATCAGTGATCACAGCTATTTTCGATGATTCATGCGACGTCTACTTCGCGCGTCAACTTGTCCAGCAACGTTTGAACAACCTGACGCTCTCCTCACAGGTGCCCAAACCGCAGCTCGGCCCTGTAGTATCAAGCTTCAGTCAGGTGTTTATATATTCGATAAAGAGCGACAGGCATAGTTTTATCGATTTACGCACAATACAAGACTGGGTAATCGCCAAAAAACTGCTCTCGGTGCAGGGTGTGGCAAATGTTGTCACTTATGGAGGCTGGATCAAACAGTATCAAGTTTTCGTCGATCAAGACAAATTGCGTAGTTTCAATCTTACTCTCAAGGACGTCCTTGATGCAATCGAGGAGAGTAATCGCAACATCGGCGGCAGTTTCATAGAAGTAGCCGGCGAAGAGGTGATCATTCGTGGGCTCGGTATGTTGAAAACGAAGGAAGAGATAGGCAATGTTGTCCTGCGCGAACAAAACGGCACGCCGGTGCTGGTGCGCCAGGTGGCAAGCGTGAAGATTGGTCCGGCGCTGCGCCGCGGCTCGGCATCGATGAATGGCAAAGGCGACGTAATCACCGGCACGGTTATGACACGAAAGGGCGCCAATACCCGAGAAGTAGTAAGTAATGTTCAGGAGCGGCTTAAACAGATCGCAAAAGATCTGCCGGAAGGCATCGAGATAACCCCCCTTTACGATCAAAAAGAGCTGGTCGATAAAACAATGGACACTGTCAAGGAGATTCTCTTCTTCAGTGGTGGACTGGTAGTTGTGATTCTCACCGCCATACTTCTTGATATAAGGGCATCGTTGATAGTCACAATCGTCATCCCACTCTCCTTGTTATTCAGCTTCTTTATGATGAAGGTAACCGGCCTGTCAGCCAATCTGATGACGCTTGGCGCAGTAGATTTCGGGGTGGTGGTTGACGCCGGCGTGGTGGTGGTGGAAAACATTTACAGGCGACTTTCCACGCGCAGCAACAGCCAGACGCTGCAAGATGCAATCATGGCCGCCACGCTTGAGGTAGGCCGCCCGGTCGCCTTCGCGATCATGATCATCATGGCTGTTTATCTGCCCCTTTTTACGCTTGAGGGCGTAGAGGGCAAAATGTTCATACCTTTGGCTCTGACTTTTATTTACGCCCTGCTTGGTGCGCTTATAGTTTCGCTCACTGCCATTCCACTGGTTTGCCTTGTCTGCCTGAAGGGACAGACCCAAGAAAGACACAATCCGGTTCTTGAGTGGATCAAGAACCTTTATGACGTTTGCCTGCAAGGCGCGGTCAAGCATCCCAAAACTGTAATTACAAGCTCGCTGGTTCTTTTAATAGCCGTTTCGCCTCTGTTTTTCTTGCTCGGCTCGGAATTCATGCCCTCGCTTGACGAGGGTCCGATTCTTTTGAGACTACATATGCCGCTCAGCATCTCGCACACGAAAAGCCAGGAATACTGCAACATTTTCGAGAAGATCTTGCTAGAGTTTCCAGAAGTGCTTGCGGTCGCAACCAGAATCGGGCGATCCGGAATGGGTTCCGATGTGGAGGGAGTAGACGCTGCCGATCTTTATGTCAAGCTGAAGCCAAAGTCGCAATGGCAAGACAGCAACAAAGAGCATCTCGTCAACCGCATGGCCAAACGAGTTGCTACGATTCCCGGGGTTATGTATAGCTTCTCGCAACCAATCGCCGATATGGTGGACGATCTGGTTACCGGCATTAAAGCCGATGTCGGCATTAAAATAAGCGGCGACGACCTGAAGGTTCTCGACCAGCTTGCCGAGGACGTCCGTGCAGCAGTTGCAGGTGTGAGGGGCACCGCCGATCTCAGTCGTGAACCACTTATCGGCGAACCCGGGTTAATTATAGCCTTGAAGCGCGACGAACTGGCACGCTACGGGCTGCTCACCGGCGAGGTGGGCAATGTCATCCAGGCGGCCATAGCCGGCAAGTCGGTCGGCGAGGTAGTGGAGGGCAGCAAACGTTTCGATATTCTTGTGCGTCTGGGTCAGGAACAACGTAATTCTCCGGAGACAATCGGCAATGTCTTGATTCAATGCCCCGACGGGCCACGCATTCCTTTGCGTGCCCTTGCCGATATCAAGATGGAGCGCGGCGCACTCAATGTTTATCGTGAGGACGGTCAGCGGCGTTCTGCAGTCATGGTAAACATACGCGGGCGCGACCTTGGCAGCTGGGTAGCAGAAGCCAAGGAAGCAGTTGCTCAAAAGGTAAAATTGCCTCAAGGCTACAACATCGTCTGGGGCGGTCAGTTCGAGAATCAAGAGCGGGCCATGAGCAGGCTTGCCATTGTAGTCCCACTGGTTCTCTTCCTTATACTCATTCTTCTGTTTTTTACATTCAATTCTTTTTCTAACGCGGTCTTAATCATGTTGAACGTTCCTTTTGCCACTATCGGCGGTGTGATAGCCCTCTGGCTATCGCATCAACCCCTGTCGGTTCCCGCCATGATCGGCTTCATCGCAGTATTCGGAGTTGCTGTGCAAAATGGAGTCATACTTACAAGCTACATAATGCAACTTGAACAGCAGGGTCTGCCCACTGTCGAGGCGATCATGCAGGGCTCTTTAATTCGCCTGCGGCCGATACTGATGACCGCCACTGTTGCAGTCATGGGTCTGCTACCAAAGCTTCTTTCGGACGGCACCGGTGCCGAAATTCAACGACCACTCGCCACTGTCGTCTTCGGCGGGCTGCTGACTTCTACAGCCACAACGCTCTTCGTTCTGCCTACGATTTACCGCTTGATTAGCAACAAGAGATTCATGGTTCGGATCATGGAAAAGCTCCTGCAAAGATAAGCGGATTTAACAGGATTCAATCATCAAATACAAGATCAAATTCAAATTCAAAATCAAGATCAAAATGGGATAGCTACTAGCGCGTATTTCTTAGCGCGTATTTCTTAGCACATATTCCTTGATTAGCGCTTGATCCGGCCGGCCATGCCCATGAGGTCCGAAAAAGTATCCCAAATAACTGAGAACTTGCCGCCCGAGGCACCCTGAGAAAGGCGCGGTAAATGCTCGATTGGAATTTCGACTACTTTGAACCCTGCTCTGTGAGCACGAATGCAAAGTTCGGCATCAACAAAAGGAGTGTCCGACTCAAGCGTAATTTGATTGAGTATTTCTTTGCGGAATAACTTGATTGAGTTTACATCTTTAAGACCACATCCGTAAAAAATACGCAGCATCATGTTGTAAATCGTGCTTTGAATTTTGCGCCTTGGTGGGTCATTGCGCTTGACTCTATGTCCAATGACAAAGTCATGCTTTCTCAAGCCCTGAGCCATGGTAAGCAGCTCTTTGGGAGCGAATTGATAATCACCCGGCAGCGAAAAAACCAGCTCTTTTGCACCTGTTAAGTAGAGCTCTTTTATTGTTCGACCGTATCCCTGGTTTTGCTCGTGATTTATCAGGCGCATGTTGGTGAACTTTCTTGCAAGCTCTTTCAAAACATCGAGAGTATTGTCCCGGCTGCCGTCATTCACCACCACAATCTCGTAGTCGTTCGATATTTCTTTCAGCAAGCAATCAGTGTCCTGAATCAGCCTGGCTATTGTGGTTTCGTCGTTATAAGCGGGTATGACCACCGAAATCGACTGTACCGGCAAGCCTGCGCGGCTTCTTGCGCTTACGTTTGATGATTGTGTGCGGTTCATTTTTCTTTTTTCTTTGCTGTTATTGGGGTTTCTAAATCGAACTAATTGGACTTGTATTTGTTTGTATGCTTGTGAATACGTTCTGGTTGTATACGATGGAGGCTTGCGGGTTTTTGAGGTGGTAATTGCGCACTTCGTCAATTACATAATTCACTTCATCGTTGCTCAATTCCGGATACATGGGCAGGCTGAGTATGCGTTTTGTGATTGTTTCAGTAACTGGAAGATCGCCCTGCCTGTAGCCTCTATATGAATAGGCTTTTTGCAAGTGCGCCGGCACCGGATAGTGAATCAATGTGCCAACGCCTTTTTCTGCCAGGTACTTTTGTAAGCCATCGCGATCATTTGTCTGGATCACATAAAGATGATAAACATGCGAAGAACTTGGCGATTCTTTCGGAGTAATTACCAGATCCGAAAGTCCCTTGCTGTACATTTCAGCTATTTCGCGGCGGCGCTTGTTCCAGCCCACTAAATAAGGAAGCTGGCATGAAAGTATTGCAGCCTGCATTTCATCCAGCCGGCTGTTGATGCCTATTTCATCGTGATAGTAGCGTTTAGACTGCCCGTAGTTACGCAATTTTAATAGCTTTTCGTAGCTTTCTTTCGAATTTGTGCTCACAGCGCCACCGTCGCCAAAAGCTCCAAGATTTTTGCTCGGATAAAAGCTGAAAGCACCAAGGGCGCCAATGCTGCCCGCTTGCTTGAGTCTATAAACAGCGCCGGTTGCCTGTGCCACATCTTCAATTATCGGAATGGATTTTTGCATTCCAAGCTTGAGCAGGGGCTCCATATCGACCATCTGCCCGTAGAGATGCACAGGCACAATTGCTTTGGTTCTTGTTGTGATTTTTGCTTCGACTTTGCTTACGTCCATGACATAGCTTGTAGGGTCTATGTCGACAAATACCGGCTCGGCACCGGTCATTGAAATAGCGGAAATAGTTGGAACAGCCGTATGAGCCACAACTATAACTTCGTCACCCGCGCCGACACCGGCAGCAGCCAGAGCCAGGTAAATAGCTTCGGTGCCGGAGGCGCATCCAACTACATAATTAACACCCAGAAACTGAGCAAAGGCTTTTTCGAAAGCCTCAAGCTCCGGTCCCAAAATAAAATAGCCACTTGCAAGCACGCGATTTACGGCTTCGTCGAGCTCAGATTTCAAATCCTGATAACGAAGCTTCATGTCTCCGAAGGGAACTTTCAAAGCCACAGGCTAACTCCTTACTAAGGGTCGTCAATAAGTTCGACTGTAATAGTAAGGGAAAGGTGCATGTCCTTGAATTAAGTAGCCTTCAGGTGCTCATGAAAAGTCCCATTTATAAGTCAGATTATGAGCATTTAAAGCCTGCCTTTCCTGAGCAGATTTTGAGCAGGGTGGCAGAAAACTGAGTCATGCTAGAATCTGCATCTCAGCTTGAACGGGCAAGAAACGATGTTCTGGCGATTCTGTTCAATTTCTAATCTGTCTGATTCTAATCAGACAAGGAGCTAAGCAGATGGCAGCTATAAAAGCGGAAGATTTTTCCGGGAAGTCTGTCCTTATTACAGGCGGCATGGGCTTTATCGGTTCAAGCCTTGCTAACCGTCTGGTTGATCTTGGGGCCAGGGTAACGATTATGGACGCCATGATTCCAGATTATGGTGGCAATGAATTCAATCTTTATCCGGTCAAAGATAGAGTCCGTATTAACTACTGTGACATCCGTGATGAGAACGCGGTCATTTATCTAGTGAAAGATAAAGACTATGTTTTTCACCTGGCCGGCCAGGTTTGCCATTTGATGAGCCTTTCCAACCCCTTTCCGGACATTGAAATCAACATAACCGGCACTGCCATTCTGATGGAGGCTTTGCGCAAGCACAACCCGAACGCGATTGTCGTATACACAGGCACACGCGGTCAGTACGGGCCCTCGGTCTCATTGCCTGTAAACGAAGAAGCACCCACAAATCCTAAAGGCATATACGAAATTTCTAATCTCTCGGCAGAGAAGATCATAAAGGTCTATAACGATGTTCACGGTATTCGTTCAGTACTCTTACGCCTGAGCAATATTTACGGTCCGCGCTCGCAGATGAAACACTCGCGATTCGGAGTATGCAACTGGTTTGTGCGCGTAGCTCTCGATGACGACTGCATTAAAGTAATGGGTGACGGCAGCATTCTTCGCGATTTTCTTTATGTGGACGATTGCGTGGAAGCAATTCTCATGTCGGCGGTTACTGAAGGGGCCTACGGCGAAATATTCAACGTGGGTTCCGATATTCCGGTGAGCTTCCTGGAGCTTGTTAAAACAATCATCGCGGTTGCAAAGCAGGGGCGCTGGGAGTTCGCTGAATTCTCGGCAGAACGAAAAGCCCAGGAACCGGGCGATTTCATTTCAGATGTAAAGAAAATGGAGCGGATTGTTGGCTGGAAACCTACTACTACACTGGAAGAAGGTCTGGCTAAAACCATCGAATACTACCGTAAATACAGGGATGAATACTGGAATCGCAGCAACGAGCCGGTAGTCAGCGCCAAGTCCTAGCAGAGACCGGCCGCCAGGTCTTAGCGGCTCTTTACCTCTTTATCCGAATTCGCTTTAGAATCTGACCTGTCTTTAACAAAAAGCCAGGTCTTGAAAACGACGGTCTCTTGCGGACCGCTGGTATCGCTTGCGCGACCGGGCCAACAGCCTCAAACCCAGAGTCAGTAAAAACCCTGGAAACTAAAAAATACTCAATTTCGCTACTTGACAATGTTACTTTTTGAGCGCAGAGTATATTTACAAAATCAGGGTTCGGTTATTAGAGTCTTTCGACTCGCAATTACTAGAATAAAGATCTGGAAGCGATTTATTTAATCGCCCGACAGCACTTGCATAATTTTAACCGGTTCCTGAATTCAGGCAGCAGATGCGAATCTGCGCAGCCGCATGCATTCGTTCAGCAGGGGAATGAGGCAGAATCCATGAACACAGTTGCAAGCAATCCCGCAACAAACAGGCAGCTCGAAACCAATGTGTTTGCAAGCTGCAATGATCAGAGTCTTACAGTCGCCCAGCTGCAGCTTTTTATCAAACTCGGCAGCATGGATGATCTTGACCCGACCAAAAACTTTGCCGGAATCATGAGCCTGGGAAATGCATTGATTGAAGGAGATCTGCACAAAATTCAGGCTGCACTCTCTTTATACAAAGGGCAAAGTTCTCTACTTTTCGAACATGTAGCATATTTGCGCCGAGCATTTGAGCATGCCGGTGTTTCCTTTCTGGAGCCGTCTGTGCTCAAAATAAACGGGCCGCTGGGACAAGCAAAGTGCACACTTGTTCTATCGATAGTTCTTGAAAGCGCCGGAAAAATTGCATTCATTGCGAGCGACTCAAGCACTGCCAGTTATGTTCATTCGTTTACCCGAAACAAGCTGGGCATTATGACTCTTGAACCAGCAAAAGAAGATCCGGCCCTCTTACTTAAACAAGTAAGCCGCTTAATTCGCCTGCCTGAAAAGACTCCTCCACCGCCTGCGTCCGGCGTTTGACCCAAACTGTGATTTTTCAGGACCAGAAGCAAAACTGCCGAACTCAGCGCAGCAGCATCAGGCCGCTTAATCAGGCCGCTTGCTTATTAGCCTGCTTTCTTATTAGGCCGCTTGCTT
>CAZTQO010000013.1:80105-126804 GCA_964615655.1 uncultured Candidatus Obscuribacterales bacterium | reverse complement strand
ATTAGCCCGCTTGCTTATTAGCCCGCTTGCTTATTAGCCCGCTTGCTTATTAGCCCGCTTGCTTATTAGCCAAATCACATGTCAAGCCGTCCCGGTTTAGTTAATATAGCTCCTCCTGCGTAAGCAATGAGGGACTCAAATGGACTGCAAAGCCACGAGAAACACACTATCCAGAATGCATTCCAGGATCTGGCTCTTAAGCGCTGCAAGTATTTTTTGTCTTCTCTTTACTGCAGTCCAGGCTCAAGAAATGAAGACCGAAGCACATCGTATTCCAGGCCAGGTAGTAAGCCAGAATCAGGAACCTGTAGACTTTCTCAAACACCCTATTAAAGCACTCAACGAATCTGCACGTCGGATGCAAAAGAGATTCAGCGAAATCGTGCATCCAATAAAGGATCTAAATCCTGGTCTTACAGGTCTTGAGCGCCCGCTCAAAGATCTGCATCAACCTATCAAACAGTTGAAGACTCCACTTGTCGAACTGCATAAACCAGTCTCAGAACTGAAAGAGCCGATTAGCAATTTGGAAAAACCTTTGCAAGAGCTCCAGGAACCAATAAACAGCCTGCAGGCTCCAATTTCCAGACTCGAACACCCGATTGGCAGGCTGCCTCAGCCAATCGACAATTTGACCAGCGAACTAAAAAACAGCCTGGCTCCAGGTTTGCACGGAATAACAAAAACAACAGACGGTCTATCAAAACCGCTCTCAAAACTCACTCTCAGCACCAACAATCTGCACGAACCACTTACTGGTCTCAAAAATGAAGTAGTAAGCCTGCAATCATCAGTGCTCGAATTAAAAGCACCTTTAAATTCAGTTGCAGACAATCTAGGGCAGCCAATCTCCGGTCTTGAGAGCGAAGTCAGTGTGCTGCGAACCGCAATTCTGCAATTAAATAACACAATACTTCTGGTCTTTTCCTTAGTGGCAGGCTCGATAGTTATCGCTGGAACACTGATTGCATTTGCGCTCTTAAAGAAGAAAAGCGACGCGGACAAATTGAGCAGATTGCATGCTGAAGCAGCAGCAAAAATAATTGAAAGCCAGAAACAAGAAGATCGAGAGCTTGTACAAGTGCGTTAATTCCCGCTCTTGTTTTGCATATCTCGCTGATTGTCCTTTTCTTTGCTAGTTTGCGGTCTTTGCCCCTCACCTTGGATGCTTTGCCTTTGCGGAGATTTCTCGGCATCTGCACTGTCGGAATTGGTTTTGGATCAATTCCTTCTCTCAATTCTCCGAGATAGCACTATCAAATCGTTTAAATAGGTCTACAGGTTGAACTGTGAAAAACACGTCTGGGTTTCCATAGCTATAAGGCACGTTTTTCTTTGCCTCTAGATCCATGCTTCGAAATAGCCTAACCGCCTTTACTCCAAATTCGCGGTCAAAGGATCGGCCATCTGACAAATATTTTTCAAGGAGTGGCTGCAACAATTCCGAATAGGTTCTTATGGTCATGTTACCGTGCCAGTACCGAGCCTGAGCTTTATACGCATGTTGGGCGAACCACCCGGACCCCATTGCGGTGGGAAACGCTTCAATAAAAGTGTAGTACGCCTCCATTCCATCGGCTTCCTTGAAGTATTTTTTCAATTTCTGCACTGTCTTTGATGATCGCGTGAGCCAGAGGCTGTGACAGAGTTCGTGAAACATGGTACTGTACTCTTGCTCCCAACAACGCTTTGGCATACTTTCCACATGGACTAATTGCCCCTTGCAGTTTCCATCTCTTCCAAGATCATCATGAAGTTCGTCCGGTACCATGAGCACAGCAACTGTTAATGGAATCGACGCGGGCCACTCGCTTTGACATAAGTTTTTGACTTGGTCTAAACATGCACCAAGCTGAGTTGATTCGACATGCTGCTGCCAGATCTTTGTTCGTTCTTCACTTGCTTCAGCAAGCTTTGACCAGATTTCAGCTCTAAAAATCGGCTCGAATGTCTGGAGGGCTTCTATTACAATCTGTTTGTCTGTAGCAGACAAACAAGCTGGCAAGCGATGTTCAAGCTCAATGCAGGTTCGGCATGAAGCTGCCGCTATCTGTAACTCCCTTATTTTGTTCCAGTTCTTGTCATAAATGCTGGTTTTGAAGCGTTCAAGCAAACGTGTTTCTTTATCGCTTTGCTTGTGCTTCTTTCTAAACTCACTATACAAGCCACGTTTATTGTTTTTATCGAAACTGGCCAGATAGTCTATGAACGCTACAAGCGCAAAAACCTCACTGGAAATGAATCTGACTTTCTGCGGGCTCCGTTGGCACCCTGAAGCAGCGAGTGTTTTGGCAATAGAAGCGCGCTGCGATTGTGAAACACCCGACCATGACTCGCCAAAATTTCCTTCATACACTGGTTTTCCAAAACTCGCTTCAATTGCTTTTTGTAAGCAGGCATAATGTCCACTTCCATAGACAACCAGTATGCACTTGTATTTATGAAGGTCTGCACTAATTGCTTTTGCAAGAAATCGATTCCGTTCGTTATTCATCGCTTCGCCTATTTCTCGGAGAGATTTGGCTTGGGGCGTAAATAGATACTTATTGAATTCTACCTTTTCCGGATCGAATTTTTCGCCGGTATGCTTGTGGAACCACGCGTAGAAATCAGCCAAGCTAAATGATATCGAATCAGGCACCTGCATTTCTTTTCGCAGATATCCCAACACCACTTTGAAAAGTTCGGCTGGACTACGCTTATCGTCATGCTTTTTCCGATGCCCCGGAGACATGATTTTGATGAATTCAATGCCCAGAACGTCTTCCCACTTGTGGCCGGCGGACAGCGCCGCCTCTGCCTGTGCCCTAAATGTCGGTTCGCCTCCAATTACAGAAATACCTCTCTTTTGTGCAAGCTCCAGTGCAAATCCGCCTTCTCCACCTTTGATTTTTCTCCGGTTCTCGTCGGCAAGGTTCGGGTCTTTCCATTTATCATATTCGAGTTCTCCATCGGCATTGCGATGACCTTCTACAATTACTCTGTGTACCGGAAATCGATCAAAGACACGCTCGATTACTTTACAGGTTTCGTTTCCGATATGTGACTCATGGTGAGCGGCCACTACTAGCAAATTCACTCCATTCTTTTGGAAATGCGCAACATAGGGCGGTCTTTTGATATCCATGAGGGCGGGAGGCGCATCATGCAAAGATTGGACAAGGCTGGGGTCTATTAGGCACCCAACAGGGTCTGTTCTCCCGCCATCGGCAATGCTGATTGCCTCTGTTCCAAGCAAGTTGAAGACAATCAACACACTGGCAAGAGCTCGGATTCTATTCAAGATCTAAAACTCCGTTCCGCTTGGTTGGTGCTGAAAGACTGCGGATCGCCACATCTTCAAATTTAATTCGAAAATCAGAAATAAATCTGGACGAACTTGTGAACGTATTGTGAAATCGAATCCATTAAACTCTTTCCTCTAGACAGTAGGCAGACAAGCACAAACTGATCATAAGTTCGTCCCCTTTCCTGCGCCTTTTGAAGAGGATATCATTTCGTTTACTTCGCTCAACGCTTCCTCATATTTCTCAGTTGATTTGCCGCAAGATTTGGCATACGCAATCAGCACTTCAAGCTCGCCTGCAAACGACTCAAAAAATTGCGGATCTCTATGGCGCTCGTATAGTCTTTCTGTTTGTTTTCCATATTCGAGTTTATTTTTAATGCCCTTATCATAATACTCAAATGCAGGTTCTGGCTGATTGCAGCTCTTGTATGCATCAGCCAGATATGTAAAAAGCTTGCCTTTGTACAATTGATCATCTGCACCCAGATTCGTATTTATTTCATTTTCCACAATCTGTGCAAGCAAGTCGGGTTTTTTAATTCGGCTCAAGCATTTACAAATAGGTCCGCAGATCAATGTCACCCTTCTGCTTTCACGTTTGAAACTGGGGTGACGGCTGGAAATCAGAACTTCAGAAAGCTCTCTCACAGATTCTTCAAGCCCCGCGTTCTCATTTTCAAGGACTCTGCAATGCAATTGATTGGCACGAGCTTCCAGATAACGGCAGGATTTGGGATCGTGCTTTTTTTGGACCAGCATGAGTTCTTTTTCTATAACAGGTTCAAGACCGCGGCACCCGGCAGCCAGCAAAGAATTGATCACATAAAGGCGGAAATCCAGAGCATCCTCCGAATCTTCTTTGCAAAACCTGTCGCATCTATCAAGAAGAGCAAGCTCGATTTCCTTTTTTGCGTCGGGGTTAAGCTCTCCAAGGTAATTACAATAACCCTTGCAGACTTTGACAAAGTCTCTGGTGTTTTTGCGCACGCGCGCATTTTCCAGCGCACTTTCAATATACCAGCGTACCTGCATATCGGTGCTGGCACTTTGCTCTCGGTCCGGCAGCCGGCCTGCAGGACTGTTTAAGTTGCGCACACATAGGGCGGCTTTAAAGTATGCATCGCAGAGCAGGTCAGGGCGATGCCCTGAATTTTGCAAGCCCTCAATTCCAGTTTCAAAAAACTCGAGTGCTTTTTCAGGATCATGATTTTGTCGCAATAGCCTGTCTCCTTGCTCCAGCATTTCGAGAGCTTTCTTTTCATCAAGTGGTATCAAGACCCTTCCCAGGGTTTTTAAATAAGCTGCTGTACCCTCAAACAAAGAACTACAGAAAGGAGCGGTTACAAGAGCCGCCAGCGCAATAACTATGCCTGCGGCCCGGAGCTTATCTATAAACTTCTTTTGCCTGAGCGCCGTTGTATAAAGCTCGGGTATTCTATCTGAACTCAGGCCACCAAGGGCGGAACTCAATTTTGAATAGAATTCTGCAGCACTTGCCGGCCTTGAAGCCGGGTCCTTAGCAAGTGCCCGCAAAATAAGTGCAGAAATTTCCCGGTCCAACTCTATTGTCTTTTGTAGTTCTGCTACTGTCGGCAATGCTTCATTTACGTGCTTGCCCATTAGCTCCAAAACCGAATCACCAAGAAAGGGCGTTTTTCCCAAAAACGATTCATACATTACACATGCAAGAGAATAGAGGTCGGATCTTTGATCAAGCTCAAGCCCCTGACACTGCTCCGGGCTCATATATGCAGGGCTCCCCAGTACCGAGCCTGTCTTTGTCAGCTGCTGCATCTCACCTGAATAGTCATCCGGCTGCATGACTTTCGCAATCCCGAAATCCACTACTTTCACATTTTCCTCAGCAGAATCATCACTCAAGATCATAATATTACCGGGCTTCAGATCACGGTGCAAAAGCCCTTTTTCATGAGCATGAGCAAGCGCCTGAAGCACCGGCAGAAATATATTTTTGAACTCCCCGTAGCTCAAACGCCCTTTCTCTTTGAGATAATCGGCAAGCGAGCGCCCCTCAATGTACTCGAGGACCAGATAAGGAAGCCCCCGGCTTGTAATTCCAAAACTTAAAGTCTTGACGATATTTGGATGCTCCAGCTTGCTTGTAAGCTTTGCCTCATTCTGAAAGCGCTTCAGAGTTTCTTCGCTCACTTTTGAACTGATTACTTTGACGGCAACAATTCTGTCCAGTTCAAGTTGCCTTGCCTTGTACACAATCGACATGCCGCCGCGACCAAGACTCTGCAGAATTTTCAACCCTGGAAAAACATTGCTTTCTTCGCTATCAAGATCCATAAGAATTATTCCAACTCAAGATGCTGCCAATTGTCTTTGCAGTTTGATATAAGTTTTTTCCTTGCCTTTATGCTTCGTCTGCTTGCTATAAGCAATTGCATTCTTCAGAATCTTGTTTATATACTTTTCTCCGGGCTTCTTGAGAAGCAAGTTAATAGCATGATCATAGGATGAAAATGCATTGATTTCATCACCCTCTGCTGCATAAATTCTTGCAAGCCAGTCATAAAGCTCTGCCCCTCGTGCCGGTTCACGTTCTATGTCTGTGCCATTTAGATTGAACTCTTGCTGAATTATTTGTTTTGCCGGCTCCGGACTTTTTGTAATTTCAAATACTGCCAGTATCTGTTTGCATAAAAGGGCAAGCCTGCGGCTGGGAAGCACACTGGGTTCTACACTATTGATCAGGTCCATCGCTGTTTTTTCAGCCAGGCTTTTTGCCTGCTCATGCATACCCTGCCTTGCATAAAGCAGAGCCAGACAGGCATTGACCCTGTAAACCTGAAAGGAACCACGTCCGTAAACCCTTGCCAGTTCAAGCGATTCCAGATATTTCCTTTCAGCAATTCCAAACTCGCCAAGTTTCTGAAGTTCCTCCAGACAGCCCTCAGTAAGATCAAAAAACTCCCAGCTTTTTTTCCCTAGAATTTCCTCTCCTGATGCAAGCAAGGCAAGAATTTCTTCCCGCGCATTTTTTCCTTTTGCAAGAATTGCGGCGCGTTGCAGAAGCAAAGCAGTGCGCTCACCACGGTCACTCTCCTTTTTTGAATACTCAAGTGCTTGAGAAGAATGTGATAACGCAGGTTCAAACCATCTTTTGATTTTTTCAGGGTCTCTGTCTTCCATCAAGCTGTTAGCACACGAGGCCGCCCTGTAATGCGCCTGCAGAATCACGCTTCCATGGCCTGCAGTTTTGTCTTGCAGCAAAGCAAGCACCGATTCGAACTTTTCAAAAGCCTGTTCATATCTGGCATCACTATCCAGATTCAAGCCCTGTCTGAATATATTGTCCGGGCTGGGTCTAATGCTTTGCGCTAAAGACTGCTCCCTGGATCGCTTCACCGAAAAGAAAAAAGCCGCGCTAATCAGCAATAAAAACACAAGCAATGAAAAAGCGACCCTGACGGACAGTCCCTTTGGCACAGTCATCCCATCTTTCAAACGTGGCACTTTCGAGAGGGTTGTATTATCAAGCAAGCTTTTCAGTTTGTTTGCAAGCTCGGATGCGCTTTGAATTCTCTTTTCAGGCTCCTTATTCAAGCCGCTTAAAATTAAATCGATAAGCTCCTTACGCAAATCAATTTTTCTGCTCAGCTCAACTGTTGAAGGAAGCGGCGAACTTGTGTGCTTCTGCATTACTTCAAGAGGCGAACCACCTGAAAAAATTGGCTCGCCGCATAAAGACTCATACATAACACAAGAAATGGAATAAATGTCGGACCGCCAGTCTACCTTTTTGCCGGTGCACTGCTCCGGGCTCATATAGTTAGGACTGCCCAAAAGTGCGCCTGTAGCTGTAAGATGCTGGGCTTCCGGCTCATCTTCCGCAAAAACTTTCGCTATTCCAAAATCAACAAGCTTTACCTGACCGTTATTTAAAAGCATGATATTGCCGGGTTTGATATCGCGATGAACCAGCCCCTGATCATGAGCAAAAGAGAGCGCAGAAAGCAGCGGCAAAAATATATCTCTGAATTTCTGCAAGCTTAAACGCCCGTTTTCAGAAAGCTCGTCTGAAAGGCTTTTGCCTTCAAGAAATTCCATAACTATATATGCCTGCCCGTCTTTGCTTACTCCGTAAGACAGGTTCTTTACTATGTTGGGATGATCGAATCCGGCAAGCACTCTTGCTTCATTCTGGAAGCGCTTCTGCTTTTCGGGCTCGAGCACAAGTCCGGACAATACTTTTACGGCTACAACCCGGTCAAGACCCATTTGCCTGGCTTTATACACAGAAGCCATGCCGCCTCTGGCGATAAGCTCGAGAAGCTCGATGCTTTCAAGCCTGAATGCCTTTATGTTTGGGTCTATTGGGTCTTGCAAGTTGGATTGGATTTCTATGATCGGATTTCAATGATCGGATTTCAATGATCGGATTTCAATGGACTGCAGCGGGGGCTAGCTAACTAATATCTGTTCTACCCGGAAGCAATGAGGGCAATATTCACATATATCTAATCCTGAAAAACAAAGCCGAAACACTTAAAATAATCGGAGCAGCAAGGAGATTTTTGCATGACATCCGAGGAATCAGCGTCGACAGTTCAAGAAAATGAGCATGCCGTGCATCAGGAAGGGCATTTCAAGCGAGCGCTGAGTCTTGTTGATGCAGTTGCTGTGGTTGTCGGTTCAATGATCGGCTCGGGCATTTTTATCGTATCGGCTCAGACCGCTAAAGATGTCGGCTGCAGCGGCTATTTGCTGCTTTGCTGGTTTCTTGCAGGCTTGCTGACTGTTTCGGCAGCACTCTGTTACAGCGAGCTTGCCTCGATGTTTCCACAGGCAGGCGGCCAGTATGTGTTTTTGCGCCGAACTTACGGCAAGCTTGCGGCATTTCTATACGGCTGGACTTTATTCAGCGTTATTCAATCGGGAACAATTGCCGCTGTTGCTGTCGGCTTTGCAAAATTCCTGGGAGTGCTTGTACCCTCGATAAGCAATGAGAATGTACTTTTCAGCATCGGCAACTGGCACCTGAGCATACTGCAGGTGGTGGCAGTCTTCTTAATAAGCCTGCTCACTTATGTCAACTGCCGTGGCATTGATGCCGCCAAACTTATCCAGACGACTTTTACGGCAGCAAAAGTATTTGCAATGGCAGCGCTTATTGTTCTGGGATTTTGCTCTTTTGGAAAGTTTTCTGGGCTTGAAGTCAATTTCCAGAACATGTGGCAGGCTGTGAGCACAAAAGGCCAGCCGATACAGGGAGTCGATCTGATACTTGCTATCGGGCTTGCAATGGTGGGACCGCTGTTTTCGTGCGACGCCTGGAACAACATCACCTTTGCCGGCGAAGAAGTAAAAGAACCTGAAAAGGTGCTGCCGAAGAGTCTTGCAATCGGAACATTTCTGGTAGTCGGTCTTTATCTTCTGGCTAATTTAGTATATATATTTTTGCTGCCGCTTCAGGGAAGCGAATCAGCAACAACTGTTGTGGGCAGAGGTATTCAGTATGCAGCCGAAGACAGGGTCGGCACCGCAGCAGCTGAAGTAATTTTCGGGCCAATCGGCAAAACAATCATGGCAAGCGCCATTATGATTTCAATTTTCGGCTGCCTGAACGGTCTTATACTTGCTGGAGCCAGGGTTTATTATGCAATGGCAAAAGACAGGCTCTTTTTTAAGAATGCAGCAGTGCTACATCCGCAAACCGGAGTGCCGGTTTTTGGATTAATTATCCAGGGAGTCTGGTCGGCAATTCTTGCAACCTCAGGCACCTACAGCAATCTGCTTGATTTTGTTGTATTTGCAGCCCTGCTTTTTTATCTTCTGACAGTAGCAGCAGTCATGGTTCTGAGAAAAAGAGAGCCAGAACTTGAAAGACCTTACAAAGTAATCCTTTATCCTTTTCTGCCAATTTTTTACCTGATTTCAGCAACACTTGTTATGTTGGGACAGATTTGCGTACGCCCGGACTACGCTGGTTTCGGGCTCTTAATCATACTGGCCGGGCTGCCTGTCTATCTATTCTGGAAAAACAAGAACAAGCAAGCTGGCGAATCAGCCTGATTATGATCAGGCTGGACTCAGGTTAAATTATCTTGACATGCCGGTTTGCAGCCATTAACCTAGGCCGATAGAATTACTAGATGGAAGGCGTTGAATTTAATTTCTCGTGCTGGCCGCAAGGCCTGAAATATCTAAACGTCTTCTGATTTAATGCTCTTTAGAGCTTCCAAACGGCAAGACTTATGGCGAATTCACATGAAAGAGAGCTTTCAGTAGGCGACCGGATCGGTCGCTATGAAATTCTTTCCGTGCTTGGTTCCGGTGCCATGGGCATGGTTTATAAATGCCGCCATGACGTGCTTGGCCGGGTGGTTGCCATTAAAACTCTGCGCTTGCAACGAACTACAGACGATCGAACTCAGAAGCGATTCATACGTGAAGCTCAGATGGGTTACAGGCTCGACCACGAAAACCTGATCGGCTTAGTCGACTTCGGAAACATGGCTAACGGCGATCCGTATCTGGTTATGGAGTTTGTCAGCGGTCAGAGCCTTTACGAAATCATGAAGCGTGAGCGTTATCTGATACCCGAAAGAGCGGTCAGCATTTTCGCACAGGTCTGCGACGGTCTCTCGCACGCACACCAGCGAGGAGTTATTCACAGAGATCTTAAACCGGCAAATATTCTTGTAATTCACAATGAAGGCGGTCCGGAAAAAATCAAAATTGTAGACCTCGGCGTTGCAAAAATGGTGCAGGGTGGCGAAGATGACCAGGCTGAAGCCATTACAATGACAGGCGAGGTCTGCGGCAGCCCGATTTATTTAAGCCCCGAACAATGTATGTATCAGGAACTCGATGCCAGAACCGACATTTACTCACTGGGAGTTTGCTTATACGAATGCCTTACCGGCGTGCCGCCCCTGAGAGGCGCCACAGTTTACGACACGATTTACATGCATGTGCATGAAATGCCGCGCCCATTCGGTCAGGTCGGCGCCAATCCCGATATTCCAAAGAGGTTGGAAGAAGTGGTTTTCCGTTGTTTGCAAAAACAGCCCAAAGACCGTTTTGAAACCATGGCGCAACTTAAGCATGAACTTCAGGCAGCACTTAAAACGCAGTCCGAAGCCATCAACGTACTGCCGCCAGAGTCTTTATTCGGCTCCGGCTCAGGCTCACACAAGGCCGCAGCACCCGGCAAAAAAGCATCAGGTGAGCAAGCCAGACCGCCGGAGCCCCGAATGCCGCAAGCAGCGCCGCCACAGGCGCCCGCCCAGCCAAATGCTCAAGAACTGCAAGCCCCGCCGCAAGCACAGTATCAATCCGGTCCTCTGCCATCAGCTCATTTAGATTATCAATCCGGCCCCCAGGCACAAGCCCAAGATGCACAATTGCATTCCGGCCAGCAGGCAGCAGCCGCACTGCCTGGGCAAGACATTGAAAGCGAGTTCACAGCTGATTCGACAAATGACTCTTCGAAGCTGAAAGCCTTATCAAAAGGCAAAGGCAAAACTTCAAAAGGCAAATCAAAAAAATCAGCGTCCGGCAAACCTGCAGCCAGAGAAAAGGAAGATTCTTCACTTCTTGGTGGAAATCTGGCTCAATTCAGCAAGTTCAATGTCAGAAATGTCGGACTCCTGGCCAGCATGGCACTGGTGTTTTTCGGCTTCGGTTCAGTATTCCAGTATTTCATAATGAAAAGCATGGAAAAGCCTGCAGAACAGGCCCAGCCGGCGAATAATACAACTCCGGTAAGCTCGCCGTTTGTAGATCCGCCTAAAGAAACAACTAAAAGCACAGCAGACAGCCACGATAAGACAAGCAAATCAGCGAGCAACGCAAACAAAAGCAGCGCAAGCAAGCCGGGACAAAAGAGCAGCAACACAAATAAAACTGTCAAAACAGCAATTGCAAGCAAACCAGCTTCAATGGACGATCTGGAAGCCATGCTTGACGGACAGGGCAGCCAGAACCGCTATCAGGCAATAGTTGAGCATGTGCCGAATACTCCGCATCAACATTCCGCCGGCAAGTACCCGCCAAAACAGGCTCCCAACCGAACTTACACTCATTTGAAGCCGGGCAGGCATATGCCTCAGGCGCGCCCGATGCCGACCTTGCGTCGCACAGCGCTTTCCGGCGGCGGCCCACCCATGGGTGGACGCCAGATGCCAATGATGGGTAACGGACAGATGCCGATGATGGGTAACGGCCAGATGCCGATGATGCCGATGGGCAACGGGCGCATGCCGATGATGGGCAATGGACAGATGCCGATGATGGGTAACGGCCAGATGCCAATGATGCCACCAGGCGGAGGAGCTGGCGGGCTCAAAGGCGGCTCTCTGCTTTCAAAAATTCAAGATTTTGTGGCATCCCAATCTGGCGGCATGATGCAACCGTCTTCCTCCGCGCAACCCAATATGGGCGGCGGCATGCCAGGGCAGTCTTCAGATGTACTCGGCCAGCAAACAGCTTTAAGCAACGAAGCAACCAGGCTCTGCCAGGCCGGTCAGTGGGAAGCTGCCTGCCAGAAATTTGAAATGGCATATAACCTGAACCGATCAAATGTGGAAGTCAAAGATCTCTATGCCTATGCACTAAACTCGTATGCTGTAAAGCTCAATAAACAGGGTAACTACGAGCAAGCTGTTCAATATGTTAAAAAGGCTGTGAATCTCTCGCCGGGAAACAGTCTTTACCAGAACAACCACCACAAGTTTCTTGACAATCTAAAGAACAAGCAGGCAGGCAACATCTAAGAGCATTTTACTATTTTGCAGGAGCCTGAAAAAATTGCTCCAAGGGTTGAAATTGATTCCACCCTGGCTTGCATTCACCCCAGCTTGCATTCACCCTGCCTTGCACCGGATTTGGTATCATAAATTTCGGCCGCTATCAGAAAGGTGAAAGAAATCCTGTGAGTTAATCTCGGCGGGTACACGTATGTCACAAGTTGGCCATATTATGACTCTACCAGCCCAATCAACCCGATCCTGAAAGTGCCCCGAACAGTGTTCGGGGTTCTTTCTTTTGCAGCGGCACTTTCTCTTGCAGCGGCTCTTTCTCTGAGTTCCAGGGTTTGCTTCCTGGCAGGAAACGAATTCGAACAAAACTGTTTACTGACAGGAAGCAGACCCCTGTTTTGGCCCTCTTGCTTCCTGGCAGGAACGAAATCAATCAGAGTCTTTTTTGCGAAGGTACATCTATGTCACAAGTCGGCCATATTATGACTCTACCAGCCCAATCAACCCGATCCGAATGACTCTTGCGAAATCCCCAGGTTTGCAAGAGTCATTTATTATAGGCAGCGCGAGCCGCGCAAGCCAGCGGCAGAAAAGTGTACGTATTCCACGCCAGAACTGGCTTCTGCCGGACACAAAAATTCCACAAACCAATTTTATTATTCTTGTTACCAGCCCAATCAACCCGATGTGAGTACGCCGCAGCTAAGGCTTATCCGAGCAAGCCTTCGACTGCGGCGTACTCATTTTAAAGCTCTCCGTTCGCTCCTTACGTCGCTCACTCCGAGCGTTTACTTCGCTACGCTTCGCAGGGCTCCTCGCCCCGCTTCGCTTCACTCTAACCTCGTCAGGCCCGAAAATTTGTAAAAGATTGGCAATTTTTCACAAAGATGTCAGTTCGCGACCTTATATTGAAGCTACCAGCCCAACCAACCCGATGTAGAAGCGCACCAGAGCCTTGCTCGGTGCGTTTTTGCTTTTTCAGGGCAAACCCACCCCAAGCTTGTTTTATTTCGGGGTAATCACCTTCTCCAATTCTGAAGCCGCCGAAGCCGATCGCTCCCTTTCCAATCTGACTGCAGTTACTGTGATTGCCCAGATCCAGTTCTGTAGATTTAGGACTGCTTTATAAAATCGGCCAAGAGAGGATTCTCAACTCTTTTTCAAAATCCAAGGGAATATTACACCTGTACCCCATTTTACTTCTTTAGCCTATATACTTCTTCAGCTTATGACTCAAGCTGCAGACAATTCAGTAAAGCAGAGCAGCAAGCCTCGCGAGTTCGGCGAAAGCTCAGAACGCAGTATAGATACAGATAAAGCAAGCATAAAACTATCGAAAGACGCCCCTGAAGTCAATGCAAGCAATCTAAATGCCGCACTGAAACTCAATCACAATAAGCTTGATACTTTTAGCCCCGACGGCAAATCAAGGTTTTGTCTGAGCGAAAATGAAAAAACAAGCGACCCATGGCAAAAGAGAAAAGAAATAATCGCGCAGTCCATTCCAAGCAAAATCAGCCGCAACGATGAGATTAATGCAGCTCAGATTTTTACCGGTGAAGCTCAGGCCACTATCAAATTTGCGCTGAACTCGCTTGCAGGAGCAGGCGAGCTTATCCGCATGGCTGCTGCGGCACACCGGGAAGGGCATCCAGCCTTATCTTTGCTGCCGGATAGCGACCCGGACGCAACAAAGAAATTTCACGATACATGTGCCGGGCTTTCTGCCGCTGCCCGCATCATGCTTCAATATGACACCACTTTTAATCCGGCCTCTCCACTTTATCGAAAGGTTTTCGATCCGGAAGCTGCTCAAATGGCTAAAGAGCTCGCTTTGGGCCTGCCTGCAAATCTCAAAAATGATCTCGATAATTTTCAAAAGCTCGACAGAGCGAGAAAAGCAGAAAAGGGAACTGAGATCGCGCTGAACATATTGGCATTAGCCCAGGGTGAAGGCCGTCCAACATACCGGCGGTGTGGCCGGCGAGCAGTCATTGAAGCTAAAGACGAAGGGGCAATGATAGATGATAGAGTTAGATAACCCTGGACCTCAAATTTCTGTAGAACAAATAGCTTTGACAGAGAACGCTTTGGGGGTTAATTTCCCAGCCGACTACCAGGAGTTTTTGTTGAAGAGTAATGGCGGTACAGTTTGCCTTTCCTTTGATTGCGCCGATAATGAGCGTTCGTCAGTAGGAGCATTTTATCGCATTCTTTCTGGTCATCACGACGATATAATAGAAGCGAACAAATTACGAGCAGGAAGACTACCAAGAGGATTTGTTGCAATTGCCGATGATTACGGAGGAGGCGATGAAATCTGCATTGACTGCACCCCCGGTCCGCGTTACGGCAAAGTATATTTCTGGGACCACGAAATGGAAGCCGATCTTTCCCAGGGTATCGGGCCGGATGAAGCCGGCAATATTCATTTGATTGCAAATAGTTTTACAGAATTTCTGGATTGCTTATACGAAAAGAACATGGATCACATTGAGCCAACAGGAGAGCTTGTTCCCGACCCTGAGGCCAGAAAAGCCCTTGAAGATTTGATGAGACGCAAAGGACTGCTTTGACATGCATTTTGCTCCAACAGAACGGCTCCGTGCAATCAAAGATCAGGCGGAGCGACTATCCTTCAACTTTGTGGATTGTCCCGGACTATTTCATCTTCTATAAATTGCCTGCCGTAGCCAGTGCGATAGACGGCTCAATGCATAAAGCAGCGGTTTTTTTTCCGAAGTCTTTTCCTTTTGTCGAGCTGATTTGGCATCATCCACTGGAACTCACCAACTGATTCATCACCACGGCTTTTTAATCAACCTAGAGAGGATTCCCAACTCTTTTTCAAAATCCGAGGGAATATTACACCTGTACTCAATTTTTACTTCTTTAGCCTATATACTTCTTCAGCTATGCATGATTTGTTCTAGTCGATGGCAGTTGGTTCCTGTAAGCGGCCAGGTGTTACCTCTTGCAGTGCTGTCTAAATTTGCTGCACTGGCAATTTTTCACAAATATGTCAGTTCGCTTTCATATATTAAAGCTACCAGCCCAACCAACCCGATGTAGAAGCGCACCAGAGCCTTGCTCGGTGCGTTTTTGCTTTTTTCTCTGCTCCCCTTTTATTTCAGGGCAATTGTCTTTTGCAATTCAGAAGCAAGCTGCTTTTTACCCGCGGCATGCAGGCAGCCAAGATATTCTTCCGCCAGGTGCCTGGTCAACGGGTTCTTCGGTCCCCAGCGCTTCAGGCTGCTATTGTAAGCCTGCTCCAGAGTCTTTTCTGCCATTTCAAAGTTTCTCTGAGCCACAAGTGTTTCGGCAAGGTTTGCAAGCATTACAATCTCCGCAGTCTCATCCGACTTATTGAAAGATCGCAGCGTTTCAAGTGCGGTCCTTGCTGTTTTTTCTGCAAGCTTGTATTTTTTTTGGGCTACGTAAATGTGAACCAGGCGGTTGTACTGACCCAGCATGTGATCTTCCAGGGTCGGGTCACCCTTGCAAATGAGGATCACTTGCTTGCAGGCCCTTATCACCTCGCCAAAGCTCTGTTCGCCCTTGCAATTTTCTATGTACTGCTCCAGGACCAGCAATGTATCATTAACAAGGGCTTGTGCTTCTGCTTCCCTGCCGTTTTCCCTGTAGAGTTGAGAAAGGCGCAGAAGATAATTGCCTCTTATTGACGATATCGGCAAACTCTCAACCTGCTTTCTCAATTTATCCAGCGGCTTCACGCAATTTACTTTCTGTCCAGCTTTTCGCTCCTGCGCAATCAATTTGGGAATAAGCACAAAAAGCTTGTCCAGCTTATTCGGATCCATTTCGTTTATGGCGGCAATCTCGTTTTTTGTTTGCACAAGCTCGTAAAGCGGCCAGTATTTGCTAAAGACAAAGCCGGCGGCAGCAAGGGCTGCAATTATTATAAAGGCTGGCAGAAAACGGTTTTTCAGCAATCTTTCTTTGAGGCTTATGCACTGATCAGATTCGTTTTTCAAAGACTCGCAAAGCTGCAATTCCAAACCTGATTCGCTTCCGACAATTGCAAGATCATCGTGTAATTCCTGCATGCTTTGATACCTGAGTTCAGGTTTCTTAGCCAGGCATTTTCTGACTATTGCTTCAAGCGATTCCGGAATCTCAAGGCCCGGACATGCCGAGCTCAAAAATTTGGGAGACTGTTCCAGATGCTTGCGCATTAAGTCCAGACTGCTTGCCGCATAAAAAGGTCTTTTGCCGCTGAGCAATTCATAAAGCATGATCCCAAAGGAATAAACATCGGAGCGGGCATCCACCGGTTCGCCAAGACACTGCTCCGGGCTCATATAGGGCGGGCTTCCGCAGGTATTTCCCGCCAGGGTCAGGGACTTCAACTCTTTGCCTGAATCGCTTGTGAGCCTGGCTACACCAAAATCAACAATCTTGATTTGCAGTTCCCCATTCTCATCGTTTTTCTGCACAATAACATTGCTTGGTTTGAGATCCCTGTGAATGACACCACGGCTATGCGCGTGCTCAAGCCCAGCTGCAATCTGCAGCGCTATTTTCAAAACCTGCTTCCAGTCGAGTTGTTTTTCGTCCTCCAGAATCTCCATTAGACTCTGGCCATCCAGAAAATCCATGGCAAGATAAAGCCCAGAGCTTTCACTGGCACCAAATGCATAAACTTTTACGATGTTGGGATGATCAAGAGTGCTTATCGCTTTGGCCTCTTGCTGGAAGCGCTCAGTGCTGTTTGCTTTCAAAAGTTCAGCCCTGTGAAGCACCTTAACGGCCAGAGGCTTTTGCAGCATCAAATGCTCTGCTTTATAGACCTCGCTCATGCCGCCCTTACCCAGGCGAGCCGTTACTCTGAAACGTCCGTCTATCGTTTTTCCGATAAGTTCGTCAAGCGAATTTGCGCTAGCTGCAAAGCTTTCTCCGACAGGAGCAGCCGAGTTTATATTTTTGACTGCAGCAGACGGCAGTCTTTCTCCACTATCCAAGCGTTTCACTGTTCCGTGGTCACCAGAGTCCAAGGTCGCCATTTCAATACCTGTTCTAGTCTACAAGTCTTAGCTTTGCAGAATTTTGCACCTGAGAAAATTGCCAGTCTTGATACATCATATTTGATACCATAGTTCTTCCCTGAAGATTGTAAACAAAAACGCGCGCGCTCGAAGCGCAGTCTATTTTTAGCTGTTTTCCGCATGCGAGCAGAGCCCAAAAGCCCTGACACGCAATGCTTACCAGCGTCGGCACAAAAATCGAAGCTGTTTCAGATAATTTTCAGAAATAGAACAATAACAAACAAGAGCAACTGTATATGGTGGCTGTCATATGCCTGAGTTTCCGATATCAAAGAGCTTGAATTTTATGAGACTCAGCAAGAAGCCCCAGTACGAGTCCCAAATACGAGACAAAGAATAACTCTTATAGGTGAGTTAGCGCTCTTAACGCTCGATGCTAAAGCGTCTGTCCGGGGCTGAAACCAAAATTCTCCAGATAATTACGCAAAGAACTCAGCCGCGAACTTATGTCACTATTTTTGGTGATACTTGCTCGTCCGGGATCGCTTAATTGCTCATTGCCGGTCTCCCGCAATATCTGCTGCACAAACCAGCAGCCGTACTCATCTATTTTTGAAATCAGCTCGCTTTCATCTGCAGTTATTCCTATAACGGAAAAAAGCCCGAACTGACCGCTTGTCAGCTCATAAATGCAGTCCGGGGCTTCGTCTACATACCAGACAATAATTCCTGATAGCTCTGACTTTCCGTTGGCAAATAAAGGTGCATCAAACTGCAAAGAAACACCAGGGCTCAAAGTGCCGCTGTAACTTACGATGTAATAGATAAGCCTGCGCAAGAGTTTCAGAACCCAGCGTCCGGGTGTTTTGGTTTTGATTACAAGCTCGCAGCCGAATCCGGATACGTCCTCAGACTGGCCGAACCAGGGATTGCTCAAGCCGGAGCTTGCAAAAATCCAGTAGGGTCTCAATTCATTTGGGGCATACGAAACTATGCTTATGTCCTTCTCGCTGAGGCTCTTGCCGGCAAGAGCTGCAATTTCAGCGGCACTGTTTACGGAGGCGACGACTGCATCGCTTGGAGGCTCGTATTTTTTTGGCAGTGTGTAGGCATGCGGGCCGAAGAGCTGGTGATATAACCTGTCGCGGCTGAGCCACGCCCTTTTCAATAAAGTGTTGCTATCATTTTCGCTCATCGCAACCAGCCTTCGAATTTTCCGAATTCAGCAAGCCCTGGTCAAAAGGGCAAACAATTACTACTCGTCGAGTTTCAATAAAGCCATGAAAGCTTCTTGCGGAATCTCAATTTTTCCGACAGATTTCATGCGTTTCTTGCCTTCTTTCTGCTTTTCGAGCAGCTTGCGTTTTCTTGAAATGTCACCGCCGTAGCACTTTGCAAGCACATTTTTACGTTGAGCAGAAAGAGTTTCACGCGCAATGATTTTGCCGCCGATTGCAGCCTGAATCGGCACTTCAAATAGCTGCCTGGGAATCAATTTTTTCAACTTCTCTGCAAGCATGCGCCCGTACTGCGCCGCACGTTCCTGATGTACAATTGCAGAAAGCGCATCCACGGGCTCGCCGTTTAAGAGAATATCGAGCTTAACAAGACGCGATTCTCGGTATTCTTTTACCTGGTAATCAAGGCTGGCATATCCGCGAGAGCGAGACTTGAGCTGATCGAAAAAGTCGGTGATGATTTCTGCAAGCGGAATGTCATAGTGCAGCATCGCCCGGCGCGGGTCCAGATACTTCATATCTACGAATATACCGCGCCTTCCCTGAGAGAGTTCCATGATCGGGCCTACAAACTCATTAGGAACAAGTATGCTTGCCGTAACAAAAGGTTCCTCGATCATTTCCCTGTAATTAGGCGGCGGCAACTTCGCCGGGTTTTCGACCATAAGCACCGTGCCGTCGGTTTTGGTTACGCGGTACACTACAGATGGTGCGGTAGTAATTAGCAACAATCCGTATTCGCGCTCAAGTCTTTCCTGAACGATTTCCATGTGGAGCAAGCCTAGAAAACCGCAACGAAAGCCAAATCCGAGGGCGTCCGAAGTTTCCGGTTCAAAAAAAAGCGAAGCGTCATTCAGCTTCAGTTTTTCAAGCGCATCTCTCAAATCGGGATACTGGTCATTGTCCACCGGATAAATGCCGGCAAAAACCATGGGCTTTGCAGGTCTGTATCCCGGTAGCGGCTCCTTCGCCTGAGTTTCCGCATCTGTAATTGTGTCACCCACAAGAACTGATACGTCTTTTATCGAGGCAGCAAGATAACCCACTTCACCAGGACCGAGTTCGTTTACTTTTACCTGCTTGGGCTTGAGAACCCCGAGTTCTATAACTTCGAAATTCTTGGCATTAGCCATGAAGCGGATTTTGGCACCGTCTTTGATCGAGCCGTCCACAACCCTGAAATAAACAATAATTCCACGGTAAGCATCGAAATAGGAGTCGAAGACCAGCGCTCTAAAAGGCTTGTCTATGGTGTTATCCGGGCAAGGCACCAGCTTTACCAACGCCTCAAGCACATCCTGAATTCCAATACCTGCCTTGGCGCTCACCTGCACAGCCGTGTCTGCAGGAATCATCAATACATCTTCTATTTCTTGTTGAATACGCTCGGGTTCAGCACTAGGAAGGTCAATTTTGTTAATGACCGGTACGATTTCAAGCCCGTTATCGAGCGCCAGTTGCACATTAGCAAGAGTCTGGGCTTCCACCCCCTGGGTCGCATCAACTACCAATAGCGCGCCTTCACAGGCTGCCAGACTTCTTGATACTTCATAACCGAAGTCGACATGACCGGGAGTGTCAATCAGATTCAGAACATAATCGTTGCCGTCCCGGGCTTTATAGTCCATGCGGGCAGCCTGGGCTTTGATTGTAATGCCCCGCTCGCGTTCGATATCCATCGTATCGAGAACCTGCTCTTGCATCTCACGTTTGGTAATGGTGCCGGTGAACTCAAGCAAACGGTCAGCAAGTGTAGACTTGCCGTGGTCGATGTGGGCAATAATCGAGAAATTGCGTATGTATTTAGGATCTGTGGGCAACTGACTTAACCTGGTCTAAGACAACTAGCCAGGCGATCTGGCTGGCGGCGAACTGAACGTAATATTAGCAGGGATCTCCGACCTTGCCTGCCTCAGATGCCCGAGAGCAAGCAGAATGTTTGCAATGTAAGGATCTGGATGTCAATATGCCCTCAAGCGCCTGAACTGCCGGATAATCAATCACCGGAACAAAGGAAACTGCAAAAAATGACTCTTCATCCTTTCTTAGAAGCGATAAAGAAAGCGCCACTTCTTGGTGACGGCGCTATGGGCACACTCCTTTATGCAAGAGGGGCAACGCCTGAGGCCGGCTTTGAAAAACTCAACATTTCAAAACAAGAAATCGTTCAGCAAGTTCATGTTGATTACATAAATGCCGGGGCGCAAGTAATCGAAACCAATTCCTTTTGCGGCAATCGCTACAGGCTTGCAGCTTACGGACTTGAAAAGGACGTCTGGCAGCTTAATGTATGGGCGGCAAAAATTGCACGCAATGCGCGTGAAATTGCCGGGATGCCCGTTTTTGTAGCCGGTTCCGTGGGTCCTACGGGCAAACTGCTGGCTCCAATCGGCGACATAAGCAAACAAGATCTGGACGCTGCCTTTCGCGAGCAAATGGAAGGGCTGCTTGCTGGCGGCGTAGATCTGTTCATAATCGAATCAATGGGCAATCTCATTGAAACCGCAACGGCAATTAGAGCCGCAAGAAAACTTTCCAAACTACCGGTAATAGCTCAGTTCAGCTTTACGACCGAAGGGCATTCTGTTTTCGGAGCCAGCTCTAGCGATCTGGCCAGGCTGGTAAATGATCTGGGCGAAGACATGCCAGACCTGATTGGTATCAATTGCGGTGCGGGTCCGGGGCCTTCTTTAGATAGCCTGCAAAGACTCTCGGCAGCACTTGCTGACTTGAAAATTACCCCGGACAGAATTTCGCTTTCCTGCCAGCCAAATGCCGGCATGCCCGGCAGAGTGGGCAACAGTTTTATGTACATCAGCCGTCCGGACTATTGCGCAACGTTCATTGAGCCATTCATAGATGCAGGCGCCAGATTAATAGGCGGCTGCTGCGGAACAACGCCCGAGCATATAAAAGCAATGCGGCTAGTGCTCGACAAATACATAGCCGAACATAAAACCTCAGAAACACCTGCTAGCTTTCCTCATAACCCTGCAATAGCTTCTGTCCAGATAAGCGGCACCGAAAGCCCTGATACCGAAAGCCCAGCTGAAAGCCCTAAGAAAAGCCCAGAGAAAACAGGGCTTGCCTCAGGTCTCAAAACCAATGATCGCGAAAACTTTTTTGTAAGCGTTGAATTAGACCCACCCAAAGGCGCCGTTTACAAAAAACTGCTGCAAGCCGCAAAGCAGGTTAAAGAAGCCGGCGCCGACACTATTAACGTGGGCGACAGCCCTATGGCAAAAGTCCGAATGTCGAGCATGGCTACCTGTCTTTTAATTCAGCAGCAGGTAGGCATCGACACGATAATTCATTTCACAACCCGCGACCGCAACTTAATGGGAATACAAGCTGATTTGCTCGGCTGCCAGGGTCTGGGAGTGCGCAATGTGCTGGCACTTACCGGCGACCCCCCAAGCATCGGCAACTATGCCCATGCAACCGCCGTATATGATGTTGATTCTGTGGGACTGATCAAAATTATCAGAGAGCTGAATAGAGGAAATGATATTGCGGGCAACACCATAGGCTCACCAACTTCTTTGTCGATCGCCTGCGCGCTGAATCCAACTGCCGAAGACAGGCAGCTAGAAATCAAACGCTTCGGCGACAAAATTGCTGCAGGCGCTCATTTTGCAATGACCCAGCCTCTCTATCAACTGAGTGACCTCACAGACTTTTTGGAAGATTTCGGCGATTGTCCGATTCCAATACTTGCAGGAATCATGCCACTTAACAGCTTCAAGCATGCAGAATACCTGCACAACGAAGTGCCGGGCATCACAATTCCGGAGCGAGTGCGTAAAGCCATGGAAAAAGCAGGAGATCAGGGAGCCCGGGTCGGCATCGAGCTTTCAGAAGAGCTGCTGGACGAAATTCGCCCATATATAGCCGGGGTTTATCTGGTTCCTTCCTTTGGCAGATACGACGACATTTGCAAGCTGACTTCCAAGCTAAAACCGGCAAGGGCAAAAGCTGCAAGCAACGCCGGCTGAGGATTTTAAACCCCGAGTAGGAAAGCAGACAATGTCTACTTCCCTACTTCCAGCCCTGTCAATTCTGATTTTTTCAGAGAAACGCCAGATCATTTTTGGGATGGTTTGAGACCTGGCGCTCTCTGAACGCCTTAGCTGCTGGGCATCAGGCTTAAACTCTTTCCCTGTAAATTTCGCAATGCCGCCGGTATTGGCTTAGGCAAGGATTTGGAGGGCACTCTACCGGCGGCTTGCGAATTGCATTACTCGGGATTGATTAGAGAATACAGGCCTATACGTGCAAGCTTCGTGCAGTCGGAAATTTTTGCATGCCGATATTTTTGCCAAGCCGATATTCTTGCCTTCGAGATATTTCGCAAGACGCAAGCAATCAAGACTCAAAGAAAAAGACTGACTAGAGACCAGCACCGCAACCTTTGCAAAAACGCGCATCCTGATCGTGTCCGGACATTTTGCAAGAAGTACAGAGCCTCTGAACACCAGATGCTCTGTGCAATTCAACTGAAACTATACCTGTGGGTACGGCTATAATCCCGTAGCCCACAATCATTACGACGCAGGCAATTAGCTGCCCGAGCGTGGTTGCCGGAGCAATATCTCCATAACCAACTGTGGTAAGCGTAACGATTGCCCAGTAAATACTTCTGGGGATGCTTGTAAATCCATGGCTGGGTCCTTCAACCAGATACATGATTGCGCCGATCAAAATCACAAGCGTCAAAACCACTCCCAGAAAAACAGTGATTTTTTCCCGGCTTGCTCTCAATGCTCTGCTAAGTACGGTAGCCTGGCTTAAATATCTGCTTAATTTGAATACTCGGAAAATTCTCAAAAGACGCAAAACACGAACTATCATCAAATAGTGCGCGCCGCTTCCCATTAAAAAATCAACATAGGCAGGTAGAACAGTTAGCAGGTCTATAATTCCGAAAAAACTTACTAAATATCCGAGTCTTTTGCGGGCACAATAAATTCTCAATAAATACTCAATAGTAAAAAGAATAGTGACAGCCCATTCCGAAGCAAACAACAGCGATTTGTATTGACTGCGTATGCTTTCAACGCTGTCCAGAAGCACTACAATCACACTGAAAACGATTAGAACGAAAAGTGCCACATCAAAAGCACGGCCGCCAGGAGTATGGTGCTCAAAAATAATTGTATAAAGTCGTTTTTTCCAGCTTTGACTTTCAGGCTCAGCCGACATTATCTGACCACTCCGCTCATTTAACCGAGAACCGAGGATAACAATAGCAGCCCTGTCTTGTGTTTTTCAGCCATCATATAGGTTCCGTTCATAGTTGACAGTATTCTATTAGTGAATAGATAAGCTCAAAACTAAAAATCAGCAGCAAGAAAAATTAAAGTCTGGCAATCGATTGAACTTTTTTGCCGCTATTGACGTCTAAAATTTAGTTCCATTTATACAAACCAGAATCGGACAAGAATCGAACTTATGATAAAAGCAATAGCAAGAACCGGCTTAATAATCTCGCTTTGCTCGCTTGCCCTGCCCGCATTTTTAACCGGTGCAGCTGCAAGCCAGGGCGAGGGCAAAAAAGCAGATGCTGCCGCAAACGAAAGCCAGGGCAGCAACAAGAACAAAAACAGCCAGATTATTCATCTACTAAACAGGATTACACTTGGCCCCGGCCCCGGCGACCTCGAAAAGGTTAAAAGCATGGGTGTCGATGCTTATATAAAACAGCAATTGCATCCACAAAGCATCCAGATGCCAGAGAAGCTCCAAAAATTAAGCCAGGCCGACGCATTGAAAGAATCACCAGCAAAGCTTTTTCTTACATATGGAAGACCGGCGCTCAAAACAATCGCACAAAAAGGCTCAAGCGACAAAGAAGAAGACAAGAAAGAGCTGCAAAAAATTCTGCGTGAGACTTATCAAAGGCTCTATACCGAAACTGCAGGAGCCAGGCTGGCACGAGGGCTGGAAAGCCCGGCCCAACTCCAGGAACTGATGACAGACTTCTGGTACAACCACTTCAACATATCGATAGATAAAAACCTGGATCATTTATGGGTGGGCTCTTTTGAAGAAAAAGCCATTCGCCCTCATGCTCTGGGCAAATTCCGTGATCTTTTAGGTGCAACCGCACATCATGCTGCCATGCTTTTTTATCTGGATAACTGGCAAAACACTGCAGCTGGCGCAAACGGCAATGCGGCAAATAGACGTGGCGGCCGCTTCAAAGGCATAAATGAGAATTATGCCCGCGAGCTTATGGAGCTGCATACATTAGGCGTGGATGGCGGCTATACGCAAAAAGACGTGCAGGAGCTTGCTCGCGTGCTTACGGGTCTGGGCTTGCCGCCGGGAGCCGGTGGCGGCTTCGGAAATCAAAACAAACAGCAGAGACGGCAAATGGCTTTTGATCCGATGCAGATGCAGGACCCCCAGATGCAAGCTCTGCAAATCCAGAGAAATGCACGCTCCGGCGTATGGAATGGTCAGGGGCAACAATTGCCGCCCAATATAGACTTAAACGACAGCATGGGCAGCTTTTTCGATTCAAGGCGCCATGACTACGGCGAAAAAACTGTCGTGGGTTATAGAATCACGGGCAAAGGTGAGGAAGAGATTGAAGAAGTCCTGGACATACTTGCAAAACACCCGTCTACAGCAAAACATATCAGTTACAAGCTGGCTCAATATTTTGTGGCAGACAACCCGCCCCAGTCGCTTGTGGACAAACTTGCAAAAAGATTCAGCCAGACAAACGGCGATATCGCGCTTGTAATGGAGACGCTTCTTAAGAGCCCCGAATTCTGGGACTTGAAGTATCAGAATGCCAAATTCAAATCGCCATATAGATATCTGCTTTCAAGCCTGAGGGCGACAAAGGCTGATCTGCAAAACATCCAGCCTAGCATGGGACTTCTGACCCAGCTGGGAATGCCCATGTACAAATGTCTTACTCCCGATGGCTACAAAAACACAAAAGAAGCATGGCTGAATCCGGACAACTTAATTAACCGGCTTAATTTTGCAACTGCCTATGGCTATGGCCGTTTTCCGGGCGTAAGACCGGGAATTTATGACCCGGCAGTGCTTGCAGACTGCATTGGCCCGGTGCTCTCGGATAAGACCATCGATGCAGTAATGAACTCGCCGCAGAATCTGAGAATCTCGCTATTGCTGGGCAGCCCGGAATTTATGAAGTATTAGGAGTAAATGAATCTATATGAATATGGAAAGAAGAGAATTTCTCAAAAGCTGCGGACTGGCTTCACTGGCTTATTTTCTGCCTGAGTTTCAAGCATGGGCGCTTGAATCCGGCAGCGAAAAAAACAGCGGCAACAAGCTTGTGGTTGTTTTTCTAAGAGGCGCAATTGACGGACTCAACGTTGTAATTCCATACTCAGACCCCCAGTATTACTCTTTGAGGCAGAAAATTGCTGTTTCAAAACCTGGGGTTTCCGGTGGAGCCATCGCTTTAAACAGTGACTTTGCTTTGCACCCGGGGCTGGCGCCTCTTATTTCCCACTGGCAAAAGAAAGAGCTAGCATTTGTTTTGAACTCAGGCTCGCCCGACCCGACTCGCTCTCATTTCGATGCGCAAGATTATATGGAAAGCGGCATACCCGGACAGAAAGTCGTGGATAGCGGCTGGATGCAAAGGCTGCTTGCACAATTGCCCAATAATCATTCTCCTGTAAGAGCCATTAATATAGGGTCGACCACACCAAGAATTTTACAGGGACCCATAGCGTCGGCTACCTATGCTCCAAGCCAGAAAAGACGCATGAGCGCTCTTGACCGGCCTGAAGTCGCGGAAGAGTTCGCACAAATGTACGAAGGTAGAAACGATGAGCTTGAAAGAGCCTTTCTGGAAGGAATCGAAGCCAGAGCTACTATTAACAGCGCCATGGCTAAAGACAGTATGAGCAAAGAAATGATGGCTGCAAATCAGGGCGCAGTGCCGGCAAACAAATTCGGAGGTTTCGGCAAACAGCTGGGCAAGCTGATGCATGACGAAGCAAAAGTTCAAGTTGCCTTCGTGGCGCTCGGCGGCTTCGACACGCATGTAAATCAAGGAAACGAAAAAGGCCAGCTGGCAAATCATCTTAATGTCCTGGGCAGCGGGCTTTCCCAGCTTGCAGACGGGCTGGGACCTACTTTTCAAAAAACCACCATAATGGTCATTTCAGAGTTCGGGCGCACTGTAAAAGAAAACGGCAATGGCGGCACCGATCACGGGCACGGCAATTTTATCTGGTTATTAGGCGGCAAGATAAACGGCGGCAAAATGTACGGTCGCTGGAACGGCATCAAGCAAAATGAGCTTTTTGAAGGCAGAGATCTGCCGGTAACAACCGACTTTCGCTCGGTGATCGCTTCGGTCATACAGGAACATATGCAGCTTTCGAAAGCACAGCTTGCGTCTGTTTTTCCGGGCTTCAATACACAGGACAAGGCCCTTGAGGATCTTTTGCGCGCCTGAACAAGAGCTGGTCAAAACACGCTCTGGTCAAAACACGATCTGGAAAGATTAAATTCAAGCACAGACTATGTTTTGAGCTTCAACGTTGCTTCAACCTTAGACTTCTATTCTCTTTGCATGGAGAAGGGCAGTAATTGAGGGTCTGGCAAAAATGGCAGAAAATGATCTTGAAAAAGAAGTCAACAACAATAACGACAATGCAGAGAACAACGTTGAGTCAAGCTCTCAAGCACTGAGAAACGACGTATCTCTGCAGAGTAACGATGACTACAAAGCAGCCATTTCAGCCAGAGATAGCCAGTCTGCAAGCTCTGGGCTTGTACAGCTCTCAATTGTCGGCAAAAATCCGGACAGCATCATCGGCAAAAAAGACCCTGACAAAATTGCTCCGGAAAGAAATGCTCCTGAAAAAGCTCCGGTAAATAATGACGCACCGAAGTCCAAGGCAGACCCCGATGCAAGCAAAGACGCATCGAGGAGCCCGGATGCCCAAAGAGACCAATCACTTGGCCCGGCACAAAACGAAATGAGCCAGTCTTCCACTCCGGAAAACAACATTGCTCACGGACCGGAAAACGCAAAAAAACCGCCGGTAGATGATAACGACTCGAAAAAGAAAACAGAAAAAGACCCAAGCGAAACTGAGCAGAACCCAAATCCGAATCCGTCAGAAGCTGATCGGGAATTTTTTGGTCCGGCACAAAACGAAATGAGCCAGTCGTCTACTCCCGGCGAAAATAACATCGCTCACGGACCGGCAAATGCGAAGAAGCCGCCGCAAGATGATGATGCGCCCAAATCTAAAGAGGATCCTAACGAATTCACAGACGCTTCTAAAGACCCGAATGCAAAAAGAGACCAGTCACTTGGTCCGGGTAACGGCATCGTAGAAGAGAGACAAAAAACGGCGCAGGAGCAAAATAATGTGGGCAGAACTCCCGAAGGCGCAAAAGTAAAAAGTCCGCCTGATGACGGTAAGGGTGACAAAACAGAAAAGCCCGGGGAAAATGACACTGAAAAGAAAACAGAAAAGCGAGAGCAATCTGATTCAATCAAGAAGCCGGAGCCAGAAAAAAGATCGATCACAAAAGAACCGGATTATCTGGTGATGAATTCGCCCTTCCCGGAAAACAACAATGTCAGCTCGCTCTTTAACAAAAGCGCAAGCGATGTAAAACCATCTTTCATGAGTGGCAATAACTCAGAAAACGTGGCGCTTTCATACAAAGGCAACGGACAGTGGGACGGTGGCAAAGAGAGCCATGATCAAACAATCAAAGATGGTAGCAGCGAAGGAATTGCAAAATTCAACCAGGAAAAGTACAACGAGAAAATGAACGAAGCTTACAAGCAGATCATGAAAATTGGCGATACCGATAAAGCCTGGACCGCAGAAAACGCCAAGGAAATCAATAAAATACTCAACCAGGTCAAAAGCGACCTCGGGCAAAAAGGACTGAACGAACTTGTTTCTCAACTCGAGAAAGACTTCACTTATGGCAAAGCTAAAAGAGAAGGACACAGTTATCTGGAAGCCGAGCGTGACAGCAAAGGCGATGTAAGCAAAGTCAATCTGTTATACGGGGAAGGACATGGTTTCGGCTGGTTGAATACAACCCATACAGCCTATGACAAAGAGTCCTATGTCAAAAACCCGCCCAAGCAATCTCCCGACATGGACTGGAGAAACGGCTTCAAAGGCGACAGCCGCCAGCCTGAAAAAGGCGAAGAGAAAAAGCCGGGCTTGCTCGATAAAGTCATAGACCTTGCACCGAAAACACCAAAGGTATTGCCGCCGCAAGCACCGGGCGCAGATGTCTCAACCCCTTCTAAAATAATCAAGCATATAGCTGATACAAAGCTGAAACCGCTTACAGAGCTCGACAAGAGAAAATAAGCACCGAGGCCGACTCTCTATAGCTCAGGAGCATGAACGGGTTTCAGATGCGTCTCTGTCCACTTTGAATAATCCGCCTCAGTGCTCCTGGACATCTTTTTTGCAGCATCTAAAAGCCAGTTACTCTCACGACTTTTAAGATCGGCAATTATACTTCGGGCAGCTCCTTTTGTTCCCAGATGAACATTTGCAGTTTCATATCCCATCGACCAGAGCATCAGGCTTTCGTCCTTTGCATGTGTGAGCGAATCAAGTTTTATTTTGAACCTTTCAGGAGAAAGCGCTCTTGAAACCCAATCATTACTCAAACGCAGCCGCGGGTCAGGCTCACGCACCGCCTGTTTTATGATTTCAGCATATTGGCTTTCACCGTTTTTATGCCCGAGCACAAAATCATTTGCCGATGGCAGCAAGGATTTGATTTCAGATGCAACTTTATTTCCCTGATACTCAGCCAGCGCCGCAAATCGCTGCCGGCCCAAGCTGCCCACACCGGACACCCTGTGACCTATTTGCATAGTAGTACTTTGATCCGGCAGGCTTGACCTGAGCATTGAGACTGCATCTTGAGAAAGCAAAGCAGGCGCCGGACGGCTTTCTATTTGTCTTTCAATTTTCTTCCAGTATTTGGTAGCATCAGGGCTCTGCTCTTCTGCAAGTTTTGCCAGCCGCGCATTAGTCTCATCAAGCACAAAAGGCTTGCCACCTTCTTTCAGCCCCTGCCTGTAACCTTTTAAGATCGCATCTGCTGCCTCACTTGTACTTGATTTGAGCCCGCCTTCTTCTTTGAGCAGCTTCGCACTCGTAAGGAGCCTGACCAGATCATTTGTATAAGGCAGTCTGTAAGACTCGTCAAAGTCGTTGATTCCCCATATTTTCCGTCCCTTTCCATCTTTCCATGTACCGAAATTTTCCACGTGCAAGTCACCGACAGAGTTCACCTTCGGTGCATTCTGTAATTCAGGTAACAAGCGGGGAAATCGTTCAGCCCAACGATAATAAGTTCCTCTGAAAAGTTTGAAAGTGCTATCAGCCATTTCAGAATGCTTGAACTCCAGATCTTCCGGAATAGTTTTGATTCGTTCAGCCATCCACTTTTCGTAAGACTCACTGGCTTTAGTTATATCGCCTGCTTTCAAGTCGCCTGTTTTTATGTCGCCTGTTTTTAGTTCGGACGCCATTTCGGCACGGCGCTCGACTTTCAGCTCAAGCTCAGGCCCTGGCTCTGATGCCTTGCCTCTAAGCTGAGCAAGGCTTTCAACGGCTTTGCTTGCCTTACTTTGAACCACAGGAAGAGCAAAGTTGATAAAGGCTCCATGTGCAGCAGCGTCAATTCTTTCATTCCAGCTGCTCTCATGCTTGTAGCCCTGCATTGATGCTATATGATTCTGGGTCTCATAGCCTGCCATGCCGCTTAACCCGCCCACGACAATGCGGCCGCTTCCATTGATCAAACTTAAAGCACTGCTTTTTGAAAGAGAAGGGAGCGATTTTGCAAGCGCTGAATTGCCCGCCAGAAACATAGTAAAAGCAGTCATGGTTCCAAGTGCTGCAGAAAGTCTGGTTTGACCTTCGGCGGGTTTTTGAGCATATGTATACAAACCAGCCCCGCTTATAAGAGCAAGATGCTCATTTGCAAGAATTCTTGCAGGAACGCCTTCAAGAGCCAGACCGGAGCTGATAGCTTTAAGACCTCCGCCAGTGAGCTTGCCTGCAAGCACAAAAGGAATTATCGCACCGGCAGCTGAAGATAGCGCCTGTGCACACCAGTTACTGCTTAAAATATCTGCATGCGGTACTTTGTAAAGATCAAGCGGCTTGCCTGCAAGCGTGTCGTAGACCTGCAATACACCAGTGCCATTAATAAACGGATGCAGAAGATTTTCCTGCAACCAGTGCTCGTTGCTTTCAGGCGCTTTTTCAAGCTTCAAATCTCTAAAAAGCTGCTCCACAAACTATTTCATCTCAACCTTTTGGCGGAATCTTGATTTGGGTTTCCGTTGTTGAAAGCGGAGCTGGCGCTTTCGTATCGGTCGAAAGCGGCGGCAGCGGCTTGGCGTCGGTCGAAAGCGGCGGCAGCGGCTTGGCATCAGCTGCAGGTTTCCAGCTGCCGGAGGGGAAGAACCTGCGTGAGCGTCCATAAGTCGTAACCAGATCCGAAATATAATCTCTATACTGAGTTGCAATTTTCGGATTCTCAACTATCAGAATATTTTCGGCGTTCGATTGCGCATTATTTGAAAGATTGAAGCTGCCCGTGATTACAGTCTTGCCGTCAAGCGATACCGTTTTGTTGTGCATGTAATCGTGGGGACCGTCAGGTGAATATGGATGTGAGTTCTTTCTCACCAGAGATTTTTTGACGTCATTCCATAATTGAAGTTTTTCTTTTGAAAGATCTGATTTTGATCTGTCCCACATCCTGGCTATATTACTCATCTGAGGACCATCGTAAACACCCGTGAGTTTCCCGGCTGCAGCTTTATCTGCAAGCGCTCTTAAAATCTCAGGTGAAGAAATTACCATCGAGGCTATGTGCACGTGATCGGCAGCGGCAATTCTGGTAGCAAACTGTGCATCAATAAACTTGCCGTCTCCCGGAGAAAACGCAACTGTAATTGTGCTGTCGCCAACTTTTACTGTTTTGTTCTGGTCCTTGCCAGTGCCAACAATCTTGCCCGCATCCCAGAGTTGCTGGAAATTAGCTTCGTATACTTTTGCAAGCTCGGGAGACCTGACTATGATTATGTTGTTATCCTGCCTGCCGAATGCCGGATCGGTGATATTTGCAGACCCCGTCCAGATTTCAGCCCTTGGTGTGCCGGCATCCTTCACAAAATATTTGTTGTGCATGAGCTTGCCGGAGCCTTCGATGCCGCCCATGCCGATTTTGTCACCGAGCCCATCGGTGTTGCCGCGCTGAACATCTATGACTTTATCGGCAGCCTGGCTGCCTTTGGATTGCGAAGGCTTGAAGACATCAGACAGCGGGTCCGGAATGCTATCTATTTTCGGCTGAGCGCCCTCTTTAAAAGTTTGAGTCTTAATTTTCGGGCTGAGTTTGTCCAGAAACTCTCTGCTGGGTCCAAGCAGTGGTGCTTCCGATTGCGGTGATACCTCGCCCGATCTTGAACCTTTTCCTGCTTTCTCAGCATTATTCGAGAATGCTTTGCCGTCCGGTACAAGCGATTTTTCCGCCGGCTGGAAAAATGCGAGTTTGACATCAACACCGACCTCAGCCCGGCCATTCATGGCATCAAGAATCAGCCTTTCAACCTTAGGATCTGTGAGCCTGAAGTCATAAACAGCCGCATGCAAGGATTTTTTTGCATCACCGATGAATCTTGCAAGTTCACCTGCAACCATTTCCATTTGCGCCTGGCGTTTTACCGGATCTCTCTGTTCTTTCAGTAAAATCAATCTTGGAAGTTCACCTTTTGCCTCAGCCGCAGCACTGGCGCTATCAGGCGAATTCAGCCCTTTCAACTCGGCTTCGGCGGCTCTAATATGAGCTTTGGTATCCAGCTTCAGCTTCAGTGCTTTTAAATCCGGTTCTGAAATTGTTCCTTTAATCGCTTGCTCCATCAATTTCGCTTCTTGCTCAGCAGAAATATTGAACTTGAAGGGATTGCGATTCATTGCATGGTCAACAACATTGGAAATTGTTTTTTGCACCGGCGGCAGGGCAAAGTTGACAAAGCCCCCGTGAACCATGGCCGTTACTCGATCATCCCAGGTCAGCTTAGCCTCTGAGCCCAGTTGATTTGAAACAAAGTGAGAGACTTCAAGCCCCGTCAGACCGCCGGCTGCACCCACGGCCACCCGACCCAGACCTGTATAGATACCGCTCTGGGCGATGGTCTTCGAATTTGCAAGCAAACCGTTACCCAGCGAGAAAGCACCGAATGCCGCCATCGAGCCCACGGCATTGCCGATTCTTGTTTCACCAGGATTTGGTGATTTTGCCAGATCATATAAACCGGCACCAACTATATTTGCTGTTATATGGCTTGAGAGAACTTTTGCCGCAGTTCCTTCCAGTCCGAGCCCGGTAGATACGGCACCAAGCCCCATGCCTGTGGCCTTGCCTGCAAGTGCGTATGTAAGTACAGCGCCGCCGGCCGAAGCCAGAGTGTGCAGCGCCCATTTGCCGCTCAGTGTTTTCGCATGCGAAACATAGGCAGGCTCGACTTTCTCGTCTACAAAGTTGTTATAAATCTGAATCACGCCCGTTCCATTGACAAACGGGTTCAATACATCATCGATCAAAAATCCCTGGGAGCGGGGATCAGTTTCCGAATTCTGCAAGAGATTAGATTCTGTCAATCTCTCCATTCTCAATTACCCTCATCTTCCAACTCGCAATCCGCCCAGTTTCATCTTAAAGGAGGGTTGCAAAGAAGATGATTTAACTATGATCATCTGATTCGTGATTTGCCCACTGAAACAGGGTATCTTTGAGATCTGTAAAGCGTGCCGCCGCTTCGTCCGGCTTGTTCTCACTGACCTTACGGACTCTTTCTGACTGCAGTCGACCGAACCGGCCGAGGGGATTTTATGAAACCCTTCTCATTCGCGAGTCAAACACGCAAGCCTGCTGAACTTTAAGATAAATAGCATCAACGCAGAATAAACCAACGCAGAATAAACCAACGCAGAATGAATTAGAAACAGAATCATTAAAAGCGGTGTTTATCAGCAGCAAAAAAGTGATACTGCAATTGGTGTTAGGCTTAAATTGCATTTGCTCCAACTTAGTGCAGAATTAGAAAGAATGTTTTATTCTTTCAGCAGAAAAAGCAATAAGCAAGTCAAAAATCACGAAAGATCACGAGAAGTTGTAAATGAGGCAGGTAAGCTTTGAAGAAGGGTTCGCACACGAGTGGCCCCGCGAAAAATTGAAAAAACATTTTGATCGGCTCAGCCTCAAACGCTACCTCTCGTTTCTCAGCGAAATAGATAATCCAAGCGATCCTGAAAGCACGTTTCAAGTACTTGTGCTTTTGCTTTCAATGTATCTGAGCAGAAATAAAATCAAGGAAGCAAAAGAAACTGTTGACAGGATAAAAACCTTCTATGACCGGCATTCACAGGTTTTGAGCCGCAATGCACTGGAATTGTTTCTCAAGCCCGAGATCAAACTTTGCTACAGCTTTGAAGAGTATGAACTCGGTCTTGAAATAGCAAAGATCTTGATTCAAAGATTGAGCAGAAATGGTGCTCAAAGCACTTACGCATTGATTCATACATTCGCTGAAGCCGGCGAGCTTTGCCGCAGGCTGGCAAAGCCCAGAGAAGCCCTTGCATACTTCGAATCCGGGCGCGCACTTGCTGAAAAACAGATCTGGGAACGTGGAAACTCCAGCTGGTTTGAAGAGCAAATCAAGGCTATTTGAGCACTGATACCACCAGTAACACCATCACTGCATTTTCGATTTGCAAATATGCTCAGAATATGCTATAATAAATCCATAGACTATCAGAGCCAGCATCGGAAGCAATCGCTTCGCGGCTTTGATTCGGCGGTGGAGGAGGTGGATATGACTTGAGAAGACTGTTCTTCCTTAGAAATAAGGCAAGGTGGAACTGCTTCTTGCAGCAAACGAAACAATGGTAGCAGGAAGAGAAAAATTTGATTGTTTTGCTGCGTTTCAGCGAATTAGCTGAGCTTATCCACTAAATCTAGAATCGGCGAGGATGACGGACATTGTAGTCCTCCTCGCCACACAGCTGCGGAGGTTATATGCAAAACATACTAGAATTGTGCGTGGAAAAGAACGAGACCACGATGGATACGGGTGCCATGAGCATGGTCTCTTACCGTGGTCCTGAAAGAAAAGGCGGTGTTTCGTCAACACTCACTTTGCTTGCAAACGAATGCGGCAAAAGCTTTAAAAACTGGCATTTCATCCAGAACAACAAAATTGCCCGGCTTGCAAACGGAGATTTCTCGGCTGAGCAAATACATGATCTCAACATTGATTTGCGCGAGCTACATTATTCCTTTTGCAACAACACACTCTGGCCGCTATTTCACGGCATGCCAAATAAAATCAGTTACAAGAAAAGCGAGCATCAGGCATATATCAAGCTAAATCAAGAACTGGCACAGGTTGTATCCGATTCAAGTAGCAGATCTTTTCTGCTGCATGACTATCAGATGGCGCTTCTGCCGGGTATTCTCAAAAGCAGGAAGCCGGACCTGGATATAACCATATTCTGGCACATTCCGTGGCCGGCAAAGGTGCCTGCGGCATTTGAAGCTCTAATGAGCGAGATCGTAAAAGATCTGGCTCAGGCTGAGCGCATAGGTTTTCATACTGAAGAATACAAAAATAACTTTCTTGAATTTCTAAGAAAAATAGCTCCGGATAGCAGGGTCAGGGCGCTTGTCGCACCGCTGGGGATCGACAGCCGGCACTGGGGATTTCTGGCTCGAAGTTCCGAGCCTTCAGCTCATCTGAACACGACCGGAACTAAATTCGTGCTTTCCGTTGACAGAACCGATTATACAAAGGGAGTCTTAGAGCGCCTGCATGCTGTTCGCAGTTTTTTCAATAATTTCCCTGAGTGGAAAGAAAAGCTTGTATTCGTGCAACATTGCGGCCGAACCCGCGAGGGGCTCAAATATTTCGACAAATACTGGTCAAGCTGCCGCAGCCTTGCAGAAGAAATCAATCAAGAACTGGGGTGCGGGACATGGCAGGCAGTCCACTGGCTTGATCAGGGGCTCGAAGCTTCTGAGCTGGCTGCACTTTATCGGGACGCAAGCGTCATGCTCGTAAATCCGCTCAGAGACGGTCTCAATCTAACCGCCAAAGAGTTTGTTTCATGCCAGGTAAGAGATCCAGGCGTTCTGGTTCTTTCGCCCAAAGCCGGTGTGTATAAAGAAATAGGAAAACACTCGCTGAGCATCAGGCCCAGAAGCCCGGAATCAATTGCTGTAGCAGTTAATCGAGCGCTGCTGATGCCGGAGATCGAGCGGGCAGCAAGAATACAAAAGGCAAAACAGATTGTAGAAAGAAACACCCTTAATTCCTGGTGGCAAACACTTTTTGATAATGAGGACTTCTTCTAGCTAAGCCCCCCGGTCTAAAACAACAAAGACTTTCACAGATTTACCGGAGGAAAAAGCCATGATTAATACAAGAAAAAAACAGGTACGAGCTCTTCTCTTTACAATGAGCAATTATGAAAAAATAAGAGAATGGGCTGAGGCACAAAAGCAGAATTTCGAGGTTGTAATGCCTGAGGGTATTGCAGAAGACACTCTGGCAAATATTGTTTATTCGCCCGAAATATCACACGCCACCGAATGCGGTATCTTGATTCGCGATCATAAAAGCTTCAGACGTTCCGACCTCGATACTGTAATCAGGTTGATGCAGGAACAAAACAAGCAAGTATTTTCTGTAACAAACGGAGCTGAGCCCTTGCTGCCTTCACGCAGTGATGGCGCCACTGCACCGGCGGCCTCGCCAGACGCAAGCTCAGAAAGTGAAAAAGGTCCGGCAACAACAACAGCAGCAGCGAATGCAGCAGCAACAGCAGAAACACTCTCACCGGAGATCAGAAGCATGCTCATGGATATGCAACACGTAGAAAGTCCGATTTTGAAAGTTCTGTCCGAATGCAGGCCTGCATTAAGATGGCTGACTGAGGTAGAAACCTCGGATGAAATTCCGGAAGAACACCTGAGCCAGGTCAAACAGCTTGAGAAGCTTGGTATTGTAGCAAAGAAGAATAAATCAGTAAGTCTTAAAATGACAAGACTAAAAAGAGTTCTTGACCGAGAATCGAGAAATCTCCGTCTTGAATTCACACTTGGTGATTTACTGGGCAACACCAGCCTAGCAGTTCATGAGAACATGGCAGCAGCACACTAAAGCCGGAAACAACTAAACCCAACTGTCACTATTGCAAGCTCTCTGGAAGATCTTAGCGGTTTTCAGCCACAAGCGCCTTCTTAATCTGCTCGGCGCTTGTACCGGCAGGCAAACGCAGCCTGATTCTTTCAAGCTCCAGAATCTGCTCGCTCAGATTGTCGAAAGCCTGTTGCTTATCTAATGTGCCGAATAAAGGCCGGCCGCGGCCGTCTACCCTTGTGAGCGGGTTGATTAGCTTCAGGTAAGAAGAAGACTCTAAAGCACGCTGCCTGACTGTTGGATCAGGATGGAAGCGTGAAAGAGCATCAAGCACCGGGCTTGCTTCGGCGTTGCCCCAGATTGAGAGCAAATCGATTGCATATTTCTGATTTACTATACTTGAGGCATGTGCCTCAGCAGCCCTGGTTTTTGCAGGCATGCCCTGGTATTCGCTTTCAAGTGCCGCAGCCATAACAATCGAGGCTTCCTTGCTGTCGATTATGCCTCGGTCTTTGGCATAGCTCAGAGCATTCATCAGATTGAATCGCGTTGTCTGATCAAGCGAGGGCTCTTCAATCAATGCGGCCTTAAGCACCCAGAGCATGTCGCGAGAACCGGGATGACCGCCTTTTATGCAATCCCTGATCATTTTGGAAGCTTCTCTCATGGCCCAGACGCGATCACTTTCTTTCAGCGGCTGGCCCTGTGTCAGGATAATTGAGGCAAGCGCCTCACGGGCCTCGCGCCCGGACTCTCCCTGCAGTTTAGCCTGCTCCCCAAGAGCTGCAAGCTGCCGGTCTTGCTTGTTCCATACTTCATTGACAGCATCATCAACCACTTTGTCTATGGAGGCTCTGCTCATAAACAGCCAGCGCAGCGGCCCCGGGTAAGCGTCATGAGCAGCTTGTTTCTGCGCAGCCCGTAGTTTGTCTGCATCGAGTAAATTGTAGTTGTCGCTTTTCGAAAACCAGTTGTCGCTACCGTCATATTTGGCCAGGTTGCGACGCTTCAGTGCTATGTCTTTGAGTTCTCTTGTGGCCCGTTCATAGTTGTCCTGATAATCCAGATTGGATGATATATCAGCAGTACGATCATCTGATTTATACTCCGCGGCATTGAGCCTTGCAGCTTCGCTTCTTGAACTTTCAATTATTTGCCTGTCCGAATCCGGGAGATTCTTATCAGCAAGCATTTGCGTTATTAGCTCGTGAGCTTCGGCCACGTAGCCCTGCCGGCTGCCCTGTTTCTCCAACCGTGAAAGCACCGAATAAGCAAGTGCTCTGTCGTCGGCATTGCTGCTTTTGGCAAGCTGCCTTGCTGCTATTAAGCGCACCAGCTCATGCCCATCTCTTGCTGCAATTGCAAGCGGCGCCCGCCGTGGATCATCATCCGACTTTATCTGGGCAAGTTTTTCAGAAAGTGCAAGAGCCCGACCCACTTTTTCAGAATTCGCATTAGGATTGGCCAGCTCAAGAGAAATTGCAGCAGCTGCTTTTTCTGAATCAAAGCCATCCGGAAGCACTGCTTGTTGTCTCAGAATAACGCTCTGGTCTGCGAGTTTTGAAAGCAGCTCCTGAGCTTTCAATCTGACACTGTCTATGCTTGTGTTGTAGGCAACGCTGGTTGCCGGACGCAGTTCGGTCATTGCACCATTTTTGACTTGCAGCTTTGAACCATCCAGTTTGAAAATGTTCCGAACTTCTCCCTGCACCTGAACATAATCACCACTTGCCTCATCGATATGCTCCTGGCCTACCCAGGGGTTCTTTTTCTCTTTGTCGTCGGAGCGATAAAATCTGTCTGAAGCGCCATCTCGCTCCCAGACTTCACTGCGCTTGCCGTCGGCACTTGTGAAAGTGAATTTTTTGTATCCGTCGCCGGGAGGATCAAAAGCTCTGATTGAACCATCCGGGTAAACGAGCCTGGCTACCTTGCCGTCAATGCTTTCTATTTTGCCGCCATTTGGCTTGATTACAGTCTTAAGGCCGCTTTTTGCGTTGAAACTTATGTAATCGCCATTTTTTTGATCAATGCTAAACTCACCTTTCCACGGCTCTTTCCTTTCCTTGTCATTGGCGTTGTACCAGGTTTTTAAATTATTCGGGTCCGGCAGCCATACTGTCTCTTTGCCCTGTGAATCGGTATAAATGAACTTGAGTGCCTGACCATTTCGAGTTTGCACTTCACGCGAACTACCATCCGGAAACTGAACTTTGTTGATTTCGCCGCTGGAACTATTGCGCAAGACCTTGAATTTAGGGCTGCCTTCCGAAATGGCTTCAAGCACAGGCAGAATTTCCTTACTGGCAAAGCGCGCCTCGCCAAGCATATTGAGCAGGTCGAGCTGCAATTTTTCATGAGCGGCAAAATCTTTTGCGTCTGCTGCAGGTGTGTTTTTTAGCTGGCGCTGCAAAGTCGACGCAAGCAGGGTTGAGACCTGGCTGTCAGAAAGACCACCCTGACCAGGTTTTGCAATTATGGACTTCAAGCCGTCAAGCACAGCCTGCCGCCCTTTTGCACTCAAATTAGGCTGATGCAATAGCATCATTTCTACGGCCCAGCTTATTTGCTTTGCTCGTTCAGGGCTAGAATTTTTGCAAATGTCTCTGAGTTTCTCACAAGCCTGTTCCGCGCCATAACTGCGATCGTCTTTTAAGAGAGGTCTGCCGTTTGAAAGACCTATATAAACCAGCGCTTTAAGAGCCTCATCATCGGTAGCGGCGCGGCGACCGAGCGCATCCATGGAGTTACGCATGTAACCGGCATATTTATCGAGCAGTTTTGCGTGATCCGAATCAACACCTTTTTCGCCTTCCCAGGCAAAGCGGAAAAAGCCGCCGACTCCGTTAAAGTACATATCCTGCAAGTCTGTAAGGGCGTGAATACGCAACGTTTGCCCGTCCAGGAACTTGAGATCATGATTACTGATTATAAAGTCCTCGGCACCGGTAAGCGAATGTGCAGCTTGATTGATCAGTTCAATTCGAGCTTTGTCGAATCTCTCTTTGTACTCGTAGCTATCCGGATCAGGACGGCGATTTGTAAATTCAACCTCCCGCAGTCTCTTTGCTACTTCCGGATGTTTTTCGACCCTTAGCTGTTCAAGACAAATAGCCTGCAAGTTTTCCGGGGTCAGTTTCGCAAGCGCATCGATTGCAGCCAGCCGCACTGAAGGGCTGGGATCTTCTCTCAGAGTTTTGTTCAATGCCACAAAAGCTGAAGCCTTGTCCGATGCAATTTCAGACAGGGTTTTGATTGCTTGCACACGCAAATCAGGCGACATTGTTTCGATTTTGTCCTGATTCACAAAAGAAAGATCTTCGACAGCTTTTTGCAAAATCTTTGCGTTACCCGCTGTATTAGGATTGAGTGGATTGGATCTTTGCAGCTCTCCTAATAAAGCAAGATTGGCAAGCAGAGCTTTCTTAAAATCCAGAGGTGCCAGTTTTGCACTCTCGTAAGAGCTTTCCAGCTCCTGGATTTTGCCTTCAATTCCGGCACGATCAGTTTCACTCAACTGCGCTTTTTCACTTGCGTAATCAAGCCGCATCTTATCGAGATCTTTATAAAGACCTTCGACTCTGGAAGAGTATGTGGCATAGGTAGCCGAATCCATCAGCATGTCAATGCTGTTTTCAGCAAGCGTGTCAAGTATGGCCCCCGAATCGAAAAGAACTTCTTTTAAGTTCTTAAGCTCGGGGCTCAATTCATCGGCCTTGAGTTTGCTGAAGATATCTGTATAGGACTGCGCTCTTGCAAGCAGCAGCGGCAGAGCTTTAGCAGCCAGTTGCGGGTTGTCGCCATTGATTAAGGACATGAGCGCCTTGTTTAGATCGTTCTGCAATTGCGGATTCGATTTCAAATCCGGGTTGGAAGCTATGAACTCCTCTGCTGCCCTGAACTTATTCCAGCTTATCCGGTCAAATTCTTCTCCTGCTTTAGCCGGCAATTCTGCTTTTAAATTCGCAAGCAGCTCGGTATTTAATGTCTGAGCCCATTTCTCTTGCGAATCTTTATTGAAATCAACAGGGAACTTGAGCGAATCTCCTTGCTTTTGCAAGCGAGCAAGACCCTCAACCCTTTCGCTTGCTCTTGGTGAATCAACTGCATAAAGCATGTAGGATGCAAGCGCGGCAACCCGCTTATCCGGGTTTTGACGCAGCTCTGAAAGGGCCTTTTGAATCGCTTCTGCATCTCTTCCCTGAATCGATGCAAGCGCCATGCCTTTTGATTGATTTTCAGAATGGTCGCCCTGCGCCATAGCAGCGATTTCTGGTTCAACCCGTGACTTCATCAGCTCATAAAGATCACCGAGTCTCAAACCATGTGCATCAGTCATAGCTTGCAACTTCAACTGCGTAAAGCGCTCTTTCGCTGCCGGGTCAGCGGGCTGATTTTTGTCGTTTACGATTGCAAGACAGATCTGATTCATGTCGGCAATACTAAAACGATCAATATCGAGCCTCAAAAGCATATCGCCTGCATAAAGTCTCATATGACCGGGATTCGCTTTTGAATCAGATCCGTAGCCCTGACGCGGCAGCGAGCTTGTATGAAGAAAGTCGACAAGGTCTTTAGCTTTGAGTTCTTTGCCGCCGGCAGATACTGTCTCGGCAAGCTGTCCGTCTTCGCCCCGCCGTCTTGCAAAAAGTATTGAGGAGGCTGCCAGAAGTTTTTCTTCAGGGCTTGTATCTGGTGATTGGAAAGCAGCTATCAGCTCGGACATTGCAGTTTCACGCTCGCCTGCATTGTCGCTCATTGAAAGCTTTGCTGTTTGAGCCAGTTTATCGAGTTTGCTTTGAAATTCAGCTGCAACATGAACTTTCAGGTTATCTTGATAGCCTCTAATTACTTCCTTTGCTTGCAAATAGCGCTGGCTGTCTATGAATTTCTGCAAATCTGCCTTGTCGATGCTTGCATCAGCCGCAGAAATTTTCTCAGGCAGTCTGCCGTCTTTTGAATTCAGCTCTACAAGTGCAAAAGCCGCCGCAAAGCGATCACGAGCATCAGCATTTTCGCTCTTCACTGTTTCTATGAGTTTCTTATTCAGATCGATTCTCTTAGGGTCGTTTTCCGCTATTTTAATAGCTTCATCGAGTGATTGCTTGAAAGCATCCATACGCAGCATTGTTTGCTTATCAAAAGAGCTGGGTGATTTCCTGTCTTCCGGAAGAGTCGACTGCAACCAGCGGCGCTCCAGTGCTTGCTCTTGTTGCTTTGCCTGGCTGTCCGTGCCATGAGCTCTGTTCACTATGCCTGGAATCTGCCTGAATCCGATGTCGCTTAAGAAGAATACATCCGCACCGAGAGCTTGCGCACGTCCAAACGATGCTTCCTTTATGAATTTTCCGGCCGTGCCCATACCGGGCAGGCGCCCGACAGCACTGAACGGAGCCAGATAAGTCCCTGCTTTTTGAATTAACTCAAACCTGGACAGGTAGCTTGCCGCTTTGTCGATGCGCAAAAGCTGGGTGAGCGGCACTTCGTTGAATGCGCTGTTGAAATTCAGAAGCGCCCTTGAGAATAATCCCTGACCTGCAATTTGCTCTGCTGTCGGCACAAAAGGAGCCGGGCTGAAAGGCCGTCCAATAGCAGTGTAACCGAGATCGGCAATCATGGCTATCGCGCGCAGATGCATAAAGGTTTTGCCCGCAGGACCGATATTTTCAATGCCCTGCCCCATGAATCCTGTGATACCAATACCTGCATGCAGCGCACCGAAAGCACCTTGATTCGTCAGCAGAGCCTTGCCAAGCACCCTCATGGTGCTCATCGCAGCTGCAGTACCGGCGGCAGCCTGCACACCTACCATTGCAGCTTTTACCTCGGCCACACCACTCAATAAGAGACCGGCGTCAACCAGAGTTGTTACAACTTTGGTGCCTACCTGCCATTTTTCCTGCGAAGAAACAAATGCAGGTACATCTTTAGCTTGCATGAGCGTTGGTTGAGGAATGCCGCTATCGGTTCTGTAAACTACAAGCCAGTCATCGGGTTTGTATTGCCTGGGTTTTTCTTCATACTCACCCGGCTTGCCTGCTTTTTCTCTGTACAGTTTTTCAAAGCTTTTGGCTTCAATAAACTGCTGGCGGCCATCGGCAAGCGTAACAAGATAATCTCCGGCTTTGCCGTCACGCCTGTGACCTGCAACACCCTTATCTTCGCCAATTACTTGATCTTTGTCTATTTTCTGGGCTTTTATATCGCCGCCCATCGTTTTAACATCACTGACCCAACCCCAGCCCTGGTACGAAAGCCAGTGGGCATATTGAAGATTTTGGACCTGTTTGATTTCAATAAGCGGTTGGCCATCCGGACCTTTAACTTCCTTAGCCTCGGTTCTGAAACGCATCAGGTTTACATCGCGTATTTCTTCACCTTCTTTCACAGGAACAATGTTGCCGTTTATGATCCGGTATTCCATGTCTGTGAGTTTTTCATCAGCAGGAACCCATTCTTTCTCGCCTTCTTTGCTGATGCGATATTTGCGTCCGTCACTTTCCTGAAAAACCTGGTTTCCGGCAGCATCTTTCCAGCCGGCTTCCACCAGGTTGCCATCTCTGTCCACACGGCTTTCAGCTTTAATGTCACCCCAGTAAATAATGCTGTTTTCAGCCTTGGAAGCATCAATCTGGTTGAGCACCTGATCAACAGGTTCTTTGTATTTCTTAAGCCATTCATCTAACTGCCTGATGCTCTCTGAATTTGCATCGTTGCGATCAAGCGACTCGGGCATTTTAATCGATACTGTTACTCTTGCAGTTTTGTCATCTCTTGTGAGAGAAACCAGGTCTTTGTGATTTTCAATCGCAGATGAGTCCCAGTTCGATGGAATGCCGCCGAGCCATGAAGGCCAGGTAAACTGATCGTTTATCATTTTGCCGAGGCGGTGGTGAAGTTCGGCATAGCGATGTACTTCCAGGCCTTTTTCAATCCAGGGCGCAGCTGCTGCAAGTTTTTTTTCAATCTGTGCATCACTCAGATTTTCCAGCTTTTCAGGGAACCACTTCTTTGCCAGTTCCCCGCTGGCATCAAGCTGCTGAAGTTTGGAAAGCGTAAAGTTCCACTGTGTTTCCAGTTTGCCACGGTTAAGCTCCTGGGTTGCAGCATCAGTAAAGCGCAATAATTTCGCGACTTCCTGTAGGTCTTTTTCTGTGGGTAATTCATGATCGGCAAGCGATCGCTCCGGAAGATTGAACTCTCCCTTTTCGACCATAGTCTTGAACTGTTCGTTACTTACGACAAAACCTTTGAGCCCAACGGGCAAATCTTGCGGCATCTGTTCCAGAGGTAGTTTGCGGCCATAATCAACAAGGCTTTTTAAGAGCCCGTCATAATTGCTTGCAAGACCGGAACGTAATACATTGAAGCCGCTTCTAAGATCATTTGATGCGTCCTCGAGGTCTTTCCGGAACTCTTTTGATTCAATCAGCTTTTTGATTTCTTGCTGTTCTTTAAGCAGTCTGTCGAAATCAGCCTTGTTTCCGCTTTTGATCGCAGCATCAAGTGCTTCTTCATTGCTCCGGCATTTATCTACGGTTTCAAGCACACGCTTGAATCTCTCTGCATCAAGCTCCGGGACTTTACCAGCAGCCAGCGAGTTTTGTTCTTTAATAATCCCATTTATGTGAGGAAAGAAGGAAGCGAACCTATTGAGATCGCCACTTTCCATTCCATTCTTGCCGTTAAGCCCGGCAAGCTTCTCCAGACTCTCTCTCAGATTTCTGTCATCTGCGCCGGAAAGAGCCCGACCCTTTTCAACAAGTTCGCTTTGTTTTTGAGACTCAGAGCCAGTTTCAGTTGGGGTCTTGTCTTTGCCCCAGCCTTCATCCAGCATTTTCTCTGCTGCTTTGACTTCATCTGATTCATTTGAAGCAAGCTCAGGCTCAGGCATTTCTGCCTTTCTTTCTTCGTCCCGCTCCTGCTTTTCTGTTTCCTGACTCATATCCAGGCGTCCTCTTTTTTGAACGCCAGCCCGCTAGCTGAATCTATCCATTGCCTTTTCTTTTTGGCCGCAAAATCAGCCAAATTAATTTGCACAGAAGCAAGTGTGCACAAATACGTAAGCTCGCTGCATAATTCCACAGTACTCTTTTTGCATGCTCTGGTATAAGTCAAATCAATCATTTCTGCGAAACTCCGGAAATTTTTTGCTCGAATTTAGCTAACTCCATTTGATTCTCGGCGCTGTTTTCAACCAGAGCACCTTTAGGAGAGCGAATCATAGCGCTGGAATTACTTAGCGGCAAATAACATCTGTTAATACAGATTTGATCAATTGTCTTAACCAGCTGGTAAAGTTCGGGATTTACTTTACCAAGATGCAGACGCCACTGTGGCCCCTGCCTGAAACAGCGCAAGGCATCTGCTATTTCTTCTTCCAGAGTGTCGAAGTGATCGCTGGGAGGGCGCCGCAAGGCTTTTCGTGCCAGCTCAGCACTACTCATGAAAACGAGATCATCCTGTTGGGAAATGAGCTGGCCGTCTTTGCCGACCGGGTCGCCGTTTTCATTGCATCTTGCCCATGCCTGCTCAGCAGTTTCAGCTCCGCCATAAGGCAAATAAAGCTCACCGCTACGGGTCTTAAAAGCATAAAAGCCGTCGCCTACATAAACCCAGCCGATTGACTCCAGTTCGTTATTGGAAAGAGGAAACTTGCTTGAGTCTACAGCAGACTTCCAGGCAAGCTCACGCATTATGCTTGCCTGCCAGCTTTCAAAATTGTCGTTTCCGATCGGATCAAATTCGGTTGCTTGACCCTGGTTGCACAATGACGAAGCGATAAACAAGACTGGCTTGCCGTCCTCGAAATACTTCAGTCTTACTCCCATATCCTCATCTTTAACCAGCGTCTCAGAAATGAAAACCACAAGCATCGGCAGTTGTCCGGCTTGCTGATAGCTTGAAGGCCAGGAATATTCAATTGCCCGGTGCAATGCTTTCAGCTGATCTATACGAGGTTTGCAAGCCTTGAGCAAAGCGCCGGCTCTGAGTCTGTATTCATCGTCATACTCAAGCTGCCTGCAGGCCGCTTCGCCATCTCTCGGGAATTCGATTCCAAATTCCATGCTCAAAAGATCCGCATATTGCTCAATTAAATATCCAGCATATGAGCGCGCTTCTTCAAGACCACTCTCACTGGCATCTACGGTATATAGATTGACATTATCTCCGTTTGCATTTAAGCAAACTGAGATCTTCTGATCAGCGCTTATAAGCTCCAGACCGGTTTCTCTTTTGAACTCTGCTGCAAACTCAGGCATGCGCTCAAGAAATTCGCTCAAACGAATCAATTCCTGCCTTAGCTCTTCTGCGATCACCAGTCCCCGTGTCCGCTCTTCTGTGATCGGTTCCTGTGTCGGCGCTTCTTGCGCCTCGTCCTCTAACGCTCTTTCTGCTATTGCTTCCTGAACTGCCTCGACCTGTTTCAGTTCCCCGGCTATTGCTTGCTGAACTGTTTCGTCTTGTTTCGGTTCCTCGGCTGCCTCGGCTTCTGCTGACTCATCCGACCCTGACGACTCTGCTACTGAAGCTGACTCATCATCTGACCCTGACGACTCTGCGGCGAAACTCTCTAACACCTGATGCTCAATATCAGAAGCTTTGTACGCAGGTAAATCCAGATGGCAAAACCTGCAATAAACTGCTTTCTTTTTGATCAGCTCCGCACATCGAGGACACTCTTTCAAGTCACTTTCAGCCTGAGTAGGAGCAGCCGGGGCTTGCTGTCGATTGCTTTCCGGAGAAGCTGCAGCCTTTTTGGGAGCAAAAAGGGCCGGAGGGCGCTTGAAACTTACCTTGTATTCAGCAGGAGCCCGCTGGCTAGCGGGCGTTTCCCTTTCCAGAGAAGCGGAATGGTCCTTCTTCTCATGTTCTGGTTCCAGAAGCTGCCCTGATTGGTCTGAGTTTTGCGTCTCATAATCTTCCGGGTTCTGGACACTTTCTTCCAGATGGTCAAGCTGCGCTTCACTCTGGTAGCTGGGCGATTCGTAGCCTGACCGAAAGGATTCCGGGTCCGGCAACGCTTCTGCTATCGATCCCGGCTGCTCTGGCTGCTCTGGCTGACCGGCGTCGGGCAGCTCGGGCCGCTCGGCGTCGGGCTCGTGCTGATATGACTCATGGTCAGGCACGTCAGGATCAGGAAGCTGATGGTCAGGAAGCTGATGGTCAGGAAGCTGATGGTCAGGAAGCTGATGGTCAGGAAGCTGATGGTCAGG
>CAZTQO010000013.1:62619-80005 GCA_964615655.1 uncultured Candidatus Obscuribacterales bacterium | reverse complement strand
ATGGCCGGGCAAGTCGGGTTCAGGAAGTTCATGGCCGGGCAAGTCGGGTTCAGGAAGTTCATGGCCGGGCAAGTCGGGTTCAGGAAGCTCATGGCCGGGCAAGTCGGGTTCAGGAAGCTCATGCTCAGGCAAGTCGGGTTGATATGGCTCCTGAGCCGCAGGCGGCTCTGCAGGAGTATCGGCTGCAGGTCTTGATATTTCGGCTCCCTCAGAACGATGCGTGGTCCTTTGATTCAAAGTCTTTTTTCCCCTCAGAACCGCCGCCAGCGAATCGTCAAAAATCGCATTGCCCGCTTCTCTGTTGATTGCAGCTTCAAGACGTGCATCCAGAGCGCCCTGATCATGCTCCGACCGGTCGAGTTCCCGTTTCAGCTTTTTTGAAACATTAAACTCAGTGGTTTTCTGAAAGCGAGTTGATCCTTGCTGTCGGGCTTTGCGCAAGAATTTGACCTGCTCCTCGAAACTGGGAGAGATATCGTTTTTTTCTTCTTCTTGCTCACTCATATGAAAAGCTCGTTTTAAGCTTAGATTAGATCCCGGACCGCCATTACTTTATGCCCGCCAGGCGCCAGGCTAACCCGGCACGGGCCAGGCGCCCAGATTAAGCCGACAGGAAAAATGTTCGTGGAAGCAAGCTGGTCGTGTTTTTGCTGTTCTCTTCCTTAGCAGGGAAGCAAGCAAAATCAAGCAAAAGTTTCAGAATCAGCGGGAGCTTTGCTTTACAAGATAATCCCGCGCTTGCCAGTATTCTTTCTTCTTACAAGGCTGCTCGTCACTTGCTTCCAGAACCGAGCTTCCGGGCACCGGATGAAACTGATTTCTGGCAATATCAAACTCAATCAGCTTAAAGCCGTTTGCATCAAGCAGCTGAATTCCTACAGCCTCGCAGTTGGGCGGAAACTCTGAGATACGCATACTGTATTTCAGCAAACCACGCCCAAACATGTCTTCTTTGGTGTCAAAACTGGTGTTCATCTGGGCACTGGCCCCGGGCATAATTGTAACCGGATGAGCTTTCCATCTGATAATTGGATATTTCCGATAATCCCACTGAAAGTTCCGGTTCCTCTTTTTCGGTTTCCGGCTAATATCTCGATTTTCGCCCAATTGCCCTACACCTGCAACTGCAATCTGAACATTGGTTTTCGGCACATTCTCTTTCCAGGAAATATCCCCTGCCGATGAAATGGAGAATGCTCTGGGAGCTTGCCCGGGTGCACCGAGATAAAGATAGTCGCCAGCAGGCAGGTTTTTGTCTCTTTCCGATTCTGCCTGAGCACCGATGCTAACGCCTGACAGAATCAAAGCAAGAGAGGCCAAGCCGATAAGAACTGTTCTCTGGAGTCGGAGTCCGGAACTTCTTAAATCACAATTCCCTGCATCAGCACCGATGTCATGAGATTCTCGGCTCAGTAAATCTAGAAGCATCTATCCTGTTATTTTCCCGCGCAATCCTTAGAGAGTATACATCACCAGACAAGGCAATAACAGCGACTTTGCCTGCTCTTTGCCGATACGCCTCTCAAACACAGCACAGTACCGCCGGCAGTATTAGTCATATCGAAGCTTGCCTGCCTTCATCGCGTGCATGCTGAATCCGCCAATGGCTCGCCTGAGTTTGGCCTGCTGTATGTTATAGCTGTAAATTGCATTAACGTAGTTTCTCAATGCAATTGTCAGCGCACTCTGGGCTTGAATCACATCGATGTTTATGCCGATACCGGCTTTCAAGCGATCCTCGGCCAGCCTCAGCTGCTCCTGCGCCTGGGCGGCAGCCAGCCTGGCAATATCTATGTTCGATTCGTAAGCCAGGCTCTGGTCGAAAGCTTCTCTTACTTGCGAACGGACCTGCAGCTCGACATTGCGAAGCGCGTATTTGTCCGAGCGCGCCGTTGCAAGACCTGCGGCAAAATTAGGCACGATTGGCGCGCCCAAATTATTTAGCTGCCACCCGATTTGCATGTTTCTTTGAATACCTATAAGACTCGGCTGGTTGTTTGCCGGAAAGAACTCCCCAGAAGTTACGACATAGGATGCTGTCGGTATAAGCGGCGTAAGTGCCTGCCCGGCCTGGGAAATATCGAGCTTTACCTGATTCCTGAGCTTGGCAATTTCCGGTCGTTGTTTGAGCGCAAAATAAATAAGTGACTCAACTGCCAATCTCGGGTCCACAAGCGTGGTTTTTTCCAGCGGGCGAGCTTTCGGCAGTAGATAAATTGAGAGCGGCAGGTTGAGAGTAACTGCAAGGTTTATTGCAGACACACGTGCCTGCACCTGCTGCAATACCAGTTGCTGCCTGTCCTGAGCCAGCTGAGTTTCTGCTTGCAGAAGTTGCAGCCGCGTACCCATTCCGGCATCAAGAAGGCCCTGGTTAAGATCGCGAATCCCTTTTGCATTTTCAACAACAATATCATTTACATGCAGAAGTGAAATGTCGCGGCAAAGCGTGAAATAGTTATTGGAAGCCTCAAAGAGCGTGTCCTGCAAACTGGTTTTCACAGTATCAGCAAGAACTCTGGACTTGAAAAAGTTGCTCATCATGTTGAGAAAAGTCGTGCCGCCGGTCGAAAGTGTCACACCATAAGTGTAGTAGCGCTCGCGCTCGATTGGCTGGTTCATTCCAAAGGGCTGGCCGGCAGGCGGGTCGGTAAAGAGACCAAGGTTCTGCCCGTTCTCTCCATAATTAAAAGCATTCATTGAAGCAACACTGCCTAAAAAACCATAGAAAGCCGAGCGACCGAGCCAGCGACTCTGCAAATATGCTAGGTTGCGATTTGCTGCCAGGCTCAATACACGTTCCAGTGTCAAGCTTTCTTTTTGTCTGGCATCGATCATTATTGGCGGCAGATTCGCATGAAAACGCTCTTGCTGTTTTATGTGGCCAACATCCAGATTGACTCGCGCAGTTAGCGGTTCCTTGCCCACACCGGAGAGATATTTTATATCGACCGAATAAGCAGGGCTGCCCCCGGCGCATACACAAAACACAGCCAGAAAGACAAGATTGCATTTCAAAAGAGCAGATGGACGCACAAAAATCTCACTTGATCAATCAGAATCATTCTAACCCGATCCTGTTTTTTTAGGCACTTGGATTCCCCAAAAATGGGCTTGGCTAGCCGCACGCATAACTGAAGCCGACTGAGCTAGAATTTTCCCATCTTCAACAACGGTTCAAAAAGTAATTCCAGCAAAGTTCTTTTTCGCAAAACAATGTCTGCATGGACATCAAGTCCAGGCATAAGTTGAAACTGCTTTTCACCGTTTTTTAGAAAGAGTTTCTCCGGCTCAATTGTGACCTTGTACACCGACACTTTTTTCTTATTCTCAATTTTCTCTTCCGGATAGTCGTCCACCCGCACAACCTTGCCCTGGATAATACCGAATTCCTCACAAGGAAAAGCCGATACACGAAGCCGGGCGGTCTGACCGAGTTCCACAAACCCAACGTCGGCATTATTGACTTCGGCCCTCAGCACAAGCTCACTTGCTGAAGGAACAAGGCTCATCAGTGTCTGTCCCCTCAGCACCATTTCACCTGGAAGCAAATGAACCAGGTCTGATACTTCGCCGTTAAAAGGCGCACGCAAATACTTTTCGCGAAGCTCCTCTTCCAATTCCCTGACAGCCGAATTGCATTCGCTGATTTTTCTTTGCAGGTTACTGATTTCAGTCATCTCTTTTGCATAGCGGGCCCTGGCATGGTAAGCAGCCACTTCAAATGCGGCCTGCTTGAATTCAAGCGTCCTTGCGGTTTCATTCATGGAAATAGGAACAGAAGATATTTTTGCATCCTCAGCTTTGACACCCGCCACCAGATCAGCCTGGTCGGCATCAAAGGCCCGACCGGAAGAATCCAGATCAAGGCGAGCCGCACTTAGCTCTTGCTCACGCTCAGCGATTTGCAAACGCTGCTGCTGCACGTAATACTCTTTCTGGTACATATAGTTTTTGATTTCAAGAAATTTGACTTCCGAAGCGACACCAAGTTCTTTACCTTTTTCGTAGATTTCCATCTCCTTTTTGGCATCGTCCAGGCCAGCCTCAAGTTCGGCAAGCTCAACACGCGACTTATCCAGTCCGGCTTCCAACATCGCTATTTTTGACTCAAGCTTCTTTCGCTCTGCAACTCGCTCTTCAGCATTTTGCCGCACCGAGAGTTTGCGCGCATCTCTGACCGATTCGAGCTTTTTCTGCTGCGCGCTCAACACCGCCATCTCAGGAGACATCCGCAGCCCTTTGCCAGCTGCGGTAGACATATCATAGTTTGCCGAATCAAGAGACTTCTTTGAAGCATATAGCTCTCCTGCAATGCGATCAACTTCCGGCAAGATCAAGCTTTCTTTTTCATGGTAGGACGGATCCAGAATAATGCGGGCAAGTCCTTGCCTGGCATTCTCATGCGCGTTAAGCTCGTTTTTCAAAATTGAGAGTTCTTCCTGCTTTTTCCTGAGTTCGGCTTCAGCCCGCACTGTGTTAAGCCTGATCAAAAGCTCGCCTTTTTTTACTGATTGCCCGTCCTTCACTAAGTACTCGGCGATGGTGCCATCACTTGTGGGTTGAATCAACAGCACCCTGATGCGTGGTTCGAGTCTTCCGCTTGCCTCCGCACAAACATCGCTTTCTGCAATAGCAGCCCAGGCAATAAAACAGAGTATCAACAAAATCAAAGCATAGAGACCATTCTGTGAAGCAATGCCAAAGCGTTCAAAAACAGCCAGTTGCAACTGTCCGGAGATCTGGTTCGCGTGCTCGCTTGTTGAAAAATCTGATTGCTGTGTTTTCATTGGTTCTCAGGCTGCATTTTAAATAGACTGCTGGCTGCATAAGTGGAAATAGAGCCCCTTCTTCTGAAGAAGTCCTGCATGATTGCCAGCTTCCACTATCTGTCCCTGGTCGACCACCAGAATAAGGTCGGCACTCTTGATTGTTGAGAGCCGGTGTGCGATTACAACCATCGTACGCCCTTTGCGAATCTCATCCATGCATAGCTGGATATGCCGCTCAGACTCGCTGTCAAGAGCCGCAGTCGCCTCATCGAATATCAAGATCCTGGGATCATGGAGCAGGGCTCTTGCAATCGCCATCCTTTGCCTTTCACCGCCCGAGAGATTCTGACCACCCTCGCTCAACATAGTGTCGTAGCCGCTGCCCATAGTCTTGATCTTCTCATGAATGCCGGCAATTTTGGCGACTTCAATGATTTTCTCAAGCGGCGCATCCGGCATATAGAATGCCAGATTTTCACGCACGGTGCCGCTGAAAAAGAACTCGTGCTGTGCCACCACCCCGATCTTTTTGCGCAAGTCCGAGAGCTCAATCTGACTGGTATCGACGCCGTCAATCATTACAGAGCCGGAGCTGGGAAGATAAAGCCCCTGCATCAATCGGGCTAAGGTGGTTTTGCCGCAACCGGAGCGCCCTACAATTGCAATCATCTGGTTAGGTTGTATTCTCAAAGATATGTTTAAAAGCGTGTTTTGTTGCGCATGTTCGTTATAGCGAAAAGTGACATTCTTGAATTCTATGAAACCACGGAGATCGTGCATTCGCGCTTTCTGCCCGGTCTGCTCTGGAAGAGCTCTGAATACATCACCAAGACGCTCAACCGATATATTTACACTCTGCAGTTGCTGCCAGAGCGAGATCAAGCGCAAAATTGGGTCCACGGCCATGCTGGCAATCATGTTTGCTGCCATGTACTGGCCGACGGTAAATGTTTTTTCGATTACCAGATTAGCACCAAGCCACATCAATAGAACCCGCCCAATCAGGTGAACCAGCTGGGTCACCTGACTGTAACCGTTATAAGCAAGCTGCTGCCTGAATGTTACGCTCAACTTGTCCACAAATAGAATTTCCCACTTCCAGCGAGTGCGATTTTCAGCTGCTGCTGACTTGATCTTTTCAATTCCGTGAACAGTCTCAATAACGCAGGAATCGTTAGCGACAGTCTTCTTGAAAATTTCATTACTGAATCCGCGCAAGAGCGGCGTGTAAGCAGTTACGGCAGCCATTAATAAAGACACATAAACAAGGGTGGCAAGCCCGAAACTCCATTTGTAATAGAAGAGTACGGCCATGTATATAACTGCCATGCAGGAATCCAGAATCACCGTAATTGTATTTCCAGACAGAAATGCAGTTATGCGTGCGTTTTCATTGAAACGAGCCAGTATGTCGCCACTGCTTCTTTGTTCAAAATATTTCAAAGGCAGACTGAGTAGATGTTTGAAAAACTGCACGAAAAGAGAATGGTCGATTTTTGAGGACAGAGTCGAGATTAGAATTCCACGAGCAAAAGTAAGAGCAGATTGAAAGCAACTAACCAGAATCATGCCCAAGAGCAGCATATTCAGCATCGATATATCTTCATGAACTATTACGCGATCGATTATTGTCTGTGAAAAGAACGGCGTTATAATCATGAGCGCCTGGTATACGATTCCGGCAATCAAGACGTCCCTGACCGGACCCGAATACGGTTTTAGCAAGGGCAGAAGTATGCTTAAGGGATTTTTGGCTCCCGGAGCGCGTTTTAACTCTACGGTCGGTACCAGTTCAAGAGCGCTCTTGGAAAAATTTTTCGTGAACTCTTCGCGGCTAACTTTCAAAAGCCCTTCTGCCGGATCACCAATTCGAGCTTCATTCTTGTTTATTTCATAAAGCACTACAAAATGGTTCTGCTTGTAGAAGCAGATCAGAGGCAAGCGGGCATTAAGAAGTCCTTCATAAGTCCCTCGAATTCCTCTGGACATGAATCCAACATGCTCCGCTGTTTCTGCCAGGGCAAGCATGCTTGTGCCCTCCACGCTTACGTCGGCACGCTCACGAAGATCGTTTATATCCAGCCTTTTCCCATAGTAAAGCGCCACCATTGCCAGGCAGCTTACGCCACAATCCATCTGGCTCTGCTGCATGATGAAAGGATATTGACGCCAGGCTCTGCCAATTCTTGAGGCAAAGGATCCTTCTTCTGGGTTTAAATTTTCCTCTTCCGTCTCGGTCGAAAATGCCTGGTTTGCAGCGGCGCTTTGAACAGGCGGCGGCTGAAATGCCGCTGCTGCTGCCGTGCTAAGACCAGCGTTTAATCCGAATTCAGTGTCTCTAGTTGCAGCCAGCAGTTCAGCCAGGTCGGGGCTGTGGTCCAAAAGCTCGCTGTAAATTTCCCGCGTAATCACAATCAGATCCGCATCTTCGATAACCCGGCACATTTCTGTGTCTGCCTTGAAAGAACCGAAGTTACCCAGCACAAAAGACTGACCGGGAAGAAGCCTTTCTTGCTCATTTTTTTGAATGCACTCAATTTCCCCTTGCAAAAGCACAAAGAGTCCTTCTACAGCAGCGAGATCATTTGCGTCTTTCTGCACACGAAGCCGCCGGCTGTAGCGAGATAATGAAAGCAGCTTCGTGGAAACGATACTTGCAAAAGGCGCTAGTTGCCTTAAAAAGCAAAAATTCTCCCAGCGCAGTTTCAGCTCGTCGAAATGTAATTTGAACTGCTTGTTACTTGCTGCAAGGTTCTCAAATGCAGCAAGCTCAGCCTTGAGCAAAACACTGCTTTGTGAGGCTCTGGCAAGCAAAATCCCATTGCCGCTTGCGTGAAGCCAGGAGTCAGACCAGCATTCGCCAGTAGTATCGAGCGTGCATAAGTTATTTTCCCGCCCGTCCGGCAATCTTTCAAAGAGACGAATCTTTCCTGAAACAAGCAGATCGACACCCTGGTTTCGGGTAGGAATCAGGTCTCCGAGGGCTAATCTTTCAGGTTCAAGCTGGCCTATTAATTGCCCGAACTGCTCGTCACTGAGCTGGCTGAACAGGTCCGACCTGCGCAAGCGCGTCTTTATGCTTTGTTCAAGATCAAGTTCGAGTTCCATTTAATCCGATCCTATTTTCAACAACTTTTAAATACCTCTTCAAATCCCTCCGCTACTCAAGCCTTAAAATGCACATATTGAAGCTTTAAAAGAGGTGCAAGCAAAACAACAAGAAGCCGCCGTTTACGCATTACGATTTGCGCCTCGACTTCAAGACCTTTTCGCAGCGAGATTTTCCGCCCCCTGCACAGAATCCAGTTGCGCAGGGGTTCAAGCAGAACTCTGTATGTCGAGGCGTAATCTTTCTCCTGGCTCGGAAATTCGTCTACGATTTTCACGCGGGCGCTCACCGTACCATATTGCTGGTAGGGATAAGCAGGAAACTGGAGCTTGATTTTGTCGTTTTTATGAATAAACGCAATCTGCTCATTTGGCACGTGCAAACACACAAGCAGCTCTTGCTTGCTAGGAACAATAGTTAGAAGATCCTGTCCCTGTTGCACTACCTCACCGTCTCCGTGCAGATGCAATAGAGCCACGGTTCCGTCAACAGGCGAACAAAGCTCTCCTTTGTGATAAATGTGCTCTTCGGCGCTGATCGAAGCAATCAGCTGCTCCATTTCTTTCTTGAGCCTTGCGATTTCAGCTTGCTCGTTTTCAAAAGTGGAACGTGTAGCTCTTAAGGCGACCTGGTAATTAGTCTGAGCGTCACTCAAATTTCGCTCAGCAGTACGCATCCGTGAACTAACCTGTGCTTCCGAGGCTGCGATATCAAAAACGCTTGCTTCCAATTGTGAGCCTTGCATTGAGTTGCGCGATCGCAATTGGGCAAGCTCGTGTCTTGCTGATTCCAGCTGGCCTGCTATCTCCCTGGCCTTTGTTTCAGCCGTCGTCAGATCCTTTTGTCTGTCTTCGACACGCATTCTTGCATCAAGACATTCGGTTTTCGAAGAAGCGCCGCTGGCAAAGACCTTTTCATAAGCAGCCAGTTGTTTTTGTGTACACTCAAGAGAGAATTGTCGTTGTTCCACCGCCGTTTTTTGCAAGTCCTGCTCTTTCTCGAGCATTTCCACCTTTCGTGAAACTTTTTCCTCTTCAAGCAAAAAATGTTTTCTCCTTTCTGCAAGCGATAACTGTTTCAAGCGAAGCTGCTCATTAATGCTCTGATGCTGAGACCTAAGTGCTGCAAACTCGGAAGTCTTTTTCAAATCCGGAAAATTGTCCTTTCTCATATCACGTTCAGCGCGTTTCAAGCGTTGCAATGAAGAATAGTGATCTCCCAGCGCTTTGGCTACCGCAGTAACACTTGATTGATCTGCAGGCATCAACTCCGGGTTTTGCATGAAATTATTCAGAACCTGAAACGCATGTTCGTGTCTTTCCAGCTCTCTTTCTGCAATTTTCAGCTCTGAACGATATTTTTCAAGCTCGGCAGCGAAGGTTTTTGTATCCAGCCGTATGAGCAGATCGCCTCTTTTGACTCTATCACCCGGTTTAACAAGCACTTTAAGTATTCTGCTGTTATATACAGCCCGAATCGGCTGTATTTGCTCCGAAGGTATCAGCTGCCCTGGTGCCTGGGCAATCTGATCGAGTTCTGTAAACCATGACCATGTTATTAAAAGCAACAAGATAAGCACAAGCAGCAAAAACAAATTTCGCCGGTGCCCGAGGTCAAACTCAACGCGGGCAGGGTTGCCGCTTTCCGATTGAAGTTCATCAAACGAGAGCCTGTCAGGCTGCACAGCCTGCAAAACTACTGAATTCTCTATATCCTGTGTCATGCCAAGACAAGATCCTTAATCCAGAAACAACTCAATGTTTGCACGAGCCCTCATTTCCAAAAGATATTGCAAGAAGAGCTCCTCCTCCAGTTCTGCTTTCAGCTCGCCTGCAAGCTCCGGTAGTATGATCTCTTCGACAAAATAAATCTCAAAGCTTTTGTCTGCTTTCTTAAACGGCCCTATGAAGCTGCCTGCTTTAGCCTTACTCATATGATCCTGAAGCTTAGGATCAAGCTGATTCATTGAGATCTTGCCCATATAACCGCAGGACTTCGCGCTTGCTGCGTCGATGCTGTATTTGCGCGCATAATCGAAAAAACTTGCACCTTCCAAAACCGAGCTTAAAATCTCACGAGCTGCTTCTTCACCTGCTACTACAATTCTATAAAGCTCCACTTTCAAGAGCTCCAGGCGCTTATATACGAAATACTCCTGCAATCTAGCGGCGACCAGCTTCTCCTTTAGCTTCTCACGCTTAAGTTCGGAGATACACATCTGGACGAAATGGTCATCGCTCATATGATGTTTTTCCAGCCACTTTTTCGTTTCATCACCTGTAAGCAGCCCATTTTCCCTGCGAAAACCTGTCAGTTTTTTGTGCAATTCATCATCGCTTAAGGCCAGCTCAAGCCTGTCAAACTCGGCCTCAATCAGGAACTGGTCGAGGCAATCCTGAATTGACTCCCACTTTTTCATGAGAATCAGGCGCTCAAGAATATCTCCGCTGCCCAGCTCCCTGCCAAGGATTTTTGCAAGCGCTTCCCCGCCGCCCTTAGTTCCTGCTTCGCTGCTAGTCAAGCGCCCTGCTCCCGGTCTGCAACCAAGCAGTAATTATATACATTTGTGAGTACAAATTCATCCAAAAAAACAAGGCATTGCCTATCTACCTGTAAGACTGACGTAAGAAGAATCCACTCAGGCCTCAGAGGCAGCAGTCATGACGGCCGGCTTGATATTGAAATATCTGGCCTCGGGATGGTGCACAACTATTGCAGTTGTGCTTTGCTCAGGCACAAGATGAAACTCATCGGTGAGTTCTACATCAATACGCTCCGGATGCAAAAGCTCAAAAAGCAATTTCTGATCTTCCAAATTCGGACAGGCCGGATAACCGAAGCTATAGCGAGAGCCACGATAGCCCTGATTAATCAGCTTCTTCATTTCACTTGCGTCTTGATTTGCAAACCCGAGTTCCTTGCGAATAAGCATGTGAACATACTCTGCAAGAGCCTCGGCCGACTCGACAGAAAGACCGTGGAAATAAAGATAATCGCTATACTTGTTTGAATCAAAAAGTTTCTGGCTGTGCTCACTTGCCTGCCTGCCCATGCTAACCACCTGGCAGGCAAGCAGATCCATGGCGCCTTCTTCAACTGAAGCAAAATAGTCTGATATACAGAGCTGCTTATCATGTTCCTGTCTTGGAAAATCAAAGCGCAACCATTCGGTTCTTAAGTCTTCTCTGTACAAAATCAACTGATTACCTGAACTCCGGCAGGGAAAGTAACCATAGCAAGCCCTGGGAATCAGAAGCTTGTCTTCGATGCATTCTTGCTGCAAGCGCCTGAGTACCGGCAGGATTTTGTCATCGAGCAAAGCCTGATATTCAGAATCACTCATATCCTGCTGCCTGACTCGCCACTGCCCGCGGATCAAAACATTCTCGTTCAAATAGGAAAATACTTCTGCAAGAGAAATTCGATCCAGGACTTTGCTTCCGTAAAATGGCGCTGCGGGAATTTCAACGCCTCTACTAACGCTCGACCTGATTACGCTGGCTCTTATTGCATCACTCTCGACTTTTAATGCATCGCTCTCGACTTTTACTGCAGCTTGCTCCGGCTCCTTTCCTCCCGGCATATTTTCCTTTTCGGCATTCAGATTTTTATTGCCGTCTTTTACTGCAGGCGTTTTGACAAAGTTCAAAAGCGCTGCTCTGCCCCCATTTGCAAAGGCTTCCATGAAGCGCAGATCGTCAAAGGCATCTTGCCCGTAAAGCACAATCCCGTTATATACTCTGCGGCAATCTTCTTCAACATAGCGTCTTGTAAGTGCAGCGCCGCCAAGAATCACCGGAATGTCCAGATGGCGCTGGTTCAAAATTTCCAGATTCTCTTTCATAATCACAGTCGACTTAACAAGCAAACCGCTCATACCTATAAAATCAGCTTTATGCTCTAATGCCGCACTGATGATGTTATCGATTGGTTGTTTAATTCCCAGGTTGTAAACCTTGTAGCCATTGTTGCTTAATATTATGTCTACCAGATTTTTCCCGATGTCGTGCACATCACCCTTGACCGTAGCAAGCACGCATGAACCGCGGCTTGCGCCTTCACTCTTTTCCATAAAGGGTTCCAGATATGCTACTGCAGCTTTCATTGTTTCTGCCGACTGGAGCACAAACGGCAACTGCATCTTTCCGGCGCCGAAGAGCTCGCCGACAACTTTCATGCCATCAAGGAGAATCTTATTGATTATATCGAGAGGCGAATACTGTTCCATTGCTTTTGCAAGGTCGCCTTCAAGCCCGACGCGATCACCGTCAATTACTCGCTGCTTAAGCTTTTCTTCAATAGACAGTGCAAGTTTTGGCGCATTGTTGCCGCCGCTCTTCTTTTTGTCTTTGTAAAAATCGAGCAAGGCGAAAAGCGGATCGTACCCTTCGGAACGCCTGTCAAATATAAGATTCTCGTGGAGCTGCCGCTCTTTTTCGTCTATTTTATATAGAGGCAAAATCTTGGAAGCATGCACGATTGCAAGATCAAGACCGGCTTCAACAGCATAATGCAAGAAAACCGAATTCAAAATTCGCCTGATTGAAGGGGCAAAGCCGAAAGAGATGTTGCTTACACCAAGAATGGTCTTTACACCTGGCAATTGCTTTTTTATCATTGCAATGGCATCGAGAGTTTCAATACCCAGCCGCCGATCTTCCTCATTGCCTGTGGAAAGTGTAAAAGTAAGTGCATCAAAAATAAGATCGCCTGCTAACATGCCTTCTTTGAGCGCAAGCTCGTAAATGCGTCTTGCAACTTCAAGTTTATGAGCGGCCGTTTTCGCCATGCCCTTTTCGTCAATGGTAAGCGCAACTGCAGCAGCACCGTATTTTCTTATCAATGCTACTTTTGCAAGCATTTTTTCTTCGCCGTCTTCAAGATTGATAGAGTTGACAATCGGCCGGCCGGCAATCAACGGCAGGCAGGCTTCAAGCACAGGGTATTCGGTGCTGTCAATTACAAGCGGCGTCTGGGCTTCGGTATTGAGACGCTTGATTAATGTGGTCATATCCCTGACTTCATCTCGACCGACATAGGCGCTGCAAACATCAAGCATATGAGCGCCTTCGCGCTCCTGCTCCCTGGCCATTGCAATCATGCCATCCCAGTCTTCCTTTTCCAGAAGCTCTTTGAATTTCTTGCTGCCGTTTGTGTTGGTCCGCTCACCGACAAACAGCGGAGGTACATCAATGCTCAGAGGAACGGTGCTATACAAACTGGCTACCGAGGCCCCATTTGATGGGTTTCGCTTCTTAGGCTCCACACTGCCTACAAGTTCGACCACTCGCTTCAGATGCTCGGGAGTTGTACCACAACAACCACCGATAATATTGACTCCAAGCGTACAGGCAAAGTATTTAAGCGAGTCGGCAAGCTCATCAGGTGTAAGCTTGTATACTGTTTCCCCGTCTACATTCTCAGGAAGACCAGCATTGGGCAAAACAGAAACATATTTGCTCGAATTTTCACAAAGAAAATGAACGGAGTCCATCATCTCCAGAGGACCGGTAGCACAGTTCATGCCGATAACGTCAAGACTAAATGGAGAAAGTGCCGTAAGTGCAGCAGAGATGTCAGATCCGGTGAGCATGGTTCCCAGAGGCGGTGCTTCAATTGTAATCTGAGCTATAAGCGGCACTCTTTTGCCCGAAGCCTTGAAATACTCCTCGGCCGCTATCAAACAGGCTTTAGCTTGCAAAAGATCCTGCCCGGTCTCAAACTGCAACAGATCAACCCCGCCGTCAACAAGACCGGCGATTTGCTGGTAATAAGCATTTTTCATTTCCGCAAGACTAATATGACCTAACGACGGCAATTTGGTTGTAGGCCCGATTGACCCAGAGACATAACGCGGATGATCTTTGCTTGCAAAATCGGCAGCCACTGATTTTGCAAGCTCTGCAGCCTTTTTATTTAACTCGTAAGCTCTTTTTTCCAGACCGAATTCTGCAAGCACCACAGGCGAGCCACCAAAAGTACAGGTTTCGACAAGATCGCAACCCACTTCAAAGAAGCTGGCATGAATCTCTTTTATTACATCAGGCTTGCTTTCAACAAGGATTTCCGGACAATTCTCACAGCCACTGTAATCGTCGAGCGTGAGATTGTATTTATGAATGGAGGTCCCCATAGCCCCGTCGAAAATAAGGACCCGTTCTTTCAGCGCTTCCAGAAACGATTTCACAACTCGGCTCCTGCTTCCTGCAAAGCACTATTTTACACATATAAGACAAGTAAAGAGCATTCTCAGCCCTGACGCTTAACATCGGGCAGCTTAGACAAAGGCAAAGGTCCAAAAGCGTTAGAGAGCCCTGAGGAACGAATCAAAAATCATAATACGCGTGCCCGCAAAAACAGCGGTATCACATACAGTACCAGACGATTGAGTTCAATTGAGACAAATCATGTCAGAAATGTCAGAAACATCGGAAATGTCAATTGCCTGCGATTAGTTCGCCTGGGTATGATCAAGTAATCCTGTCTGGACGCGGTTATCAAGCGAGGATTTCTTTCGGGAACTATTTTTGCAAATTTGCGAAAATACTCATGCAGAAAATATTATAGGAACTGTTTATGAAGCAAAACATGAACGATGAAAAGCACTGCTATTTTTCAAAAGAAAGCAAAGAGAAACTGGGCAAAATCTCCCGGCGAATTTTTGTTTCAGGCGGTCTGGCGGCTGCAGGCTCTCTATTTTTTCTGGGCTCAGTCTCTGAGCAGGTAAGCGCCAAAGATGCACTCAAAATAGATTTCGCTGCTCTAAAAAAAGATTTCAAATTCAAGGGCGAAGTTTATCTTCCCAAAGATGACGGATTCAAAAAAACAGCATTCGGTGGTCTCTGGAATAAGTTGCAGCCGAAGCGTAGCCCCCAGGTAATTGCAGTTGTTGCAGACGAAGCCGACGTTCAGGCTGCTGTTAAATTTGCAGTTGCAAACAAGCTCAAAATTTGCGTGCGCGGAGGCGGGCACAACTGGTGCGCACCATCGCTGCGCAACAGCGGCATTCTCGTTGATCTGAGCAAATTGAACAAAATCATTTCAATAGACGCAAAAAACAAAAAGGCTGTGCTTCAACCGGTTATCAGCAACAGGCAGGTACAGCTTGAGCTTAACAAGCAGGGTCTTTCCTTTCCAAGCGGCCACTGCCCACCTGTTAAATTGAGCGGCTATTTACTGAGCGGTGGCATGTCCTGGAATCAAGGAGTCTGGGGTCCGGGCTGCTACAGTGTCGAAGCAATCGAAATGGTAAACGCAAAGGGCGAAGCCATTACTGCCGATGCAAAACAAAACAGTGATTACTTCTGGGCGGCTCGTGGCGCCGGTCCGGGTCTTTTTGCAGTCTGCACCCGCTATCATCTGAAGCTCTATTCGTTGCCAAAAGCAATATCCTGGTCTTCCTATTTCTACCCATATGACAAGATTGTAGAAGTAGCAGCATGGCTGGCGCCAACTGCAAGCAAGCTTCCAGCAAATGTGGAACTCAGCCTTTTTGCCGTCACAGCCCCTGATGATTTGAAAGAAAAGTGCAAAGCAAACAAAGGAAAAGTAGCGATGGTCACTGCCACCATTTTTGCAGACACGCTTGAAGAAGCAAAGCAATCAGTTAAGCCCTTGGATAGCTGCCCGTTGCTTTCAAAAGCTCTCAAGACGAACCCGGTGGAGCCGGCCAGCTTTCCGCAACTTTTTGATGCATCAGGAGATCTCTGGCCCGAAGGACTTCGCTGCAAGGTCGACGCAGTTTTTTCAAACAAGAGTGTTGCGGAGCTTTTTAAGGCCACAAAAGATCATTTCCTGGATGCTCCTGCCAAAACAGTCTTGATGTTTGCAGTTTTCACCGGCAAGAACGTACCGGCACCATTGAGAGCCGACGCGGCTTTTTCAATGAGTGCCCGAAATTATGGCGGACCCTGGACCATGTGGGAAAACCCAAAAGACGACAGAGAAAGTATCGTCTGGCATGAAAAATGTGTGGAGCTGCTGAAGCCTCTGCTTTCTGGACACTATGTTTCAGAAACTGATACGGTCGGACACCCTGATTACGTAAAAGCATCTTATAAAGAAGCTAATTACAAACGACTGCAGGAACTCAGGAAAAAGCACGACCCGACAGGCGTATTTTTCGACTTCAACGAAGGCTTAAGCTAAAGAGGCTCACAATCAACGTCTCTTTAGCAGCTCAGTGGTAGCTCGTATAGCAGCTTATATGCTGGGATCTCGAGGCCGGCACCATCGAATAAACCACTTCTCCGCTTTTAGATCCATAGCCCCATACGGCCACTTTGTTGCCACTCTGTGACTTCCTGGTCTTATGCGCCTGGGGTTTTTGAATTTTAGCGACTGCGCTTTTTACTTGCACTCCGGTCGGCGAAGACTGTACTGCGTTTTTCTTGGCAAATGCTCCTGCAGGCAGGTTGTATGCAAGGTATCGCCTCACAGGGCCATTTGTCTTTTTCTCGTCTTGTTTTACTGCAGATCCCGGAGCCACCAGTTTAGGGCGCACATAACGGCTGACTGCAGCTCCCTGTGGTCTGGTGCCCGCCGGAACACGCTGGAAAAGCGGTCTGGCACTGGCAGTCGAGAATCGGTTCCAGTGACGCAGGTTTGACTTATTGTCTCCGGAAGCACTAACAGCCATTTGCTGGTTGCTTGCATGCGGCTTGGCCCCGCTGGCTCGCTCCTGGTCGAATGCCGCATCCTGAGCTTTTGCCGGCAGCACTGCCACAATTAATAGAAAGAGTAAACCCAGTAAAAACCGATTCAATTGCCTTTTAGCCATATACATTGCCATTTATCCGTCGCTTAAGCCAGCAGATAAAATTTATCCAAGCTTTGACAAAAAAGCACCCCGGTTTTCCGCAAAAACAATCCGATTAATCTCTGCCTGGGATATAAGGTCTTAATCTGGAATGCTCAGTTAGCGGAGAAAAGCAATGGAACGAGCAGTGCCCTGATGCTGGTCAGGGTGCTTTATCAAGCCAGCCGCCCTGAAAGCCTGCTCTTCTCAGGCCGTTTTTTAAATAACTGTCTTTTTTCATCAGCTCCCAGACCATACCGCTGCGGTAGTTCTCGGTCATCAACACAATCGGTCCCTGGTCAATGCCGAGCGTGTCCTCAGCGACCCAGCCCGAGGGCTTTGTGGGGTCGGCAGTCGGGTTGAATGCATCTTTGAAGCCGTTTGATGACCAGATTTCAGGCCGGTTAAAACGCCAGTGATATAGAGTCGGCAGCACAAGCTCAGGGGCAAATACTATCGAAGCAGCCGCAGCGGTCGGAGCTATGGTTCCGTCATCGATGGAATCGGGCGCTCCTCTTGCAATATAAGAGTGGAAATGAACTTTGCCCTTATTTGCATGGCTGTTATCCGCAGCATTGTAATCCGTAGCGTTGTTATCCGCAGCGTTATTGTCTGGTCCCTGGCTACTGGACTCGGGATTTATGGACTCGGGATTAATGGACTCGGGATTAATGGACTCGGGATTAATGGACTCGGGATTAATGGACTCGG
>CAZTQO010000013.1:49773-62519 GCA_964615655.1 uncultured Candidatus Obscuribacterales bacterium | reverse complement strand
GTTTAATGGACTCGGGGTCACTGGCGGCTGGTTTATCCGCAGTATCATTGTCCACTGCGGGGCTACTGGAAGGTGACCCTTGATTATACTTCTCTCCAGGTCCATCGCAGGCTGTCCATCCCCAGTCAAGCTTGCTGTAGCCTCGAAAACCAAGCGGATTTTTTGTGCCGTAATAGTTCTGGGCGTAAGTTGCGCGCCTTGAGTTTTCAAAATAGTCAAAGCCCAGCGCCCGGGTTTTATCGTCATAAATTCCACGAAAATCCACCCAAGCATGGGAATACTGATGGCCGAAATGAGGTCTGAAATCAATGTATTTCTGCCCGCCGTAGTTATTGAGAGTTTCAGTTTCGGTATATTTCTGCCAGGTCTCTTTCGGCAAAGCATGAGTTGGCGAGCCCAGTCCCAGAAGCAATAGAATCATGGCTTCGTTATAGCCTTGCCAGTCATATTTGATAAAGCCGGACTCCGGATGCCAGCCCATACTCAAACGATTATCGGAATTGAGAGCCCAGTTCCAGTCGACCCGACGATAGAGTTTATCTGCCAGATCCCTTATCTCAGCTTCTTCTTTTGAATCGCCGTCAAAATAGTTCTTTGTAAAAAGCACTCCTGCCATCAAAAGCGCAGTGTCTATTGTAGACAGTTCAGACTTCCATGCACGTGTGCCGTCTTTGGGATCCAGAAAATGATAGAAGAATCCCTTATATCCGGATTGTCCCGAGCTCTCTTCTCCCTGCGGCGCGTTCCAGAGAGTTCGCAAGACTTTCAAACTATAGTCAGCAGCCTGATCCCTGCTTATCCAGCCTCTTGAAACTGCAATCGGATAAGAAGTCAGCGAGAAACCCACAGCAGCGATACTCGAAGCTGAATCAGCCTGCGAACGGTCTTTAGTAAGACCGGTTGTTTTATCACTCTGGTCGACAAAATACTTGAAATGCGCGTACTCGATATCGTGTAGAAGCACTTCGTCAGCTGCTTTTTTGATCTCGCTGCCTGCATTTTTTATCTTTGTGAGGACGCCTGAACATGCAGAATCAAGCTTTTGCGTACACGATTCTGCGTATTTGGATTCATCCAAAAGTCGAACTGCGGTCTGCTGATCCGCAAGCTCAAAATCTTTACTGGACCCCGTTTCCAGCGTTTCAACCATTTCAGCACCACATGAATCCCATAGTCATATTTTGCCGCCTATCTTTAATAAGTAGAATGCGGAAAACCCCCATCAGGTAAGGAGTCCCACGCTTAACTCTGGCTTAAGAAGCAAGCCTGTACGCAATTTAATCTTGTCAATACGTATTGCCACGAAATTGTCACAGACTGATTTTATTCTCTGAATAACGGTAGATTGCGCCAATTCGAAGTGGGTACGAGGGAGCGTAAGTAATGAAGTCCGGTTTACTACAATTATCTTTTCTTGCAAGTGCAGCTATTGCTGCCATCTTTGCATTCAATCCTGCGGCTTCCGCTCAGGATGTCGGTCAATTGAACATGGCTCAGCAAGCAGCGCCACCGCCAAATATGCGTCCGGGTATCAGATATACAACAGGCGCTGTTACAACAGCCGGCTGGGAAAAGTCTCTTACCGACGGCGACCCGAATTTGAAGCGCTGGAACTGGTCGGCAATGACCTCTTACACACAGAGCTGCTACGGCAAAGTAGCACCCGGTGCATATGTCAAAAAAATAAATCGCCCGGGCGAGCAGACAGCATTGAAACCGGCAGGCAGTATCTATGTAAAGCCGATACAGGTCTCACCTGAAACATACGCTAAAAAGCGTGTTCAACCAGGAGTTATTGTTGTGGGTGATACTCGCACCGGCACGAATTTAAGCGGCAAAGTAAGAATTCCACGGCACAATCAGATTGCCGAAGCACCGCAACCCGAAGCCAAATCTTACAATGTCAACTATGTTTCGGGCAGCCTGAGAACTCCGCAAAACGACAGCTATGCAAGCAGGCAGGTTAGCGGCCGCTTGATGAGAACCCAGTAGTAAGTAAGATCCCGACTAGAATTTCAGCACCTGAACAAGTTCACCGAAGTTCACGAAGTTAGGTTCCGCCCTCTTACGGGTAGGTAGTCGTGTATAGTCTGCCCTAAGTATTGCGAATTCAGGTGCTTAGATGGAAAACCAGTCCTGCTCGACTGCCACTGCCTCAGAATCTGTGGATGAATTGTTTGTTGGTGATTTCAGCAGCCGCAGACAGCTCATTGCTCAAATTTTTCAAGACAGTCCCATGTTCGATGTGGAACTCAAACGTGTAAACAAAAGAAGACTTGAAGACAGAAACGGTCACTGGTTGGCTGATTTTGCAACTCAAGATTATCTAGGCTTTGACTTCGAGCCGGAAGTGATTGACGCCGCAATTGCAGGAACAAGAGAATTCGGCACTGTAGTAGCCTGGTGCCGGATGGTTGCTACGGTCGATTTGTTTAATAAAACCGAAGCAGAAATCGCAAGGCTTGTGGGCTCGGAAGCATGCAGCATTTTTGCTTCCACAACCCTCTTGAACCACGGAGTAATACCTGCACTTGCAGGCAATGACGGCATCATTTTCCTGGACAAAAGCGGTCATGCAACCATGTACGAAGGGGCGAAAATAGCCAGAGACAGCGGCGCCAAACTTGTAAGTTTTCCAAGCGACGACATGGAGGCTCTGGAAGATTTACTACAAAAGCACAGTGAGATTAAAAAGAAGCTGATCACCGTAGATGGTGTCAATAGCATGACCGGTTCATACACGAATCTGCCTGCATTAGATAAGCTGGCAAAGAAATACAAGGCCCTGATATTCTGCGACGATGCGCATGGTTTCGGAGTTGTGGGCGAATCTCCTTCAAGCGATCATCCATACGGGCGCAAAGGCAACGGGCTTGTGAAATATTTCGGGCTCGATTACACAAACATTCTTTATATCGGCTGTTTTTCTAAAGCATATGGCTCTTTTGGCTCATTCATCTGTTGCAGCAAGCGCCTGCGTGAGTTCTTGCTTTCACAGGCCACTCCGCATGATCTCGGCGGCATGGGACCGGCTTCGGCAATGTCTGCGGTTCTTGCTGGGCTCAAAATTAACGAAAGAGAAGGCGACCAAAGACGTAAGTGTACTTATGAACTGACTCAAAGAGCAATGAGAGAATTTGAAAAGCTGGGATATCGCAGTCACAACAGCACGGGTTTTCCGATAGTATCCGTTCGCCTCTCAGCAGGCGAGCTTATGGTTCCGGCTTCAAAACTGCTTTATGAAAATCACATTTTGCTCACGCTTGCACCATATCCATCAGTCAAACGCGGCGACGAAGCATTTCGCATAACCTTTACCGCTACAAACACAGACGAAGAAGTCGATCAGTTGATACTTGCTTTTGCAAAATTAAAAGAATGGCTTCATAGCGAGGGTGTAAAAGAACTCTGAGGCGGGAGCTTTTTGATGAAAGAAATTAAAATGAACCTGCGCCCATTTTCCCGGCACGAACTGCATTATTACCTTTCATGGATGAGTTCGGAAGAGGTCTGCGGTCCTTATGTGCAACTGGAAAATCACAGCATTGAGGATTTGCAGGCAGATTACGATATAGACTCGTGGCAATCGAACAGGTTGCGGCGCTGGCTCGTAGTTGATAAAGAAGACGGCACACCCATGGGTTTTGCTCATGCCTGGGAGTTTGAAAAGTATGAAACCCACCAGGAATTCGGTCGCATTTTATTGCCTCAATACCGCGGGCGAGGGCTTGGTGTGCCAATGTTGCGGCTTATTCTCGACACTATTTTCAGCCAGACCGAAGTAAGCAGGCTGCAAACCATGACAGCCTGTGAAAACGAGGCCGTGCTCAAATGCTGGAAAAAAGTAGGCATAGTTGTTGAAGGCCGCTTGCGCGAATATATGAAGCTACGTGACCGCTACGTAGATGTTTATCTGGGCGGAATCTTAAGACACGAGTGGAACTGAGATCTCAAAGCAGCCAAGCGTATATAATGGCTATCCCTTTTGAATATGAGGTGAACCATGCCTTTAGATCACTACGTCACGCTTGGAAACTCAGGACTGAGAGTAAGCCCGTTTTGTCTTGGTACCATGACTTTCGGAAAAGACTGGGGCTGGGGTTCTACTGAAGAAGAAAGTCACAAGATACTTGACAGATTTTGCGAGGCAGGCGGCAACTTCCTTGATACTGCCAACTTTTATACTAAAGGCCATTCGGAGCTTATTATTGGTGACTACATAAACAAAAGAGGGTTTCGCAGAGACAAACTTGTAATTGCCACCAAGTTTTTCGGCAATCTCTACCCTGGCGATCCAAACGGCGGAGGCTCAAATAGAAAGAGCATTTATGCTGCTTGCGAAAAATCTCTCAAACGCCTACAAACCGATCACATAGATCTTTACTGGATGCATTGCTGGGATAAATTCACGCCAATCGAAGAAACATTGAGCGCACTCAACGATCTGGTTCGCGATGGAAAAGTACGCTACATTGGTTTTTCCGACACACCAGCATGGAAAACCGCAGAAGCCCAGATGCTTTGTAAATTCCGCAGCTGGGCACCACTTGTTGCATTGCAAATCGAATATTCATTGCTTGAACGCACGGTCGAAGGAGAGCTCGTGCCAATGGCAAACGAAATGGGACTCGGTATTACGCCCTGGTCGCCTCTTAAATTCGGGGTGCTTTCAGGCAAATTTACAAGAGACAAGCACGGCAAGCACGAACCCGGCAGAGGCGACTGGGTTAAAGAGCACCTCAATGAGAAAGCCTACGATATCATCGACGAACTGATAAAAATAAGCAAAGAACTAAATACAAGCCCGGCACGCGTGGCGCTATCCTGGGTGCAAAACAGGCCTGGCGTAAGCTCTACGATTATAGGCGCCAGAACATTAGAACAACTGGAAGACAATATGGCTGCCCTTGATCTGAAGCTGCGCCCCGAAGATCTGGAAGCGCTTAATAAAATTTCGGAACCAAAACTAAATTTCCCGCACGATTTCTTGCTGCGCTCAGGTGGATTTAGATCCGGCGGAACAACAATTAACGGCGAACGCTATGAAATAATGGAAATACAGCCCAAATCAGAAAACGATGTTTACGAAGGTCCGCTTGCAGCATCAAGAAACTGAGTTGAAAACCGGATTTCATATTCATAAAGAGTCAAAGTTAGCAGCACTATATCTGGTGCTGGTCCTTTTCTTGCTAAGTGTTTTTGCGCAAACCGCTTCAGCGCAGCAAGATGCTTTGCCCCTGCAAAAGCTGCGGCTCAAGCCGGGCTTCAGTGTTTCTGTATATGCAAGCGGGGTCCGGGGCGCCAGGTCTATGACCCTGAGCCCCGACGGCACTTTGTATGTAGGAACCCGTGAAACCGGAAACTTGTATGCAATACCAGACAACGATCACAACTTTGTAGGCGATCAGGTTATTACTCTGGCTTCACGCATGTTTCATCCAAACGGCGTGGAGTACGAAAACGGTTCACTTTATGTAGCCGAAATCAACCGGATCTTGCGCTACGACAAAATTGATTCACGCCTGAATAATATTCCTGATCCTGTTGTCGTATACGACAAACTTCCAAAAAAAACACACCATGGTCAGAAATATATTCGCTTCGGCCCTGACGGTCTGCTTTATGTTCCCATCGGGGCTCCCTGCAACTGCTGCAAAGAAGCTGATCCGCGTTTTGCTACTATTTGCCGCATGAAAGCCGACGGAAGCAAGTTTGAAATTTTTGCAAAAGGCATCAGAAACACGGTCGGATTTGACTGGCATCCTTTAAGCAAAGAACTCTGGTTTACAGATAACGGCCGCGACATGCTTGGTGATAATCTCCCTGCAGAAGAACTCAACTGCGCACCGAAAATGAACATGCATTTTGGCTTCCCTTACTGCCACGGTGGCGACCTTCCCGACCCGGTTTTCGGCAAAGGGTACAAATGCTCGGAATTCAGCCCTCCAGAGATAAAGCTTCCTGCGCATGTTGCACCACTGGGAATGCATTTCTACACAGGAAACATGTTTCCTGACGAATACAAAAACTGTGCATTCATTTGCGAACACGGCTCCTGGAACCGCAGTATCCCTGATGGATACAGAGTATCGCTTGTCCGTTTCCAAAACAATAAAGCAGTTAAATACGAAACTTTCATAGATGGATGGCTGCAACCTTCAAAAATCTGGGGACGCCCGGTTGATCTACTTTTTCTGAAAGACGGCTCGATGCTGATTTCAGACGACTACGCCGGAGTGATTTATCGAGTCAAATACAGCGGCAATAAAAGCAAGAAATAGTTAGCATTGAGCTGAGTTCTGATTAAGAAACGGCCTTGACGGGGCTTAGCCATCAAAATGCTTGACAAGCACCTCCGGCAGGCTTGGCACAAGATTAACGCAAGATTAAAGGATCGCAAGTTTTGACTGCTTCCGGCCCGTGTTAACATGAGCTTGCAGAGGTGGAGACTCGGTTTTGTCGGCGCCTGCAAAAGAAAAGAAGAATTCAGCGCCAGACGCAAAATCAACTGCTCAAGCGCTTGCTTTGATCTGGCATTCTCAAAGACTTGAACAGACACGCAAGTTTGCAAGCATAATTCTATTTGTAAGTGCCTCTTCCATCTGGGTTTTGAGCCTGCTCCAGATGGCAGCGGTGAACGAAGCACTGCCCTGGTATTTGACAATCGGAGTTGCGGCTTCAGTCTGGCTTCGATTTATGAAATCGGAAAAACCGCTCATGGGTCTTCCCGGTCTTCCGGAGTTCGCCGCTGAACCAGTACAGCTTAAAGAAAGTCTGGCGGTCTGCTTCTTATGCATTGCGTTAACACTGTATTTGTGGGTAGGCTATTCACTTTTGCACTACAGCAAAACAAGCAACAGAGCACTCCAAATTGTAGATATTCAGCTTTTGTCCGAACACGACTTTCAGGACAAGCAATCGGTGCTCCCGGGAAGCGAGCCTAAAGACGCACTGAGAAAGCGCGTTGCAGACATGATTTCACAAGAAGGGAAGCTGAGCGCAGAAAAGCAGCCTGCACCGGTTCGACCCAGCGAGGAATTGCAAAATAACGGCAAAGAAAAACAAGCTTTAAAATCGGAGTCGAAAATTGATAATAGTAAGCGCGAAGTGAAAAAAGCCGAGAGCAAAGCATTGCAAAAAGCAGAAAGCCCCGCAGAAACAGAAGCACAGCAACTAAATTTGCCAGCGCCGACAATACTGCCGATGCCCAGCAGCTGGCAAACCAAAGTGATTGACAAAGACTTTAAACCGCCTGCCCGTAAGCAAGCTCTTTCGGCGCAGGCAAGGCAGAATCAACCCTTCATTTCAGAAGTCGAAGCTCCTGAATTAGTCGAACTGATCGAGAATGACGGCCAAACAGATGCCACGCACGTTTACCAGGACGGTGGGCACTCACGCGGGGGCAGGGGCGCTGAAAACGGGCTTTCTGCCTACCTGAAGGAACTGCACCGTAAAATCAAGAATGCCTGGACTCCGCCTACCGGAACACCAAGAAAAGTGCTTGTATTGTTCAGGCTCAGAAAGGACGGCAGCCTCGCATTTTTGAAAATCTCAAAATCGTCCGGTGAAAAAGAAACTGACGAGTCAGCACAGAAGGCGATTATACTTGCTACAAAAATCGCAAGCCCACTTCCCAAGGACTATAGTCCTCTAAGCCTCGACGTTATATACACATTCAAATACAACGTCAATGAGCTAGAAGAAGTAAACGGAACAGTTGAATAAGAGTACAAATGGCTAAATTACTTCTGGTCGATGACGACAAAGATATGGTCCGCTCACTTTCTGAATGGCTGAGGCTGGAAGAACATCATACAGTCGAAGCAGTATTCAACGGTAAAGAGGCTGTCGAATTCATCGGCGCCTATGAATTTGACCTTATAATACTTGACTGGGAAATGCCTCAGAAAAGCGGCATTGACGTTTGCCGTTATTTAAGAGAGAAAGGAAAAAACACTCCCGTAATCATGCTGACCGGCCGCAGCGCCGTAGTTGAAAAAACTTGCGGATTAGACTCCGGAGCCGATGACTACCTGACAAAGCCTTTTGAGCCAGAGGAGCTTTCGGCTCGAATTCGCTCGCTTCTGCGACGCCGCGCCGACACCAGCCCGGGAATAAGGCATCGAGACCTCGAACTGCGGTCCAGCTCGCGCGAAGTGCTGGTTAAGAACAATCCCGCAAAACTGGCTCCGGCAGATTTCGATTTGCTGCTTTTTTTGATCAAAAGTCCAGGAGAAGCATTCAGCGCCGAAGCACTTCTGACAAGAGCATGGCTGGAGCTAGAAAGTCCTACCATTGCCGGATTGCGAATGTCGATTAGAAGAATTCGCAAAATGCTTGAGGCTCAAAGCAGCGATTTGAAAATCGAAACGGTCGGCGACGGTTATCGAGCTCTATGAACTGGATGTCCCTGAGCATAAGACATAAAGCGTTGATGCTGGTCCTCATCCCCTTGCTCTTTGCCACGAGTTTTGTGCTCGGGTTGCGTTTGATGCTTGAGAATGCACGGAGCCAGGCAGAAGCTCTTGCCCGTTCGCGCAGTGTAATCGAGTCGGCAAATAATTTAGCAAAAACATCTTTCAATGCAGGCGCGGCCCTGTATATGTATAGCCTGAGCCGAAATCCAGAGATGCAGGCTCGCTATGACGAGTCTGTAGACGCATTGAAAACAAGTTTTGAGAAGCTGAAGAATGCAGCACCGAAGCAGGGTCCGGAAGCAACTCTGGTATCGAAGATGCAAACCCTGATCTCGCGTGTATACCAACTGCTTGCCGAAACAGAACAAAGCATAAGCGAAAACCAGCGCCTGGATGAGCTTGCAGAACTTGGGGAATCTCGCCTGGAGTTGCAATCGCTGCTCCGAAGGCTGATAAGCGCAAGCAGCAAACTTCAAGAGCTCGAGCAAGCAAGACACCCGAAGAAGAGTTTTGACCAAAAAAAGTTCGAACAGATTTTCGATCTGGTTCTCTATTCCGGACTTCTGCTAAACGCTCTCATAGCAGCTTTTCTTTCGATACTTTTCACAAGAAGCATAATCAGAAGAATAGAAATTCTTGCAGACAATGCCGGCAGAGTTGTGCAACAAAAGGAGCTGAATCCCCGCCTGAGCGGCAGCGATGAAATCGCCCTGCTTGATGGGGTTTTTCACAAAATGGTTGCAGATTTGACAGAAGCAGAAAAACTCAAACAAGCATTCATCGCAATTATAAGCCATGAATTGCGAAGCCCCTTGCAAGTAATAAAAACCTCTCTAAAGCTTGCCATAAACGGGCATTATGGCGCGTTATCGGAAAGCGGCACAAGGTCGATGAGTGCAGCCGAACGCAACGTTGGCAGGCTGATCGGTCTCGTAAACGAAATACTGGATGCAGAGAAGCTGCAAAGCGGCACTATTGCAGTTGACATTTCGCCTTGTGACCTGCGCACAATAGCCGAAAGCGCGATTGCCAGTTTCGAAACCCAGGCGCAGGAGCAAGAAATAAAGCTAATTCTGAAGGCTCCGGTCTCTGTGCCAATGGAACTTGACCAGTTGCGCATGGAGCAAGTGCTCATCAACCTCCTCTCAAATGCGTTTAAATTTGCGCCTTCAAATTCCGATCTGGAGTTGCGAATCGAAGACAACGAAAGCTCGGTGTTAGTAAGCGTAATAGACCAGGGACCAGGAATTGCTCCTGAACAATCGAAGCGAATTTTTGAAAAGTTCTACCAGATTAAAGACGACACAACAAAAAACAAGGGCGGCACCGGTCTTGGTTTAAGCATTTGCAAAGCAATTATTCAAGCACATCAAAGTGAAATAAGAGTCAAAAGCACCCTGGGAAAAGGCTGCTGTTTTTACTTTGAGTTGAGAAGGGAACTTGATTGAAAGGCACCGCATGATTTTCATTATTCAGTTAAAGTCATGCAATATTTTGCAGTTCTGGTTTGCTTTTTTGAATGCTCTGGCCTGAGCAGTCGTGACAGCAGTGTTTCTAAGATCAAGAAAACGCAAGCTTTTCATTCGCGAAAGAAGCAACAGGCCCTTATCACTTACCTTTGTGGAGGCAAGTTGCAAGCTGCTCAGATTCTGCAACTTGCTTATTGCAACAAGCGCATTATCGCCAACAGAGCATGATGAGAGATCAAGCGAGTTCAACTGCGTTAGCTTCGAGAGCATCTGACAGCCACTATCGCTTAGCTTATTGTCGGAAAGTTCAAGCTCCCGGAGCCCTTTAACGGCCGCAAGCGCTTTTAAGCCGGCATCAGTAAGCGAACTGTTGTTCAATATAAGAACTTTGAGCGAAGCAATGCCGCCCAAGCACCCAGCCGCGTTGTAATCAACTGCACAGGAACTCAAATTCAAATACTCCAGTTCAGCTAATGCTCTTAGATTGCAAATCCCTTTGCTCGAAATATTTGTGGATGCAAGATTTAACTTAAGCAATTTTTTCAAGCAAGATAAAGAGGAGAGAAATGAGTCATCAACTGCATTGTTCGAGCTCAGATACAGCGTTTTAAGCTCAGACTCTTTCAGAAGAATTTCCGCTAGGTCTTTTTTCGAACAGCTACTCGAACTCAAATCGAGATACTCCAGTTTCTTATTCTGCCTCAGAAATGGAGCCAGTGCGTCGCCGGTGTACAATGAAGCAAAAGAAACGCATTTGAATCCCTGCCTTTCCTTTAGCAGGTTAATGCCTTTTCCTGTTACCTGAGTCCTGGATAGAAAAAGCCAGTCGAGATTTTTCAGCCTGGCTATTTCAGTCATACATGCATCATCAAGCTGCTTGTTCCCATCCAGATTCAAGCGCCTTAGTCCGGCAAGCCGTGCCACACCAGTCAGATCTCTGCTTTTGAGCCCCATTTCAGCCAGGTTCAATGAACTCAAATTCGACATCGCGAAAACAGGAGCAAGATCCCTGCCCAGTCCGTGATTCTGTTTGAGCATCAGCGAAGCCAGAGACTTACAGCCTGCGATTGCCTCCAGGTCTTCCGGCTCCAGATCAGCCTTGCTGGCATCAAGCTCATAGAGCAAGCCGGCAGGCAAAGCTGCTAATTTCGATATCTGGCTTTTGCTACTTAGTGAAACCCGCAGTCCCAGCCTGGACTTTTGTGGAAGCCGACAAGTTCCGCTTGCGGCAAAAAGCGGCAGCCGCTTGCCGTGTTTGAGCTGATACAGGCTACCCATACTCTTATCCGGAAAAACACAAAGCTCTCCAGAGCCCTTTTGCTGATCAGCAGCAAGCTCCGGGGACGGAGCCGCAATCGCATGAAACTCAAAAGCAAAAATACAAAAACCAGTAAAACCAATTTTGAGATGTCTTTCAAATCTACACATTTTAGTTATCGCCTGAAATTAGTCTAAGGCAACGATCAGGAGGAAGCAGAGATGAGAAACAACATTGAATCCGAGAAATTCGCAGAGGCAGAAAGCTCAAACATTTCGTCGAGCAACAAATTCTTTGAAGATGCATACTCAACGCAAATTCCCGAGAACCCCAGAACCAACGAAAAATCAGAACAGTCGAGGGACACTGCGAGCGCTGACTACAACAAGATGCAGCCGGATTCTCCGGAAGCAAAAGGCGGAGGTGTTGAGGCCCAGCGTGTTCAAGATGTGTCAAAAGAATCAAAAGAGTGGACAAAAAATCAAAAGGATCCGGCTGATAAGACTAACAAATCCGGTGACGAAGCTCAAGAAGTCGACGACTTATCAAAGGAATCCGGAGCCTGGATTCCGAATCGTGAAGCCCATGCTGCTTCCGGCACTGAGTCGGAGGGTGTCGAAGCTCAAAAGGTTGACGACTTATCAAAAGAGTCGAAAGAAAAAATTCACAACCGGAACTCTTCGGAGCGCAAGTCGCCTCAAAAAGAAGCAAAATCGCCGCAAAAAGAAACGGATCAAACTCCAAAACCAGAGCGCGCACTCCCGCAAATCGAGCTCTACGATCCCCTGATTGTGATCTAAAACAAGAAGCGCAAGCCAAAGAGGAAACCGGGTTCAATAACCGGTTTCCTCTTTGTTTCAAAGCTTTCCAAGCCTCTTTCTTCATATCCACATTCTAGTTATCGGAATCGAATAATTTGTTTTCATGGTCAGGCAATCATTCAATGAGGGTTTTGAAATGAACACACAAGGAAACTTTGAATCTTTCGATAAAATCAGCCCGGTCGAAGAATCTACACAAGACAGCTTCGGTGCCTCAGAGCTCCTCACAGATCAATCTTCCAACGACCTGCTAAAAGAGTGGTACACCGGAAGCAAAGACAGCGAATCAGTACTTTCAGATGACGGAATGCTCACTTTTCCGGAGCTCGACGCATTCAAAACCGACAACACGCCTGCTGGAAATGCGGCTCTGGTTGATCAGCTGTCGGCGGGCAATGGCAAGACTTTTACCGAACAATATGGTCCCTGGGCAATGCCCGCCGACATCGTTAACGACTATTTCATCGAGCCCATAAAAATGTGGAGCGGAATCAAAGACAAGATAGAGGATGCTCGGAATGGTTAACTGAATGACTAAGCCGCAGGAGGAAATACCCCCGTAGAACCCCTCATCACCGCTCTATCTGTCTTTCATGAAAGATTTCCGTAACGGAAATCTTTCATTTTCAGTTCGTATACAAGCTTCTGAGTGTTTTGAAAGACTTTCTTCAAGAATCTCTTTCACCAGCGCATTTCCTTGAAAGACTTTCTTAGAGAATCTCTTTCACCAGCGCATTTTCTTGAAAGACTTTCTTCAAGAATCTCTTTCACCAGCGCATTT
>CAZTQO010000013.1:0-49673 GCA_964615655.1 uncultured Candidatus Obscuribacterales bacterium | reverse complement strand
ACCAGCGCATTTTCTTGAAAGACTTTCTTCAAGAATCTCTTTCACCAGCGCATTTTCTTGAAAGACTTTCTTCAAGAATCTCTTTCACCAGCGCATTTCTTGAAAGACTTTCTTAGAGAATCTCTTTCACCTCCACCGGAGACGGCAACGCCTGATGATGTCCAGCCCACTCTTCAGTTTCACTGGCAATCTTCAGAACCAAATGAAGCAAGCGCCTGATCAATCCCAGCTTCAGTTCACCTATTCGCTCCAACTTTAGACTCATTGTTGCAGCCGGGCAACTGCTAGCTTTTATGTCGTTTCCTGACAAGGTCTCTGCCGTAACCGCCACCGGCGAAGCCAATGGAAGCAGGCGCTTAGCTGCAGCAAGGTGCTTCAGCTTCACTATTCCATGCACGGATTTGAAAGAGCTTCTGCACCCATCTGTAAAGTAGGTATTGCTTTCCGGCACACAAGCATTCTTTGCCTTGTCAAAAATTTGTTTACCAAATCTTTCAGCTTTGATTCGGGCAAGCTCAGCCATTGAAGGGCAGAAACTCTCAGCGTTGCAAGCAAGCATGAAAACCCCAAGCGCGAGCCGCTTGAGCACCCCATTTTTAACCAGTCTGCAAAGTTCAATATCTACAGCATTTGGCGCGCCGCATTCAAGCACCCGAGCCCTTGTAAACGCATGTTCCGTGCCAATACTCTTCACAAACTCTCTTACTCTGGCAGCAATCGACGACATAACACATTTCCCCCATCTGCGGAAATAACTTGCGATCAAATATTGTGTTATGCATCAAAAGTTACAGGTTCATGCCGATCGCTCTGTACCTGATTCTAGTTGCAATAATGCCTAAAACAAGTGGCATTTCAAATTTACAGATTAGATTTTCTGCTTGAAATCAGTCCAGATTGAACTCTTGACCTGAAAATCTCGTCTAAAGAAGAAGAGCAACTCAAAAACCCAAACAGAACCCCATGGCAGAGCCGAATTCTCCTGCATCTAGCTTCTGGCAGCTCAAGCCACGAAAACTGCTTGCTGCTTCCTGTTGTTTTGCAGCAGGTACAGCAATCAGCGTTTTTCAATTGAGTCCTGTCTTTCTTATCCTTGCGATTGTCGCTTTGCTTGCAGCAAGAATTTTCAATCTTGATTCAAGATTGATACTACTCCTGTCATTGTCAATCCTTGCAGGTGCTCTTAATGCAGAGCTCAAACGACCCTGCGCACCGGACACAGACATTAGCAGAGTTCTAATTTCCTCTTCGAATACATACAAAGAAAAAGACACAGGTAGACAATACTTCAAATGGCAAATCACCGGCAATATTTGCGAATTATCACCGTCGAAATCAAGAAAATGCATCAGCCTGATTATCGACTGCAAAAGCTTAAAAGAGCTGGAAGCTCCAGATATGACACAGAGAGAAATCAGCGGCAAAGTTCACTTAACGGTGTTTCTTAAGCAGCGAGGTGGAAACAGCAAAACACGAATTGAAGAAGCAGATAAAGATCAAATAGCCAGCATCTCCTGTCAGCTGGCAAAAGATGATCTGCTTTCTTTCAGAGTAAAACAAGCTAGCTGCCGGTTAATAAACAATAAAACCCTATCACCCTTTGATTCAAGACTTCTGAGTAAAGGTGTATTTTGCAAAATCAAAATCGACGAAGCCTCTTTATTAAACTCCGGCGCCACAGAGAAGAATCAGCAGTGCAGCAAGAACACAGCCTCCAGAAGCAGCGACTGGGCGGTTTTCTGGCGACAAGAAATACTGAATGCACATAAAAGAGCACTTGGGGATGCAAACGGACAACTACTCAGTTCAATGGTACTTGGAGATCGAGCCGTTTCACTCGACAAAGACATCGCCGACAAATTCCGACGAGCTGGACTTTCTCACATACTGGCTGCATCTGGTTTCAATTTAAGCCTGGTTTCACTCAGCATTTATTTCTTGCTTGCCTACTTGACCGGCAAGCTCTGGCTAAGAAACAGCATTGTATTTTGCGGGATGCTCCTCTTTCTTGCTCTTGCCGGTCCTTCTCCCTCAATTTTGCGAGCCCTGATTTTCGGCAGCCTTTTGCTCATTTCCGACAGCCTTTCTCGCAAGCTTCATATGATTGCAGCTCTAAGTTTCACAATGTTTCTGGCTCTTTTCTTCGAACCAGTTGCAATCAGGGATATCGGTTTTCAACTTTCTTACTTCTCGACGGCCGGCTTGATCCTGCAGGCAAGTGAGCTGAGCCTTCTAATAAAGCAGAAACTCAAAACCTGTCCCTCCTGGATAATCGACACAGTTGCAGCAAGCACTCTGGCTCAGGCATATGTACTGCCGCTGCAAGCATATTACTTCAAGGAATTGAATCCATACTGCCTGCCGGCAAATCTTTTTGCTGCTCCACTATTGCCATTCTTGAGCATAGCCGGCTTTGCCTCCAGCCTGATTTTTCTTATCGAAAAAAGCATTGGCATTGAAGGCATAATCTCTGGTCGGCTTGATTCACTCCTCTATTACCCGCTGGAACTGCTCAAGAACGGCACTTATATGATCGCAGCTTTACCGGGCTCCCAGGTTAACACCGCCGATCTCCATATTGCGGTTCTTCTCTCTTATTTCGCAGTGCTCATGCTATCGCCTGTTTTCAAGCTTGGCGGACGGTCAAGACTCTGGGTTTTGCTTTATTTGCTGAATCTGCTTCTTCTGCTTGCTACAATCTTAGTCCCTGATTCAGGACCGGACATAGATGGCAAGAAAAATAATCATAGGCGTGATGGGACCAGGTGCAAAAGCGGGCCCGGAAGATAAAAAATATGCTTTTGAGCTCGGAAGCCTGATTGCAAAAGAAGGCTGGGTGCTATTAAGCGGCGGCAGAAACGAAGGTGTAATGGCAGCTGTTAACAGTGGAGCTGCTGCTGCAGGCGGACTTTCTGTCGGCATCCTCGCAGCAGAAAACGCAGACAACCTGGCCGAAGGGGTAAGCATACCGATTATCACTGGAATGGGAAGCGCACGCAACAATATAAACGTGCTTTCAAGCAATGTCGTAATTTCATGCGGCATGGGGCTGGGAACAGCCTCTGAAATAGCGCTGGCATTAAAAGCGGGGAAAAACTGTATCCTGCTTTCCACAAGCAGTGCTGCAAATGATTTTTTCAACGAGATTGGCGGCGAAAAAGTCTATCATGCAAGCAGCCCGGAGCAGGCAATCGAGATCTGCAGATCCATTTTGAACAAGTCTTCTTAAACGCGTACATCATTTAGTAAGGCATAGCCGGATCTCTCAGGACCACGCTTCCGAAGAAGAATTAAACGAAGATAATCAGCTTCTTGCTCAGATGCCTCCGGCAACCTGCTTTCTGAGCAAAGAATTAGGCAATTTGCCTGGATTTTTGCGACAATTTGCATCCCCCCCCGTTCTGTGAACGTGTCAATATCCGGCGCTCATAAACATATGCGACGCTGTGTCACCTGTCCGGAGCTTTTGGACTGAGCTCCGAAGAAGTGCAATCTGAGGGAGCCCTTTAATATGAGCAGTTCATCAATGAAAAACACAAAAGAAGAATCTAGCAGGACTAGAATTAGTGAAAGCATCTTTGATGCTATTTCGATGCAGGCAAGCACAAACCCCGATAAAACAGCATTGAATCATGCCGGACGCAAGATTTCATATAAGCAAGTTTTTCAACGAGTCTCCGCAATTGCAGAACAACTGCAGACTCATTCCGTAAAAAAGGGAGACCGGATTGCCTTGCTTTTTCCGAATCATCCTGAGTTCGTCACCTGCTTTTTTGCAGCCGCAGGTCTGGCAGCGGTTGTGGTGCCAGTAAACCCTCAACTGAAAGCGGACGAGATTGCACACATACTCCACGATTCGCAAGCTCGCATATTGATAATTCACGAATCAGCTCTCAGTGAAGTGAATGCGTGCCTGCTCAAACTCACAGAATCAGGCGAGGGACACTCACTTGAATCAGTGCTTGTTTGCACTGATTCCACGGAAGAATCAAGGGAGTTTTGCAAGCCGGAATTATTTGTTCAGCAATCTTCAAATCAGTTATGCAAAATCGAGTTCTTGACAGAAGCCGCCGTGCCTTCTTCTTCAAAAGCACCTGAATTCGCATCTGAAATCAACCCGGAAAAGGACCTGGCTTTAATAGTATATACCTCAGGAACCACTGGCAAACCAAAAGGGGCGATGCTGAGCCATGCAAACCTGATCTCCGCCCTTAAAGAAAGCCTGTTTGAAAGCTTCGAAATAGGTGCTTCCGATGTTTTCCTGGCGACGCTTCCGCTTTGTCATATTTACGGCATCGGTGTGCTTATTTATGTAAATGCCGTAAAAGGCTCGTCCATAGTTATAGTTCCCCGCTTCGATCCCGAAACCGTTTTGAATGCGATCAGCAAACACAAAGTCAGCATTTTACCTATGGTTCCGGCCATGTACCGCTTCGTCCTCATGAAACTGGCAGAAGGAAATAACTACGACCTGTCTTCACTGAGATTCTGCCTCTGCGCTGCTGCACCTCTTTCTCGGGAGCTGGCGCTCGAAATTGAAACAGAGCTCAAAGTGCCTGTTTATGAGGGCTATGGGCTGAGTGAAACTGCCTGCGGAGGGACTGTGAATCCCTATAGAGAAGCGAAGTCGGGCTCAATAGGCAAAGCAATCAGTTGTCTTGAGCTTATGATTCGCTCCGAAGACGGCAAAGAACTGCCACCCGGTCCTGATTATGTCGGCGAAATTGCCTTGCGTGGTCCTAACATTATGCTTGGCTATTTCAACAAAGAAGAAGAAACAGAGGAAGTTTTCGATAATGGCTGGTTTCTTACAGGCGACCTGGGATACAAAGATGAGGAAGGATACGTATTTATAGTCGGGCGCAAAAAGGAGCTTATAATCAGGGGCGGCGCCAATATTTATCCAAGAGAAGTCGAAGAAGTGATTTCAAAAATACCGGGCGTTAAAGACGTTGCTGTTATAGGAGTGCCCGACAAACTCATGGGCGAACGTGTGAAAGCCTGCATCGTAGCGGTCCATGGCTCCAGTCTAGACGAAGAGAAAGTGAAACGATATTGCGCAGAGCATCTTGCACACTACAAAGTTCCTCGTTTAGTGGAATTTCTGGATGCCCTGCCCCGCAATTCAACAGGGAAAATATTAAAAAGAGAGCTACATTGAAGAAAGCACAGAACCCAGACTGCAAGAACCGAGACTGCACAGAACCCAGACTGCAAGAACCGAGACTGCAAGAACCCAGACTGCAAGAACCCAGACTGCAAGAACCCAGACTGCGGCAATAACTCAATCCTGAACTAATGAATGCGAAACTATGTTTTCCTGCTCAAGCAGCTCAGGGGCTGCGGCATTATCCTGTTCAGGATCTTTCAAGAGATAAAGCCTGTCGTTATCCACGTTATACAACATAGGCACCACAGTCAGACCCTTGAAGAGATTTCTTAATCGCTGAGCTTCTTCCAGGCCAAAATCAATCGGATTATCTATAGCCTTTTCATCAGCAAGGCGGTCAAAGAATTTCTCAGCCTGAGCCTGGTTCCAGCCATGTTCTTTAGACAAACTATCAACCAGCCCTTGCCGGTCTGCAAAAGGATCGGTCATCGAGCAATTGTTGTGGACCACAAGCGCCATATATTTGAGTCCTTTTGCAAGCCCCAGTGCAATTGCAAACTCACAATCATGCATATTGGCCCCCGGACTGCGAATTATATAGGCAGTATTGTTAGGCAAGTGCAGCTGCCTGCGATAGTCCACGCACATACCGATAATAAGCTCCGGCTCATGTTCAACATCGATTTCGGATACTTCATAAAAATTGTGACTGCTTATTATGTCCTCGACCGGCGTGCCTCTCAAATACTCAGGAATGTCATCACGTGAATCAAGAGCGATCAGCCGCTCTATTTCAAGCTCCGTCTTATTATCTTCCACCACCGGAGGCATGCATGGATCACCCATGCATGTTCTCATAACGTTTGCGATTTGGTTTGTATTTAAGATCATCGCATTTCTAAGCGTACAGTCTTTAACAGCACCAGTCGCCGGTTTTTCGCCGTTGTTCAAAACTGCGGCACAGCCCTGACAGCTTGTTTTAAGCAATTCTGAATTTGCAGATAATATTGCGTCTTTATACTTGCGGAAAAAATTCTGCCGCCCTATTTTTTCAATAGCTCCGGTTCTTTTGAGCAGCTCAAAAGGTTGATGCGCCAGATCGGATAGTATCAATCTTATACCGTTGCGTTTTAATTGCTCATAAATGGACTGCACGGTTTCGGCACCGGTAAGATCCATAACCCCGACAGTTTTCATATTGAGAATCACAGCTTTCAGATTCTGCACAAGCAAGATTGTTTCCGTGAATCTTTCTGCAGCTCCAAAAAAGAGCGGTCCGTCTACAAGATAGGTTCTAACGAATTTGCAGGTAGGAATCGGCTGTCTTACTAGTGAGCGTCTGTCAGGATCATAATCTTGTTCCACAATTTTCACTTCAGACATTTGTTTTATAAATAACCCGGTAGTAAGTAACAAGCCGGTAACCACACCGGCAGTAAGATCCACGAGCACTGAAACTGCGGTAGTTACCAGGGTGACCATGCCTTCGGTTTTGGAGGCCTTCCAGATCTGCCTGGTTGCATCAGCTTCTATAAGTCGGAAACCGGTTAAAACAAGCACTGCACTAAGGGCAGCAAGAGGAATTTGTTCTGCATATTTTGCAAGTGCAAAGGTTAAGAGCATCAAAAAGAGTGAATGAACAATGCCTGAAAGCCTGGTTTTTGCTCCGGCTCTTATATTTACAGCAGTTCTTGCAATTACACCTGTTACCGGAATGCCACCAAAAAACGGCACAATCACATTGGCCAGCCCCTGACCCATCAACTCCTGATCCGAATGATGTCGCCTGGACATGGTCATTCCGTCAGCAACCGAAGCTGACAGCAGAGATTCTATCGAGCCGAGCATGAAAACTGTTATAGTTGAGGCAAAGAGAGTCTCGAAGTTATCGAAAGGCAGCTGCGGTATTGTCGGGAAAGGCAATGTGGTCGGAATCGATGCAATATCAATGATTCTTGGAATATTAAAGCTCAAAAGTGCTGCAACAACCGAACCGACAACCACCGCCACTAGCTGGCCTGGAACCGCTTTGGTCCAGCGTGGAACCAAGACTGCAATTGTAAAAACAAGCAAGCCGATTGAAAGCGCATAAATGCTCCATTGCTGATGCACCACTGTATGCCAGAAAAGGCTGATTATGTCCTGAATAAACTCAGGCACAAATGGATGCCCCTGCAAGGGTGGCGCAGCACCAGCGTGCGCAATTCTTTTGGTGGGAATGCCGAGAAAATCATCAAGCGAATTAAAAATCACAAGTACGCCGATTGCATTTGCAAATCCGACTATTACAGGCATCGGAATAAATGAAATAAGTTTGCCGAGCCTGCAGGCACCGGCAATAAGTTGCAGAATACCCGAAAGCAGGCCGACAAGCCATACCGCAGCTATCCCGTGATTCTGGGCAATTTCAATCAAAACCACAGCCATGGCAGCTGCCGGCCCTGTGACTGCATATTTCTGCCCGCCGAAAAGTGAACCGACAATACCTGCGACAATTCCGGTTGTAATACCGACGCCGGGCTCGACGCCGGCTGCAATAGCAAGCGCCAGGTTAAGAGGCAGGGCCACCAGTGCCACCGTGATCCCGGACCAGATATCCGAAGGCATGGTTTTGAGATTAAGGGCTTCTTTCCACTCGGCAAGCAAATATGGAATGTCAAAACCAAGAAAACGCTTTGTATTGGCGTTTCCACTACCTGGTTTTTGATCTGCTGAGGCGGCAGCGTTTTCCATAAACTGCAATTTAGCAAGCAAAGCCTTCTTGAACCTTGCGAGAAAGCGGAAAGCCCGGTCCATTTACAGAGCAAACCCCAGCAAACATTGCCAGGCAAAGCCCGGCAGCTTCGACTTTAGCCGTCAAAAAAAGTGAAACAGGTCAATAGCTGGACAAGCCCTTGTAAAGGCCTAGCGCCTTGGAGGAAGCAAGTCCGGATACTTGGGTGTTTTCAATTCGAATGGATTGGCAAAGCTGCTGTCATACTGTTTATCCACAGCACCCTGAATGCTCTGCTGCACTCCTGGAATACCCTGCGATACCTTTAATGCCAGCTCTTCAAGTGCCTTGTTGTCCGGAGCATTCGGGTCAAGTCTCTTTGAGGTCTGAATGAACTGATTTGCAGCCAGATACATGATTCTGGCTTCCTCGCCGTTGTTTTTGTCCGTCATATACGAAGCTTCGGCAAGATATCCAAGAGAAAGGTCTCGAGCGGCTTTGGCAACATAGCGCGGATCATTCGAATTCAAAACGTCGAACTGGTTTTTCATTCGCACAAGCGCCTGTTGCATATCACCGCTGTTTACACGAGCCTGGTTTTTCAACTCTTTGAATATCCCGGCAATATCGTGCTTGCCATAAACCTTGTCGAGCATCTTCTCTACTTTAGCTTGCTCGTTTTTCAACTGCTGCAGGTAAGCATCGTCCATTTTCTGGCCTTCAACTTCCTTGCCCTTGTTCTGGATCACATAGTTCTGTGCCGATACAAGTGAACCAGCCGACATGCGCAACCAGGTAGTGGCCTCACCGCCAAAGTCATAGTCGTAACCTTTAAGTATGCGGTCCTTTTTATCTGCATGTGCTGTCAGGTCAAAACGGCTTCCTTCTTCAAGCCTGAACTGGCCGAGCCCGGCAGCAAGAGTTGCAGTACCTCTCATATGCGCAATCGGAGCTGTAACGGATTGTTTTGCCAGCCAGTCGCGCATCTGTAACTCAAGGGCAGCTTCATTCTCTTTACCGAGCAACTTGGCTTTTTCCACTGCTTTATCAAAGCTTGACTCGGTTCTGGTCAACTGGTCGTGGGTAAATGCATTTACTGCATTATCGCGCAGCTCCATCGGATGGCCGCCATCGAGCCCCGTGAGCCTGGCAATGCCGTTATATGCGCGCCCGGCAAGGTAAGAACCACCAATAAGCAGTGCTTTGGTTCTCATATCCACAGGAGCCATTGCCGAAGCTGTTATGAGAACACCGTCTACTGTATTCGGTCTCAAAAGCGTACTCATTGATGTTGAAGCGCCTGTGCCTGCAAAGTAATCTGCAACTCGTGATCCAAGGAAGGCAGTTCCTGCCAGGGCAAATTTATATCTTGATGGAAGCCCGGACATGAGAATTGCGGGCACTGCCACACCGTCCATAAGGAAGCGATCCATGCCGTCAACTTCAGGTTGCTTGTAACCGAATACTGAAGCACCGAGTTTATCAAGAGCATAGCCTGCAGCAAGTGTGCCGCCAGCAATTGCAAGACCCTTAACCGCTCCGTCGAATGTTTTGCCTGCAAGCGAGCCGGCGCCGCCGTCTTTTGACTGCTGCAGAAGATCTCTTGCTCGTTTGAGTTCGCCAGAAGCAGAACCTATCGCGCCTTCAGCAACAGTATTGGCTTTGCTCAACTTGGCAAATTCTGCCAGCTGGCTTGCCTGCTCTGTGCCTGCTACAAACAGCTTGGTACCGGCTTGAACTTCAGCCTGAGTGCCGATTACTTTGGCTACTTCAGTTGGGTTTGTAATTTTGGTTGTATTGCCCAGGAAAGCATTTTGTCTTAAGAGCAGCTGTTGCTCTGGTGCCAGTGCTGCAAATTTTTCGGCCATATCAGCATATGCCTGTTTGGCACCTGCAAGCTCTGTTTTTGATAATACGTTTGCGCCATCAAGCAAATGGCTTCCGGGCAGGCTTATGCCGTGCAGCGCAGTATCAGCCGCAATTGCACCCTGCACGCCTTTTTGCATTGACTGCAAAACTCTGGTGGCATCAGTGAGTGCCGACTGTGCCATCGCTCTTTCAGCAACCAGGGCTGCATGCGCCGATTCAGCTTCAGCCAGCCTTGTCGCAAAGCCTTCCTGACTCTTTAGAGCCGGGCTGTGTTTTTCCCACCAGGTCATGAACTTGTTCTGGGGTTGACCCAGTGTTGAAAGCAGCCTGCGGTCCAGAGCCCATTCCGCTGCACCAACGGTAGCACCGGTAATGGCGCCGGTTCCAAGATATCCGGTAACGGATGTTCTTAAGAAGAGGCTGTTTTCAATATATTTGCGCTGGTCGTCAGTGACACCGTTCAAACCGGGATTGCCAGGCACTCCCGGTGCATCGCCTGCTCGCGCTGTCGGAGGAAAGCCGCCTGGTTGCTGTGGCTGGCCGCCCTGCCTGTCACGCTGCATCTGCTGCTCGGCAAGCTGCCGCCAGTCCGCAACACCTCCAGGTGATGGCGACGGATTCGGCGGTTCTGCCACCGGCCTGTAGGTCGAATCCGGTAAGTTGGAGCGCCAGGGTGAAGATGGTTGTGGCGGCGTAAACGGCGACGGGTTCTGTGCTACGTCAGGCCCTTTGTATGTGGAGTCGGGATATCCTGAACGCCATTTATTTGCGTCCGGTGAGCCAGCATCGGTACCGGCCGGTCCTTTATAAGTCGAGTCCGGATAACCTGCACGCCAGGGAGCTCCCGGCTTGCTCTGGTTAGGGTTGGGATTGGGATTATATTGCGGCTCGGGACGCTGCCAGGGAGAAGAACCCTGTTGCCCGGTAAATACAGTACTCTGGTCAACCGGCAGATTTTGCGCCGAAGGCGCTACATCGCCAAAGCCGGCACGCCAGGGCTTTTGCCCATTGCTGCCGTTCAAATTCGGGTTTTGACCATTATTTTCCAGCGAAGGCATGTTCTGAGCCAGCGGGGCAACTTGTTCTCCCCAACCGGTTCTTGTTACTAGTGCTTTTACTTCTTCTTTTGGCTCGTTGTCCCTTTCAGCCCAGGGACTCTTGGACTTTGCTTGCGACTCAGTGTCGGAGGCACGAAACCCTTCTGACATGCTAAACCTTATCCTTATAAGAGAAACTTCCAGATAAACCGGAATAAAAAGAACCATCCACAGGCTCTAATATTAGAAGGAACTTAGCACAGGATGAATGCGTGTTATTACCAGGAAAATGGGACTATTCCCACTGGCTGCGTTCGGGGGCTGCCGAAGCCTGTCTTTCAAGCCCTGTCTTTCTTTGACTTCAAGACATTAAATCAGGACTTCAGCTATATTAAATGTCTTCGAAAAATTTTGCATCGAAAAATTGAAATCGGCGCCTGAATTTTCAAATTTTGTCCGAGAGATTGCAGGAATCAATCATATAGCAAGCAAAAACACCTATATCGGCCTATTTCTGCTAGCAATGGCTACATTGCTGTATGAACTGCTCTTGACCAGAATTTTCAGTCTTACGCTCTGGTATCACTTCGCATTTATGGCCATATCGATTGCCATGTTCGGCCTCAGTTGCGGCGCCATAATCATATATTTAAATCCGCAGAAATTTCCCGAGAGCCAAACACAAAAACACATCTCAATGTTTTCGCTTGCCTTCTCGCTGAGCATAATTATTTCAGTATTTGCACATCAGCTGATTCAGAGTTCGCTTACTCTGTTGCCGCTCAAGCTAGCCTGGCCGCTTTTTGTGATACTGAGTTTCCCAGCTATGGCTCTGCCGTTTTTATTCAGTGGCGCAGCTGTTACGCTTGCTCTCACTCGTTTTCCCGCACAAATAGCCAGGCTTTACGCAAGCGACCTGGCCGGTGCAGCTTTTGCCTGCATGCTCTTTCCTTTCTTGATTTCGAATTCTGACTGTTTTACAGCGATTCTGGCGGCGGCAGCCCTTGCAAGCGCTGCGGCCTACTATTTTTCGCTTTCTGAAGCCGAAGGAAAAAAACTCAATTCGATAGCCAGCATAACCTGCATGCTTGCTCTAATACTTGCTTCTTGCAATCTGGTAATGACACGAGAGAAGCATCCTTTTTTAAGCCTGCGATTTATAAAAGGTATTCGAAGCGCAGAACCGATTTATGAGAAATGGAACAGCTTTTCACGCATTCAAGTTTACGGAGACCCTGCCACTTACACAAGCCCGAACGGCTGGGGAATGAGCCTGCCGCATAAAAACGATTCGAAAGTAAAACAACTTGTTCTGGACATCGACGGCGCAGCAGGCACTGTTCTTACAGCTTTTTCAGGCGACAAAACCGATATCGCCTACCTGGCTTATGACATAACCAATATTGCCCACTATTTAAAGAAAAAAGCCGATGTGCTGGTAATCGGAGTAGGCGGTGGCAGAGATCTCCTGTCCTGTCTTGTTTTTGACCAGAGAAGCGTTCTGGGAGTAGAAATAAACAAAGACATCGTCGAGATTCTTACAAGCAAGTTCGCAGATTTCACCGGCAGGCTGGACAAGATTCAAGGGCTGAGAATTGTAAATGACGAAGCCAGAAGTTTCATTTCGCGTTCAAAAGAGAAGTTTGACCTGATTCAGGTTTCGCTGATAGACACATGGGCAGCAACTGCCGCCGGCGGTTTATCTCTTTCAGAGAACTCTCTTTATACACAAGAAGCCTGGCAAGCTTTTTTGAATCATTTGAACGACGGCGGCATTCTTTCATTCTCCCGCTGGTATGGCAACCCGCCGTCTGAAGTTTACAAGCTTCTGGTGCTTGCAAAAGCAGCTCTAAAAAACACCACAGGTAGTGATTCCGTAGAAAAGCATATCTTGCTTGTTCGGAGCAAAACAGAAGCTAATAGCGAGTTACCGCCTGTAGCCACCATTTTAGTATCTAAAACAGCATTTGCAGATGCGGATCTTGCCAGAATCAAAGCACTTTGCCAAGAACTTGATTTCGATTTGCTGCTTCCGGCAGCGACACATAGCGACTCTTTTATTTCAATATTTGCAAATGAAAGCAGTTTGCCGCAGGAGAAAATTGCGCAACTAATGCCTGAGCTCGATCTCAGGGCCCCCACCGACGACCGCCCATACTTTTTCCAGATGCTCTCCGCATCAAGAATGCTTCCTTCCTTATGCAATTTTGAGGCATTAAACCAGGCCGGAAATGCAATTCTTGTTTTGTTCTGGCTGTTTGCATCATTGCTTGTTTTGACCGGGGTTTGCATAATTGCGCCTCTGACAAGCAGGCTCAAGAGTTCTCTGGATCGAAAAACCTGCCTGTCTTCTGCATACTTCATTTCAATTGGCTTTGCGTTCATGCTGATTGAAATAGCTCAAATGCAACGGTTATCAGTCTTTCTCGGACATCCAAGTTACAGCCTTACTGTTATTCTGTTTTCTCTTTTGCTTTCAGGTGGGCTTGGAAGTCTGAGCCTGGATTATCCGGGTATCTTTCCCGTATTTGCAAACAAAAAACGTTCGTTATTGATTCTGGTTTTGCTTGTTTTTGCAAGCGGGCTTGCCAGCCAGCCTCTTTGCGTGGCAATGCAGTCCGGCCAGACAGCCCTGAGAATATTTGCAGGTATTCTCCTGACCATGCCTGCCGGATTTTTCATGGGCATGGCTTTTCCGATTGGCTTGCGCCTGGTATCCAGAACAAATCAGGAACTGCTTCCCTGGTTCTGGGGGTTAAACGGCGCGGCTTCGGTCCTGGCTTCGGTTATTGCAGTAATAATCGCGCTTATATTCGGAATATCAGCTGCTTATTTTACAGGAGCCGGCTTTTACCTGCTTTCACTTCTTGTGTTTTTAAGAATGCAGGAAGACAAAGTGCAGATGTGAGAACTATTATCTCGGCTAATGCCTCCGGCCGCGGACATCTTCACTCCCGCTATGGGAATCCCCGCAAGCCAAGTCACAGAAATGACACGATTGGATCTTTAACTTTAGATATTGGCTGGACGCTGGGTCTGAAAATTGGCGGTTCCAAAATGAGGATTTCTCATGTCATTTCGAGATGCGATTTTTGCCGCACTGGACGATGCACCAGGCGACAATGCTAGAGACTTTCACCCGGTCAGAGACCTGATAGACAACGTAAGAGACAATATTCGCGCCAGGCGCGAAGAAAGACAACAGGCGCGTTATGAACGTGCGCTCGCGTCGCAGAACACACACCACAGACATAACAAAGACCAGGATCATGTTAATCTCAGCCAGACGGATTTGAACAATGAAAAGCAGCCATCCAGACAGGAAGAGCATTCTAATATACATCTTGTGAGCCACCAGTCAGACCGCAATAATCAAGAAACAAAGACTCAGGCAAAAAATACAGGCTTCAACGGCGACCAGTTTGCATCAAGTGTTCCGGCACCTTACGGCGACCCGCCCGGATTCCAGAACCCCGACCGGCAGGATGCACCAAAAGAAATAGAAACGAAGGAAATTTCAGATTCAGGTGATGACTACCCGGAAAGACTCTTCCCGGATACTATTTTAGTTAAAGAAAAAAATGGCGCTGAAATGGAAATTGCCCAGGAGGCCGGCAACAATACCGACGAGCGACTGGACGCTTATTTGAAAGAAAGAGGAAGCGAGCTTCATGAGCTTGACCTGAACGGCTCAGGCATCAGTGACCAGGGTCTCTCATTTTTGAATAAAGCACCGAATCTGGCCAAGTTGCTTTTGAACGACACAGAAGTAAATGATGAAAGTATGAAAGTGCTGGGCAAGCAGGGATTGAAAAATCTAACTGAATTGAACCTGCACAGCACCAGGGTCGGCGACGACGGCATCGCTGCGCTCAAAGGCATGAACTTCAAAACTCTGAACCTTGCTGACACCATAATTGGTGATGACGCAATGAAAGACATAAAAGGGATGAAGAGTTTGCAGGTTTTGACTCTGGATTACAGTGGAGTCGGCAACGAGGGCGTAAAGCACCTGAAAGACATGCCTAATCTGCGCTCTCTTTCGATGAAGGGCTGCCCGATCACCGACGACTCAATTTCTGATCTTGCAAAAGCGCAGCAGCTGATGCTTCTAAATCTCGAAGACACTCATCTGAGCGCAGATAAAGTTCAATGGCTCCAACGCAATATGCCGCGCACTGTGATTGTGGCCCCGGAGAACAACGGTCCTACTCATGGTAGAGAGGATGAAGGCCGCAAACACAAGCATAATCCATTCAGGTTTCTGCGACCTTTTCAGCGCGGATAGGATCCTTACTGCACTAAATCTCGGCGTGGCTTAAATCTCTAGAGCAGGAGCCCAAAGCCAGAGAGCGCTCAAAATTAAGAGAGCCCCGTTTCGAGGGCTCTCTTAAACATTGTTGTGACTTAAAAATCACCATCTAGAATCAGGCTAATGACACATCCCCATGATGATCACAATGTGATCCGCATGGACTGTGAAGATGTCCGTCAACAAGATAGTCCACATGATCTCCATGCGGCACTGCCTCATGACCGCAGTCCGGTCCGTGTTTGTGCGCTGCATCATGGCCGGAGCATGAATGATCCGGTGTGCATGCCGACTTATTGGCCGAACTTTCTGAAATGCAATGATCATCTACATGATCACCGTGAGGGTGATGCAGATGATTATCGTGAAGATAATCAACGTGATCATCGTGTTTAATAGCTTTGTGTCCGCAACCGGAACCATGCTGGTGATTGTGCTCGTCGTGCTGCTTGCAACTCATTATTGGAAATGCTCCTGCTGGTAATAGAAAGAAAAAAATCTCCGGCACTAAGGCCTTCATTTCAATATTTATACACAGCCGGAAATAGATTTTCAACGCGATTTCATCTGCCAAGCTCAGGCAAGCTTTGAAGACCAGGTCAAAAGCCGCATCGAAAGTCAGAAATCAGAGAATCATTGAATACAAAATATGAAGGATCTGACAATCGTTTTCATTTTGCTTGCAGAAGAATCGACATGGTAATGGTTTTCATTTGTCCTAATCTTATGCATTGATGGTCACTTACTGACCATGGGATCAACAGCAGCAGCTGAGTCTATACAGCCTGTTTCTTTCAAGAATTTAGAAATAGCCTTAAAGAACTGCGGCTCGTCAACTCCTTGCACATCGTTATGTCCTGCATCAGGCAATAGCACGATCTCCTTTTTTGGAGAACTTGCATGAGCATAGAGAAGTTCAGAATGTTGAAATGGAACAGTTCGGTCTTTTTTTCCATGAATAAACAAAATAGGTTCTTTGAATTGAGAAATAATTTTCTTGCTTGCAAAATGCGGCTCCGGAAAGACCCAATCCGGGTAGGCTCTGAACCAAAGTATGTCATCACGCGCCACGTCAGGCAGCGCACTTGGGGCGGATTGCAAGATCATGACCTTGCAAGGTTTTGTTTGATTCACACAACACGAAACCGCCGTGCCGATTGATTCACCATAAAATATTATCTGGTCTGCTTTGTATCCAAGCGTCTTGCTCAAATAGTCATAAGCATCCTGTCCGTCACTTATCAAGCCGGTCATGCTCGGCCTGCCAGTGCTCTCGCCATACCCTCGGTAATCATAAACAAATGCCGATATGCCGAGTTGCAGAAAGTCTCTAGCTATAAGAAGACGATGAGTTATGTTGCCCGCATTGCCATGATGTATCAACACGACTCTTTTCGCATCTGGAACGCGAAAGAACCAGGCGCTCAGTAGATCTCCATTCCTGTTTTTGAATTTGATTTCTTCTTTTTTTTCGATCTTCCGATCATATAGTTCCGAGCGTCCCTCTGGTCTTAGAACCAGAAATTCATAGGCAGGGCTGAATCTTATGAACAAGCCGAAAGCTAGATAAGACAGAAGAACATAGATAGCCAGCTTGGCAAACTCAAGCTTTACCGACTTTGCGGCAGTCCGGGTATTATTACCAGCTTGCTTGTTCTGATCCGCTCCCGGTCCAACGACTTGTTCTGATTTTTTCTCAGGATCGGGATCCTCTTTTGCGGATTCAGCCATTTTAGTTTCAGCCGCGTGAGTTCATATAATAGCGGCTGTGTGCAGCTGCCGGCTGTCCGTTGTATTTGGAGTTGGCCTTTTCATGATACGCAACGGTACATTCGGCTGTGCGAGTGAAAACCATCTGAGCAATCGGCATGCCGGCATGCAAACGCACGGGTCTGTTTCCTACGTTTACTATTTCAAGAGTTATTTGAGCAGGTGGATGGCTGAAGCCTGCATCTATGAAACCGGCTGTCACATGCACCATAACACCAAGACGCGCAAGCGACGACTTACCCGTGAGTTGGCCTACTATGTGTCGTGGAAGGCTGAATCTTTCAAAAGTAGCGCCGAGAATAAATTGATTTGGGTGTAAGAGAATACTGTCGCCCTGCACATGAACTACATTGGCAAGCACAGTTTCGCAGTTATATGGATCGATCACTTCTTCCGAGCGTTCATGCCAGCCGAACCTGTCGTCCAGACGCACATCATATGAGTTCGGCTGAACCAGTGCATCCTCAAATGGGTCAATAACGAGCTTCCCGGATTCGATTTCAACTCTAATTTCGTGATCTACAAGTATGGACATGCTGCTCTCCAGGGCTCCAAGGCCGCATTATAACAAGTCAACAATCTTGTTTATAACGCAGCAAGCTCCTGATTGCCCAGTAGCTTTTTCTCATTAAGCAATGATTTTATGCGCCGGCTTCAGATGCTGAGGTTCAGGTTGGAACTGTGTCCAGGGAAGGCTTTAGCTGTCGGATTGATAAAGACTGCCGCAAAGTTTACTGCAGTTGCAGCCTCTGAAGCACCAGTTGCAATGAGCTTCAGCTTGGCCGGATGCGTGCAGATATCGCCTGCAGCATAAACACCTGGAAGGTTGGTTTCCATTTTTTCATTGACCGCAATTGCATTGCCTTCCATATGCAATCCCCAGGATTTCAGGAAGTCCAGGTTGATTACAAAGCCGATGTTAATCAGGATTGCATCAATATTAATGGTTTCTTCCTTGCCGCTGCGATTGTCGAAAATTACAGCACCTTCGACTTTGCCGTTGCCGAGCACCTGTTTCAACTCGTAGAATACCTTGACATCGACATTGCCGCGCTTCATTTCCTCAACTGAAGTCTGAACAGCTCGGAAGCCGTCACGACGGTGAATCAGGGTAACTTTGGCAAACTGCGAGAACTCGTTAGCCCAGTCGACTGCCGAATCACCACCACCGATAATAAGTACATTCTTGCCCTTGAATGCTTCCTTGTTCTTTACTGCATAAAAAATGCTCTGTCCTTCAAGTTCCACAGGATAGTGAACATCCAGTTTTTTCGGAACACAAGCACCGGCGCCCAGCGCCAGCAGCACGGTTTTGGTGTAGTGCTCGACGCCTTTGTCTGTGTCGATTCTCCAGATGCCGTCTTCCTGGCGGTTCATCGAAGTAACCTTTTCACCAAGGCAAATAGATTGCTTAAACAACTGAGCCTGAGTAGCCAGATTCTTAGCCAGGTCTTTTGCCAGAATCTTTGGATGTCCGGCTACGTCGTATACAAACTTTTCCGGATAAAGAGCCGTCAGCTGCCCGCCCATTTCCGAAAGAACATCAACTACTTTAGTTTTCAGCCCTCTCAAACCTGCATAAAAACTGCCAAACTGTCCGGTAGGACCGGCTCCAATAATTGTGATGTCGAATACGTCCATTTGTTGATAACTCTCAGCTTCCGGTCCGGAAATTGGTGAAAAAAATAGTCAGGCACAATTTTAACCCGGCAAGCCCCGATTCTTTAAGGTCTAAGAAAGCCTTAGACATCTTGTTTCTGTTTGGTTTGCCATGCATTTGAGGACCGAACCCGAAAGACGGCGCCGCACAACGATTTGCAGAAACCGACCGGTTGCAAAGCCGACAACGATATACAACACACATGCAAAATGCAGCGCAAAGATGCTTAACGATATTTAGCGGCTGACTATAGTTTTGAGTCGCGGACCTGAGCTTCCCTGTACACCTACCATGTAGTTAGTGCTGCTCATATGACTGCTCATATGACTGGGCGGATAAGCCGGAGTTCCGGACTGATATGGATGCACAGCATGGCCCTGCACAGGTCCATGCGGGCCGTAAGCAGCAGAAGCCCCCCCGGCAACCGGGTTCCCAAAATCAGCGGTATAGGGATTTATTGCTTGATCCACTCTGTACTGATTAGTCGACACCGGTGAATGAGCAGATTGATCTATTTGATTCATAATCTGAACATGCTCATGCAACTGGCCAGCACCTGGGGTGCTCGGAACCGGTTCCACCCCCGGAACATAGATTTCGCCGGTCTTTGAACTTGTTTGCACTGGGAAAGCATTCTTTACACCGGCAACCAGTTTGCGGTCTGCTGCTATTTTGTGCGAATGCGCCCTCGGACTCCCGAGCACCTGGTTGGCAAGCGGTTCGTTGTGACGAACCCAGTAAATAACAAATAGCCAGCAGAAAAAACCGAAGAAAAGAAGAAAAAACATGAAGTTGGGCGTGATTTTTATGCCCTGGAAAAAGTCGCTGAACTTGATCCCGGAAGCCAGACCTGATGATGATTTGCTTCCTCGGATTTGCTCGGATTCAAGACCAAGCAAGTGCGAAATGAACTTTTTGCCCTGTTCGCTTGAATTGACCGAGAACAGTCGTTTAACGCCATTTTGAGCATGCCGATTTCTTGAACTATCGGCGTGCCCGAGTTTTGAAGCACTATCGCCTATCTGACTCATGATAAAAGCTCCGTATCGGGAAGCCACTCCCGACATCCTTCATATTAGCCAGCTATTCGATAGTGTAAATGGGAAAACGCGATTAAAATGGGAATCTTCCCATTTTGTTACCTGATCATTGCCTTTGCCGTTCCTGGCTCAGTTTGTTTCGATACCCTCGAGCATTGCAATTCTTTCGCGCAACTGTTCCACCATAAAAGGAAGTTCGAAAACTGCCGGTAGTTTTTCTTCAATTGCGGTTATATGCCTGGTCAACTCAATCGAGCGCTCCATCAGCCTGATCAATATCTGCTGGGTTGCAACAAGCTGTCTCTGGTTTTCAATAAGCTGGTTTGAGATGCGGGCGGTTTCAACTCTTTGATCAACATTGAAAGTCAAAAGTTGCGTCATTTTTTCGATCAATTTCGCAAGTTGTTCATTCAGATATGAATCATTGGCTACAGGGGAATTTGAACTCTCGCTATTTTCTTCTTGTGCTTCGGGGTTTTCAAAAAAGGAATCGAACCCGCCCATTTCAAGATCGGATGATGGCATCTGGTTCGGTTTGCGGTTGGCTTCAGGCATGAAGGAAAATCCTCATGGATTAGATGAGTGGAATCTGTGGTGATGAACAAAGTGGTCTCCGCCAGTGGTGGCGTTCGTGATGATTATATCTAATGGGCGCAAATAGTAAACAGAAATCAAAAAAAATCTTTCAATCAAGTTTTGAATCGTTTAGAAGACTGTCGGATCTCGCATTGCACCCAGGTGCATATACGCATGTGTCTGATAAGCATAGTCAAGCGACAATTTGCACTCTAGATTAGATCTTAAATCGGATACGGCGCATCAACTATGGTGCGCTCCAGATGTGGTGCCTTTTTGCAAAAAATGGTGCATGTATATCCTGCATTTGCATATATACATCAAGCAAGCGGCAGCAGCTGTACGCCTTTCTTGAACACCATGGCAACGGGATTAAAAGCCATGTTATATGGCAATTCCTCCAGGCTTGATATATCCAGAAGCAGGAAATCAGCTTGATACCCGGCCTTGAGTTGACCAATCTCTTTACCGCGCCCAAGCGCGAAAGCTGCATTCACTGTGGAAGCAGCAAGTGCTTCGGCAAGCGTCATTCCCAGGTGCAGGCATGAAAGTCCGAAAATGAAAGGCATTGAGAATATATGACATGAACCCGGATTATAATCGCTGCCGATAGCAACCGATACACCGGCGTCGATCATAGCTCGGGCAGAGGCATGTTCCTTCAAGTTCAGAAAGAACGAGGTACCCGGCAGCAAGACTGCCACCGTGTCTGAACCGGCCATCAAGGCGATTTCCGAGTCGGAAACATTCAATAGGTGATCTGCGCTCGATGCATTCAGTTCGATTGCAAGCGCGGTGGCACCAAGATTCTTGAATTCGTCTGAATGCACTTTTGGCCTGAACCCATATTTCAAGCCTTCCTGAAGAATCTCCCTGCTTTCATCCAGATTGAAATAGCCCTCATCACAAAATACATCATGATATATCTCGGAAGCAGGAATCCCTTTTTCCTTTACAAGCTCAAAAAGAGCAGGAAGCATCTCTTCTTTTATGCTCCGAATATACTCATTGCGATCAATATCGGGAGGGAATGCGTGGGCCGGCATAAAAGTAGGCACAAGCTCCAGAGGCTGTTCTTTCATGAGTTCGAATATGGCTTTCATCATATTCAACTCACTCTCAAGACTGAGGCCGTAGCCGGTTTTGACTTCGCAGCTTGTAGTTCCGTAAGCGAGCATGCGCTTGAGCCTGAGCCTGCCTGATTCGCAGAGCTCCTCTACAGAAGCATGCCTGGTGGCATTCATGCTTGCAACGATACCGCCGCCGGCTCTGGCAATTTCCTGGTAACTGCGTCCCTGACAGCGCATCAGAAATTCATTGGCCCGGTTGCCGCCAAAAATCAGATGAGTGTGCGGGTCGACAAAGCCGGGTATCATCACTCGTTTTTCAGCATCGACAAACTTTCCGCCTTCCTTTAGCCTGCACGAAGAAAGAACTTGCTCAGCTTCGGCACAATGAACTATCAAGCCGTCTGCAACTGCAATTGCGGCATCGTTGATTCGCATCATATTGGACATCTCCGCCCCATGCAGCGGTTCGTCCGACGCAATTGAGCTTGCAAGCTCGCCAATTGAATGAACAATCAAATCAACTTCTTGCTTTTCTTTGCCGGCAGCGCTCATATGCTTACTCCCTTGAGGCTCACGAATTTTATACTGAGGTTCTGCGCCTGAAAATCTCTTATTGAGATTATGTGTATTGAGATTACGTGTATCGAGATTCTGTGCTGAAAAAACAATGTCGAGGCGAATATCCTTTTCACCTCGACACCGATTTCTTTTAAGACTAACTAGACTTTGACTGCACGTTTGGGTCCCAGGTACATTTCAAGCTGCTCTACGTGGTTGGTTTCCTCAACGATGATCTGCTCAATCATCAATTTGAGCGCCGTATTGCCTTCCACCAGACCGAGTTGCTTTTCATACATTTCCAGATGATGCTTTTCCATCTCCAGATCTTCTTCAAGCATTTCTTCGATTGTTTGCTCACCAGGTTCGTAAACTTCCTGAATTTTCACCGACGGATGTCCGCCCAGGGCTACGATTTTTTCACCCAGCTGAATAGCATGTTGCATCGAATCGTTTGCTTGCGCTCTGAACATCGCAAGCAAAGGGCCTCTTGTAGGTCCGGTCACAATGAATGAGTGATGCAGATAGCGGACTATGGCAGACATCTCGTGCTCTAAATCCAGGTTGAGCGCTTCGAGTACTTTTTTCTTGTCCATTTGCCTCTCCTTGTCGGCGAATTTTTCAGCCGTTTTTGATTGATCTATTTATTGATTGATTGAAATCGAAACTGATCCGGCTGAATTAGTGATGCATGTTTTTGCCAGAGACGTTATTGCCTTCAGCGATCCGCAACACGCCCTACTAAGCGAGCCAAGATTATATAACATCGCAATCAGGTCTCGCCTGTTTGTATACCTAAGATTGACAAGTCAGGCAGCGATTTGCTGCCTGACAAGTAAGTTCCCCGGGTGAATTTCTGAGTGGCTAATCTGAAGCTCAGAGCTCTATTCGCCAGGACTCAAGCAGATCTGCAAATCAGATCCTTGCCAGATTCCGCGTTTCTTCCAAAACCATTTTCAGCAAAAGTTCCAGACTGCATACAAGCTGAAAGCAGCTCGCAACGATTGCATATTTCACTTTGATGCGGCGGAAACTCCCTGGCACTTTTCATCTGGTTGAGACTTTCTACAACTGAAGGCCAGTGAAGGCGATAAACCGATTCATCAAGATCAATACTCTTAATCAGCGGACCTTGAGAACGGAGCTGTATAAAAGTAATTCTTATACGCTTAAAAGGAAGTCTTGTACGCAGCTTTTCACAGAGGAACTGCTTGATCAGAATCGCCGCTGCCGGCCAGGCAGGATCAAAGGCTTTGAGTGGATTGAGGTGATAATCAACAATTTCAAGCAAGCCCTCATCCTTATGATAAAGAATCAAATCGAATACATCTTCAAGATATACCTGTGCATGAGGCACACGAGCCCGCATCACGGTGTTGACAGCAACTATTTCAGTTCCTTTCGGCCTGTACGGGTTGTTTACGTATGAAACCAGTGCCTTATATGCAAAACGAAATGCCTGAACACTTCGATTTTGAATGCTTTCAGTCTGATTGTTTTCGATTTTGAGCGCGCTCCAGTGCTGGCCGATAAATCGCTGGGCTTCGTTAACAGTTTTGAGCCTATCCCGATTAAGTTCAGCTATCGCCTTGAGCAAGAAACGTTTGCAGAGGCTGCTCAGTTTCTGCCCGCCCGGACGACTGTTTGCTTTGAGAAAAGCCTGCTCATAGGCCCGCTTGCAAACGCGAAAAGTCTCAACCATTGCAGGAGTAAACAAGGTTCGGTCCATTATTCCGTCCCCCAAATTCAGATGCCAAACTTTTGTATGTCATACCAATATACGGTATGACAAGCGCCGAAGTCAATTTAAATCATTGCGCTCAGTCTATCTTTTTTAGACGCTCTACAACTTATTTGTTCCCGGAATAAAATGCCCAAAACCAGCTTGACTACAGGGTTTTAAGATATAATCCCGCTATAGAAAGTGGCATTTTTTCATAGAAGCCAGGATCTCAAGCAGTCCGCGCAGAGCCATCTGCAAATAAGAATTCCCACCTTTTTATATCCAGCGCATATGCATCGGGCGTGTCGGGCACTAAATTAAATCAGCTCCGGTCTTGAACTTTTTTCCGGGCGCTTGCCAATACAAATGCTGTTAGAAAATCTGCCGCTGTCGCGATATCATTAGTTCTCAGATAAGTTTTGCACTTAGCCGTGAGGCGGGCGCTTGTTTTCTTGCTTCCAGAGGGCATTTATCCATGTTTCGCACCAGAGCACAAAAGGTCACGGTGCTTACTGTATCTGAGCTCACTGGACAGATACAGCAATATCTGGAAGAAAAATTCGACTATTTTGCAGTTGCAGGCGAAATTTCAAATGCAAAATGGCATCCTTCCGGACACCTGTATTTTTCGCTCAAAGACAAAGATGCAATTCTTCCTTGCGTTTGCTTTAAGAGCACAGCTCAGTACATGCGCTTCGAACCACAAGACGGATTAAAGGTAGTAGCAAGAGGCAAACTTACGGTTTATGCTCCCAGAGGCGGCTATCAAATGGTCGTCAACACACTTCAACCGGTTGGCGTTGGCGAGTGGCAACTGGCTTTCGAGCAATTAAAGGAAAAGCTTGAAAAAGAAGGACTGCTTGCTCCAGAAAAAAAACGAGCAATACCACTGCTGCCTCGCAGAATCGGAGTTGTTACAAGCCCGGCAGCAGCAGCGCTCAGAGATATTCTGAGCGCCCTGAAAAGACGCAATTCCAACGTTCAGGTATTGATTTCACCCTGCCGGGTTCAGGGAGAAGGCAGCGCCGAAGAACTTGCCGAAGCAATAAGAGCTCTGCAAGAATTTCCGGACATAGATGTGATTATTGTTGCCCGTGGCGGCGGCTCAATTGAAGATTTATGGTCATTTAACACCGAGCTTGTAGCAAGAGCAGTGTCCGAATCACGCATACCTGTAATAAGCGGCGTCGGTCACGAAACCGACATAACAATCTGTGACCTTGTCGCTGATTTGAGAGCACCGACACCAACTGCCGCTGCCGAGCTTGTAGCCCGCGGCAGACAGGAGCTTTTTCAACGCTGGTCTTTGTTGCAGCGCAGCCTGATCCATTCAGTTTCGGACAAGCTTTCTAAAGCGCGCCTGAAACTGCAAAAGCTCGATCCAGTTCATGCACTCATGCGACACGCAGAAAAGCTCAAAAAGCTGCAACTGAAACTGCAAAATAACAAAGCGCGCCTGACAAACGCAATTGATTCAAAAATCACAAGCAGCTCTCACCGTCTATATCGAGCCCATGAAAAGCTGCTTGCACTCAGCGCGCTCAATATACTCAAACGAGGTTTTTCGGTATTGCAAAAAGAGGACGGGAGCGTAGTTAGAGAGGCAAAAGGTGTAAAAACAGGCGAGATACTGAGAGCCACACTGGCTGAAGGCAGGCTTGTTCTGGAGGTTAAGGAGCTGGAGCCATGAATGAGAAAAGCAAAAAAAGCACAAAAGCAGATGCAAAACTTATGGAGCAGCTGAGCCTGCCCATCAAAGATGATGCAGAAGCAAACGAAAACGAATCAAGCGGAGAAGATTTTGAAGAATCACTAAAAGAGCTCGAAGCTGTAGTTATGCAGCTGGAAGGGGAACTTAAACTGGAAGAGGCTCTCAGCCTTTTCGATAGAGGCATGAAACTTTCAAAGTCCTGCGAAGAGTCTTTGAAAATTGCGGAGCAAAAAATCGAAATCTTGAAAAAAGCAGCAAACGGCAAGCTTTTAACAGAAAAGTTCAATGAAGACGCAATTCAAAACTAAGACGCTGCTGATAAGCGAATAACAAATACCTGGCTGCTCAGGAAAGGGAGCTGGCCTGCCCCTGGGCGGCACGTGGCTGTGTATACCTGACCATGATTCCCTGGTATCGCAGACTCAGTTCTTCGGCTTCTGCGTCCTCACCTTTGCGACGCAGAAAATCTGATAGTTCTATCAAGCAAAGACCTGTTTCCGGGCTCTCCTTTCCATAAAGATCCTCGGAAAAACGCAGTGCTTTTCTGAGACAGGTTTCAGAAAAAGCAGGATCACGAGCTTCGCTGGCGCGTGCCGCATGAATCAATAAATTCCAGGTTTCAAATTCAGCCATTGCGTTTGGAAAAGACAGTTCCAGAAAAGACGGATATGCCCTATGTTCCAATTTACTGGATCTCGTAAGTAAGAACATCATCCAAATTACCAGTTCTCCGTCATCCAGATGACGGAGAATCCGCTTAACTAAGCCCTTCTCAACGAAAGCAAGCAGACTATTTTTGTCTAAGCCCGACAAGCAAAATCCATAGAAAGCAGTCCGAATGCGCACTTTCACATGCTTTAATTCAGATGCTCTCATTCCAGAAATCATCTTCCCGAACTTTGCGCCTTCCTGAAAAAGCCTTCAAAACCCTGGTAAGACGGCTGTCCTTCTCATCAGTCAATCCCTCTTCCAGGCGATCTTTTTGGTTTACGCTTTTTAGCCCATGGAGTATTTTCGAGCCTGCAAGCAAGTCAAGTTCTTCGTCGTAATAATCAAACCAGGGAAGACCGGCTTTACCATAGGCTTTTGCGTCAACCGGAGTTGCCGGTGCTTTTTCACCGGTAAGCACAGACCAGTCCTCTGAGTTCAAGATATGGACAAAACAGCGCGCCCGCACGCTCTGATCAAAAGCATCCAGCCCGAAATTGTCTTTGTATATTTCCTGCCTCATTCGACCGCCTGGCGCAATTCCCATGGCAGAATCCTTACAAAGCCTGCGCTTCACGGCGCGACTGGAGCAGGCCAGCCCCTCGCTCGTGATCATGGGCGCCTGCAGAATTTTCGGGAAACGTCTTTCATATTCGTCCGGGTCCATAGGATAGGCAATAATCTGGATGCCGCCCCAGCAGGCCTCGCCCGTAAGCTGCTCTTCGGCGCTATATCCCCTACCCAGGGGCATTGCCACAAACTGCCTTATTAATCCTTCCGCCACACAGTAACCGTCAAGCCAGGGTTGCCCCGGAATCACAAGATAATCTTGCTTTCTTGAACTCAAACCGTTTTGAAATTCCTGGCCGGTGACTGCATTTATCTTGCCTGTGTAGACTTTGACGGCAAATGGATAGTCACTGGCGCGCCCCGGGCTTAAGTGCGGCAAAAAAGAGAGCCAGAGTGCTTCACGTTGATACATGGGCATGATTACACCGGCTCTTTCAAGCCAGCGCCGAGGAACTCTATGAGCATAGTCATCGATATGACGCAAAGGGAATGGACCGAATCCGGGCGGCAGGGGATATTTGCACCCATCATCCGGAATGCGCAGAGTGCGCTGAAAGTTAATGCTCAGTTTTGCTTCCGGATGCAGCTCCGGAAAAGAGATAGTCAAAACATCTTTTTCAAGTTCAATCATCTTAGAACAAGCTCCCTACCAGTTGCCGTCTTTCACTTCGCGCACCAGCCGTAATACCGCGTGATCAGGCATGTCTTTCAGTTCTCTAATTAAACGCGCAAAAACCTGAGGTCTCTTGCGAATAATTTCCTGCAATTCGTCCGATACTTTGCCTGCAAGTGCCAGCAAAACATCGCTATCTTCATCGATGGCAGCCGCAAGCAGCGTGATTGTTTTCTCGCCCGGAGGAGGCTGCTGCCCTCTTTCAATTTTACTTAAATAAGACGGCTCGATACCCGCCCTGCCGGCAACTTTTCTCAGCGAATAAGAGCCGGGACTTTGTGAGTCGTTCTGCAGGCGTTCCCTTTTATTCCTTATGTATTCTCCAAAACGGCTCATAATACTGTGTAGTATATACTACACAGTACACATTGTCAACAAGGCCGGAGTCAAGTATGGAAAGAGCCCACAATACAAGAAGAAGCGAGAGCCGGCCGATTGTGCTAACTTATCTAATGGCAATATTCATTCCATTTTTTTGGCCGCTTGTTTTGGACAATGCGCTCAGGTGGAAGGAATAAATTACTGATTGAGGGAAAACCATGTCTTCATTGCTAACAAAATCCACGCTAGTTCTTCTGTCTTTAGCATTGAGCATTAGTTCTTGCCTGGCAGAAGATTCACAAGATGATGATGATGATGGGCCGGCTGCCAAATTAGATCAACAGGTAAAATCCGATGCAGATGCTTTGAGCCAGGATCAAAAAGAGCTGTCCGAATATCAGCAGCAGGCAAAGTGGTACGAAGAGTTTGCACAAAAGCGCCTCGAACATGCAGCCATCGAAAAGGCTCACGTAGAAAAGCGATTGAAGGAGCTGGACGAGCTGCAAAAACAAAATCCAAAAAATGACAAAAGTGCGCGCTCCCAGGAAATAACAGCCCTGAAAGCCTGGTTAACCGAAGAAGCAGCAAAGCGCCAGCAAATTGAAACCACAAGGGCCCGCTGGAAAGCGGCAGTTGAAAGTGCTTTGTCCAAAACTCAGCAAGCCAAGTACAAAATGGACGTAGACAAAGCATCTGCCGAACACCAGAAAGAGCTGGACAAAGAAAACGCAGCGCGTAAAGCCGAGAATCCCAAACCGGCACCTCCCCAGATTCAGCAAAACACAATTCTGGTGCCTGGAATGGAAACTGAAACCGGCACCATACCGGTTCTGGGCAGCCCGAACTGGTAAATAGCCCCCTATTTTTGCAAGGCTAAGCTAAAACTAGCGGGAAATTAAATGTATACAAACTCTCAGGTCAGCCATCTTGCACGATGGCTGGCGCTTTTTCCGGCAGGCTGGGCTGCGATAAATCTTGGTGGCTGGATTTTTCGCTGCCCTCAATTAATCGGTCCGGGCATCGAAGAAGTATGGCCGAAAGCAAATTCATGCCTGGCAATACTTCTGATTTCAGCATCGCTCTTGATTCCGAGCCATGAGGCCGGGATCAGCAGAAAAGTTCTAAATACAGCTGCATACCTGGTTCAATTCTTCATGTTGCTGACAATTTTCGAGTATGCAAGCGGCAGCAAACTGGGAATCGACGAACTCATCTGCAAAGATTTTCTTGCAGGCACCGATACGGTTTTTCCAGGCAGAGTGCCCTTTAGCTCATGCGTATTAGTTTCATTACTATGTTTTTGCTTAACGAGCAAGAACGTCCTTATTGCCCAGCTCTTGCTAGCAATTTCGTCATGGTTCTGCATCTATTCAATTGCAAGTTACACATACGGACTGCCTATTTTGCAGCTAATGCGCTCCGGACAGATTGCATTTTTCAGCGCTCTGGCCTTGCTGCTTCTCAACTGTTCTTTGTTGGTTCAAAAAAGTGAATTCGGTCCGGCTAAAATTCTCAGAAGCAAAAACGTCGGCGGCAGAATTTCACGAACTTTTTTTCTTTTCACTCTCTCATTCCCATTTCTGGGACTCTTAACAGGAGTAGGTCGTCAAGCCGATGAGGATCTTTTGATCCTTGTGATACTTATCTGCGCCCTGTTGCCAATAATGACCATCTGGATAGCTCACGAAGCAGAAAAACAGGACAGGGCTCTCAGGCAGCAGGTAGAACTCCTGAACAAGTTCAAGAATACCGTTGCTGAAGTTGTCTGGGTGATAAACACCGAGTCGAAACAATTACTGTTTGTAAGCAAGTCCTTTTATGAAGTATTTGCTCTAAAGAAAACGGATGTCGATAGAATCGCTTCTCTGGAAAACTGGATTGAACAGGTTCTGGAAAGCGACCGGGCAAAGGTCAGTGAGGCATTTCAGGCAAGCGTTCAAGACCGTGATTTTGACTTTCGCATTCAAAGACCGGATGGAGAAGAACGCTGGCTTTCAGCAAGCGTGCGCACCCTGGCAGAGGATCAAAACAAAAGCAACGAAATATACGTAATAGCGCGCGATGTGACTCAGGAAAAACTGAAGCAAAAACATCTGAGCGAATTCTATGCGACAGTTTCACATGAGCTCAGAACGCCATTTTCATCCATAAGAGCCGGGCTTGGAATTCTGGAACTGAACAACAAAGAGCTCCCGGAAAAAATGTCTAAAGTATTGCAGGTTTCCAAACAAGAGTGCGACCGCATGGTGGCTCTCATTAATGACCTGCTTGATTTGAGCAAAATCGAAGCCGGTTTAATAGGTCTGAAAATGGAAAAAACTTCAGTTGCAAGAATTACAGATTCAGCCGTGTCGGCTGTAAGTTACCTTGCAGATCAATCAGGAATCCAGATTGAAATCGAAAACAACAGCGAAGCTGATGAAATCTACTGTGACAAAGACAGGATCATTCAGGTGCTTGTGAACCTGCTATCAAATGCAATCAAGGCTTCCGACCAGAATCAATCAGTAAAACTGACCCTGAGCAACTCAGAAGATAATCACATTTTCGAAGTTGAAGACCATGGGCAGGGAATAGCCGAAGAAGCCAGGCCCAGAGTTTTTTCCCGCTTTTTCCAATCTGCAGCTTCAGCTCAGCAAAACAGCTCAAAGCCAGGGACCGGGCTTGGTCTATCCATTTCGAAGTCAATTGTTGAAGAGCATGGCGGCAAAATCGGATTTACAAGCACCCTAGGCAAAGGAAGCAAATTCTGCTTCAATCTTCCCCAGAGAAAACAGGAAACATAAATGTCAAAACTATTGCTGGTCGAAGACAACGAGAATCTGGCTTTCATGATTCAGACCTGTTTAGAAACCGACCGACATCTTGTAGACATGGTCGCCTCTGGAGATGAAGCACTTACGCTTTTGAAAATGCATGACTATGACCTGCTTATTCTGGATTGGAACCTGCCGGATCTCAGCGGCCTCGATATTTGCGTCAAATACAGATCCATGAAAGGCTCGGCTCCCGTTTTGATGCTTACTGCAAAATCAGGCAGCCAGGACAAGGTTCTGGCACTGGACAGTGGTGCCGACGACTATTTGAGTAAGCCATTTGACCCGCAAGAGTTGCTGGCACGTGTTCGTGCGCTTTTAAGAAGACCCAGAGCCGTGATTGCAGGCAATTTAACTGCAGCAGGTATTGAGCTTGATCCAATGACCCTGCAATTGCGTTTTGGAGAGCAGCAGATTGAACTTTCCTTGAAAGAATGTACATTGCTGGAGCTTTTGATGAAAAACCCAAACCGCAGCTTCAGCACCGATGTGATCATGCACAAGCTCTGGCCAAGCGACAGTGAGGTTAGTTCGGATACGGTGCGTTCACACATAAGAAACCTGCGCCGCAAACTCAATGATCAGGACGGCAGCATCATCAAGCAGGTCAGAGGGCTGGGCTACAGCTTCTGTCCTCCCAAAAACGGCGCCTGAATAAGCACTCTCTTATTTGTTCTTGTCCTTGAATTAATGTTTCTGCTCCTAAAGCGAATTCGCTTTAGGAGTTTCATTTCCGCCAAGCTCTATTCCTCCTAATACACTTTTCCACCATGACCGCAAGACTTGGCATTTTTACACAAATTGCACGCTGCCTGCACGCTCAATTCACGAAGCATGCATGCTGGAGTTGCTTTTATAGAACTGTGGGGCAGGGCAAAAGGAAAGAGACCAATGCAAAGTTTGAGCATAAATGCCGCGGCGGGTTCCAGAGTATGTTTAGAGACGGTCGTGTTGAGATCGGCAGGGATTCTTGCTTACTGTTCATGCGATTTCGACAAAAGCCTGGAGTGCTTGCTCAAAGTACTGGAATCAGACAGCTGGGACTGGGAAGCACTCACATACATTGGTCTTGTTTATAAAAAGCTTGGTCTGGCAGAGAAAGCCAGGCAATCTTTAGAGCTTGTAGAAAAGCATTGCCCTGATCAAAGGTGGCAGGAACTTGCAAGGCTCGCACTTTGATCAACTAGAAAAAATCCGGGAGAAATAAATATGTTCAATACCATCATATTTGATGCCAGCAAGGCATTGGCCGGCTACAGGCTTTACAAAGAAGGAAAATATCGCGATGCGATTCCACTGCTTCACGAAATTCTCGATACCGAGCCCCAGAACTGGTATGTAAGACTGCTGCTTGCAGCTTCATTTTCAAAGACCGGCCAGGAAATGGCAGCAGAACGGGGTTTTCGTTATGTAATGCAAAACTGTCCGGATGCAGAAATCAAGCAAAAAGCCTGCCTGGCTTTGCAAGCAGTAAACGCAGTTATGAATCAAAAGAATATCGAGATTCCACCCGAGTTCGGACAGCTCGCTGACAGAATCTTACCCCGGGGCGGCGCCAGAATCGAAGCGATAGTCACCTGATTCAAACTATCAAGACTTGAGATTGTTTGCCGAAAAGAAATCAGCTTTCTGCTTCGTTCGATTCCTGGCTTTCAGTCTCTTCAGTTGAGCCTTCTGCTTTTTCAGGAGCCTTAGCCCTGGGAGCCGGGGGCTCTCCTACTGTTTCGTCATACACAATCACATCGATCTCAGCCTGAACATCAGTTGCGATTTTGACGAATACTTTGTATGTGCCAAGCGAAGTAATTTCTTCCAGAGTCTTGATGCCTTTTTTATCCACAGCAATTTCAACTGCGGCTCCGATAGCCTCGGCAATATCCTTATTGGTGACTTTGCCGTAAAGCTTGCCACCGTCACCGGCCCTCTGATTGATTTTGACGCTGCCTGCGGCAGTTATTTTTTCAGCAAGAGCAACCGCTTCCTGGTGGAGTTTTTCTGCCTTGGCTCTCAAAGCTTCAAGCTCTTCTTCTCTTTTCTTGAGTGTGCCGGCGGTAGCCAGAATTGCAAGACCTCTGGGCTCGAGAAAATTTCGATAATAGCCCGGTTTGGCTTCGACAACATCGCCAACCTTGCCAAGCGTCTGAACATTTCTCTGCAATATGACTTTCATAAGAACTCCAGCTTTCCAAAGCAAAATAAAATAAGTCGTGTGTAAATTTGTCCGCTTCTTGCAGAAACGCGAGTCTTTGCTTGCAAGCAAGAATGGCGACACAGGGTAGAAAATTTACCACAAAAGCCGGATCCAAAGCCCAAAACTTTGCCCTAGCTTAAAGTTTCAAGACAAAGCCCCGGGCAAAAATTAGCTAAAGTTCAGTATCGCGAAACATCCCCCGAACCCCCGCCGGGTCGGTCGAAAAACCGAAACGCTTGTAGAATCCATCAGTTCCAGGATCGGCATAAAGCGTAATTAAGGGAATGCTGTAGCTGTCCAGATCTTTTAGTAGTTCGACCATTAATAGCCTGCCGACGCCTTTGCGCTGATAACTTGGCCTGACTGCTACATCCCAGATAGTCGCATTAAAGACCTGGTCTCCGGTGGCCCTTGCAAAACCCACCATTAGCTCCCGGTCCCAGGCGCTCACAACAGCGAGGCTGTGATTCAAGGCCCTGGCAATCAGCATCGGGTCACGTCTACTCCAGCCTACAGATGCACATAAATCCTGTACCTGAACTGCCGAGATTGCTTTATCGTGGCTGATACTGAGTCCCTTCAGCGGATCGTCTTTCGGACCATCTTGTTTTTTCCAGATGCCTGATAAAACCACTTTTGCCCCCGCTGGGTTCATATTGAATTAGAAGCCGTGAGAATATCCTAATATATCTTATTCCTTCTTGGAAAGGCAAATTCTCAGGCCGCTTTTTTAAGAAGCCACTGCAACTGCAAATCTTTTTCCACAAATGCTGCAAATCTGGTTTGCGCCCAGCCTTACTTTTCCGGCTGTGTGCCCATAGATTTTGCACTGATTCTTCTTTCTGTCTGCTCTTTTTCTCTGAAACATGGAATTCATCTGACCGTCCCCGTTTTTTGCGTATTCCGCCGATTTCTTGCAATTTGCATTTCTTGCAATCTGCATCTTTCAACAGGGCAAGCCGGAGATTTAGGGCGAGATTAAGCACAACTCCAGCTTGATATCCGACAGAGTCGCATATTCGTAAAGCACTCAGCTCAGGGCTTCTTGTCAAGAATAGTGACGCTTTCTATATGAAAAGTCTGGGGAAAGAGATCGAGGGGCTGAATCGACAATGTTCGATACCCGCCGGCTTCAAGGATTTTCAAATCACGTGCCAGTGTTGCCGGGTTGCAACTTACATAAACAATACGGCCGGGAGCCAGTTTTAAAACCGATTCTAGACTTTCTCTGCTTACACCCTTGCGGGGCGGATCAAGAATCACAATGTCTGCAGTCAGGCCGGCTTTTGCAAGTTCTGGAAAAACCGTTTCCACAGTACCGCAGCGCATATCAAGATTTGAAATTGAATTTTCTCTGGCAATTTCTCTTGCATTTGCTGCAGCTGCTTCGATTTCTTCAATTGCAATAACCTTCTGCGCAAGCGAGGAGACCCAGAAAGCTATGCTTCCAACACCGGCAAAAGCATCGATTAGCAGCGGCAATGAATCCTTGCCTGTGCTCTGCCTGTATTTGTAAACAGCATCAAAAACCAGATCCATTAGCATGGCTGCCTGCTGAGAATTTACCTGAAAAAAGCTTTCAGGAGAAAGAATAAAACTGACACCGTTTTTGAGTGACAGAGGTGCATGTTCATGCTTGCTTGCAAGCTTTTCGACTATGTAGTTTTTGCCCGCGATATTTTCAGTTTTTTCGCCAAGTATCTTATTGCCCTTTGCGCTGTTGAAATTGAGCGAAACCCCCTGAAGCTCAGGGTGTTTTGCGATCAGACCACTTGCAAAGCCTTCGAGCCGCTCCTTGAGTTCATCTACAAGCGTTTCTTGCTTTTCATTCAAAACCAGTGTAAAAAGTGCATGCTTTTCAGAAAAACTGTAGCGAACTAAAAAGTGCCTGATAAGACCGCTATGACTTTTTTCATCATATGCAGAAAGTCCGGCTTTTTCTGCCAATGATTTTGCAGATTCAATAATTGCATCGAGCGGTTCCGGCTGCACCGGGCAGTGTTTTATGTTCACAAGCTCGTGGCTACCCTCTTTGTAATAGCCGGCAAGAATACGGGATGAATTCCTGGGCGACGCCACCGGATATTGCACTTTGTTCCGGTAATGAAGCGCAGACTCCGAGGCAAGTGGTGCTAATACCAGCTCGGCAGGCAGGCCTCCAATTCTTGAAAGCACCTGGCAGAGGATATCTTTTTTCAATTCAAGCTGGGCCTGATAGTTTATGTGCTGCCACTGGCAGCCGCCACAAAGCTTGAATAACTTACAGGGCGGCGCTTGCCGCATTTCGGATCCGCTTATCAGCTCGGTTATTTTTGCATGAGCGAAGTCTTTTCGCAGATCATAAATCTCAAGCTCCACAAAATCACCAGGCACCGCCCGATCTACAAATATAGGAATGCCATTATATCTGGTGACACCTTGGCCACCTGCTGCGATCGAGGCAATTTGCAATTTCAGCCTCTGATTTTTTTTGAGCCCGTGGCTTGCCTTGCTCAATTTTTGATACCAATCGAATTTTTTGAGTGCCGGAGCTCCGGCTTTTGCAGCTGGCCGGCCTTGATCATCTCATCGACATAAGAGTCAAGCGATTTGTTCAGTGCAGTTATTAGTGGCAAAAGCTCCGAACTTCTCCCGCGCCTTGCTTTATCTTCAATACGCAAGAAATCCTCCAGAAAGTGCCCGAGTTCGATTTTCTGCCGCTGCAATTCTTCTAAACGCAAATGAATTGCCAGCCGCTTGTCTTCATATGCGCCCCGGCAAACTGCATCGAGATCGACTATGCCTTTATAGCTGAGCGCAGCAAACTTCTGGCTGAGCGGGTTCTTCTGGCTGTCGCTTGCAAGCAGGATGCTGTTTATCAGTTCCGATTCACCTATTTTTCCCTGGGCAAATGCAGTCACCAGTTGCGGGCGGACTTCCACCTCCCAGAATTCGTTTTGCCTGTCATAATCATAAAAAACAATACGAACAAGCTTTATATCGTTAGGATCTGGATCCAGAGCCATAATTTTGCGAGCAAGCAAAACTGCGTCGATTTTACAGTCGTCCCTTGTGGCATCGGGATGGCGAAAGAGCGATACGGATGCTACACCGTCTTCAAAGAGTGCGTAAACTTGCTGCTTGTAATCCTGATCAAGTATGTCCGAGCTCTGCACCACCTGCTTAAGGCTTTCGGCGCTAACCAGATTAGACTTGCCTGATACCGGCTCCGGCGCCAGTGCCACAAGCATGAATGCAGCAAAGAACAAAAGAGCGCTCAAGAATTGATTCAAGAAGAAACTGCGCATAAACATCGATTACATTGTATCCCAAATTCAAGAACTCCCCCGCCGCACTTTGCAATACCTGCGCAAATATGCCCTGACCTGGAGTTTATAATGTCAGAAGAAGAGAGGAGAGCTTATGCCAATAAAGCTTATCCATGTATCGGATATTCATTTCGGCTCAGGCGAGGGGCATGGTTGCCTCAATCCGAAAACCGGTCTGAACGTTCGCTTTGAAGATTTTTGCCAGGCCTTTTCCAGGTCTGTCGATTTTGCGCTTAAAAGCAACGCCGATGTCTTTTTGTTTTCAGGTGACGCCTACAAAACACCTTCTCCGGAGCCACTTTATCAGAAGGCGTTTGCAGTGCAGCTCAAGCGTCTTTCCGAATCCGGAATCTCAACTGTTCTGCTTGTTGGAAATCACGATCAGATTCTGAAGGCAGGCTCAAGCCACTCAATGTCGGTGTTTCAGAGCCTTGAGATTCCGGGTGTCGAAGTAATCGAAAGACCGAACTTGCTCAGACTCAAGAGCAAAAACGGTGTATTGCAGCTAATTGGCATGCCGCACGTAACCAGGCATCTCTTAATGACACAAAAGAAATATGCCAATCTGGCGCAGAGCGAAATAGACAGGGTTCTTGTTCAACATACTGCCGAGATCTTGAGAGACTTATATGATAATCTCGATCCGGCGCTGCCAGCCTGCCTCACAGCTCACATGATGGTTGACAGCGCCCGGGCTGGCGCCGAACAAGAACTCATGGTCGGATACGCCATGACCTTTCCGATCTCGATGCTTATCGACGAGCGCCTTGATTACGTAGCACTTGGTCATGTGCATGCTCACCAGGTTTTAAGAGAAGCGAAGCCTTTGATTGCTTATGCAGGCAGTATCGAACGCGTTGATTTCAGCGAGGAAAAGGAAGACAAAGGATTTATCGAACTCGATATCGAAAGAGGAAATGTAAAACACCGATTTCATTCAATTAGCCCGCGCCCTTTCATTACGATTGATCTGGACCTGACCGGATCGGCAGATCCCTCAAACGAGCTCTTTGAGAAAGCAAAAGCCAGAGCAAAGGCTGGCGCCGTTTGCCGGATCAAATACAAAATCGAGCAAAACCGGCTGCCGGAGCTGGATGAGGAGCGGGTCAGGCAGGCACTCAATACAAAACTCCTGAGCCTGAGATTCAAACCTCAGCTTGTCTTAGACGAACGCCCCCGCCGCATGCCTGATATTAACGAAAAGGCTGTTTTGCAACCGCTTCAGGCTCTGGATAAGTATTTGAGCGAAAAATCAGTGGAAGACAAAGAGTCTTTGCTTGAGCGAGCCCGGGACCTGATCGAACGAATCAAGGGCGACGATTAGCAAATTTCAGATAGCAAATTTCAGATAGCAAATATTCAGATAGCAAATATTCAGATGCTACTCCAGATCACCGTCGGCGGGGTCGATTCAAGCACTTTTTTCTGCTAAACCATGGTGAACTTCCCCTTTGCAGGTAGATTTTCACTTAAAAAGTATATATATTATTGTTGTCAAGGTCAGGAGCCAGAAAGGTGTCGTCTCCATTCTACAGAGGTGCTAGCTCAGGTGGCGGGTCCGGTCCCGGTGTTTCCGAAGCCGGCGGACAGGGTGCCGTAGCCCTTTTTGGCGAGATAAAAACTGCTGTCAACGATGCACACAGCGTATTTACCGGTCCTTCAGCCAGCGAAGAAGCTGCGGCAAAAGCAGCTGCGGATGCTTATGCAGGCACAAACGCAGCCGTGCCGGAAAAACTTGAAGTCCAGCAAGACTTTCCGGATCTTGAGCTCAAGAATGATATTGGAGCAAGAAGCCAGGAACTGGACTTTTCAGAACTTGGAAAAAGCTTGACCGAGTTCTTCAACAACATGGGCGATATGCTCAACCAGCTGGCTTCAAACCCGATCGGGTTCCTTTCTTCACTGCTCAATTTCTTTATCAAGCTCTTCACCGATATGGCAGCCGGTTTGAGCCAGGCGCTTGCAGAAGCTGCCAGGCAGGCAGCGGCAGCCTGTGATGAGTTGCTGAAAAAACAGCTCGAAATGGCCAACGAGGCTATTCAACACACAACAGGCTTGCAGCCACTTGAACTCTTCAACCAGCAGGCCACTACTCAGACAGTGTCACATGCTTTAAAAAACACTGCGTCCAATACCTGATATTCTACAAAACCTGAAAGCCTGTTTTAACTTGCAGAATATGTCTGACATCAAATAGGCCTTGCGTGGTGATTGTATGAAAAGCGCTGGGTCTTGAAGCAGAAAAGCATGGCTGGTGGTATAAAGTAGCGGCAAGACCAATTACCCAATCATTTTTCGGGGTCTTTCAAGACTTCAGGTTGCAAATGGAACAGATTGACGCTTCGATTCATATGGACACATTGCTGGCGCTCCTGCTTGTAGCCTCAGCAACGGCAGTGGTGATCAAATGGGTTCGGGTTCCATATGCAGTTGCCCTGGTAATAGCAGGCCTGATTATCGGGCTGTCTCAAGTTTTGCCCCCTATACCCATGACCCCGGACCTCGTGCTGCTCATGTTCTTGCCGGCACTTCTTTTCGAAGCTTCCTGGAACCTCGATATTAAAGCATTGCGTAGAGACTGGCTGATTATCAGCATGCTTGCAACCCTGGGTGTGGTAGTTTGCATGTTCGGAGTTGCTGCAATCCTGCATTTTGCAGGAGGTCTGCAAACTCAAACTGCTTTGATTTTCGGCGCAATGGTTTCTGCCACAGACCCGGTGTCTGTAATTGCCCTTTTTCGCCAGATGGGCATCGACAAACGGCTCACAATGATTTTAGAAGGCGAGAGCCTTTTCAACGACGGCACCGCAGTTGTGCTATTCAAAATTGTGCTTGCACTTATACTTACAAATTCATCTTATTCATTCACAAATACGATCGGAAGCTTCTTTTATATTGTTCTTGGTGGAGCTGTACTGGGAGCCGCACTTGGATATGTGGCATCGAGAATTACCAGCGCCTTTGATGACCATTTGCTTGAAATCACACTCACAATGGTCACAGCCTACGGTTCTTACCTGGCAGCCGAGCAACTACATATATCACCGGTTATAGCCGTGGTCTCAGCCGGAATTGTTCTGGGTAACTACGGAAGCCGAACAGGCATGTCCACAACAACTAGGCTTGCGGTCAATTCATTCTGGGAATATGCGGCCTTTCTTGTAAACTCTCTGCTTTTCTTATTAATCGGGCTTGAAGTACAAACCCCTGTATTACTTGCAAACGCACAGATGGTCGGGCTGGGAGTTCTTGCAGTGGTGGCGGCCAGACTTCTTGTGATTTATGGAATTTGCCCCTTTGTGTCCACAGATCGCCTGCCGATTCCGGACAAGTGGCGCCACCTGATGTTCTGGGGCGGCTTGCGCGGCGCCCTGGTCATGGCTCTGGCATTAAGCCTGCCGCTTTCATTTCCAGACAGGGAACTCATAGTTAATCTGACTTTTGGTGTGGTACTTTTCACTTTGTTAGTTCCGGGCCTTACCATGGAGCCCCTGGTGCGCATGCTGGGAATGGCTCCCAAGACCGAAAAACTCAAGCAATATCTGGAGCTGAAGGCCATGCTCCTGGCACTTCGAGCAGAGCTCCAATCAGTGGGCAAGTTGCATGATGAAGCAAAAATTTCTAAAGATGCACACGACACCTGGCGTAATCAAGTTCAGGAGCAAATAATTGAAATAGGCCGAAAAATAGAAGGACTTCAGCTCACAGACGCAAGCATCGATGAATTGCAAGACCGCCAGGCTAAAGTTCTCTTGCTGAACAATCGCAAAGAGTTCATCAACAAGCAGGTAGAGGAAGGAGCCCTTTATCAGGACTCCGCCCGCAGCCTCCTTTTAGCAATAGATTCCGAGCTCGATACGATAGAGCGAGGCTTAGACCCCGGATATTCCCAACTTGCTCTTATCGAAGAAAGCAAGAGCCAGGCAGAACCGGCTTCCTGAGAAAAGGTATATTCTTATAACAAGTACAAAGGGAAACGCCACCATTGCTGGTGGCGATTCCCTTGAGCCATTGGGTAAACTTTGTCAGTGTCTTCTTTTTCCCTTTGCAGTTTGCGCTCCCCTGAATAGAGCGCAAACTGCAAGGGCTTTGATTTGTAGCGATCTGCTACTGCCCTGAACCAAACTCATCGTCTTTCAGAGATGCCCTGGGGTCAGTCATAAGCCTTGCGCTTCCTCCGGCAATTTTGCTTCCTTCAAAACTGCCATATGTAACTACACGCATATTCGTGCAATTGGACATGTATAATTGCACAGTTTTATGAGAAATTTCCCATGAAGCTCAAGAGATTTTGCGTTTTTTGCCCGGCTTGGGATCCAAGGCTTCGTCATTGATTATCCGCTTCAAGGAAGCAAGCGCTTGAAGATTAGGCCAGATCACATCTTTCATTTCTTCGAGCTCGTAGCTACCAATTTCGTTGCGCTCATAACGGCGGCAGCAATCTTCCCAGAGTTCAAATAGCTTCCTGGGGTCTGTTATTTCACGAGCTCTTTGCTGAAACTCGATCAGGTCAAAGGGTTCCATTGCTGGCGCCTCCGTCTGGCATCAATATTTAGGATGTACTTTTGCTTTTTGATTGTCAAACTCACCAGGCGAACAAATTTCTATCTGCCGGATGTAATCTTGACAGGGATGCGTATTTAGACCTACTGCGATCTGAGTATTTGCTGCCCATATTTCCATGTTAACTAAATCTCCCCGCCCGTCAATACATGGTGGCAGTATCAAAGACAGAGTGCGAACATCCTAAATGCTTGCCAATTCAAGCTTTCAGATAATAGCTCCACCAAGAGCAAAACTTGAGGCAAAAAAAAATCACTGTATTTGGGGTCACAATTTTTTCGCTCAATTTTGCTTATCTCGATGCTTAATAGAAGAAATTCAAGCTCGGACTTGCCGATGAAGTCAATAGCTAAGACTCAAAGGGCAGTCTTGAATGCGGTATGATTTGAAACTGTTCTGCGTTATTTCGGGGTGAGAGATGGGTGTTGGGCTTAATCTGACGGGCAAGCTGGCCAAACCTGCCATGCTTGAAGACTGGTTCAACGGTGTATGGGACTGGATGAGTCAGACTTACCCGGGCCTTGCAAGCGGAGCCGCACTTGGCCAGGGGCCCTACGATGAATTTCCAAGAGTGCTGATTCGATTTCATCCGGCTGCCGACCCGGTAAGAATCTGGTTCCCGGAAGAGGGTCTCATAAGCGTGGCAGCAGACACCGTCAGCGCCGGTCCTGCTTATCACCTCTTTCTTTGCGATCTGCTCTGGAAGCTCTCAAGCAGGTTTCAAATAGGTTGGGACCCTGAAACTGACGATGGGCACAGCAATCCGACTTTTTTTTCAGGCGACACCGAACAGACCTATACGGAGATGTTTTCATGGCTGGCCTCTATGGCCTCGAGCGCCGATATGATGGCAGGGCAGGGGCATTTCAATCTCTCGATGTCACCCTCCTATCAATTTTTCAGCGAACTGCCTTTGATTACACCAATGGGACCACGAAGTTCTCAGTGGATAAAAGAAGTTAGCAAAAATCCGCAAGCCGGAACCGATATATTTCCCTGGTTGAAACCTGGTACTGGTGCTGAGTTTCTTCTGAACAAGGCCATATCGCACATGTGGACCGATATTCGCTGGTGCCCGCCACTAGGTGATGGCGATGCGGCCCTGATGAACGTGGTTGTCGACCTTTTGAAAGCCGCATACAAAGCTGATCCGAAACTGAATTACCCTTTCAGGGAATGGGCCGAATTACTCGCGTATTTGCAAATTGATGATGAAATGCGCGAACTTGTATTTGCCGAAGCCCGAAAAGCTCCTGAAACAGAGAGTATAGGTTACCGGCGCCGGGAAGTCAGAGCAATGCTCGATCAGGGCTGGTCATTATTAGTTCCTGGAAATTTTTCCGAATCTGCGCAGTTCGATCCCCAGACCCGTAACCACACCTGGCAGTTCGGCGGCGAAGATTTTATGATCTGGTTTACGACTTATCCCACCTATGGCGACGATGCCGGAAACATAATGCCTGTAGCTGATGCCGTGCTCGAACTCGACGATTTGCAGAAAAACCTGGGCAAGCTTGTAGAAGAAGATACTCAGGGCAAGATCTGGCGTCGTACTTTTATAACCGAACCCGGCGACAAAGGCCGGGCATACAGATTCAGCTCAATCTTTCTTGTTCCAGGCCGGCTGGCGCTTTCTCACGTATTTTCAGAAAAGGAATCAGACCTGGGAATTGCAGTCCAGTTCTTCAGATCAATTGAAAACAATGCCGGCAGCTCAAACAGGTACGTTGAGCAACCCAAATTCCCCAGAGTCGACCTGGTTCTTTCCAGCTAGCCCGGAACTCGGAATCCATACATATATAATGGAACAAAAATCGAAAGGGCCCGGTCAGTTAAATATACTGCGTTTAGCAGGTTTTAAGTGAAATACAGACTTGCAATTTCAGTCATAGTAGTTCTTGCATCAAACGCCTGCTCCGGAGCGTTGGCTTCGGACTGGGAAGAAGAAAGTCCACCTGCCGCAGGTATACAGAAAGGCAGGGACACAATCATTTTAGATGGCGATGGCGATGGCGATGGCGATGGCACTGGCACTGGCACTGGCACTGGCACTGGCAATCAACACGGCAGCCCGGGCAAGAAGTCTCACAACAAGGGGCACTTGCTTCAGGGCAGCGCCACAGCCATACGTACAAAGCCTCAGCCGCCACCGAGCTCTTCTTATTATGCGCAGCAATATTCAAAGCGTATTGCCGAAGTTCAGCAAATAGACGCCGGTGCCGAGAGCTTTTTGCGCCAGGCAGCTATTAATGCCAATGTGCCTCCTTCTGTCTTTCGTGGGTTTCTGGAGAAAAACCACCCCGGCTTTCTTGAATCAGCCCTCAATAGCAAAGAAAAACTCCTGCTTATAAGAGGCCAGTGGGATGATTCCAACAAGCCTTTGCACAGCCTGGGCTTGAAATTCACTGCTATTAAGACAAAAGAGCTTGCCTCCATTCCCCTTTCAGATTTCAAGGTAATGATTATCGACTGTGCAGGCGAAATCAACAGAAGCAACCTGCAAAAAGTCAGGGACTTCGTACTTAGAGGCGGCTATTTACTCAGCACGGACTGGGCCCTGCAAAACGTGCTCCAGGGCGCATTTCCTGGTCTGGTTTGCTGGAATCGCGACAACACCGATGGTGTTATTACCGACGCTTTTTTGCTCGATAACAACACGACTCTGACAAAAGGTCTTGAAGGCAGGCGCTATACATGGAAGCTTGACCGCATGAGCCAGTGCGTCAGAATACTTAAGCCTGAGCGAGTGCATTTACTTGCCAGAAGCTCAAGACTTGCAAGAGTCGACCCGCAGTTGAGAGTGCTTCCGGACCCAATGCTTGCAGGCGCCCTTGCTTTTGACTTTGATTATGGAAAAGGCAAAGTACTGCATTTAGTCGGACATTTCGACAACTGCTCCAATTCTTTTCGTACGCAGCTTCTTCCCGACCCGGCTCCGGACGCCGGCATAAGTTTGCGGCAGGCACTGGCTGCTAACTTTATAGTCGAAGCTCTCAGCAAAAAAATCGATAACAGCGGCGGCGACCAGTAATGATAAAAAACAAGCGGACCCGGAAATCGGGTCCGCTTCTTACCAGCTCAATTAAAAACTTAGCTTTCAGGCTTGCTTTCTTTATAGATTCAAATTATGAAAACCAGCTGAAAATTTCACAACTGCCTTAGTTTTTTTCCGGAGCTTCATTTAACGACCAGTCGTAAGGCCTGTAAACAATGCTTACGTTCTTTCCCTGCAATTGTTTTTTTGTTTCAGCCGGCAAAAACTGCATTACATAGTCTCTGACTACGTCATCATCGCTGGGCGGCGGCATCGGAATCGGCCCTTTTGCAATTACAAAATCAAGCGGGAACCATCTGAATATCTGAGATACGTATATAATCCCCTTTTCCGGATCACAACTGAGATTTTCTTTGCGCTGCAAGAATTCTCTGGTAAGCTTTGCAAGCTGCCTGTTTACTTTAGTGGCCTGAAACACTTCCTTTTGCAAAACTGCTCCGCCTCTTGCAGCAGGTGTAATTGCGAAATGATTGCGGCAATCTCTGGCTTTACGCAGCTTGTCGTGAGCTATTGTATAAAGAGAGACTTCCTGTCCGGCAACATGATGCTTGATGGCGTCCCATGTATCAGGAATTTGCCTGATGCTGCTTTCAGGATAATAACTGAGCTTGCCTTTAATAGGATAGTGGTCGAGCACCAGTTTGATAGCAAGCGCATTATAGGCATTAAGCCAGAGAGCCCGTTTTTGCAGGCGGCTGAACTCTTTGTATTCAGTTGCGCTGAGCTCGGACAGTGAATTCAAATATTGATCAAGATCACTGCGATCTTCTTTCCACTTTGAATAAAGAACGCCCTTTCCCTTCACATACTTTTTTAGCTGTTTTGCAAAAAGCCTATGACTTTGATCAAAAGCAAAGCAAGGAGAGGACAAAAAAACGATTGATATGCAATAGATGCAGGTCAATTGCCAGAGCAAACGAAAATAAATCGGCTTGCTATGGAAGGCTAGAATGTGATCCGTCGCATTTTGGTTCATGCTTTGTGTGCTTGCATAAGCAGAGTGCCATCCGGGTTGCCTCATCGATTTCGAGCTTCATGGGCTGGAAATCTGTTCCTGCGTGTGAGCCATCACACCAGGGCTGTTTTTTCGATCTGCCGCAGCGGCACCAGAAGTAGGTACCGGCAGCAAGGTCCATTACACATGGTTTGCGATCTGCAATTACTGGTTCGGACATAATTCTATCCTTCTCTCCGTTCAAATTATCAGGCTAACTAAAATCCCATGGCTTTGTCCACTCTTTGCGCAATCTGCTCAGGCTTATATGCAGGCAAAGAGCAACGATTGTTGGCGCAAGCAAATGCTGCTGCTTTTTGCAAATCTGGAAACTCAGTGTTCGAATTCGGCAATTTGCCTTCTTTCTTGTCAAGCCATTCAACTCTTTTGTAAGAATAGTCATAACGGTTTGCAGCCTGAAAAAGACTCTTAGCCTGTGGGTCGGACTTAGCTCCCAGAACAGTAATATGAGCCGGTTCGGAACTCAACTCCTGATTGCTCAGTAATATGCCACCCACAAGCATTTTACGTTGTTTGTATATCTGAGGGCTGGCTAAATAGCGCATCGAACTCTCAGCCATTGCCTTATACGCTTTATTGCCTGAATAATGAAAAAGCAGATTGGCAAATCTGGCAAGGGCAATGTTTTCGTCCATTAAAGGCTCAGGCTTAGCAAGCACGGCGGATTCAGGATCAGCTGTTAGAAATCCTGCTTTCCTGGGATCATTTGCAAAATGACTCTTGATAAAAGCCGCAGCTGCTTCTGCTTTTTTCAAATAGCTCCGGTCGCCTGTAGCCTGATAGAGAGCCAGATAGGCCCTTGCCATACTGAGAGTATCGGAAAGATAAGGACCGCCTGCGTCTTTGCCGGCGTGTCTGAAGCCGCCGCCGGCCATTGACCTGTTTTTTTCAATATAGCTTGCTGCTTTGACGGCTTCATCCAGATAACTTTGCTCGCCGCTTGCCATATAGAGAGAAACAATACCCAAAATCGCCCAGCCGTTTTCTCTTGCGTATATATTTTTGTCTATTCTCGGAATTCCAAGCTTGCGCCTCTCTGAATCTGAAAGCTTGAAATACTCACCCGAATGTTCGCCCTGTTTAAGATCGGCATCCTGACTTGTATAAAATGCACCTTCCGGACTCAAAAGAAACTTTCTCAAATAACTCTCAATGCTTTTGCTTGCATCAAGAAAGCGCTTGTCTTTAAAATGCAGATAAGCAAGTGAATAAACCCTCAGGTTGTCCGATTGCACGCTCATGATTTTTTCAAAATGAGCATTGTCCCAGCTGCCTTTTGTCGAATACTGGTAAACACCTCCCCACACAGGATCAATTAACTTGAGCCCGGCGCTCAGTGTCTGCTTTGCCATTTCTGCCTCAGGTTTATTTCCTCTTTTGGCAAGGCAAAGCGCATACTCGATGCTGTCAGCATCCACGAATTTGTGGGCAGTCTGCCAGCCGCCGTCTTTCTCGTCATAGAACTTGCGATGATTCGAATCGAGTTCCTTAAAAACCTTCTCCGGAAGAAATGCTTCTTTTGAGAACTTCTCTTCCTTTTTGCTGTTTTTTTCTTCAGGAAGCGGCTTTTTTACAAGTCCGCTCAAAAGCGAAAGCATCTCTTCAGGCTCTATATAGCCGGATCTTTTGGCCAGCTCCTGCCCTTTGGCATTGAAAATAATTGTGGCAGGCCAGCCGTAGTCTTCATAACGGTTCGAAAGATCCGGCCTTGCATCCTGGTCTACTTTCATGGAGATGTAGTGCTCTTTGAGCACTTTTGCAACTTCTACATTACTGTAGGTTTTTTGGTCCATTACATGGCACCAATGGCACCATACGGCCTCAAGGTCAAGAATCAGCAGCTTATTTTCCTTTGAGGCCCTGTCAAAAAGCTCTTTGCTGAAATCATGCCATTGAACAAGCGAGTCCTGCCCGTGTTTCTGGCTGACCAAAATGCCGGACACTGGCCCGGAATTTTCTTGCGCAGGGTTTTCCTTACAGAAAGCAGGCTCTGAAACTGCAGCTAAAGATACAAAGAACAGCCAGGCCGGAAAAAGAAGATTGATTGCAGTTTTCATGATAAGTTCCGGAAAATTCAGGCTCATAATAGCACTCTGAACAAAGATGAAGCTTCCCTTGAAAATTTTTAGCAAGCAAATAGCTGGCTAAGATTGGCTTTCAGGCCTGCAGCTGCAAGCAATGGGAGAAACCGTCTGGTCTTCTGGCTATTAAAAGCTAGTGTCTTAATGTGGGCGTTGGCGTGGGTCAACAATTGGCAGCCTCAAGCAATCCGGGGTCGGACAGACGATGCTGATTTTGAGAAGAGAAAAAAGCAAATCTGCCAATCCGGCTAAACGGAACTCATTGCTTCTGGCCTCCTTTGCGTTTTCAGTCAGCCTGCCTTTTGGAATTCTAAGCGCCAGATGTCTGGACAGCTGGCTTGCCGGCTTGGTTCTGGGTGGCTCATTATTCACATACAGCATTTTGCTTGCTCATCTGATTAAAAAACAGCCGCCTTTCTTTTTAAAACGAATTCTTGGCAGAAAAGACTACCAGAGGATCAGGAGCCTGAATGAGTTTTCGGGTCTGAGACTCGATTATGTTGGAGCCAAAGACCCGCAAGATGCAATCGACGGTCTTATACACACAAGGCAGGGAGAGTTGCAGCGAGCCGTGCGCTGTATCCTGCCGCAGCACTTTTCAATTGCCGACCAATCGCTATTGCTGGAGATGCTATTTGCAGACCTTTGCAAGCTGGAAAACTCTCGCTTTCAGCTCATATTTCCAGAGCGCGAATCAAATAGTAAGCAGAGCGAAATGATTGTAGTAGCCTCTCTTGCTTTGCAGGGTTCCGGAACCAAGAAGGCCGCCTCAAGTAAAGTTGCACCCTTAGATGAGCTCAAAGCCTTGCTTGATCATCTGATCGAACGCCTGCTTACTCTGGGAATAAGCCCCAGGCTCATGAATGCAAACGAAGTAAAGCAACTTATATCCGAAGAACTTGGCAGCTGCGCCTCCAGATCTCAGCTTAAGCGCGACTGGCGCAATTTAGGCAATCTGGGCTGGGAACCAAGCTTCAGAGACAATACTATAAAAGCCGGCGAGCGCTATATGCAGGTTGCCGACCGCAAGTCAGCCAGCCTGGCAATCGAGCAACTGCCAAAAAGCGCCAACTTCGAATGGCTGGCGGCAATTCTTCAAGACCTGCCCGGCGCCTACGTTTCCATATTTGTTTCGCCATGCCGAAGTGATAACCTGATGAACAGACTGGGGCTCCTGAACAAAATCAAAAAACAAATGAACAGAGAGCAAGGGATTTTAACACCTATTGCTGCCCAAATGAGCTTTTATCTGCGATTTCACAACCGTGATGCTTACAAGCTGGAGCAGGAGCTGAGCACTGCAAGAAAGTATTTTGCCAGCCTTGGAATCGCATCGAGCACAAGCTTGAACAGGCAACATCAACTACAGCTCTGGCAGGCCACCCTGCCCTGTGCCCAGGAGCAAGCCGGAAACCGGCACACCGTGGCTTTTATGAAGAGCTGAGAAGCTCTTGCTCAGCTGCTTCAAAAGTTGTTTTCCTCCCAGTCTTCAAGCTCAGCCCGGTTTATGAGCCCCCGCCTGAATGCTATATTGAGAGCCCGGCAACGATGATTGAAGCGATCTTCCTCACAGCCTTTTAGCGGTATATTCAGTTTGCTGTATAGACATTTCAACCTAGCTTGCACTGCTTTTTCAGTGATATATAACAAGGCTGCAATTGCCCTGTCGGTCAGCCCCATGGCTATATGAATCAGAACTTCGAACTCAGCATCTGTAAGGCCGGTGGCGCAGTTTTCACTGCGCCTTACAATCCGCTGAATGCGGGGATGAATCCAGCAATCGCCACCGAGCACTGCTTTTGTGGCATCAATCACTTGCCGGTCGCTTGAATCTTTCAATAGATAACCAAAAGCACCATCTGCAGGCACGATCTTCCAGAGTCTACGCACAAAAATTTCATCAGAATGATTTGAAAGAATTATTATGGCTGTTTCAGGCAGCTCCTTTAGTATCCGCTCCGCTGTTTTAATCCCCGAAAGTACCGGCATTTCAATATCCAGAAAAACCACCGGCGGACGATGCTCGAGAGTAAGTTCAAGAGCCTTCAGCCCGTCATCAGCCTCATAAACCGGTTGCATTGACGAAAGCTCCCGGTACAACAACTCTTTAAGCCAGCTACGTTCCCTGTCCTGATCGTCAGCAATAACTATTCCCATAAAAGCTCCTTGCTGGCAGCCTCAACATTCATTGTAATCTGTTCAGAACAAGCTTGCTCATTTGCCTGAGTGTGGCAAAAACCCCAAGTCCCTCTGCAGCAACCGCTTCGAAACTGGGAACCATGTAAGGATTCAAGTCCTTCTCCATCAGATCCAGGCTCATTGCTTGGTTCAAATCTCTTTTGTTGTACTGCAAAATCCAGGGTAGGCTGGAGAGGCTCAGATCATAAGCCGCCAGATTCTCAATCATGTTTTTCATTGATTCGATATTTTCTCGGCGCCGCAAAAGATCCGAATCTGCAACAAATATGATGCCATCGGCGCCATTTAATATGAGGCGACGGCTTGCATTGTACTCTTCCTGTCCCGGAACCGTATAAAGAGAGAAACGGGTTGTAAATCCCTGCACCAATCCGAGGTTCAAGCCAAGAAAATCAAAGAAGAGCGTGCGTTCGGTTTCTGTTGCCAGGCTTATCAATTCACTGCGTGTACATGGAGCAAGCTGACTGTGAATATATTTCAGATTCGAAGTTTTGCCACCAAGTCCGGTACCATAATAAACAATTTTGCAGTTGATAGTTTTGTCTTTTAAATTCAAGACCGCCATTGCCGGAGCTCCGCTTGCTTTTAATGAAATTATTTCAAGCAAGCGGAGCCGCTGTACTGCCTGCGCCGCCAGTCAGCACCTGGGGTCCACCCTAGTACTGTGACACAGTGATTATGAACAGTTCATCATATCAATGCCGGGAGCAGATGCTGTGGAAGTCGAGCACGAGTGCTGCGGGCGCTTCCTGGATCTATTTGGACAGGCTCAGACTTCTTCTTTTGCAGCATCCGGTGATTACAAGTGGCTAAAACACAAAAGAACTTCGGTGCCAATAAGAACTTCCATTTAAAGCGAATTCGCTTTAGATGGAAGTTCTTATGCTTGGTCTCGAATTAATTCAATTTTTACTGAACTCTTGACTAGATTTTCTCGTCCTAAGAATTAGGTAGGTAAGGAGAAAACCCATGACAAGCAATGACAGAACCTGGAACAACTCTCTTTCCAAGAGCCATGAATACC
>CAZTQO010000012.1:87017-153269 GCA_964615655.1 uncultured Candidatus Obscuribacterales bacterium | reverse complement strand
AAATATCTTCAAAAGTATATTGCACTTGCATGGTTCTGCAAGAAGGATGACGGCTTGGCCTCACGCAGCCTATTGCAAGAGTCTTTGAATTCAGAGCCGATCTCTCCGGCTTATTTACTGCACTCCGCTTCTCCGGAATTCGTGTGGATTGTTGCTTGATGGCGCCTGAATGGAATTGTGTTCGGCGCTGAATAGAATTGTGTTCGACGGCAGAATAGAAATGGGCTCGGTCCTGAATAGAATTGTATTCGACGCTGAATGGAAATGCGGCCGACGCTGTTTAGAAGTGCGCTCGGTCCTGATTGGAAATGGCGCGGCGCCTTGAATAGAGCTGCATACATACGATTGTAAGCTAGAACTGACACGACGAAACTCATTAGTGTTTGCGGAGAATTAACCGGTCATAGTTCCTGTGTCAGAGTACTAGCTAGTTGCTTTTATCAACAGCTTCTTTACTGCTGGCGGTTTCTTTACTGCTGGCGGCTTCTTTACTGCTGGCAGCTTCTTTACTTGCTTCATTTACTTCACTCTTTTCAAGCTTATCTAAGAGTGCAACTACTCTGTCGTCCTTGGGATCAAGTTCGAGTGCTTTGGCAAGCGAATACTTGGCTTCGCTTAGAAGCCCGTCTTCACTTTGCACACGACCGAGATTATAGAGAGCATTTTCGTAATCCGGTTTTAAATGCAGGGCGACTTTGTATTCTTGTGCCGCAGCTTTTAAGTCACCGGTTTTTGATAAAGCATTGCCGAGCACGACTCTGAAGATTGCATGGTCGGCGTTGCTCTTTACGGCTGCTTTTGCTTCGGCAAGTGCTTCGTTAAACCTGGATTTGTCAAAATAGACCACGCTCAAATTCGCGTGTGCTTCACCCATCTCAGGCTTCAGTTCGATTGCCTTTTTCAGGTACTTTTCGGCATCGTCAAGCTTGCCATTTTGCCTGAGTGCAAAGCCCAGATCATTTAGAGCTGATGCATCTTTGGGATTCTTGTCGGCTTTATCCTGGGCTTTTTTCAAATCAGGAGCGCCCTGGGTGGATTTTCTCCAGGAACCAGCCCTGCCGTCTTTATCACTTGTTGATGATTGATCCTCAGCAATCGAGCCTTGAACAAAAACAAGAGAAATTGATGCTGCAAGCAAAAGCCTAATAGCCAAAGACATAAACTGACCTCCAAATTGCCGCCCAGATCATATCACTGACTCATCTTCAGTTTAGAAGCTCGTTTTAAGGTCTGCCCGGACCGCCCGGCGCGCCGCAAAAAACCGAAATTATAAGGAATAAGCCTACAGAGACCCCCAGAAGTCCAAAAAGCGATGACTCGATCATGTTCTTAGCATCAAGCGAGCTTTTGCAAATATAGCCGCCGCCGAATATGAAGACGGCTCCGACTATTAACTGCAAGATGTTTTGAGCTAATTCCACGTTTTGCTTTTCAGACTCTCAATCAGCTTTCTTCGGGAAAAACACTGCCATTCTTTTGCGTCCCCAGACGCCGTCAAGCCTGTCGAATACGCCTGGAATCTCTTCTCCACAGTGTCCGCAACGGTTTTCTTTCAGCTCATATTTCCCTATGTTATACCAATCGCGCTCAATTACAAGCTTCCGGCACGCGTGACAATACGTACTCTGGGTTTTTTTGTCGTTAATGTTTCCAGTGTAAGCATAGCGAATACCTGCGGCAAGAGCAATTTCGCGGGCTCTCAGCAGGGTGGCGGCGGGTGTTGCCGGCCGGTTTAACAGCCGGAAGTCAGGATGAAAGGCTGTGAAATGCACGGGCACGTCCGCACCCAGTTCGCTTATTATCCAGTCGCACATACGTTTGCATTCATCTTCGGAGTCGTTTTCTTCCGGAATCACCAGATTTGTGATTTCAAACCAGACATTGCTTTCGTTTTTCAGCCATTTCAAAGTATCAAGCACCGGCTGAAGATGAGCCAGGCTCAGTTTTTTGTAGAAAATCTCGCTGAATGCTTTCAAGTCGACATTTGCAGCGTCGATTACCGAGTAAAATTCTGGACGGGCAAGCTCAGTAATATATCCGGCTGTAACCGCTACCGCCTTGATGCCAAGCTCGTGGCAGGCTTTTGCCGTATCGATTGCGTACTCAGCCCAGATCACAGGATCGTTATATGTAAAAGCCACACTCTTGCAGCCGAGGCGCTGGGCGGCTCTGGCAACATCTTCCGGCCCGGCTTTCTCGCTCAATAGCTCAATTTCGCGGGCTTTGCTTATAGACCAGTTCTGGCAGAACTTGCAGCCCAGATTGCAGCCGGCGGTACCGAATGAAAGAATGCTGGAGCCGGGCAAAAAGTGGTTCAGGGGTTTTTTTTCGATTGGATCCACGCAGAAGCCTGTGCTTTTGCCATAAGTAGTAAGAACCATCTTATTGTCTTGATTGGCTCTTACAAAGCAAAAGCCGCGGTCGCCTTCTTTTAGAGCACAGGCTCTCGGGCAGAGGTCGCAGACAATCCGGCCGTCTTCCGCCCTGTGCCACCAGCGTCCTTCGTAAGCTAGCTCTGTGTTTCCAGTGCCTGAACTATTTTGATTTGTCATATGCAGTCCTTGCTGTGCCTGCCATGAAGCCTGCGCAGCTTTAGTATCATGATTGCTTGATGAAGCCCTGAGCAAGCTCCTGATTTAAAGTATAACCAGCTCCGGCAAAGAGGGGAAAATCCGGACCTCCGTTTCTGAGAAATAGTTATATACGTATTTCTCCCACTTAGACTGGTATTTTGAAAAAAACACTGTTGATTTTATCCAATTATTTGTCAAGCGCCTGTCGAATTATGCATATATACGCTGTGGTTGGTTGAGAGATTCTTGGTGATTGGGGCGCGTTTACTATGGCATTGGATCGTGTTGAAAAATCTGAAGCCGAAAAGGCTGAAGTAAAAGACAGTTCGGCAGAGAAGCCGGAGTCTGAAAACAAGCTTTTAGCTGAAGCGCAAATACTTAGCGGCTCTCAGGAAAGCAAACCTGGGCCTGCTTTGACGGCAGCCAAGGCGGACGGTGCTTCAGTCGAAGCCGCCGCCGGACCTTCGAGGCTGGAATTGCAGGTGAATTTACAGTCCTTGCAAAATGCAGCCCTCAAAGCTGAAATCAAAAACAGGCAGCCGGGTCAGAATCCGGCAATCCCAAAATATGACGGCTCGGTTCTTGATACGGTCAGCTCTGTTCTTAAGAAGACGGCCAGTTTCTTGAGTTCCAACTCAACAGTGAACACGGTGATTGAGACCTTGAGCAGCCCGCTTGCCGGACTCAGTGCCGGTATCGGCGCAGGTATTTCGCTGGGTTCGAAGCTTGTAAGAGTAGCCGAAGGTATGTACCAGTCGGAAGACAAAAAGGTCACAGTTTCAAGAGTCAGGGGTGAAGAAGCCGCCAAGCTTGCAGACGACTGGGATCGCATGTTCGACAGCGACAAGCCCTGCACAGGCAAAGACGTTTGTTCAATTGAAGTTCCGAATATTTACGATAGTCTCAAAACCCAGCCCTCAACAGAGAGAGTAAGCAGTGTGGATGACACAAGTGCGCTGTCTCAAGACTTAAAACGCTGGCTCTTTGATGAGAACGAAAAAGCAAAGGGTTCAGACAATCTCTTCAGCTACAAAGATCAGAAAGGGCAAAGAACCGAGATAACAGCAGTTCCCGGACACGTTCATCTTGAAACCAGAGACGAGAATGGCAATCTGAAAACTATTGTTGATAAAAGCAATAACCAAAGTAAAAACAAAACCATGGTCTTGCACGAAAAGGAAAGCGTGGTTATTGAAGGCGACAAACAAGTAGTTAAAGGTGATGGTTACAAAGTAAGCTGGGATGATCAGGGCAAGCGCCATATTTTTTTGGATAACGGTAATGAAGTTGTCAGAGACGGTGATTCTGTCAAGATTATCGATCAGAGCGGCTCAAACACTCTTGAAGTACAGAAAGGCTCTTTAGTCAATCCGGGAAGCGGCTGGGCTTTTAGCGACAGCCTCTCAAGCGATGACCTGGCAAAACGCACCGAAGAGATCCGTAAGGGACTCGAGCCCGGGCAGGCCTATTTGCTTGCTATTAAAGGCCGGGGTACAAGGGCCATCTTAAATGACGATGAACACACTACTTTTGATGTAAACGGAAACAAGGCCAGACTCGAATATTACAACAAAGATAATAATAAACACCAGGTTATTCACCTGGAAAAACGAGATGATCAGATCTTTGTCAAAAAGGACGGCAACTGGATCCCGGCTGACAGCAAAGACTCCCCAATAAAAGTCGAAGACGGCAAGTTCAAGCTCGGTGATCTGGTTATTGAAACTAATTTTTGCCCGGGCAAAAACGGAGAGAACCAGGATGGTGGAATCAGGCATTTTGGTGGCGGCAGAGGCGCCGACAACAAGCCAGCCGACGGCGGCGCCTTGCGACCGGGCTCTCCCTGGGGCGGCTTTGTCATGCACAAGCTAAACAATGCCGGGCAGGAAATAACGGCTACAACTGATGGTCAGGGCAACAGCAAGTTTATCGAAGCAAACAATACTTATGAGAACAACTCTGATAACAAAGAAGTCAAAATCACAACAATAGATCCTGCCGCAAACGACAGCAAAAAGCCCGGCGACAGCAATGAGCCTGCAAAAACTGTCGATGTCATGACTGTTGATCTCGGAACTACAAAGATCGATACTCCGAAACTTGTTGATGATACCGAAAGAACGGTTATTAAGGACACAAATACCGTAATTGAAAAGGACCGTACGGTTAAGTTCGAAGACGGCCCGATCGTAAATCCGGATGGAAGTGTAAAAGTAGACAAACATACTTTTATTGACAAAGACATGCATGTGACTTCGCATGGCTGGGAGTCTTCTGCAGCAAGTGGCGGCAGAAATTCAATTTCGGAACTGAATGCCCAGAGCATCGCCGTAAATGTTGCCGGTAAAGCTCAGGGCATGCAAAATCTTGTAAAAGGCTCAAATGTAAGCTGGGCTGAGATTGCTTCTTTGAACTCTGCTCTATGTGATGTGGTTAATCTCTTGAGCAGCGTGCCGGTGGGCAGCCCTGCACATGCAATGTTGCTTAGAAGCTATGCTTTGCTTGTCGATGCAATCAATATTGCTACTCCCAAAGCTCAGGCGGCGGACTGTGCCGAGAAGAACGGACTCAAATCTGAAGAAGACACCAGAGCCGTTGAAAAAGGTGCAAATCCGGACCTGCTCAAGCGCAACCGTTCGGCTGCTTAAACTCCTGTTTTCAGATTTTTCAACTCGTTTTCCAGTTCGTTTATTTCTTCAGGACTTGCTGTTTTCAGATTTTTCAACTTATTGAGACCCTCTTGCAGGCAAGCGATACCTAGTTCGGGCTTATTTGCCCGCTTATAAGTATGGCAGAGCAATTTGTATGATTCGGACAGCTCAGCTTCCGGACAGGAATCGAGGCTGCTCTTCAAATATTCGGCCGCAAGATCATAGTTCTTTGACTTCATTGAAATGTGCCAGAGCATTTTCAATGTTTGCTGGTATACATAGTTATTGATTTTGTTTTCCTTGCAGAGCAAAAGCGATTTTTCAAGTTCTGCTTTTTGCTCTGCATATTTATTCTGATAGTTCAGTGCTTTTGCAAGAGCAAGATGAAATTGACAAAGTTCCGGAATCTTGCTTCCATACCTCTGATTCAGTCCGGAGATAGAAGCTCTAATCAGGTGCTCGGCTGATTTGTAATCTTTAAGGCTGTCCATCTTAAAATATGCAACTTGCAAGAGCTGAATCTCTTTTCCAAGATAGTGCCCGCGAAGCCCTTCTGTTAACAGTTTCTCTGCAAGCAAGTAATATTCGAGTGCTTCTTCAGTTTTTTTGTTTTGTTTGTAGATCTCCCCAAGGCTTAGGTAAGTGTTGATTCGTTTTGGCGGCTCAGGGTTTGAGGCCTTCAATGCTTCGATCATTTTTTTGCAGTTAGGCAGAGCCTCCGTAGCTCTTTGGTCTCTAAGCAAGAACTCGTTTTCTTCAAGATAAAGACTGAGCAAATGCGCATAACAGGCTGCAGATTTCTTCGGGTTTTCCGTTTCTTGCTCGAGATCAGCTTGTAAGAGCCGGCTTGCAATTTGCAGCTCTTTGTAAGCTTCTTCCTTTCGGGAATCTTCGTACAACCGGCGTGCTTTAATCTGCTTGAATGTGGATAAACTGAAGCTGCTCTTGCTTTCTTTGCTCAGAAACTCTTCAGTCTCGGCAACGACTCTATAAGCTTCGTCCGTCTTTGATTCTGAGTTCAGGGTGCTGAGCAGATGCCTGAGAGCTTCCATGAATTGATTGTCGTCCGGGATTTCTTTGGCATGACTCAGATTGCATTCATATAATTCTTTTGAGAGGGCAAAAGCTTCTTTTGCTGCATTTTCAGCAGTGCGATAGTCTTTGAGATAGTTGGCTTCGTTACTGATTTGATTGAGAACCGCCAGCCTTTGCCGGGGATCTTTAACAAGCGGCAAAGTCTTCTGTCTTTCTGCAAGAGCTTCTTTGAATTTATTTTGCTCGTGATAAATCTGTGCCTGCACGGCAGAGACAGCCAGTATAGACTCGCTGTCTTTCAGCTGCCGGTAAAGCTTCAAGGCACGCTTGTTGAAAGCCGCTGCCTCTTCAAGGTGGTCGGCGTCGGCGTAGGCGTTGGCAAGCAATGACTGCCTGTCGGCGATTATTTTGCTTCTGGTTGTTTCTTTATCGGGAAAGGAGTTTTGAAGCTCAAACAGATATTTTTGCAGCTCCAGCTCTTCTTTGTTTTGCAAAAGCAGGGTGATCAACACTTTTCTTGCTCTGCGAAAGCTTTCGCTTATGCCGCCATGAGCTTCGTTGTTTATGCGCACAGCTTTTTTAAGTGTTTCGATTGCTTCCTTATCTCGTTTTAGATTCTGCAAACAAAAGGCTTTAGATGCAAGGCTCCATGAAAGCGCGTCTTTGTAATACTTGCTATCGTCTTGTTTGAGCAGTTCGTCGATTAAGACAATCGCCTTTTTCGGCTTGCCGCTTTGCAGGTAAAGCTCAGCCAGTGCATTGCAGGCAAAAATTCTGTCGCCTGTAATTTTGCTCTGCCTGCCTAAGATCGCTGCACTTGTCTCAGCCTCCTTCTCTTTTCCGAGCTTGCAGTAAGAGCTGGTCAATTTCGAAATAACCGTGATTCTATCTTCAAGGGAAGCTTTTGGAGCCATTTCGCGCAACCAGCGCTTGTATACGCTTGCTGCGTATTCAAAGGACTCAAGCGACGATTTCTCCCGGCAGTGTTTCAGCAGCATTTCGTGCAGGTCTCTTTCGTATAAAGGCAGTCTTATTTGATCGGCAGACTGTTCTTTGCTGATTTGCTTTTCTTGTCGCTGTCTGGAGCTGAGAGCCCTTTGTTCATGCTGCTTTTTTTGTAGGGATTCAAGGGCATAAGCTGCAATTGCAATAGCTGTGAGTGCCAGGAGGCAAATTATATGTATGCGGAAAATAGCGGGTTTTTTGAGAGTTTGCATATTGCTGCATATTATGAACTCGCTTTCGAGCTCTTCAATTGATTGAAAACGAGCTGCGGGTTCTTTTTGCAGGCAGCGCTTTAATAAAGCACTGAGTTTCGCTGGAAGAGTTTTTAAAGTAGCAATTTCAGAAAGAGGCTGATTCATATGTTTGTACATTTCATTTAAAGGCGACTCAGCTCTAAATGGCGGCTCACCGCTCAAAGACTCAAGCATCACGCAAGCCAGTGAATATATGTCCGAGCGTACGTCTATATTGTCTTTTCCCTGGCATTGTTCGGGGCTCATATAGGCAGTGCTTCCGAGTGTGCTTCCGGTCTGAGTGCATGACTGCTCGGCAGTCTCGTCAATGAGTTTTGCAATTCCGAAATCTACAAGCACCGGGCGCTGGCTCTCTGCGTCACCAACCATTATGATATTTTCCGGTTTCAAATCTCGGTGTACGATATCTTCTTTGTGCGCGCAGGCAAGCGCCTCTATAATTTGACCGAAAAATTCGAAAAACTCTTTGAGATCAAGCCTGCCTTTTTTGCTCAATAAATCTCTGAGGCTTTTGCCGTTTAAATAGTCCATGAGCAGATATAGCTGGCCTTCTTCTGAGAGCCCATGGCTGTAAACGCGGCAAATACCTGGATGGCTTAATAAAGTGCCTGTGGCAGCTTCCTGCTTGAACCTGCTCATGGCCTCTTTATTCAACAGCAAGGAAGAGTGAATTATTTTTATGGCAAGTTCCCGGTCAAGCAGCGGATCATATGCCCGGTAAACCCGACCGGAGCCACCTTCTCCAAGCTTTTCTAAGACTTTGAACCTGCCGTCGAAAAGCGTTCCGATAAGCGGGTCTTTGATTATATCGCCGCTCATTTCTTTGCCTTTAAGTTTGCAATTTTTTCTCTGGCAGCCGGCAGCTCTTCGGAATTCGCCTCTTTAAGATACTCTTTCAGGTAATGTTCAGCCTTCTTATAGTCATGTTTTGTGATGCATATATCGGCAAGCGTGTTCAGGGCTTTTTTATACCAGCCCAACTGCGTTCTGGCTCCAGGTTTTTTAATTTCCTCTTCCAGTTCTTTGCTATCGGGAATTTCGCCCTTTGCTTGTTCTATATCAGCTTTCTGGCAAAGCAGTACCAGCGGCGTTTCACCGGTCCAGCGCTTGAGCTTTTTTGTAAGCTTGATACAGTCGCTCAACAGCTTTTCTGCTTTTTCGTATTCCTGATTGCTTCTCTTCACTGCCGCAAGAATTCTCATGCCTGACGCTGCCGAAATATCAAAATCCGGCGCTAGCAATTCTTTTAATAAGGTTTCTGCGGTTTGTGCAGTTTTTGCTGATTCTTCTTTTTGCCCGGCGACCAACTGAGAAAATGCCAGCTGTGCTGTTGCCGAGAAAATTACTTGCCTGCTTGCCCCGGACGCTGTTTCCAGGCGAAGATACTCGGCGGCGGTTTTTGCGGCTTTATCTAATTGGGAGCCCTCTGTTTCAAGTTGAAGGATCAAAATCGCAAGATCCGCTTCGTATTTTTCAGACTTTACTTTGTTTGCCGCCAGCCGTTTCTGAAAATCTCTGTCTGCATATATCTGAGTTGCCTCTCTGGCGCTTGCAAGAGCAGCAGCAGGTTCGGAATTGACAATATGAAACGCGGTTTTTGTTTTGTAGAGCACAGCCAGAAGCAGGCTCCTGTCGCTTTTTGTGCGGGCTGTTTTCAGGGTCCGGTCAATCAGCTGTTCGATTTTTTCTTTTGTTGTCTTCGAATTGCCTTCTGATTGGACGAGCCTGACCATATAAAATTCGAGTGCCCGTACAATTTGCAGGTCGCTTTCGCTTGAGAGATCGCTTTTGGAATGCTCTAGCTCGTAAAGACTCAGTTCGTAAGCCTTCTCAGCATAGTTCAGGGCCTGGCTCTTGTTCTTCATTTCGGATTGCAAGTTAGAAAGCCGCATGAGCAGAGCTATTTGTTCTGGCTTTTCAAGCTGCAAAATCAGCCCCTGCAGAATCTTTTCAGACTTTGCAAGGTCTCCCAGCAGCTCATAGTTCTCTGCGATTTCTGCCTGCTTCTCAAGCACGTTTCTTTGCTTGCCGAGCCGGGAAAGCTCTTTAATCAGCTCTTCAAGATATTTGTTCGATTCACGATAGTCTTTAGCCGCCTTAAACTCAGCTATCAGCTCGCAATAGGCAGTTAGCAGGAAGTTTCTGTCGCTCTTAAGCTCGCTGGCTCGGTTAGCGCTAGTGAGATTCTGCTTTGCCAGTTTCTCAATCTCTTTTCGATTTTCTTCGCGCCTGTCATGAAGCAGGCATTTTATCAGAAAAAGCCGCCAGTAGTTGTGCTCGTATTGGGCTCTTGAATAGATGCTATCGAATTTATTGAACAAAGCTCTCAAAATAGCTTTAGCCGTTTCATAATCTCCAAGTGCGATATAGCAAAACGCCAGCCGGCCGGGTGCGTTGTTCAAAAACTCATCTGAACCTTCCAGTTCTGGAAAGCGCTTCAATACATTGTTGTAATAGTCGATACCTTTTTGAGGCTTTCCCAGACTTTCGTACATACTTGCAATTGCGCCGGTGACTTTGCCAGCGCGCAGTTGTCTTTGCGGGCTCTTAAAAGCTAATTCTGCATATTCGAGTGCTTTTTCAGGCATTTTCAGTTCCGCAAAATCAGCAACAGCTCGAGCAAAAACTTCAACGCGGTTTTCGGGGCTGGATTTGGCAAAGAGTTCTCTGGTCCAGCGATCATATACAACTTTTACCGATTCGGAGTCGTTCTTGCTTTTGTATTCTTTTACGATCCGGTCTACATCACGACAGCTGATGTAGAGATTACGCCTGCTTGCCGGTGCATCCTTTTTGATGCTGTTGAATTTGTTATAATTCTGGCTTTTTTGAGATTCTGAAAAGTAGTGTTTCAGGGAAAGAAGCGAAGCGGCAATTAGGCTCAGAGCTAGAAGTACTGGAAGCAGCATGCTGCCTCTCTTCTTGTTCTTTTCAGAGCTGCTTAAGTAACGCCTCTTGAGAGTATCCTGCATGTCCTGGCAAAGCTTAAAATCTGAGCTCAGAGCTTCCATGCTCTGGTAGCGACTTGCCGGATCTTTTTCAAGACACTTTCTTATTAGCTTTGCCAGGGCCTCCGGCAGCTCACACAAAAATCCCAGCTTCGAAATAGATTCGTGCATGTGTTTGTACATAAGCTCAAGATTTGTTTCGCCTTCAAATGGAGTCCGGCCTGCCAGGCACTCGAGCATTAAACAGCCGAGGGAATAAATGTCCGAGCGTGCATCAAGCTCTGAGCCGCTGCATTGCTCAGGGCTCATGTAAGCGCCAGTGCCTGCGGCGGCTGCCTGCTTTTCAGTTTCCGTTTTTTTCTCAAGCTCTTTTGAAAGCCATCTGGCGATTCCGAAATCAATAAGCACTGCCCTGCTTTTATTTTGCTCGACTGTGACAATGACATTTGCCGGTTTGATATCCAGATGTATGATGCCGTTTTTGTGTGCAAAAGCCAGTGCAGCTATTATCTGAGGAAGCAACTCGAAAAAAAGATCAAAATCGAGTTTGCCGTTTTTTGCAATAAGTTCTGCCAGCGTTTCACCTTCAAGAAACTCCATTGCCAGGTAAAGATTGCCGCTTTCGTCTTTGCCCTGTTTGTAGATCTTGCATATATTTGGATGATTAAGTTCCAGAACAGCTTCTTTTTTGAATTTATCCACAGAGTCCGCGCTTTTGAGCAAATGTGCATGGATTACTTTGAGCGCAATTTCTCTTTGCAGCATTTTGTCGAGGGCTTTGTAAATTACTCCGCTTGCACCTTCTCCGATTATCGAAATGATTTCAAATTGCCGGTCAAAGAGAAAACCAGGCTGAAAGGCAGCTAAGGCTCTTGTGCTACTATTCTCGAGCTTTTTATCTTCTGGGTGGAGCTCAGCTTTGCTCATTTCCTATTCCGCTAAACTTATCTTTGTTCTACCCAGCTTATTAGATTAAGAACAGGCTTTTAGTGTCGCCCGAAAAACCTTTTCGAGCTTGCAAGCTTATAGAGCCAGACAGCGTAGTCGGCCCTTGATACAATAGCCGTGCAGCTTTTCGGCACTTTGGCCGCTATGAGCGAATGCCTGCTTATGCTTAGAAGCTCTTCTGATCTAAGAGGTTCTTCGCTTAAAAAACTCCCGCCTGATTTTTTTATAAGACCAAGATCATGAAGCCGTTGTGCTTTGAACAAGAGCTCGGGCTTTGAGTCCGGGTCATGTATAAGCCCCGGGCTCGAGCTTGCTCCACTGCCGGCGGAATTTTCCAGGAGCCGGAAAAGCGATGAGACAAGCTCCGCTCTTGTCAAAGAAGCCTGCGGGTTGAAATGAAGGTCATCTTTGTTTGCCTCCAGAATCCGGCAAATTGAAAGATACTGGATTGCAGCAAATGCCGGATCTTCCGGGCTGAGGTCGTCATACCAGAAAAGCGGCGCTCCATATTCTAATAAGCGTTTTTGAACTTTTCTCAGTGCTCTTTTGTTATTGAAAATTCTGAGGCTGTCGCGTCTGCTATCTATAAGTTCGGCAGCAAAAGCGCCGGCTGCCTCGCCAATTGCCCATTCAATCGGATGCAGGCGGTAGGCGCCGTTTGTGATATGAGTGCAGCCGATGTTTTTGCAGGCAGGCAAAAGGTTGCGAATTTGTTTCTGGATCATGGAGCTTGCAGGTATTTGAAAAGGCTTGCTTGCCTGCGCTGCTCCTTCTACGTCCTCTTTTCCGTGTATGTCTATCGGGTAGTGACCGATTCCAAGCGAGTCCTGGAATAATCTGGCTCTGGCCTGAGGATTAGATTTTGCACTGATGTCTTCCTCTTTAATTAAGCGCAGTGCTTTAATTCTTCTTGACTCTCTGATATAGGGATATTTGCTTAATCCGTCATCTGTGTCGACCATGTCCTTTCGCAGTTTCAACTCAGGATAGCCCTTGCCCTGACCGTCATCTCTTTGTGCTTCGTTTTGCAGCCAGTACAAAAATCCCAGGCTCAAATTTTTTCCGCGTGCGAGTCTTCCGGCAGCGACAGCCGGCTCCTGGTCGATGATATTTTCACCCTGCAGGTCATTGCTTTCCCAGTTAATCATTGCTATATCGTTAGCAAATGAAGTCTTGGGAAAATTCTCTCTTGCAATCAGGCGCCTGTATTCCCAGAACGGCAGCAGCTTTGTTTTTTTTCCGTCCGGCTCCATTTTTTCGGAGTCTTCAAACATGCGATATGAAAGAAGGCTGAACTTGCCGTTTTTATTGAACTCGTCATAAGAAGGCGGTTTTGCAATCTTAAAGGAAGCACCGTTTACAAACTCGACCAGAAACGGGTAGGTAAAATCCTGAAGGTTTTCCGGGTTTGCAATTTCCGGTGCATGAGCTTCGCCGGTTTCAGATCGTGACTCCGCTCCTTTTGCATAATCAATTCCTGAAAGCGCAAGTATGTCTCCGAGCTCGCTTGCATCGATGCAAACCCTGCATGAGAATTCAATTGCTTTGCCGCTTTCAAGGTTCAAGCACTGAAGCGAGCGAATCTTTTTTAATTTTACTTTGACACGGTATGCTTTGTGTCTTAAAAATATGCGCAGTTTGCCCGAAGCAATAAATGGGCTCAGCATCTGGTTAAGCACTTTGATTGCAACCTTTGGCTCGAAAGCCAGCCGGCTTACCCAGCAATTGCCAGGGTCTAAATAGGGCTCGAAGCGAGCAAGACCTTCTTTTGCGCCCATAGATTTATAGTGATTTCGAACTCGCTGACGAAATGATTTGTATGTTTTTGTGGCGCCGCTCGTTTCCACATATTTGTTCTCGTCAAGAGCTGATACTGCCTGGCTTGTAATCTGACCTCCAAGCCAGGAACTTTCTTCAAGGATGCAAACGCTGAGGCCGGCATCGAGCGCCGCAAGCGCTGCCGCCACTCCACCGCAGCCGCCGCCGACTATAAGTAGCTGGCATTTGACAAGCCGGGGTTTAGATCTTATTTCAAACGTTTTTACAGCTTTTTCATAGTCATTTGCATCGAGGCCTTCGATATCGAGGAGGCTGAAGCTGGCAACCCCGTTTTTAGCAGCCCGGTTTTTCTCTTTGTTTTTCTTTCTGGACATTGATAGATGCCGGATCTTCTTAATTTCAGGGCATGTCTTGCTGATTATCAATTATCAAGCGGGGCGGTCTGAGACGGCCGGGCCAGTCAACTATACACAGAGAAGCCGAGCCTGGTCTTGCTATTATTTTCCATTTATTGAAGGAGCAAAAGCTTAGTTTAGGTGAATTTACTGACAACAACTAGCCAGGCAGAAAGGCCGGCAGGGAAGCTGATTACAATGGCAAGCAATTATACGCAAGATCAATTGAGAAGAGCTGAAAAGATAGAGCTGATACTGATGGATGTCGACGGAGTCATGACCGACGGCAAGCTCTATTATTTTCCAGATGTCCAGGGAAAGCTGGTCGAGTTCAAGGGCTTCAACTCTCATGACGGGCTGGGTCTGCATCTCTGCAGTTTTGCCGGCATAAAAACAGGTGTGATTAGCGGCAGAGTCTCCCCGTCGGTTGAAGAACGGGCGGCTATGCTGAAAATGAAATATGTTTATCAGGGGCATCTTGAAAAACTTGCTTGCTGGGAGGAAATTTTAGCTGATGCAGGTCTTGCTCCAGACCAGGTGGCTTATATCGGCGACGACTTCCCTGACATTCCGCTTTTGAAACGGGCTGGACTCGCTTGTGCAGTGGCCGATGCCAGACCGGAGCTCAAAGAAATTGCTCATTTCATTTGTGAACATAACGGTGGTCAGGGCGCTGTCCGGGACCTTTGCGAGCTTGTTTTGAAAGCAAGCTCGCGCTGGGAAGCGGCAGTATCTCGCTATGATCTCAATGCCTGAGCCAGCTTGCCAGGTTCTTGCATTGAGATCGAAAAGCTCTACTTAAGAGGAGTCTTTTGAGGAGTTTTTTGCCGGAAAACTGGGCATATATTACTTTGCAGTAAATAAAGCTCGCAAGAACGGGAGAAAATAGAATGGGCAGGCAAGACCGGCGTGAGCGTACCGCCCTTGATGAAGCGTTCAGGTATTTCAGAAAACTCGAAAGCGGCAAGGAGGAAGCTGACATTTTTCGTCTATCAAAGGCAGTCAAAACCCTGTCCTTTGCGCTTGCGGTTTCTGATGTGAGTGAATTCAAGCTTACAAAGCAACTCTGGAAACGCCTTCATCAGGCACTTTTCGATAAGCTAATTACCGGATTTGCCGGGCGCATCGAGCTGCTTTCCGCATCGCGCCTGCAGCTTGAGATTCTGACTGCAATGCCCGGCGATGGCTATCTGGTTTTTTACCCCGAGCTTTGCCGTCGTGATGACGATTCGAATGAGATAGAACTTTCAAAGCTTTATCCAAAAACTTCCAGTGTGGTGAGAACAGTCTGGGAAACAAGAGGCGCTTTCATTAAGCCGCGAGATTTTGAGGGCGGCGAATGCGAAGGCGGTGTTTGCTACATGAAACCGATGGTTCCCGGGCAGGAAGTGCTCACTGAAGAGTCTAAGCAGGGCAGGAGTCTGGCTCATGACCGCTGGTGGGAACTTTACTGGCAGGCCTATTGCTCCGGAAGCAAGCACGAACAAGAGCTTATTAACAAGCAAATGAACGACCTGGAAGAAGTCTGGGGGAATCTGTACTACTGAGATGATTTGATTAGTTCCTTTCTGACGACGTGAGTAGAATGAAAGACTGGTTCAAAAAAATCTGGTCCCGTATCGGGGGAAAGGACTCCTGGAACGATAAATTCGAAGGCGGCTGTCGTTCATTTCAGTTTGGAAACTTTGCCGAAGCCGAGAGTCTTTTTCAGGAAGCGCTTGCAATTTTGAATCAGGACAAAACCAGAGATCCCAGGCTTTTTTCGACGCTGGTCTGTATGGGAGCCTGTCTTCGCGCACAGGAAAGATTCGACGAAGCCGAAAAGCTCTTGCGTCAGGCCATTGATTATCGCAATGATGACAAAAAGGCAAATGCCAGTGACACTGCCTTTGCGTACAAAGAGCTGGCAAGTTGCCTGTATGAAGCCGGTAAATGTGAAGAAGTCGAGGCGCCAATTAAGAAAGCCGTCGATCTTTACAAAGGAATTGCAGACAATAACTACGCCGGTCACGAAGAAATAGCAGATTGTTATCTGGTTCTTTCAAGAACACTGATAATGCGCTCGAGATTTGAGGAAGCAGAACCCTTGCTGGCTAGCTGTCTTGAGACCTTTGAAAAATCCGACCCGGAAAAAACCTTTGAACTTGCAGATACACTTACCTGCCAGGCCATTGTCTGGAACCGGAGATCGGAATATCAAAAGGCTGAAGAAAACTTGCGCCGGGTTTTGCCTCTGCATGAGAAAATTGCAAGTGAAGAAAGCATTGAAGTTGCACGTTGCAAAACTGAACTTGCTGCTTCTTTGCTTGCACAAACCAGATACGAAGACGCCGAGCAAGTCTTTAACGAGTCGCTCCGGATCATGCGCAAACTGGGAGCGCATATGTCGATAGATTATGCCGATGCCCTTGCAGGGCTTGCAACCGGGCTTCGATCACAAAGAAAGTTTGACGCAGCGCTTTCATACTTTCAGCAAGCTCTGGGAATATACGAGGCATCTTACGCCGAGGACCACGATGATATAGCCACAGTTCTCACGCAAATGGCGGTTTGCCAGAGCGAGCAAGAGCAGTTCAAAGACGCTGAGCGTTCTTTTTCCAGGGCGTTGTCAATCACGGAGAGTATTCTGGGAAAAGAGCACTTTGCTGTTTCAGACACATTGTTCAATCTTGCTAATTGTTTTTCATTCCAGAAACGTTACGAGGAAGCCCTGCCGCTTTACAGGCGAGCGCTTGAAATTGCCGAAAAAAACTCAGGCGATGGTCATCCGGATTTTGCTTCCAAATTGACCGGACTGGCTTATTGCCTGCAGTTGCAAGAGAAGTTTGGTGATGCCAAACCCCTGTATGCAAGGGCTCTTGAGATTTGTGAACAAGACCCCAATTTGCAGGAAGACGAGCTTGCCGACAATCTTATCGGGCTGGCAAACTGCCATCTTGAAACAGGTGATTTTGTAAAAGCAAAGCCTCTCTATCAAAGAGCCTTGCAGTTCAAGCAAAACAAATTCGATCCCCGAGATCAGGAGCTTGCAGCAAGAATTGAAATGCTTATAAAACGCATGGAGCATTCGGTTGTTTAGTTCGATCAATTTTAGTTCGATCAATCATGTAGCGTTTTGGGTCCGTTGCCGCTTTTTTATTTTTTGCTTTCAGAGTCTTTTGATTCGCCGGTTTTGAAATTAGCTTCAAAATCCAGTTCCTGAATTTTGCCCAGATTCAATTTTTCGAGCTCCGGCAATATTTTTGATTTGTCGCCCACGCAAACCACCACGGTTTTTTTCGGTTTGATATAGCGCTCGACCATTTTAGCAGTATCTTCTGCACTTACAGCATTTATTTGTGCCGGCAAAGTCCTGTAGTAGTCGACTGGCAGGTCATATACAAATAGGTTGCTCAGCTGTGAGACTATTGCAAGCGACGTATCGAAATCTCCGGGCAAAGAGCGGGCAAAATAGTCTTTTGCCATTTTGAGTTCTTCCGGGCTTGCCGGAGTTTTATGCATATTCTCAAATTCTTTGAAATACTCCGATATTGCAGGTCCGGTTACATTAGTGCGTATGTTTCCTTTTGCCGCAAAGGGGCTGCGTGCTCTGCGTGCAGTGAAGCGTGAGTAAGTTCCATAAGTATAGCCGTGTTTTTCACGCAGGTTCATATTGAGGCGGCTTGAGAACATGCCTCCCAGCACATTGTTCATCACGGTAGCCGGCACATAATCGGGACTCGAACGTGCAAGTCCTATAGAGCCCAGGTAAACGCAAGTCTGAGGCGCACCTTCTTTGTTTATGTAATAAACAGCCCTTTCGACATTGTCCTTTACGGCAGGGGCTGCGTGCCCCTCACCTTTGCCCTGCCATTTGCCGAAATATTTGTCTGCAAGTTCCCGGGCTTTTTCGATTGTGAGATCGCCTGCAATCACCAGTGCTGAGTTCGTTGGCAGGTAGTATTTTTTGTAAAAGTCAAGCAGCTCATCGCGCTTGATGTTTTTGAGTGATTCGACTGTGCCGTCGTCTTCATAGCCGTAGGGATGATCTTCTCCGTATAAAACCCGGAAAAGAGCCCTCCTTCCAAGTGCATTAGGCTCGTCTTTTTCCTGTTCGAGAGCCGTGATTCTCAGGCTCTTAACCCGGTCAATTTCCTTTTGTTCAAACACCGAATTTAAAACCAGGTCGGAGAGAATTTCAAAGGCCGGATCAATGGTTTTGCTCAGGGTCCGCATTGTAACTTTTGCAGAATCAGCATTTGAATAAGATTGAAGCAGCGTACCTATACCTTCGAGATCATCTGCAATCTTCAGAGTCGGGCGGGTTTTAGTGCCTTCGTCAAGCATGCTGGCTGTGAATGCAGCAAGACCTGCTTTGTTCTTGGGGTTGGCGTCACTGCCTGCCAGGCTGCATAACTGCACCGATACAATCGGTAAATTATGCCGCGAAAGCAAGTATATTGTAAGCCCGTTTGCCAGCTGGAATTTTTCCGGAACCGGCAAAGAAAGCTTCATGTCAGACCCCGGTTTGGGTGCTTCCTTTCTCCAGGGCTCAGCTGATGCGGTCTTTTCGCTTCCCGGGCTTTCTTCCGGCTTCTCCTTCTCTTTTGTTGTTTGCGGCACATCATCAAGGACTTTTTTGCCCGGCACTGCATAAACAACTACTCTGGAGCTATTTTGCAAATATTTCTCTGCGACATTTTTCAGATCGCCTGTACTGGCACTGTCATAACGGCCAATATCCTTGCTGAGGTAAGAGGGATCTTTCAGGAAGTGGTTGTACTGATTCAGGCGGTCGGCCACGCCTCCGAAGCCTCCTGTTGATTCGAGGTCGCTGATTATTTTTGCTTCAATAGTGTTGCGTGCACCATCAAGCTCCTTTTGGGTCGGCCCGTTTTGCCGGAAATTAGCAAGTTCGGTGTTTATAGTTTTTTCGAGCTCTTCAAGCTTTACCCCCGGTTTAGCTGTTGCTTTGATTGTAAAAACCGAGCCGAGCATCAAAGGATAATTTTCAACTGATACGTCCTGGGCAATTTGATCTTCATATACCAATTTTTTGTATAGTCTCCCTGATTTGCCTCCGCCCAGTATTCTTGCAATCAGGTCTGCTTCGGCATTGCCCGCCTTGTAAATAGGGGCGGTTATCCATGAAATGTAAATACGAGGTAGTTCAACCTGATCGCTTACCGTGGCTCTTCGTTCTGACTCGATTGCCGGTGTTTTTATTTCGATTGCCGGCACTGAAGGACCGCGTTGAAGTGTTCCGAAGTATTTTTCAACCAGTGCTTTTGCTTCTTTCTTGTCAAAGTCTCCTACAATGGCAAGGCTGGCATTATTAGGCGAATAATACTGTTTGAAAAAATCGCGCAGATCATTGAGCCTTGCAGCCTCAATGTCTTTGTGCGAGCCTATTACTGATGCGTAATACGGATGGCCTTCCGGGAAAAGCTTGTGAAAAAGCTCTTCTTCGACTATGCCATAGGGAGCATTCTCGACACTTTGACGGCGTTCGTTTCTTACAACGTCTCTTTGATTTGCCAGCTTCTCGCTATCAAGAGTTTCGCTTAGAAATCCCATGCGGTCAGACTCCAGCCAGAGCGCAAGCGCAAGTTGGTTTGCCGGGACTGTTTCAAAATAGTTTGTGCGGTCGAAATCGGTTGTGCCGTTAACCGAGCTTGCTCCTGCTGATTCCAGATATTTGAAATGAGCCTTGGCGCCGACATGCTTGGAACCTTCAAACATCATGTGTTCGAAAAGATGCGCAAAACCTGTGAGCCCCGGTCTTTCATTTGCCGGACCGACGTGGTACCAGAGGTTTACCGAAACAAGAGGCAGTCGGTGATCTTCAGAAAGAATTACCTCGAGTCCGTTTTTGAGAGTGTATTTTTCATACTTCAATTCCGGGACAAATGATGAAGCTGGGTTTGCCGCTGCTAAGACCGTTTTCGTTGTCGAAAACAAAATTGTGCCTGTTAAGAGAGCAGCAGAGAGAAATACCGAAAGAAATTTGCGCCAATTGAGCATCGGGAAGCTCCTTGCAACCGAAACGATAAGTCTTAGCTATTGAATTCAGCTATTAGTTTTAGAATCTTAGCAGCTAAGCTTGCCCAACTGCAGATTGACAATTTTAGGATTGGGCTCAGGGACGTGGAATTTCTATTGTGGAAAGGACTTGTGAATAAAGTTCGCCGCCGAGCCTGCCCACCGGTTTTAGCTTGTTTATGTCGATTTTTCCAGCACTAAGAATATTATCGTCTACGTGTACGAAATGGATCTTTCCGAGAATCAGGTTGTTGGATCCGAGCTTGATAATTTTATAAAGCCTGCATTCCAGTGCAATTTTGGCTTCGGCAACCCGGGAAGCTCCAATAGAGAAAGACTTCTGTCTGCCCAGACCGCAGGCGTCGAATTCACTAATTTCCGGAGCATAATCTTTGCTTGTTTGAACCATTTTTTCAGCAAGTTCAGCACTTACTATATTTACAACAAACTCTTCCGTATCGATTATATTTCTGAGCGTGTCTTTGAAAACCGGCTCGCTGTCTTTTTGCTGCTTTAACCCTGGTGAGAAACCAAGAACAGGCGGATTGACACTGAAGAGATTGAAGAATGAAAAAGGTGCCAGGTTATCGGTTCCATCTTTGCTTCTGCTTGAAACCCAGGCAATCGGCCTGGGAACCACGGCGCCCAGAAGCAGCTCATAGTTTTCTTTTGCTGTTCTTTTTTCAAGATCGAAAATCATCGAATTCAAATTAACATATTTGCGGAGTTTTTAGCGGAATATGTGCTACTTTGCATGCTTTTTGCGTTTGCTTTTGCGTTTGCTTTATAGTTAGCTGAAAAATTCAGTTTTACCCCGGAGTTGTTGATGCCTTCAATTAATTCGATTGCCTTTGATCTGCCTGATTGCAGGGAGCTTGAAGCGAGCCCCGAACAGATAGACTGGATAGTGGAAGCCTCAAAGGCATTCCTTACTCTTCATTATTTTGCAAAAGCTCCGGACCTGCCTGCGCCTCTGACAAATATAGAACTGATCCGTGATGCTTACAGGCAGCAGGCCGCTCAGGCAGGTGGCGGCGTTATATCAATCGAGCCTCTTGAAATTCAAAAACTGCTGCTTCTGGAGCTTATTTTCAAATTTCCGCAAGAACCACAAGGTATGACATATATCGGCTCCCTGACTCTTCCCTTTGCAGCGCTCAGTTATGTGATTAAAATCCAGTGTGAGGAGCTGGGCGTCACCGGCTTGCGTGAAGCACTTATCGTCAATCAATTTATGGAATCAGGCCAGCTTGCTCTTGATGCAGAAAAAGGAGTGGTTCTGGGTTGGGCTGCAGACCCTTATAAAAAAGACTATCAGGGACCCTGCCTGAGAAACCGGGCAGAAGCTGAAATTTATGACCGGGACTTTCCCGAGCATCCGCTCTCGAGACTGAGGGATCTGCTTTCTAAAATAAAGAGCACTTTGAAATTCGACAAAGAGCTTTATAGTCTGAAGGCTTTTTGCTGAGGCATTTTTCCTTTCTTATTCAGGCAGGCTGATGCAGAATGAGCCATGCTCCGAATCTGTTTTTGGAGCCAGGCAGGACAGCTCTCCTCCAATCTGGCTTACTATGCTTTTGCAAAGAGCAAGACAGAGTGCTCCACCTCTATGAATGTCGGCCGCTTCTGCTTGCTCCAGTATCTGGAATTTTTCAAATATACGCTTGCTGTCTATAAGTTCCCAGCGCCCGGGATATAGAATTTGCAATTTGCAGAATCCGTTGTCTTTTTTGATTTCAAGTTGAATCTGGTCATCAATGCCTGCGGCTTCGCAGCAAAAAACTAAGAGCTTGCTGATTGCTTTTGTGCAGAGAATTTCGTCGGTTTCAAGCTCGCTTGAATATTGCATGCCTTTGATATTGAGATTAAGCTCCGGAAAGGTTTCCCGTGCAGAGCTCAGGGCCTGTTCGACTGTGTCCAGTATTTCGACTTTTCTGATTTCTATCGGATATTTCTCGGCTTCAAGCTTTTCTATATCAAGTAAATCGTTAACGAGTAGAATTACTTGCAATATTCTCTGATAGGCTTGCTGAACGATTTCATTTGTAGGCTTTGAAACCTGCCCGTACACTCCTTGCTGAATCATTGTAAGTGCACCGAAAACACTTGTAAGTGGAGTGCGCAGTTCGTGGCTAACAATTGCTAGCAGGTCCTGTTTGAACTGTTTGTTTTCTTGCAGCCGGGCTGCCATTAAGCGGAACTCTCTATCGAACTGGCTGAGCTCATCGTCGCCCTCTAGTGCAGGCAACAGATTTTTTGATTCTGCAAAAAGTAATGTATTCTGAATCAGCACTTTGAGTTTATTGCTGATACTATTGCTGAAAAAGAGTGCTAAGAGCACACTGAGCAGGACGCTCAGTGTGAGTATCTCAATTATCAGAAAGTCTATATCGGCTTTGCTCCGTGCTCTTTTAGCCGGTGATTCTTCAGCGATTTTCTGCTCCTTTGCAAGCAGCCTGGCGATACTCTGTGCAAGTCCATCCAGCCCGCTCTCTACACTTTTTACATTCTGCTTGAATTCAATCATCGCAGTTAAAGAACTTGTGGGCATCTGAGCAAGCATAAGCTTTGCCGTGCTGGCAAGAACCTTTTCGGAGCTGTGAAAAATGGCACTGGCTTTCTCTCTTTCGTTTCTGTCGGATTTTGTCAATTCAAACAGTTCGCAGAGGTCTTCCAGAATATACTCGAGGGTGACGCCGTATGAATATGAGTCGCGGTCGTTGTTTTCCCTGATTGCGACTCCTCCTGCTGTGGTGCTGAGTGTGACTGCCTCCCGAAATAGTGCGTTTGCAGTGCTCGATATTTGCAGGGCATGCAATTCTACTGCTGTTTCGCGCTCTGCCCTGGCAAGCATATTCGAAAGCAGGAGCACGAAAAAGATCTGAAAAAAGAGCGGCACGGCCACCACTATCAAACCCTTATGCCAGATTCGCAGCGATTGAAGCGGCGCTTTGCTGCTCTCACCTGCTTGCATGGACGTTTCAAGCTGCAGTGGCTTTGCCTGACTTTGAATTGCCTGTATTGCCTGATCGCTTTTAAAAATGGGAACCCGGAAATAAAACTCGCTGCCCTGCCCGGGTTCGCTTTCAACTCCTATTTCACCCTGGTGCGATTTGAGAATAATTGCAGCTATGTTCAGACCCAGACCACTGCCGCCTTTGATGCTGGCATCGGATCTTTGTGACTGTTCATAACGCTGGAATATTCTTGTTTTGTCGTTTTTTGCAATTCCCGGCCCGCTGTCTTTGACTCTGAATTCGACCCTGCCGCCCAGAGATATAGAGCTTATTCTTATGCTTGAGCCGGAAGGCGAAAATTTGATGGCGTTAGAAAGCAGGTTGATAAGCACCTGAGTCAGGCGTGCTTGATCTGCCTGAAAAACCAGTTCCTCTAGATCCTGTTCTATGCATATGTCTTTCTTTGCAAGCAGGCTGGCTACTGCTTCAATCGATGCTTTTACAATCTCTGAACTCCGGGATTCACCGAAGCTCAGTTCGATGAATCCTTTCTGGATGTTTTGCGTTTGCAGAAGGTCGTCGAGCAAGAGCCCCAGCCTGTCCAGATTTTTGCTTGAAATTTTCAACCAGTCCTGGCCTGAATCAGAGAGTTCCGAACCTGCTTTTTCTTGCAGCTGCTTTAGAAAAAGAGCAGCTTCTGAAAGCGGGATTTTTAACCGGTCTTTCAGCATTGCTGCCAGCTGGCTTTGTTGCTTTTCTGCTTCTTGCAGTTGTTTTGAAAGCTCGTGGATTACCAGATCAAGCTTGTTCAGCTCGTCTTTGCTGCCGCCAATTTCAAGCGGTGTGAGCCCCTGGCTTACTCTTTGAGTGTTTTTTGCCAGTTTTGCAAGCCTTGATGAAATGTTTCTGGCAAATGCCATAGCCAGAAGCACTGTGAGCAGCAAATTCAATAAAAGCCCGCCGACAAGCAGTTCAGGCACTTTGATTAATTGCGGCAGCTGCTTTCTACCTGATTCTATGAATTTGCGGCTGCCGGCTTTTGCAGAAAACATGCGCACGCTGTGGTTGAATTCTCTGAGCTGAACGCTTACTTCGCCAAAAAGCGAACTGCCTGCCATATTGCTCATCCATGAGCTCAGGTCTTGCTTTGAAAAACGCAGGATCAGCTGGTGTACCTGCCTTGCTGAGCGTTTGATTTGTTTGAAGCTCGGCTTGAGGCTGCTTTCGTCGGCAACCAGCAGATCCAGCTCCTTCAGGGTTTCGCCAATCGACTTCTCTCCTGATTTGCCGTCGAGCAACGAGTCTTTGCTGGAGCTGTGAAAAACGCTCGAGTACAAACCCAGAGCAACCATCTTTCGCAGCAGAATTGTGCTTTTCTCGACAATAGCCTGGCTTTTGAGTTCACGCTGCGTTCGGGCTTCCGCCTGTCTCAAGCAGTATATTAATAAGCTCACGAATAGCAGCTCGAATACAAGCGGTAAAGCCACAAGGACCATTCCCCTCTGGGCGATGCTGGTTCGGGCTCTAGCGGCTTTCACTGCGGACCTCGGCAGATTTCAATAAGTTCTTTATGCCCTTTAATTTGTACGGTTTATTTGTTTGCAGGCTTTCCCCGGGGACGGGAATCAGGCAAATGCGAAGTTCCGGGCTAAATCGGGAATAATTTCAGAGAAGTCTTAAAATATAAGGATAAAATGGGCCAGGAAAGCCTGGAAGACCAGGACAGTACAGTAACCATAGGCAGAATTACAGATCTCGTATCAAGCGAAGACCTGGCCGGCACTGTTTTTGCTCAGAAATATGAAATGCTTGAATTACTTGGTCAGGGCGGCATGAGCGCCGTATACCGGGCCAGGCACATCGGTATGGATAAAATAGTTGCAGTAAAAGTGCTGCATTTGCACCTGGCCAAAGATGAGCTCTCTCAAAAGCGCTTCAAGCAGGAAGCCCATGCAGCAAGCACGCTGGCCCATGCCGGCATTGTCGCCATCCATGACTACGGCGAAACCGAGGGCGGGACGCCGTATTTGATAATGGATTATGTAGAAGGCGAGTCACTGTCGGACTGGCTTGAAAAGAACGGTGTACTTGCTCTGGAGCAGTTTCTCTCAATTATGGAGCAGGTGGCGGCAGCGCTTGCTCATGCACACGATTCCGGAATTGCTCACCGGGATCTCAAGCCGAGTAACATCATGATTGCGCAAGCCCAGGGCAAGAATCAGGTCAAAATCGTAGACTTCGGGATCGCCAAGGTTCTCAGCCAGTCAAGAGAAGGGGCCCAGCAGCTTACCCAGACCGGTGAGGTTTTCGGTAGCCCTCTATACATGAGTCCGGAGCAATGCACCGGTGCTCACTGCGATCAGCGAACAGATATTTATTCCCTGGGTTGCGTTATGTATGAATCTTTGAGCGGCAGACCGCCATTTAAAGGGGATGCGGTTTTTGAAACAATAAACAAGCATATAAACGAGTTGCCACCGCCTCTGGTGGCGCCGGGGCTTGAGGAAGCAGCAAAGAAGAAACTTGAATTGATCTTGCTGCGCTGCATGGCTAAAGCTCCGGAAGACCGCTTTCAGAGCATGTCTGAAATTGAAAGAGAACTTCGCGGCATTCGCATGAAATCAGGTCCGGGCCTATTAGGCGTGCTGGGAGGAGCCTGGGAACTGGCGGCGGCAAAGCGCCGGGCCTCGCGAAAAAACCGCCTGCCTCTGGTGGTGGTTACTTTAAGCGTGGTTTCCTGCCTCTCGATTCTTTCAGTTCTTCTATTGCTTGGTGGACTGAAGCGTGCCGGCGAGGAAATTGACCGTCTTGAACAATCAAGAGCAATCTTAAGTGAAATTTCGCTTGCCCAGGCTGATTTTACTAAAATAAGCGATGCCGGCACTACATATTTTACTTTGTTGTTTTTCGCACCTGAAAAAGCGCCCCTGCTTGCCGAGCAGTTTGAGAAATCAATTTTAAGCACGCATGAGCGACTGAATAAAGTCGATAAAGTACTGGCACTCGATCCGAAAATGCAAAAGAAATTTCGGGAAGTCTGGCGGCCAAGGCTTACTGAAGCTTCTTACAAAAGCCGGGACGAGCTTGAAAAGGTCCTTCAACAGGGTTTCGGTATGAAAACCATGTCTACCGGACTCAAGCTTTCCAGAATATATAAGTCAGGTGCAAGCGCATTTATGGAAATGTCCGGGCTTGCAAGAAAAGTAGAAAAAGAACAGATGGGCAAGTTCAAGCATACGGAAGTCTGGATTGCAAGTATGGCTATTTTTTGTGCCGGTCTGAACGGCACGGTTGTGCTGGTTCTCTTCTTTTACTTTGCAAAAGGGACTCCACAGCGTTTGAAACTGCTGGCTCAGCAGGCCGCCTTGCTTTCTAGAAAGAAGGGCGCACAGACTGCCAGCAATGAGGACATTGTCGATGACCTCGACAGTGTTTTGCAGGAGCTTGCGGCGGCTCTTTCTGATGCGGAAGCAAGAGAGAAAGAACTGCTTCTGAAATTAAAAGCACAAGAAGAAAAGGGCGTTGTGGAATAACACTGCTAAGCATGAACCGGCGGTAAACTTTAAGTGTCTCTGGAAAAGCAGAATCTGGAAGAAACAATTGAGGTCGATCATGCCCTGAAAGAACCCGAGGCGACTCTTGATGCAAAAAAGAAAGACGAGCTCGAGCTTGAAGGCAAAACAATTGCCGGCAAATACGAAATTCTGGAAATGGTTGGCCGGGGTGGCATGAGCCTGGTTTACCGTGCCAGGCACCTTGGCATGGACAAAATTGTTGCGGTCAAGTTTCTGCATACGCATCTTTCAAGAGACTCGCAGTCATTGCGCCGCTTCAAACAGGAAGCCAGGGCATCTTCGAGCTTGATGCATTCAGGCATCGTGGCTGTGCATGATTGTGATGAAACTGACGATCACATGCCTTATTTTGTTATGGACTTTCTGGAAGGCAGATCGCTTTCGGATATTTTAAGCACTGAAGGATCTTTAAAGCTTGAACGTTTTCTTTCGATCATGACTCAGGTATGCCATGCGCTTGCGCATGCTCACGAACAGGGCGTTGTTCATCGTGACTTGAAGCCAAGCAATATTATGGTGCTTGCAAATGTCGAGCGCGAGCAGGTAAAAATAGTGGATTTCGGCATTGCTAAAATAATCAGCCATGAAGGCGAACAAGGATTGACTCAAACAGGGGAACTTTTCGGCAGCCCCTTCTATATGAGTCCCGAACAATGCAGCGGTGGCCAGATAGACCGCCGCTCGGATATTTATGCTATGGGTTGTGTAATGTATGAGGCTTTGAGCGGTGAGCCGCCACTCAAGGGCAATACTGTTATTGAAACCATCCATAAGCACTTAAACGAAGAACCTCCTTTATTGCAAGCAGGACAGATTCAGCCGGAAATAAGATCAAAGCTTGAACTTATTATTTTGCGCTGCCTGGCAAAGGACCCGGATGATCGATTTCAGAACATGGTTGAGCTGGAAAAAGCGCTTCGAAGCATCAGGCTAGAGGCCAGGAGCAGCTTTCTTGGCCGTCTGGGTGGTGCCTGGAATCTTGCTTCTGCAAAGAGGCGCGCACGCCGAGGCAGCAAACTGCCTGTATTTGTAGCAGCTTTGAGTATTTCGATGCTCTCGGTAATCATGCTACTTGTGGGGCTTGCAAAGGCTGAACAGGAGCTGCGGGAGCTGGAAAATTCAAGAAAGGTGCTTGATGAGATCTCGCTTGCTCAGTCGGACTTCTTATTTCTGGCTGAAGCTTCAAGAAAACTTGTTGTCGGGCTCATGTCTGCCAATCAAACCGCGGAGCGGATTGAGGACGAAAAACGAAAGTTCAAACGCATGGCCGACAGGATGAGGAAAAGACTTGATAGTGTCGATAGCGCACTTTCGGTCGGAGTTCCAGAAGAGTACCGTGATACCAATCGCAAAATGAGAGACGAGTTTAAGTCCACACTCCTTGATGTTCCGGAGTTAAGCCGGAAAGCACTGGACGAATTACATGTTTATAGTAGCGGCATTGCAGTAAACATGCAGGTTGCTGTTGAATTCAATCATCTTTCATCAATCTTTGAAACAAGCACAGGTGTACTTTATGGAATCACCAGGCAGGCAAAAAAAGTCGAGCGCTTGCAGCTTGCTCAGTTCAAGCGTACTGAGAATCTTGTTCGGCAGCTTTCAATTGCATGCGGAGGATTGAACGGCATCGTGATGATTTCGCTCATTATTTATTTTGTAAGGGAAAATCCGGATCGCATGAAAAAACTGGCAGAGCAGGCAGTCAGTTTGTCTAGAAAACGCGGCAGAAAAGAAAACGGTCTTTTAAGCGAACAGGATGAAGTTGCCGAACTCGACAGCGTCTTGCATGAGTTGGCTGATGCGCTTTCGGAAGCGGAAGCAAGAGAGCGGATTCTACTTGAAAAACTCAAAGAGCAAGAGAATCAGAGTTAAAAGAAATGAAGTGCAAGTGTTGCCACCGCAAGCATCACGCTGAATGAAATCGCCATCTTGGCAGCAAATGCAGGTGTGCCGGTCGAATAAGCGATGCAGGTTTTAAAGACCGCATTCATGCAAACTGCAAGCAGAACCGAGCCCACGGCCCGGTCCGGAACTATCTGTCCGTATCTGAAAAGGTCAGCCGATGAAACCGCAATAGCATCCACGTCAACCAGACCGCCTAGGATACTTGTGGCAATCAGGCTGTTAACACCCATAGTAGCTACGGCGACTTTGTTGATAAAAACAACCACTGCAAGCACGAGCCCGCATTTGAGCGCCGGCCCGAGTGTTAGCGGGTTGCTCATTTTTATGGGGGGCATCGATTCTTCACTTGATTCGCCTTGATCTTGAAGCTTTACTTTTAACTCGAGCGAATCTTCCTGCGCATTATCTTTAGCTGCATTTTCAAAGTCAGTTTCCGTGACTTCGATTTCTTTTGCCGGTATGAGCAATGCCATGATTATGCCTGCGCTTCCGGCTGCAAGCAAAGGCACTGCGGCGTCTCTTGATATAGGTGGGCTGATTGCAGAGAGAAATGCAAATAACCTGGGAAACTGAATAGCATTTGCAAGGGTCGCAGCCTGCCAGTAAATATTCAAGCGCTCCGGCTGTCCTTTTGCTTCTTTTGCAAGCGAAAGAGTGGTGGCCGTGGTTGAAGCAATGCCGCCAAGCACGGCTGTAAATCGCAGCCCGCTTGTGGACCCCAGATATTTTTCCAGGAAATAACCGCCGAATGAGACCGATGAAACAAGAATCACAAAGGTCCAGATATCTCGCGGACAAAAACCGTCATAAGGTCCGAAGTTGCCTTCAGGCAATATCGGATAAATAATGAAAACAAGCGCCAGGAAAAGGAGCGTGCCGGTAAATTCACCGGTAGTAAGTGTTTCTCCGAAGAATTTGCGTACTTTGTCTTTGGACTCGAGCAGGAAGGTGATTACGATTGATACGCCGATTACAGCGGCTCGTGCATGTTCGGAGCTGGCAAGCACGCATACGTGAGCCAGGCAGAATACAGCAAGCAGTGAAAGATCTGTGGTAAAACCCGGTTCGGACCCTTCTTCGGTTCTGAACCTGAAACTGATGATGATAAGCACAAGTGCCGCAAGCGCAACGGCTGATAAAGCCGGACTTTGCTGCAGAGCGCAGGCTGCACCGACTGCTGCGCAAAGCACGAATTCGCGGATGCCCAGATGTGGAGATTGCTTGGCGTGTTCGCGCTGGGCGCCGACCAGGGCTCCGATCATCAGAGCTTCAGATACGGGCAGCCAGAAAAGTTGTTGGTTATCCATCGTCCGATAATCTGTCCGGTAAAGCGTCTCCAGACTTTTTGTTCCACGAAATCCAGAAGGCTAAAGCCGGCCGGATTAGCTATTCTTAGAAGAATGAAGCTTACTTGATGATGCTTGCTATTTTTTAAAATGAGAAGAGGAATTCAAGATCTTCCCTGGTGAGCTCTTTTGAAATCGACTCGTCGTCACCGATTACAAGATCCGCCAGTTCTTTTTTCTTCTGCTGCAAAGCAATTATTTTTTCTTCGACCGTGCCGCGTGTAATCAGCTTATAGTTGAATACATGCCTTGTCTGGCCGATCCGGTGGGCTCTGTCTGTTGCCTGGTTTTCGACAGCCGGGTTCCACCAGGGGTCGTAATGAATTACATAATCAGCGCCTGTAAGGTTCAAGCCGGTGCCGCCTGCTTTGAGGCTGATAAGAAAAATGGGAATATTGGGATCGTCGTTGAATCGATTTACTCGATCAAGACGCTCTTTGGCAGGAACCTGACCATCTATATATTCGTAGTCATATTTGTTTTTCTCGAGTTCTGCTTTTATTAAAGTGAGCATTTCTACAAACTGGCTGAAAACAAGAATCTTGTGACCCGAATCAACAATTTCAGCAATCATTTCCACAAGAGAAGCAAGTTTAGCTGAAGGCGGCACGGCTTCTTTTTCGTCGCGGTTTTTTAAGAGGCGCGGGTCGCAGCAAACCTGCCTGAGTCTTAGAAGCGCTGCCAACACAGAAATCTGAGACCTGCCTATTCCTCGGGACGCAATTTCGCCAAAAACTTTCTGCCTGCAATCATCTAATACATCCAGGTAAAGCGCCCTTTGCTCGTCGTCCATTTCACATTGACTGATGATGTCGGTGCGCGGAGGCAATTCTTTTTCAACCTGGCTTTTAAGCCGGCGCATTATAAAAGGATGGACGATTTTGCGCAGCTTTTGCCCGGATTCACCAATTCCGGCTTCGATCGGCCTTTCGAAATTGTCGTTGAAATCTCTGTAGCTTCCAAGAAACTCAGGCATCAAGAAATCAAAAAGCGACCAGAGCTCTTTGAGCCTGTTTTCGACCGGGGTACCGCTTAAGCAAACACGATGAAGCGCCTTCAAGCTTTTGGATGCAACGGCGCCAACTGACTCCGGGTTCTTTATGTTTTGTGCTTCATCAAGAATTAAATAATCGAACTGCACTTCTTTGAGTTGCTCGTAATCGCGCCTGATGATGCCGTAAGTTGTAAAAATGACATCAGGCAGATTTGCCGCACGCTTTTTCAGGCGCTGTAATAATTCGCTTCTGTCCCTGCCCAGAAAGAGTGCCGTAGATAGTTTCGGACTGAATTTTTCAGCTTCCGAAAGCCAGTTGTATACAACTGATGTTGGAGCAACAACCAGAGAGGGAGCACGTTTTTTGCCGTTTTTATGATGTGAAAGCAAAAGAACAAGCGCCTGTATGGTTTTTCCAAGTCCCATGTCGTCAGCAAGAATGCCTGCCAGACCGTATTCTCTTAAGAATGAAAGCCAGTAGTATCCTTCCCTTTGATATTCGCGCAGAGTGCCGTTAAATGTATCTGGCACCGGCATGGCCTCGAGCTCTTTGAAGTTACGCAACTTTTGAATGAACTCTTTGAAGCTTTCACTTGCTTCGATTTCGATGCCCTGGGTCTCGAGCAAATGCGCGATCGGCAGTGCCTGGTAGAGCGGTCTGACCGGTTCTTTGCTTGCACCTACACCTTTTAAGACTGCAAGCAGAACCGCAACCGGCAGGCGAACAAAAGTGCCGTTATCCATGCGCAAATAGTTCTTGTTCTTAAAGACCGACTCGATTACCTTTGCAAATGAAAGCACTTCGCCTGAACCGGTGATTGCTTGCAGCTCGAATTCGAAGTTATAAGACTCCTTTTGCAATGAGAGAATTGCTTTGAGTTTGACTGCTTCTTTCTCCACAATATAATATTTGAGCTCATCGAGCCCGGAGATTTCCCAGTCTGAACTTTCTTCCGAGCACGTGTAATAAATGGCATCGAGCGCCGGCTCGTCGTGAAAGAAGAAACGATCCGCAAGAGTTCTTGTGGGCTGAAGATTGGAAAGGAATCTTCTTAATTGCCCTTCCTGTTCCCAGGTTCTTTTGACCCAGACGCTCTGTCCGGTGTCTGCAATCGTGCGTGTATAAGGCTCCGACTCAACGGCGCTGGTTTCGTCTCTGGAAGGCAATACCAGATCACCATATCGAAATCCCAGAATCACCTCTAGCTCCGGGCCCTGTCCTACAATATTCGGGTTCGGCCGGTTGCCTGATTTTTCGGCCACTCTTATAGACGCTTTGGGCGGCTCCGTAATAGCCTGAGGAAATGGGGCTGCGCTTTCATCGAGAACAACATCCATTCGCTTTTTCAAAATCGGCAGGTCAATTGCCAGGAACTTGGGCACGCTTTCCAGTTTTACGGTCATATGACCATGTGAATCGAAAAACTGGAAAAGCCTGTGGATTGCTCCAAGATCAATTGGATAAAAGACCTGTTTCGACATGACCCAGGAGGGCTGACCCAGGAAAAACACGCTGTCGCTCAGGGGCTCACCGTCTTCATTTAACGCGGTGAGCGTCAGGGCAAGTTCGCCGTTTTCTGTTTCTGAGATAAGTATTTGAGGTCTGGCCGGCTTGCTGGAGAACTTCATTTCGCTTCCGTCGGAAGCATTGACCAGATTGCAGCAAAGCGCCAGCTGCCCCAGCACCACACCTTCATCTCCCCTGGGAATTCGATGGCCTCCTGCCGGTCCTTTGGTTGCCTGTGGCAGCTGGAGCAAGTATTTCACCAGCGTGTGTATGCGGCTACCGTCAGGCAGGATATTGAGCATCGGTTCCGGGACTTTCAGTATATTGACTTTCCCGTGTACTTCGTCAGGCAGTGTACCTACTATAAATGCCAGCGGTTTTTCAAGAACCAGGACGCCCATGGTGAAGTCGCGTTCTATATTGTTGGATGCCAGTTCCGCAAGCGCAACTTTGGGATCTTCCAGAATTTCTTTTGCCCTGGGTCCATGTTCGGGAGCCGGTTCTTTAAGGGCGTCGCCGGTGTCGAATCTGATCCCCGGGAAACTGCGTGCAATGTGAGTCAAAAGCACTGAAACCGAATGTTTGCAAATTTCCTCGAAATAAGGACAGGAGCATACTGCTTTGAATTTATCGTCCGGCTCGACTGTAACCGTAATTTTGTATGGCTGCGGTTCGGAGCCGATTACAAGTGCTTCGACCTGGGCGCCATCCTTTTCTTCCTCATATTTGAGGACCTTTTTGCGGCGCCAGTATTGAACGCCTCGTCTGTAAACAGGCGGGCTTGCTGCTTCTTGCAAGGCCTGTAAGGAAATGGTTGCTCTTTTGCTGGATACCGGCTTCATTCAGTCTGATTATCTGGTAGTTCGAATGGCTGCCCTCTGGCAGCCTGGTGTAAAAACCACAGACTTCTCCCTGCTTCCAACTCATAAAGTGAATTGAGAGCAATGGATAAGTCCCAGCGTTTAAAGCTTAGCATGTAATGGCAGCTAAGAGAACTTACCGCTTTGGGTTTGGTTCTCAGGAGGGACATAAGCTTCGGCCATGCCCGCGGCGCGGCCCGTGGGCGCCACCTTGCTTCTTTGGGCAAGTAATCTTTGCAGTTCGGCCTGCCTTGATTCAAGTTGAGCACAATATGATTGCCAGACTTCAGCCTGAGATCTCAGAACCCGGGCATTATGTGTCAACTCCGGCAAAAGGCTCTCTACTTCGCCGATAAGCGAAGATGCTTTGTGAAGCGGTGGTCTGACACTTACAGCGTCTAAATCATTAGCCTGCTTTTGAGAATTCGGGTCGGCAATGAAAAAGTCCTCTTTGAGCTTCATCAGTGATTCTCTGATGCGCAGAGCCCGTTGATATGCCAGCTCGGCCTCCTGTTCAAGCCATTCTTTCCGTTTTCGTTGCGAGGCAATGTCGGCATTGAGATGATCCAGAGCCTTTCTTCGCAGTGAAAGCTCGGATTCTTTGTCTTGAAGTTCTTTCTCACGCAGCTGCAGTACTCGCTGCCGCCACAAAACCATAACTACAAAGGAGCTTGCAAATCCTATCATGACAAGGGTGAGCAGGATATAACCCCGCTTAGAGCCTCTCATTTCAAGCCAGTTGCTTAGAACCGACCCGGTGAGATCTTCGAGAAATCCCGGTGGCAGACCCCTTACATAATAGAGCCTTCCGATAACGCGACCGGTGGGCTTGTTGGCTTCAAGCACCTCATCGATTCGTGGCCCGCTGTGTTCGTATTGAGCCGCTAGCGGCGGCGGGTCTGTAAGCAGGTCGTAGGGCTCTTTGATTGTTTGCAGAAACTCAACTGTCAAAAGTGGCTGCCAGGTTTCTTTCTGGTAATGGTTGCTCGTGCGGAAAAATATTTCCTGACCGCTCGGGTCAGTTACGACCAGCCCGAAAATTCCGTAGCTTGAATTAAGAACTTTCTGGATTTCATCAACTTTTCCAGCCAGGATCAGCTGCGACAGAGCGCTTGGAAGCACATGGTGAAGTATGTTGAAATCAACTGTCTGGACCCGGTGAATGGTTCCGTTCCAGTAACTTTCATAATGCGAACGGCAGAAGCCCAGCCAGACAAGAACCGCCACAACAATCACTGCCGGTATTAGAAAGCGTGTTTTTATCGCAAGTACTAGCTTGTTCATTTAGCTGATGCTTCCATGAGCAAGGGCGGAGGGGGGAGAAACTAGATTCATATAACACCGGGCTGGCGACAAAGTACATACGTATTTACGCCCCTGACCCGCCATGCACCCGCGCCGGCAAGCCCGGTCAGTTGAATCTATTGAGTGTGAATATAAGCTCGAGCCTGCAAAAAATCTGTTTCTTTAACGAATCACTCATGATTCTGCCGTCAACTCTTTAAGAAAAAATCAGGGAAGCGGTGTTCTAAACAAGGCTCGCTCAGGCTCCTTTCGGTAATTTGTAAAACAGCTAACAATTTTGGAATTATTTACTGCGTTTAAGAAAAAACAGGTTTTATACTTGGCATCTTCCGGGTATTATAAAAATGTGCAGGAAACAGCTTTCTGGAGGACTCTTATAGAGTCAAAACGTCCTTAAGCTTAATATTTCTAAAGCACTTGAATAGCGCCATTAGGCGAGACCCTTCGCGGGTCATAAGAAATCGACCGCCCCGTCATGGGGCGGTCTCCATTTTTATTGCTTTTTTTCCGATGGAACTGTGTGCACTGCCCGAGCCGCATGCTGTGTATGATTAGGAGCTACAAAGCCAGAAACCTCTTGCAATGGTATTTGATTGAACGCCAAAGACAAACTGAAAATTACTTCCGTGCTGCCGGCTTTGAGTTTGCTCGAGCTTTTGCGGATGCTTGCAAACGAAGCCGCAAGCCAGCAAAGTGTGGCAAGAGAGGCGCCGCGAGTCACTGTTTATTTAAACAACGGCGCTACTTTTTCAGGCTTTGTGAATGGTTTGAAAGAGGACGCAGAAGGCGGTGCCTCGGTGCTCTTTGTAGAGCACGAAGAATCAGGCACTCGCGGTCAAACTATTAGTGTGGTTTATTTGCCTATCTGGTCACTTGTGGCAGTAAAAGTAATTGATGCAGAACCGCAGCTGTCGAATCTTTCAGGCGGTAAAGCCAAGGGGCTGAGAAGCGGTCCGGGAATTGTCGGGCTACGCAAAAAAATTGCAGACGAAGTGGTCCGACTGCGTACGGTTGTGCAGGCCGACATTAAGCTTGAGGTTAGCTGGGAAACGCTTACTCAGGACGACATGACCCTGCTTGGCCTTTACGAACTTATAGACATGGTAATGAATGTAATACATGAGCAAATAAGCGATGAATTCAAACGGATTGCTTTCAAAACTCTTGTCACTTCGGTTCGATTTCAGAATGCCTCAGAAACCGATATCATTCTTGATGAGAATATACTGGTTATTCGTGCAGAGCTTAAAGAGGGCGAAAGCGGCCGATTTAGCAGGCAAGAGTGTGAAGAGGCGCTTTCCGCATTGCTTGGTGATTGAATGGATGACCCCGAGCAAAAAAACAAGCTCTCCGGTGCTCCTGAAATAGAGGGCATCGAAGTTATCGAACTGCTAGGCAGAGGTGGAATGTCTTGTGTTTACAAGGCAAGACAAACTGCACTCGATCGAATTGTTGCTCTTAAGGTCCTGCTTTCGCTGGAAGGAGATGATGCTCTAAAACGCTTTCAGAAAGAAGCAAAAATCACAAGTCTTTTGAAGCATCCAAATATTATAGAGACCTACTCGTTCGGTGTATCAAAAGACGGAAAGCCTTATTTGATCCTGGAGTACCTGGAAGGCATGTCTTTGCAGGAAAAGTTGAAAGCAGGCGGAGCCCTGAGCTTGCAGAGTTTCAAAAATGTTTTTTTACCAGTGTTGTCGGCTCTATCTTATACTCATGAAGACGGGCTAATTCATCGTGATATAAAGCCCGCAAATGTATTTCTTGCAAAAGACGGCAGTGGCGGCCAGACCGTAAAGCTTCTCGATTTTGGTATTGCCAGGGCTGACCTTGAAGCGGGAGCGGAAACTTCGCAACTTACTAAATCTGGTGCTGTTTTAGGCACTCCTGCATATATGAGTCCGGAGCAGTGTCAGGCGAAGCCTCTTGATGGACGTTCTGATCTATACTCGCTTAGCTGTGTGATGTACGAATCTCTTTGTAATGAGGCACCATTTACAGGCGACTCACCGCTTGAAGTTATGCACAAGCATTGCATGGCGCCCGCCCCGCTTGTGTCGGATCTCAGTCGCAAAATTGATATCAGGAAAGAACTGGCAGCGCTTGTTCTTTCCGGGCTGGCAAAGGAGCCTGTGAATCGGCCGCAAACTGCGTCGGAGTTTGCAAAGTCACTGAACGAAGTCCTCGATGCAATTACTTTAGATAAGGCGCCCAGCCTGAAAGAAGCTAGAAAAAAAAACAAGCTATCGTTCCTGACTCTCTTGCTTGTGTTTGTGGCGCTTGTTGTTAGCGGACTGTCGTTTTATTTAGCTCGCCCTAAAACAGATCTCGCCAGTCAGGTTGTGATTCAGGACTCGGTTGCGATGAGGAGCAAATCCACCTTGAGGCTATTGCAGGAAGCGGATCCGGCACCACAAAAGGAAGATCAGTATGCTGCCGAAATAAAAAAATCTGCAGGAGTTAAGACCTTTGCAGAAGAAGCTGCCAGCTTCAAGCCGCTCTCTCCACATGAAAAAGAGAAGAGGCTGTTGCATGTGTCATACGTTGCCGAAAAGCGTCTTGAGCCTCAATATAAGTTTGCTGCGATCAGCAAACTCTGTGAACTGTACGACGGCCAGTTAAATGACCTGGCTAAACTGAACAAGCAACTGGATGCGGCAAAGCAAGTGTTGCTTGAATCGCCTGAGCTGAAGCAAAAAATCGGACTTAAAAATTCAATTGGGCTCGGCCAAGCGATTGGATTATGTGCGGCAAAGTGCCATGAACATGAACGCTTCAATGAAGAAGAGTTCTTTCTTGAACGAGCTTTCAATATTCTCCGTGCTGATAAGCGTAATCTTTACTCAGCAGCTTCTTACATGCAGACGCTGTCGGATATTGGAATACGCTATAGCGCAGTGCTCAGACATAACGGCAAGGTAAGCGAAGCCGCTGAAGTTGAAGCGCAGCTCAAGAGCACTCTGGCTCAGATTCCGGCTCAATGACGTCTGACAAAACCAGCCAGTCTTGCCTGCCTTTTCATATATTCTTGCATGTCGGAGCTGAGCATCGGCATTGTCTTTAATCGCTGGTACATTTCGACTGCCTGTGAATAAGAACCGAAAGCTTCCTCGCTTCTGTCGAGTGCTTCAAGCGATTTGCCTTCCCGTCCGAGGGCTCGGGCCAGTTCCTTACTATCGCCTGATTTATTAATGCTTGTGTCATTGTTGTCAATCAAATCGTCAACTGTTTTTTGATAAAGTGTAAGCGACTCCGCAAATTTATTCTGGCCGTAATATGCATCTCCCAGACCGATTCTGGCTATGGCCAGCTCACGAGATTTCTCTGAACTTAGGACGGTGGAGCCTTCCAGTTTTTCTATCTCTTTCTGGTAAAACGCGGCGGCTCTTTTATAGTCTTTGTTTTTCAAATAATAGCTTCCATTGTCTGAGTCAGCATCAGGAACAGCGTTGATTTTTTGACTTTGCGTATACCAAAAGAAAGCTGCCGGAACAAATATTGCAAGCAGCATGAGCAGAAAATAAGTCTTAAAGCGCGAATGAATAAAACTCAGAAACGATCTCTCTTTCCTACTTGTATTTGCGTTCTGCAATTCAAGCTCTTTCTGAGTTGAACTCTGGCCGCTTGTATTTTGAGAAGCTGTTGTTGCCGGATTTGTAAATGGGCTAAGCTCTTGCGCCGGCTCGCTAACAGGCTCTGTAAATGCAATTTCTGTAATTGTAGATTCTGTAAGTGCTGTTTCTGTGATCTGCGGGCTTGCTTTTTGATCGCGAACTTTTCTTGCAAGTTCTGCAAGCGGAGAAAGCTGAGGGACTTTAGCCTGCGCTTGAAGATCTTGTTGAGAAGCATCGGCTTGAACATGTGTCTGGGAGCTGTGATATGAACCTGTTCCGCCTTTGACACGGCTGCGCCTGCGCTTGCTCTGGCTTATAAACGGTCCCTGGTCTGCAAGCGGCTCTTGTTCCCTGTCATCTGGCTCGGCTGGATCTCTTTCAAGTTCAAGCTTGAATTCATCGGCTTCATACCAGCATTTACTTTTGCTCCCGCTGCTGCTTTCGCTTTCATCTTCTCCAGGTGCTTGCAATTCTTCAAGTTCGAATTGGAATTTGAAAGCTTGACTCAAAGGCGGAATCTCTTCCGGCCTCAGACCAAGAAAGTAGCGTATGGTTTTTGCCGCAGTTCTTATTTCATGATTCGGGTGTTTCTCAAGTTCGTAAAAAGCTCTTGAAGATTGCGGTGAATCGAGATCTTTCTTTTTGAAGATCAATGAATCCTCGCCGCAGTTAAATCTGCGCCATAGCAAAGGATCATTCATGATAATTTCGATGGACAGATAAATAAGCCAGGCTGAAAAGTTGTCCAGATGCTCATCAAAATGGGAAAAGCTGCGCTCCGGATGCTGGTATGCCGGGTGACCAAGTTCGTTACTTTGCCTGCCTTTCAATTCAGGAACAAACATGCAGTCATAGTCTACTAAGCTGATGCCGTCATCGTTTACTAGTATGTTTGCATGCTGCAAGTCGCCGTGTGCAATACTTGCATTTTTCAATGAAAGCAAAAGGCTTTTCCAGTCTGAAAGAAATTTCTGCAGCTTCTCTCTGTTATAGGAGTTGCTTGCCAGCCAGCGCTCTAGAGTTTGGCCTTCGCACCACTGCATCTTGAGAACGGGATACCATTTATTTGTGACCAAAACACCCTGACTCTGTAACTCGAAATCAAGAGTGCCTTTAAGCGCTTGCTTTTTCAACTCTTTGCCTATGGCTTCGTAGCGCTCTTTTTGATCCGGAATATAGTGAAGAAAGCAGCGTAGCGCCCAGGCATCGCCGTTTTTCGCGTTCATTTTATAAACACTTGCAAACATGCCTGTGTTGGGTCTGGGCAATCCCAGGCTGTCGCATTCTGCTTCGGCGGCTGCCAGCTTAGTGTCTTGAAAGCTTGCAAGCGGAGTTTGCACTGCTTCGTTGTAGTCCTGGGGGCTCGGCCAGGACACAATTGAAGCTTGCTTTGCTATTTTTAGTTCATCCAATATTGAAATGTTCCAAATACAACAGGCATTTCGAGCTTTCTTTCACCCTGATCCTGATCATAACCCGCCGGCTTCTTTATTTGTCAAGCTTTAAGCCGGCGCCACAGGCTGCCAAGCCCTTTTTCTTGAAGACCATTATCTAGGATAATCAGGTCTTAGTTTAATGCCCGGAAATTAAGAGGGAAAAAAGTTCAATGCCCTATACAGCAGAAATCAGCCGTGCAAATCCATCCTGCATTGTGATTCTAATTGACCAGTCGGGTTCAATGGAAGATCCATTCGGGCAGGGTGCGGGCAAAAGAAAAGCAGATGGTGTGGCAGATGCCGTAAATCGCCTTTTGCAGAATCTTGTGATCAAGTGTGCAAAATCCGAAGGAATTCGTGATTATTATCATGTGGCTGTCTTAGGTTACGGAGACCGTGGTGTCGGTACTGTTTTTACAGGCACTTTATCCGGCAAAGAACTGGTGCCTATTAGCGAAATAGCTAATAATCCAGCAAGGGTAGAGCAGAGAAGCAAGAAAGTCGACGATGGTGCAGGCGGCATTCTCGAGCAGAAGATCAAGTTCCCTGTTTGGATAGACCCTCGCTATAAAGGCGGAACGCCGATGTGCGATGCTCTGAGACAGGCAAAAAGAATAGTAAGCAACTGGTTGCACCAGCATACCGGCTGTTTTCCGCCGATTGTCATTAACATCACAGACGGCGAAGCCACGGATGGCGATCCTGAAGATCCTGCAGAACAAATAAGACGCATGTCGAGTGAAGACGGGGGCGTCCTTTTATTCAATCTGCATATTTCGTCCTCGAATCATGCACCAATTGAGTTTCCTGACTCGGAGTCGCTCCTGCCCGATGATTATGCCAGGCTGCTTTTCCGTATGTCGAGCCAGCTCCCGGATTATATGTGGACCATGGTTCAAGAAGAAGGAATAATTATTTCGGACAACCCTCGTGGATTTGTATTTAATGCGGACCTGGTTTCAGTGATTCGCTTTCTTACAATCGGGACAAGACCAAGCAATCTCCGATAGAGGAATTCATGAGACCAAGCTACCGGGTGTTCTGGTTGCCTAAAAGCGGCTGCAGTCTGGAAGAGTATGAGGATGCTTTTGCACCCGCTGAAATAGCGCAAAAGGATCTCAAAGAGTTTCGTTGTGCCATAGCCGACGGTGCCACTGAAACTTCGTTTTCAGGGCTCTGGGCGGGTATCTTATGCAGGGGCTTTGTAGATAAGAAAGAAGAATTGCATGTATTGCAAGAAGAATGGCGAGCTCAGGTTTCAGGCAAGGATCTTCCCTGGTATGCAGAAGAAAAGCTTGAATCAGGTGCATATGCTGCTTTTCTTTCATTTGAAATTAAAGAGGAAAAAAAGAGCATTAACTGGACTGCCCGGGCGCTTGGCGATACTTGCTTGTTTCATCTCCGGGACGGCAAAATCTTGGAATCATTGCCGCTATCGAGCTGGGAGGATTTCGACTACAGACCGCTCTTGCTTTCTACACGAGACCAGGCAAATAAGGGCGTGCTTGAAAAGCTGGTGGAAAAACACGGCACTGCAAGAAAAGGCGATCTCTTTTATCTGATGACCGATGCTATTTCAAAGTGGTTTCTGAGAAGCCAGAGTGAGGCTGAGAACCCGATTGCGATTCTGGAGTCACTGAATACCATCGAAGAGTTTTTAGCGCTTGTTGATTCCAAACGTCATGAAAAAGACGACGAAGGTCGCGTGAAAATGCCCAATGATGACGTTAGCTGGATTCGAATCGGGTTATAAAAAGCGGTGCTTGGCAGCCTTTTCCATAGCTTGAGAAAACATGAGAATTTTCAGGATCCCATATAGATCTGTGGTACAAATGAGCACTTAACGAATTAGCCCTGCACTTCATCCTTTCAGGAGACAGACATGTTGCAGACCAAAATTGCTTACACTCCTTATAAAGAGCATGACTTCAGCCATCTGAAGAATCTCACCGGCATTTCAGACAAAACCCTGGAAATTCACCTGGGTCTTTATGCTGGATATGTCAAAAACACAAACCTTCTCAATGAGAAGGTGATTGAACTCACAGAGCAAGGCAAATCCGGCACCCCCGAATATGCCGAACTCAAGCGCCGTTATGGTTTTGAGTACAATGGCATGAGATTGCACGAATACTATTTCGGCAATCTCAAATCCGGCGGAAGCGAACTCAAAGAAAGCAGCGAACTTGGCAAAAAGCTCAGCGAAACTTACAGCTCCATTGAAGTATGGAAAAACGATTTCTCCAAAATCGGCGCCATGCGCGGTGTGGGCTGGGCAGTGCTTTTCCAGGATCCTTTCACCAAAACACTTTCAAACCACTGGATCACTCTGCATGAAGAAGGCAATGTAGCCGGCTTTGTGCCGATTCTTGTTATGGACGTGTGGGAACACGCTTTCTTGCTTGATTACAAGCCGGCAGAAAGACCTAAATATATTGAAGCATTCTTTGCCAATGTTGACTGGGACGCTGTTGAAAAACGCTTGATTAAGTAAGAAGAGCCTTAGCTCAAAATAAAAAGGCCGCCTGCGGGCGGTCTTTTTGTTGCTCTAATTCAAATGTTCTAGAGTCTGTTGAGAAAACGTCTTAATTCAGAGAGTATCCTGGGGCGCTCGTTTTGAAAGTCGCTGTGGCCGCAGTTGAGTCTTACAAGTTCCAGGCGTTTTCCTGCTGATGCTATCTTGAGCTGCTCGGCATCTTCTGGCCGAACCAGTTTGTCAGCTTGTCCATGAAAAACCAGCGCAGGAGGGTGGACGCTCGAAGCGGCAAATCTAAGCGAGCCAATGTCTGTTTCGGGCCAGAGAAAATCCGGATAATACTTGAGATATGAAAGAAATTCTCTGCCTGTTTTGCGCAGACTTAAAAAAGGAGCAAATAAAATCACTGCTTTGCAGTGGCTGCTTCGTCCCAGCTCGGAAGCGGCTGCTGTTCCCAGGGACACTCCGAGATTGATAATCTGATCTTCTTGCCAGCCCAGGTTTTTATTTGCATATTCATATACGGCTTTTGAATCCCTGAGGACCGCGCTGATCGACGGTTTGCCGGAACTTTTTCCATAGCCCTCGTAGTCGTAAAGAATTATGGATGCGCCAGACTCAAGAGCCAGATCTGCATACCATTGAAGGATTGAAATGTTGCCACTGTTCCCGTGATGCATGAGCAGGAGATATTTCGACTTCGGTTTATGAAAATACCAGGCGTGCAAATTCTCGTTGTTGACGGTTTTAATATCAAGATCTTTTGCTTTTATGCCGCAGGCTGTGTTGTTCATGTAGTTATCGCCTTTGTAGCCTGCTCCTGGGAAAAGCAGCATGTAGTAAAAGGAACAGGAGATCAAGGGCGAAAGCATCAGGTAAGAAACAGCTGACATTGCAAGAGCAGCTATACAGGCAGTTCTGCATAATTTCATGATTCTTGTCTGTGTGAAACTGTTTGCCACAAATCCTGATCTTACAAAATGCCTTCAGCTCTAAGAAAGCTTATATTAGTAGTTCTATAATGCGTTTTCTTTTGTATGCGTACAGTTAATTAAATGATCGCTCTGGCTGCGCCCAGCCTGAGCCAGCCCGCCCGAGCCTGTCCGAGCCTCGTTCAGCTTTTGTCTGGCTAAAGATAGGGCTGCAGTTATCTGCTAGAGTTAATTTGAAACCATCCGGAAACATACATGAAACCGATTCGGCCAATCCATAATCTGCTAGCTGCTGTATTGATGCTCGGGCTGTCCTTCCTGGTAGCATTAGAGGCTGCGTACGCGGCTCCGCCCCAGCCTGAAAAAAACAGTGAGAAGAAAACCGTGAAGGGAGCAAATATGAGCGAGTCCAAAGACAAACTGACTAAAACTGATGAAGAATGGAAAAAGCAACTGACTCCAACCCAGTATGAAGTAACCCGCAAAAAAGGCACTGAGCGAGCTTTTACCGGCCAGTACTGGAATAATCATGAAAACGGTAAATATAACTGTGTTTGCTGCGGAGCAGAACTCTTCACTTCGGATACTAAATTCGATTCAGGCTGCGGCTGGCCGAGCTTTTACAAAATCGCTCAGGATGCCCCTGTAACCGAGCTCAAAGATACAAGTCACGGCATGGTGCGGACTGAAGTAATTTGCGACAAATGCGGCGCCCATCTGGGTCATGTGTTTCCGGACGGGCCGCATCCTACGGGGCTGCGTTACTGCATTAACTCGGCATCGCTCAAGTTCGAGAAAAAAGACAAGCAATAAGAAACTCAGTTTCTCCAGCCCGGGTCAAGCCGGTCTAATTTACGCAGCAGTCCGTTCCAGGCTATTGCACCGCCCATGCCCCGGGTTACCATTTTTGCCTGAGCTTTCGCGCCGGCAATTATGCGCGGGTCCACTTCAATGAGTTCTTTGCCACCGCTTTGAGCCATTATCTGTATTCTGCAGGCGCTTTCGAAAATGTACATCATCAAAAACGCATCCGGAATATTGTCTGCAACAGTAAGTAGTCCGTGATTTCTCAGCATCATAAAATTCTTGTCGCCCAGATCTGCTACTAGCCTTGGTTTTTCTTCGTCGTTCAAGGCCACGCCTTCATAATTATGATAAGCAAGGGAAGAAAGCACAAAAATCGATTGCTGCGAAATCGGCAATACACCTTCTTTCTGGCTTGAAACTGCAACTCCGGGAGCGCAGTGAAGATGCAGAACGCATTCGGCATCTTCACGTTTTTCGTGAATGGCGCTGTGAATTACAAAGCCTGCCGGGTTGATGTTATAAGGGCTTTCCATTACTTTATTGCCCTGAAGATCGATTTTGACCAGGCTTGAAGCTGTTATTTCGTCAAACATCATCCCGTAAGGGTTTATCAGGAAATGAGCATCCGGTCCCGGAACTCTTGCCGAAATATGCGTAAAAATCAGGTCGTCCCATTTGTAATGTGCTGCCATTCTGTAACAGGCTGCCAGTGCAATTCTTTGTTCCCACTCTGCTTCTGTAACGCTGCCTTTCAGTGATCTGCATTCAGCAAGCTCATTTGTAATCATCTTTTGCTTTCCTTTTTTGAGATGCTATCGGATTTTTGATGCTATCTAATTCCTGTGGCTAATGAATCGAAGCTGTTTTTGACTTTGCTTCTTTGCTGAGGCTGCTTAAAGATCTGCTGGAAACGCCAAGCAACTGGGCTACGTTTCCGGACTCGCTGCTCTCTATTGCAAGGCGCTTGTCGAGAGCCTTTGCAAAATCAACATCTTTGAGGTCGACGATTTTCGGAGAACTTTGATTTACGCTTGTAATGAAATAGCGCAAGTTGCGCTGATCTCGTACAGCGAACCATTGTGTATATGAGCCGGTTTTTTGAGAACCCTTTGGTGATTCAACGTTGTGCAGAATCTGTGTCAGTTTGACTATACCTTCGTCGGCCGATTGAAATGGGCTCTGGCACGAAACTAAGAAGGCACTTTTTACGAATCTGCTTTTAGAATCATAGTCTCCCGGAATATTGTAGGAGCTGTCGGATTCCATCTTTTTGCGGCTCTCTTGCAGATTGGCAAGCTGTCTGTCGTATGAGGGTTGATTGGTCATTACGCCCACATCTTTTATTTCAGAAAAGAATTTTGGGCTGCCATTTTTCAACTCGATTACAATGCTTTCGCCGCTTGCATCCGTGACGATCCAGTGGAGCATCATCGGCTGACCTTTATAAGTAGATAAGTAGAGGCTGAGCCCGCTTGCAAGTTTCTTTGCTTCGTCCACGGTTTTTGCGTTTTCTGCAATATATTCGACAAGAGCCACGTTTGAAAGCGCTTCGCGTCCCTCCGCGGTTTCTTTTGCCAGTTCGCTGTCGGCATGCCAGAGGCAGGCTATAGACAGCCCCTCGCTATTCATTGCGTCTACAAATGCAGGCTCGTCGAATGCGTCAACAAGCACCGCGTCATATTTTGCTTTCCAGCTAAATGGCTTGCATTTGAGATCTGTGAATTTCTGTCCGGGGTCGCTTATTTGCATACCTTTTTTTCTGAAGCAAATTTTAGATCCGATTTCGCAGTTGTAATCCAAGGTGCGCCCTGAAATTACATGGGCTTTGTTTTTGTTGAGCAAAACTTCCGTGCAGGCCGGGCTTGCAGGTGGTTCCTGTATTGCCAGTGCAATTATGGAAGCAAGCGCCAGAAACATGGGCTCGTTTTTGATTTTGAGCATTTTGCAAGTTCCCTCTGATGGAGTTATTCGCTGGATATCTTATGGTAAACAATCGGATGACTTTTTTGCAGGCAAGCTCAGCTATTTTGCAGGCTATTTCATGGATTCTTACTACAGATTAATCTGGCTCTTCTCTTAGATCGGATAAGTCAGGCTAGACTGGAATTACCTTGCCGGGCGAACTTTTCGGATATATACGCTAACTATAGCTCTTCATGACTATCTGCCCGGGCAAGTAATCGGGAGAAATGCCATCATGACAGCACAAGATCTGGAGCCTTCGACTCAATTCAAGATGGAAGTTAAGGCTGAGGAAGCGATTCTTGAGCCTGCAAGCCCGCAAAAGGGCCTTTGCGAAACTGCGGAAAAGGAAAACCCAGAGGTTAAAGATACCCAGACTTTTGATATTCCAAGACCTGTTTTGACTATTCAGCAAGCAGCAGCATTTCTTGGTCGTTCAGTCAGAGCGCTCGAACGCAGCTTGCTTGGTCGCTGGGGCAATAAGCTGCCGGAAGGCTGGAGCGCCAAAAAAGTCAAAACAGCAGGTGGTGACGAATGGCGCATTTTGCCGCCACCGGGTTTTAGAGTTCGATCGCATGCAGCAGTAAGAGAAGAAGGCCAGCCCCATGCTTATTATCATGCTGAAACAAGCCAGCCGCAGCCGCATTCATATCAAAGCCAGAGCAGCAGCAGCCAGTGGGATTTTCTCGCATCAAAGAAAAGCCTGTTCAAAGCGGAATCTCACAGTATTGAGCATCCCACAATCGTGATTGATCGCAGTGAAGAAGTTGAACATTTGCTCAGGGAACTGCTTTCGGTTCAAAAAACGCTTGCAGAAGAGCGGCGTTTGCATATGGAAGATTTGCGTATTGTTGCGCAACTTCAAGGGTCTATGAGACTGCTTGAAACCAGTGCTTCGGAGAATTCACGGGCAAAATCCGAGCTTGAATCAGCAAAACGCGAATTAGACCAAATGAAAGAGGAGTATAATCGTATGCTCAGCTTGCCGTGGTGGAAACGCCTTTTTGCATTCAAACGGGGCTGAGCCTCAAAATTGCGCCGGCACAGGCCAGAGCGCAAGGAAACTAAAGCAAGGAGAAATCCAGAATGTCGAATATCGGTTTTACGATCACTTATTGCGGGGCTTGAGGATACCGAGCCAGAGCTGCCAGTTTGGCAGCTGAATTGGAAAACAAACTCGATGAATCAGCAAGACTTTTGCAATCATCAGGCGGTGTTTTCGAAGTTGAATACAAAGGACAGCTGATTTATTCCAAAAAAGCAAATGGTCGCTTTCCGGATGACGGCGAGGTTCTGAGAATAATAGCCAACATGGACCAGGGCAAGAGCCTGGCAGAGGCTCAAGAAGAAGCGGCTAAGGGAGTTCCCAGCCAGCCGTCGTTTTTTGAATGGCTTACGAATTTCATGGCAAAGCGCACAACTGCCAGATAATGAATCAAGCCAGCACTGTAGATGGTGCTATTAAGATTGATTGAAACGTCGCTGACCGGACCAGGGCCGCGGCGTTTTTAACTTCTGTTGATTTCCCTGTTTTCAGGCCCTTATGCTTCGGGTCTTAATATTAAAGCATTTGAGGGAATTTCCCCCTTGCATCCGTCAGGCTTAAGTAAGACAATAAATTTCGGCAATTCACGCGGCTTGGTGTTTTCCATGGACCTGGTATTTGAAGGAGCTTTATCCGAAAGCTGGAGCATGAAAGATGTGCTCGGCTCAATTGCGGGGGCCTGCAGCCATGGTCTCGGGTTGCTCAGACTTGCGTCTTTTGAAAGCGGCATCGAAGGAAAAATCCTGGTATTTGAGTCTGCTTTCATTATCGGAGCCCAGCTTATTGATTCGGATGAATCTGATTCTTATCAGGCTCTGAAAACTCTTTTGAGCCTGAATAGCGGCAATTATGCTTTCATGAGCCTGGGGGCCGAACAGGCAAGTGAAATGGAAGCATCGCTAAATATAAGCCTGAGGCAGCTTCTGCACTCTTTTGAGCTTTTGCCGCAGAGTTCAGCTGAACTTTTTGATCAGAAAGCCCTGCTTGATATTGTTTTTGGTTCTGGCAAGGAAAGCTCAAGCAAGCCGGCTTTAGTAGAAAAGCCGGGTCTGAGGTATCCGCAGCCTGCCAGATGGACTGCGGCAAGTGCGAATTATCAAGCAGAAAAGACCGCTTCGCTTGTGCCACCGGCACCGATAACTCAGTGGGAGATTCTGGAGCCGCTTTTTAGCCAGCCTTCACGAAGGCTGATTCATAGTGATAAGACTGCAGGAAATACCTCAGGCAGCATGATTCCGGATTATGTCCATATGCCTGACGGGGAGCGCTCAAGCTTTACGCGCTTGAAAAGCTTGAGCGAGCCGAAAGTTCAGGAGGCAGGTCCCGGGCGCTCCGGCAAAGAGGCCCAGGAGCCATTTAAATGGCTGCTTTCAGCGCTGGGACTCTCCAGTTAAGTTTTTCTGTTTCAGCCCCTGGCTTAAGTTTCGGCTTCAGCCTGTTTATATTTCGTCGGGCTTGAGATTCAGTGCTTAATGTGTATTCTCAGGAAAGGCGTATTATTGTTGGTGGACGGCATCATCAGGACTGATTATGGAGACTCTTTTAGGGAACGGGCGTATGACTGAAGGGCAGGACAGCTCTTCAAAAAGCATCTGTGTGGCTATTGACGGCCCGGCCGGAGCCGGAAAATCCACGCTTGCCAAAAGAGTTGCCGAAGAACTCGGTTACCTTTATATAGATACCGGAGCCATGTACAGGGCCGCCACCTGGGTGGCGCTCGAACAGAGAGCTAGCCTGGACGATCATGAGCGGCTGGTTGAACTTGTACGGAACGCAAATATCGAGCTCTTGCCGCCTGATCAAAGTTCACAGGGACGTGTGCGGGTTTTTGTCAACGGTGCCGATCTGAGCTTTATCGTCAGGTCACGAATAATAACGCGCTTTGTAAGCCCGGTCTCTGCTATTGCCGGGGTCAGGCAGATACTTGTAGAAAAACAGAAGCGGCTTGCAGAAGCCGGTGGAGTAGTAATGGACGGGCGAGATATCGGTACGGTGGTTTTGCCGGAAGCCGAACTCAAGATTTTTCTGACTGCAAGTCCGGAAATAAGGGCCAGGCGTCGTTTGAAAGATATGCAGCAAATGGGTCAGACTGCTGATCTTGAAAGCATAACTCAAGAAATAATTGAACGCGACCGGCTTGATTCCACAAGAGAAACATCTCCTTTGAGAAAAGCGGAAGACGCTTTTGAGTTAGACACTGATAATTTCACCCAGGACGAAGTATTACAGAAAGTGCTTGCACTGTGTTTTGAAAAAATACAGGCCCAGAACAGGGCCGGATGAAGCTTGACCTGACGCTTTGACAAGCGGTGCTTAGACAAAGTTAATGAGCTGCTAAGAACCAAAATCAGCGCTTTTGCGTCTATAACTTTGTTATTGACCTGTGCGCTTGTTTACACCGTTTGAAAGAGGGTGTAGTTTCGGAGCCGGAATGAACGATGTGAACCTCGATAAACTTGAAGAGATGGCTGATCTTGCTGTCAGAGATGAATCTGAAAAACTGAAACACCAGGGCAAATCAAGCATTGTCAGGTTTTTCTTCTTGCTCTTGCTCGGGGCGGCAATGCTTGCCGGCATTTATTTCTTCACAGCCGGAGCCAAAAAGAAGGAAGTGATCAAACCCAAAGAGAGGGACAGCGTTGTTACTGTAGCCAGAGCCTACACTGCTTCTGTTCCGATTGAGATTCGCAGCATCGGAAATGTATTGCCATTTTCGGTAGTGAATGTGGTTCCTCAGGTGAGTGGGCAGTTGAAAACAGTGCATTTCAAGCAAGGAGCTTTTGTTAAGAAGGGCGAGCTGCTGTTTCAAATAGATCCCAGCCCTTATGAAGCAAGCCTGGCACAGGCCGAAGGGAATCTGGCCAAAGACGAGGCTGTGGTTCAACAGGCTGAGGCTGCGCTTGCCAGAGACCAGGCACAGTTAGGCCAGCTTGAAGCCAATATGGAAAAAGACAGGGCGCAGGCAGCATATGCTGAAAAGCAAAACCAGCGCTACAAACAGCTTCTGGGTCAGGGGGCTGTTTCGCATGAACAAACAGATCAGATGTCTACCAATCTGGCAGTGGCAAACGCAACCATACAGGCTGATCTCAAGCAAATGGAAAATGCAAAAAGTGTACTTGACGCTGACAGAGCAGCAATCAGGACGGCCAAAGGGCAGATGCAGGCAGATATGGCCCAGGTGAAAACCGCAAAAATTCAGCTGGGGTGGACCACTATAAGATCGCCGATTGACGGCAAAACCAGCAGCTTAAACGTATACGAGGGCAATGTTGTGACTGCACAGAGCAATCAGCCACTTGTCAGCATTGCTCAGATCAAGCCTATTTATGTTACTTTTACTGTGCCGGAGCAGCACTTAGATCAGCTGAGGCACGCACTCAAAAGCAAAACTCTCAAACTGCAAGCAGATATCGGCGGTGTTCAGGAAAACAACGTGCAAGGCGAAGTTTCATTCCTGGAAAATACCGTAAACACAACTACAGGCACAGTTACGATGCGGGCGGCATTTGCAAATGATGATTTGAAGTTGTTTCCCGGTCAGTTTGTCGATGTCACAGTTTCAATTCCAGCCAATAGAGAATCAGTGGTAATTCCAAATCAGGCGATCCAAACAACCCAGCAGGGACCGGCGGTATTCGTGCTTGGAGCCGACAACAAGGTAGTTTTGGTGCCGGTTGATCTGGATAGAACTGTGGGTGATAATGCTGCGATTTCAAAAGGTTTGAAGCCCGGCGATATAGTTGTTACCGACGGGCAAATGCAACTTGCCAGCGGTTCAAAAGTACGAATAGTAAAAGAGCCGAAGAGCACTTTCCACAAATGAGATCTTCTGGCGTTTCTGTGCTGAAACGGGAAGCACTCTGATGAATATCTCAAGAATTTTCATTTTGCGCCCCGTGATGACAACGCTCTTGATGCTCGGTGTTTTGCTTTTCGGCGTTCTTTCTTACTTGTCTTTGCCTATAAACGACCTGCCTGAAGTCGATTTTCCGACAATCTCAGTGTCTGCAAATTTGCCCGGTGCATCGCCTGAGACCATGGCATCAGCAGTAGCTACGCCTCTGGAAAAGCAGTTCAGCAATATTGCCGGGCTTGTCTCTATGAACTCTACAAGCCAGCTCGGCACAAGCACAATAACCCTTGAGTTCGACATGGACCGGCAAATAGATGGCGCTGCCGAAGACACTCAAGCTGCCATTGTCGCTGCCCGGTCACTCCTGCCGACGAGTATGCCGACACCTCCCACTTTTAAGGAAGTAAATCCCGGAGCAATTCCGGTTTTTTTTCTGGCCCTGGCTTCTCCAACTTTGCCTATTTACACTGTTGATGAATATGCCGAAAATATGCTTGCTCCAAGAATTGCAATGACACCCGGGGTTGCGCAGGTTCAGATATTCGGATCTCAAATTTACAGCCCGCATGTACAGGTGGATCCTCGCAAGCTCTCAGCTCTCGGGATCGGCATCGACGAAGTTGCTCAGGCTATCAGAAGCGGCAATGTAAATCTGCCGGTGGGCACGCTCTATGGACCTGAGACTGCCTACAATCTGAAGGTCAACGGCCAGATGAAAAATGCGACTGAGCTGAAGCCGCTGATAGTCACTTACAGAAACGGTGCACCCGTCAGACTTTCAGATATCGCAAATGTAATTGATAGCGTCCAAACCGACAAAGTTGCCACATGGTACAACGGCAAGCGAGCCGTTGTTCTTGCTGTACAAAAACAGGCCAACACCAATACGATTGCGGTTATAGACAATATCAAAAAGCTGCTGCCCTCTTTTCAGGCGGCGCTTCCTGCTTCCATGGAAATGAGTGTTTTGTTTGATCGATCCATCACGATCCGGCGTTCGGTTGAAGACGTGCAGAAAACTCTATTAATCACAATCGTGCTTGTTATTCTGGTTATTTACTTCTTTTTGTGCGATCTCTCAACTACGGTAATTGCCAGCCTTTCACTGCCAATCTCGATACTGGGTACTTTTGCAGTTATGAAAGTTCTTGGATTTACGCTCAACAATATTTCTTTGATGGCAATAACGCTTTGTGTGGGTTTTGTAGTTGACGATGCAATTGTCGTGCTTGAGAATATAGTTCGCCATATCGAGCTAGGTATGCCGGTTTTCGAATCAGCCCTCAGGGGCGCTCAGGAGATCGGCTTCACCATAGTGGCTATGACTTTTTCGCTGGTTGCAGTTTTCATTCCGCTGATGCTCATGGGCGGAATTATCGGCAGGCTTTTCTTCCAGTTTGCCGTAACAATTTCGGTTGCTATTTTGATTTCAGGGCTTGTGTCTCTTACTCTAACACCGATGCTTTGTAGTCGTTTCCTTCACGCCCAGCAAAAAGGCAAAAGACCCGGAATCATGCAGCTGATTTCGGATCGTGTTATCGGTCTCTGGCTGAAGTTTTACGATATTACTCTTAGCTGGGCATTGAAAAACCGTGATTTTATCTTGCTCAGTTTTGTAGTTACAGTGTTTGCCACCGTGATGATCTTGCAAGTGGTGCCCAAAGGATTTATACCCACTGAGGATACTGGGCAGATCTTTGGAACGGTGCAGGCTGCTGAAGGCATCTCTTTTGATGAGATGGTGAAGCATCAAAAAGAAATTGCTGCAATTGTAGGCAGCACTCCTGAAGGGCAGGCCTGTATGTCCAGTGTCGGCAGCGGTCTGGGGTCCATGAGCCTGAATCAGGGGCGTTTGAATCTTTTCCTCAAGCCGCCGTCTGAACGTAAAGCCAAAGTTGACGAGATAATTGCCCGGTTGCGCAAGCAGCTGGCAAACGTAGTAGGAGCAAAGTATTTCATGCAGCCGCCGCCGGCAATCAGGCTCGGTGGTCCTATTACCAAAGCACTTTATCAAGTGACCGTATCCGGGACCGATATAGACGAGCTATATAAATACTCAAAAATTTTCGAAGAGAAAGTAAAAGAAATTCCCAGTGTTCAAGACGTAAACAGCAATCTGCAAGTCAAAGATCTGAAGCTCAAGATTAATATAGACAGGGACAAGTGTTCCAAGCTTGGTGTGAATTTGATGCAGGTGCAGGATGCGCTTAATTGCGCTTACGCCTCAAGACAGGTCTCGACAATTTTTACTGAAAGGAACCAGTACTGGGTGATTCTGGAAGTGGAGCCCAGATACTATGAAGACCCATCCATGCTTGATTGGCTTACGATTCGCTCGAACGCCGGCAAGCTGATACCACTTTCAGCACTTGCCACAATATCGCAGGGAGCCGGACCGATTCAAGTGAATCATATGGGGCAGCTTCCCTGTGTGACCCTTTCATTCAATTTGAAAAAGAATGCGCCTTTGAGCGAAGCTGTAGAAGAGGTAAAACGTGTTGCCAGAGAAGTTTTGCCTGCTGATATAAACATGAGCTTTCAGGGAACAGCACAGGCTTTTGAATCGTCGACAAAAGGGCTGAATTTGCTTCTTGTTTTATCGATACTGGTTATTTACATAGTTCTGGGTATTCTATATGAGAGTTTCTTTCATCCGGTTACCATTCTTACAGGTCTGCCATCTGCCGGGCTGGGAGCCGTTTGCACACTTTTGATTTTTCATAAGGATCTGGATATCTACGGTTTTCTCGGATTGATCATGCTTATAGGCATCGTAAAGAAAAATGCAATCATGATGATTGATTTTGCTCTTGAATCACAACGCCTTGAGGGATTGGAGCCTGAAAAAGCAATTAAGAAAGCCTGTTTGGTCCGATTCAGACCTATTATGATGACCACGCTTGCAGCATTATTCGGAAGCTTGCCGATTGCAATTGCAGCAGGTCAGGGCTCGGAAGCCAGGCAACCTCTTGGTCTGACTATCGTGGGTGGTTTATTACTTAGCCAGCTGGTCACACTTTATTTGACTCCGGTTTTTTATCTTTATCTCGATAAATTTGAAAAGTGGACAGGCAGTTTAAAACAGCCGAAAAGCCCGGCGATAAAACAGCAGGGGAGGCTTTAAGATGAATCTCAGTCATCTCTGTATCAATCGCCCTGTCATGACAGTTCTTGTCATGTTTGCAATTCTGTTGTTTGGTGCTATTGCTTACAAGCAGCTGGCAATAAGCAATCTGCCGAATGTTGACTTTCCTACAATTCTTGTGAGCAGCAATTTGCCGGGAAGCTCGCCTGAAACAATGGCTTCGGCTGTTTCAATTCCTCTGGAAAAGCAGTTTACCACCATATCAGGCCTTACCCAGATGAGCTCAGTAAGCAGCCTGGGTCAATCACAGATCACTCTACAATTCGACAATTCGCGCAATATTGACGGTGCAGCCCTTGATGTTCAGGCTGCTATCAGTGCGGCTTCCAAGCACCTGCCGCCTCAAATGAGCATCCCTCCTACTTTCAGCAAGGTCAATCCGGCAAGCCAGCCTGTAATTTATCTTGCAGTCAGCTCTGCGAACATGCCGCTTTATCAGGTGGATTATTATGCCGAAACAATTATCGCGCAGAGAATTGCAAGACTTACAGGCGTTGCTCAGGTTCAGGTAAACGGCTCACAGCAATTTGCTGTTCGTGTGCAGGTGAATCCTTCCCGTATAGCATCCTACGGACTCGGAATCGAAGACATCGTAAGTGCTGTTTCGGGAGCCAACCAGAATCAACCAACCGGGACTTTGTGGGGTAAACACAAAGCATTCACGATTGAATCCAACGGGCAGTTGTTAAGCGCCAACCAGTTTAAGCCGGTGATTGTTTCAAGCAAGGATGGCGTGCCTTTAAGGCTCAGCCAGGTGGCCACAGTAATTGACAGTGTTCAAAACGACAAAGCTGAAGGTCGATTTAATGACACACCATCGATTATTCTTGCTGTTTTGCGCCAGCCAGGTGCAAACACTATTAAAGTAGTGGACAGCATAAAAGAGCTGCTTCCGGGCTTCCAGGCCAATTTGCCTCCGGATGTTCACCTGGAAGTTCTTTACGACCAGTCTCAAACAATAAGAGATTCGGTTAACGATGTTCAATACACGCTGCTTTTGACCGTGCTTCTGGTGGTGCTTGTTATTTTTCTTTTTTTGGGAAATATTTCTGCAACCATAATTCCGAGCCTCTCATTGCCTATCTCGATTGTTGGAACCTTTGCGGTGATGAAACTGCTCGGTTTCAGTCTCAATAACCTTACGCTCATGGCACTTTCTCTGGCGGTGGGATTTGTGGTGGATGATGCGATTGTGATGCTTGAAAATATAGTCAGGCATCTTGAAAGCGGCAAAACACCAATGCAGGCATCTATTGATGGCAGCAGGGAAATCGGCTTCACAATTCTTTCTATGACGGTTTCGCTCGTTGCAGTTTTCATTCCGGTTCTGCTTTTGCCTGGCATCGTTGGACGTTTATTTAACGAATTTGCGGTAAGCATAAGTGTTGCGATTCTGATCTCCGGTTTTATCTCAATGACTTTTACGCCAATGCTTTGCTCGCGCTTCTTAAAGGCTCAGTCTAACAAAACCAACCCCTTGCTTGCGTTTTCCGACCTCGTATTTTCCTGGGTATTGCAACTCTACAAAATTAGCTTGCTTGCGGCTTTAAAACATAAGGCACTGGTTAGCACAATTTTTATCGTGATGTTTGCAGGTACGGCTTATCTTTTTCTGGAAATACCAAAAGGATTCATGCCTGCCGAAGATGCCGGTCAGATTGTTGTGATGACTGAAGCAAAACAAGGCACGTCATTTGATGCCATGAGGCGGCTGCACAAGGAACTGGTTGAGATAATTCGCAAGAATAAGAACGTCAAATCGGTTATGTCCAGTATTGGGGTTGGCAACGGCAGTCCGAATCTAAGTTTGAACCAGGGGCGCATCTTGATTGTTCTTGAGGAGAGAGACAAAAGAAAAACAAGTGTGAATGAGCTAATTGAGGAGATCTCAGGCGAGCTTTCCAGTGTTGGCGACATAAACTGCTATTTGCAAAATCCTCCCACTATAACGATTGGAGGGCAGGTAAGCAAAAGTCTCTATCAGTACACGCTTTCAAGCCCGGACAGCAAGGTGCTTTATGAGTGTGCCCGTTCGCTTTTGCCCAAGATTGAAAAAATTCCCGGGCTTATCGATGTAACAAGCGATCTGCAAATCGATAATCCGGAAGTACAAATTGAAATCGACCGTGACCGTTGCTCGCAGCTCGGTGTGACCATGCAGGCCGTCGAGGACTCCCTTGATAGTGCATATGCTTCAAGACAGATTTCTACAATGTATACGTCAAGCAATCAGTTCTGGGTGATTATTGAGGTTGAGCCCAAGTATTATCGAGATCCGTCGGTACTTCATTCGCTTTTTGTAAGAAGTTCAAGCGGTAAGCTGGTTCCTCTCGATGCTTTTGCCAAAATCAAACTTGCAACCGGTCCCTTGCTTGTAAATCATTATGGACAGTTTCCGGCAGTTACTATTTCTTTCAATCTCAAAGCAAATTGTTCTCTGGGTGAGGCGGTATCCGAAATCAAGAAACTGGCAGAAACTGAAGTTCCAGCCTCGGTAAGCACTTGCTTCCAGGGGGCAGCTGCAGCTTTTGAAGACTCTTTCGCTAATCTATGGATTTTGCTCTGTCTTGCTGTTGTGGTGATTTATATAGTGCTGGGCATTTTGTATGAGAGTTTCATCCATCCGCTTACGATTCTATCCGGACTGCCTTCTGCCGGCTTCGGTGCGCTTGTAATTTTGATGCTTTGCCAGAAAGATCTGGATATATACGGATTTCTGGGATTGATAATGCTTATAGGCATAGTGAAGAAAAATGCAATCATGATGATTGACTTTGCGCTCGATGCCGAAAGGCAGGAGGGCAAAGCTGCGGCCACTGCCATCTTTGATGCTTGTATTGCCAGATTCCGACCAATTATGATGACCACTGCGGCGGCATTAATGGGGGGATTGCCTATAGCACTCGGGTTTGGGGCCGGAGCCGAAACAAGGCAGCCTCTTGGTTTGACTGTTGTTGGTGGTCTTTTAGTTTCTCAGTTTGTGACCCTTTATATAACGCCGGTGTTCTACATTTATCTGGCGCAATTGCAAAAACAATTCACAGGCAAAAACAGTGGGCAGAAAAAAAGCGCGGCGATCGATTAGAGCGCTTGAGCTGCCCCAAAGTTAGATCCGGGCTAGAGCTGGCGCAGCAAATATCTTTGCGCCGGCAATACTGACTTTGAACGCCAAATATATTGGCTTTGAGCGCCAAATGCATTACATGTTCAGACATGTTCAGACTTGTTCAGCTTTTATAGTCGTATCCACGATAGGGTGGCAGGTTTTGAACATGAAACTGGCGGGCAAAACTCTGTGACCAACCGAGTTCAACCGGCTTTGATTCAATGGCACGCTGGCACTTGAGAGTACTTTCGTTGAGAACCTGTATTGATTGACCCAGGAACGTAATTGCAAGGTAGATCATTGTGAAGCTAATGGCGTAAAAAAGGCGCCTGTTGTCCAGAGTTTGTCTGTTGATAATTGTGGACGGGGTATTCATATATTACAGCTCCCTGATCTAATACTTTCATTCTCAACCGGCTTCTTCCAACAACTCAATTGGATTTTGAAACCTTCTTAAACCTTCAACTGAAATTTCTACAAGTTTAGGCAGCTTCGCGCTATTTTAATCTTCAATGTTAGCCAAAGAAGGATATTCATGATTGAACAATCTGGTAACAAAAACAGGATCCACATCCACTTTACAAAATCACTTATAAGCAGTACTACTGCCTTCTTAGGCTTGTTTTCGGCAGCAGTTTTTATTCTAAGTTCAATGCGCTGTCTGGCCCAGAACCAAGGTAATTCGGGCGAGGCTGGATCAAAGCAACTGGATGCATATACCGGGAAATACATCATCTGTGGCTCCCATGCCGCAAAGCTTGAGAAAGTAGACGAGGTCAGTATCGTGAAAGAAAATGGCTCTTGCCGGATTCTGGGCACGAAGGCCTGGAAAGACTGCCGGTTTACGATTAAGAGCAAAAATTCTCTTTTTGACAGCGCCAGGCATATAGGGAGCCTGGTTCCAGGTACAATTCGTTTTGCAGACGGCGGCAGCCGCAAGGTCATTCGGGCAGACTTCTGTTACGATTATTTTTTGCTTGTTTCAAGTTCGTTTGAATTGCCGCTGAAGAAAGAATCAGAAGCTGGCCCAGGCTCTGACCGATGAAGTCGGGAGTGGATTCCAGAGGCTGAATTCTCTGGCTTACCCAGCTCAGCGTGAGGAACGGATTCAACCGCGAATCAACTGCAGATCTCGAGACGCTGCAAGGAGTCCTCTCTGATTTGCATACCCAGTCTCTTTGCAAATTTTTCCAGAGCCGGCCAACCGGCTTTTCTGTAAGGACAGTTTCGCCAACCGGCCGGATCTTCAACTGCTTCGATGATGTCAATCAAGATACCGTCCGCTAGTTCGGGAATGTCTTCAAATGCGGCAAGCGCCCCCCGCTGAATTTCACTTTGCACATAAAGGGGTATCAAGTCTCCACGGACTGCATTTTTGCTGCATTCTTCCTGATTTGAATTCAGTTGCAAATGAACGCCCGCTACATTCACCCGGGATATGCGCAAGCGAATGCATGCAATCCCTTCGTTAGCGCTTCTTCTGCCCACGCTGATTGTCACTGTAAAATCAGGATTTTCCTGCGCTTGCCATAAGTAATCCGACTGCTTTTCTCTTGCTGCCTTTTCTACAAATTCGCCAAGTGCAGCAAGCATGTTCAAGCCGTCAGCTTTCACTGTTTCTTCATGGATAGCTGTCGAGGAATCTGCTGTGATTCCCGCAAGAGTCGCATGCTCAGCAAATCTGCTCAGGACATATCCTGCATCCGGGAACTCCTGCTCTTCGCCGGGCAGCACCCCGTAGCGGTTGTATAGTGTTGTGCTTTTTTCTTTCAGTGCTCTGTAATACCTTTGCAGTTTACTCAGAGCAGTTTTTCGATCGGTTTTTTCATTGTTTCTTCTGGAAGGTGTTTCATTCATCAAGCAGTGATAATATTCAGCCTCTTCAAACTTATTTTGCCTGATAGCACAGAGTGCAAGCAACATGAGAAGCAGTACAACCGACTGGTTGATATTACCGAGCTTGTCACGATAGATCTCAAGCGCTTCAAGGAGATGCTTTTCTGAGTTGTCATATTTCTGAAGGCAGAAACAAGTGCAAGAAAGATATATGAGTCTGAACGCAGTAGCCATAGAGTTAGTGCCAAAGTGCTTTTTGCAAAGTTCAAGTGCCCTTGTGAGTAAGCGCTCTGCTTCTTTCAATTCGCCCCGCTCAGTCTCCAGCATCGCAAGTTTCTGCAGTACTTTCAGAAGGGGCGCATAATCAGGTGGGTTCTCACCCACGCAATTAAGCGATTCAAGCAAAGTGTTTTTACCTTTGTTGAAATCTGCGCTGCGCAAGTGCAACTCAGCCAGCTCGGTCAATAGCATGGCTCTATCGAGTCTTTCTTGCCAGCAAGCTTCTGTTTGCATATCAGTAATTAATTGTCTGATGCCTTTTCAGTTTTCTCAGCCTTGATACTTTTGATTCTGGCCGCAATTTTGCCTGCCTCGTCTTTCCTGTTCATCATCAAGAAATGCTTCTGGTACTGTTTTAAGCCCCTGATCAGAGCGTCCGTGTCCTCACCTTTTTCAAGTGTGGCGACTGATTTTTTGTACACAGCTGTTGCTTCTTCCGACTTTCCCTGCATATCAAGTACGTCAGCCAGAGCTATGCTCTTCTGGGCCAGGTCCTGCTGGTTCTGATCCGGATTTGCTTCGAATATTTTCAGAGATTTCTTGAACATTACTTCGGCATCGCCGAAGGAGCCCTGATCGTAAAACAAACCACCGTAGTTGTACATGATTCTGGCTGTGTCCTGGCTATCCGCCCCATAGCTTTTCTCGGCGCTGGCAAGTGCTTCTTTGAAGTATGGCTCAGCCAGTTTGTATTTACCCTGCACACAATAGAATTCGGCAAGCTTGGCTTTGTGCTTGATTATGTTCTTGTCATCGGGCCCGACTGCGAAGTCTTCGAGTTCAAGTGATCTTTTGTACATTGGCTCGGCCTGCTCATAAAGCTCGTCTTCTGCATAAAAATTGGCGAAGATTCTTAAGGCGTTTGAGAGGTCGGCAGCAGAGCTCTGGACCGTGGGGCCTGCTTCGCCTTTTTTGTCCGGAGTCTTTTCGGCTCCTTCGTTCTGACCGCTGAGTTCTGCATAAATTTTTTCGAAGAGGTCTACACCCTTTTTATAGTTTTCGGAAGCTCTGCCTTTGAGTTCAGCTTTGTTTTCTTGTAAGGACTGCTCCAGATAAATATCTGCCAGATCCATATAAGCCTGAGCAACACGTTGATGCTCGGGCCCGTATAAATGTTTCATCGAGTCGATTGCTTTCTGCATTGTTTTTTCGGATTCGTCAAACTTTGCTTCCGCCTGAAGCACAAGTGCCAGGTTATACAGGGTTGTCGCAATGCGCTTGTCTGTTTTGTCGAGCTTGTCAGCTTCGACAAGCGCCTGTTCGAAGTTCTTTTGAGCTTCTGCATAATCACGCTTTTGATAAGCTGCCTCTGCCTGGGAGCTGAACTGCTCGAATTTGGTGACAGATAAAGCCGCCGGGCATGATAACAGCAAGCTTGCCAGTGCTAGCAATGTTCTGCCGGAAATCCTGCTGACTGCTTGATTCATACTGTGTCCATCCTTATTTAGGGGGAATAATGCCACTGTGCCTTTATTTTTGAATCTACCCACAAGACTAACCTCTTTGCGTATAAAATGGCAAATAGTCAGAAAACCTCATATGTATCATTAAAGGCGCAGCAAGGCGCAGTCAACAGGAGCCGTCAAGCATGATTTATCGAAAGGGACTGGGTATAGCCGGGTTGATGCTAGTTTGCTCCGTAGTCACAGTTCTTGCACCTTTTGAAGCTCAGGCGAAAAGCAAGCCGAGAGCCGAATGGGCGGATTCGCCTTTGCCGGTAGAACTGCAGGGGCAGCTTGACAGGGCTGGAAAATTGATGAAGGCAGGCAAATACGACAAAGCCAAGCCCATGATTCTTTCGGCACTTGAATCGGCAAATGATGTACCCAAATGTCTTGCTATTGCTACTTATACGGAACCATACGCCTTCCCTATGCTTGAGATACGGCGGAAGTGCTGTACCAGAGCCCTTACGCTTTGCAATAATGAAGACGATTTCTTGCTGATGGCGCTAAAAGCCAGACGTTATCAGTTCTTTGAGATAACCCGGGAATCCATAAGCAAGATGATTGAAAACGCTCGGACTGTTCCTCAGCTTTATAACCTGGCAAGGAAAAGTCAGGAGGTCTCAATGAATGATGTATCGCATATGGCGATGGAAAAAGCGTCAACCGGGATAAGAACAGGAGAAGAGTGGCTTGTGTATGCTGAAAACTGCAAGGCGCTTGGTTATGACGACCTTTTGCGTAAAGCCATAAAGCTCCTTGTGGACGATGAAGATGAAAGCATTCCCTTATGTGACATTGCATTGCGTGTTCAGCGTTATGGCATGAGAGATGAGGTTCGTTATGCCCTGAAAAAAGCTCTGGATAAGGTTTCTCCGGACCTGGCTACTGCAACCAGAGAAATGGCTGAAATCTCGGAGGCAGCCAGGCGACTTAATGAGCCTGACATTAAAACCAGGGCCGACTTCTTTGTCAAAAAGGGTAATTATATGCTCAAACAGAAGGGGCTGGCGGAAGAAGCTTCTGCAAGAGAGAGAGCTGAGCAGGAACGAATTAAGCTTGATGAGGCACGTTTGAGAGATAGAGAGCGTGAGTCAGGATTTGTGCAGGAGCCCGGCGCACAGAGCCAGCCGCTTCCGCCCAGCAAACCCAGCAGCGGTTACTGAAGAGTCTACAGATTCCCCAGATTCCCTGGCGGCCACAGAAGGCAAATCAATCAATCCTTCGATTTTAGGCAAGCAATCTAAGGAACGATGAATCTTCTCTTTCCCAGATCTACATTATTAGATGGGGGAAGAGTTATGTTCAGAGCAGATACAAGAAAGAACGAAGTCAAGGCACAGGCGATTGCCGAGCTTCCGCTTGTTATTTTTGTAATCTTCCTCTTGCTCACCATTCCTTTAGTGGATCTAGTTTGTTTTTCACTGCGCTACAATTTCTTGAACATAGTTGCAAAGGAAACTGTTCATGCTGCTTCCAGGGCTAAAACCTTCCAGGCTAATGTTTCGCCCCAGGATCTCTCTGCTGTCAACCTTGCAAATGTGCAAGCCGCTTCCTCGGCCGCGCTTTTTCCCGAAATCACAGTAAATTCGGTACAGACTTCAATTGTTATCACTAATCTTGCTACTGGTCAAACGAGCCGTCAGAACACAAAATTGCTGCAGCCGGCAAATACGTCGACCTACACCTATCAAATCGAAACACGTATTAACGGTCAAACCAATCCTATTATCCTTATGTCAACCGATTACTGGGGGGCAGTTCCTGGACTGACAGCTCCAATTACCGTTTCGATTGCTTCACGAGCATATGCTGAGTGCCCACAGGGGCTAAATCAATGAAGAAGGAGAAGCATCATGAGAAACAGAAATGGTCAGATGATTATCGTTCTGGGTCTTTTTGTTTCGGTCCTGGTCTTGTTATTTCTGGGACTTTATAGCTTTGAGATTTCCAGAGTAGAATCAGCGCGCAACCAGCTAAGAGCTGCAGCTGAAGCTGCGGCGCTTGCGGGTGCGGCTTCTCTTGCCGGCAGTGATTTTTCGGATACTACCCTTGCACATCAGCATGCAATCAATGCAACTTTACTGATGTTCCGGCAAAACTCGGTGGTTGGAGTACCGCTAAGTTCGGCTACACTGGCCACGAACGAAAACCAGAATGCCCTGCCGGAAAGCTCCAGTGTCTTTATTCAGTTCCAGGATCCGAACAACAATAATCAGCCGGTGGCAATTGGAAATCCTGCAGGAAAAGTCATTAAAGTAACCGGAATATTCGGGCTCTCACCTGCTTTTGCTTCCTTTTTGCCATTGCCGTCAACCACTCTTCGGGCTGGAACCCTTTCCGGAGTTCCTGATATGGACGTGGTGGTTTGCTTTGATGTATCCGGTTCCATAGATGATCAAAGCAAGGTCAGTTTTCTGAAACGCCAGTGGCAAGCAAGCCAGGGCAAAACTACTTACACCGTGGTAAGTACATCTGGTGGATCCAAGGCAGGTAACCTTGCGCAGGGAACAATTTTCAACATCATAGGACCTCCGGCTACCGGTACACGCGTGAACGGTGTTTATCCGGAATATCTTGGACTTGCAGATTCCGGTGTAAGTTATCCACTCTATTTCAGCCCGAGCTTAAGAGGATCACCAGACCAGGGGTCACCCCCAGGCAATTATCCGCCTGGGAAAGCAAGCACCGGAAATGCGCAAACCTTTACTGACATGGTTGTAAATCTCGACGGGAAAAGTGTTTTTGGAGGTATCACTACTGCCGATGGCTTCAGCTTTCCGGATCTAGCGACGGTGGTTGAGGCATCCAGGGGAAATCTGGACAATCAGTTGGATTTCGTGCAAAGCAAGGCCTCAACTGGTGTACCGGGTAATATACAAGCTAAAGCGGGCTACAAAGCAAAGTATTTTGAGCTGGCGACCAGGAATCTGCTCCCGATTAATGACGCTAAAGAAGCTTGCAAGGTTTTCTTTTCTATCCTCAACAACAATACTGATGCACACTTTGGCTTTATTGCCTTTTCTGATAACGCCGGCACCAGCCAGAATGGCGGATACAATGCCAGCAAAATCGACGACACATACGGAGCCGGCGGAAGTCTAATGGTTCCAATTCCGAACATAAACATAAATGCCACTCCGAACGTGACAAATTATAGCCAGGTTGTTGCGGCAGTCGATCCGCTTGTTGCAACAACTTCAACCAATATCGGGGATGCAGTCTCGAAGGCTGTGGCTCAATTGCAAGCGCAGTCCAGACCGGGGGCCAAAAAGGCCATAGTCCTTTTTACTGATGGACAGCCGACTGCCGGAGGCCCGCTTCACAACGACCCATGGACAAATGCCCGGCTCTCGGCTGTGCAAGCTAAAAACGCAGGAATTCCGATTTACACGATTGGATTGGCTCAAACTCCCGAAATCATACCTGGTGAAATAGCAATTCTGAACGACAGCAATCCGAACCCGTCAAACGGAGGCATGGCTGCAATTGCCGGTAATGGCGGTCAGTTTTATCTGGTTACCGATTCAGCTCAACTCAGATACACATTCGAACATATAGCAAGAACATTGGTACAACTGGTGCGATGAAATGAGAACATGCGAAAAAATCAGGAATAGGAAAGCAACAGCCATAGTAGAACTGGCTTCCATATCTGTGCTGCTGGTGGTGATTTCAATGTTTGTAGCCAATGTTTTGATACTGAGCATTGGCTCGGGAATTGCCGAAAGATCTTGCAGAGACGCAGCTCGAATGGCTGCTGAAGGCAGCAGTTACGAGACGGCGTTGCAACTGGCTCAGGCGGCGGTCAAAGGCTATAAAGGCGATGGTTACTTTATCACGAGCCCAATCGTCGATGTTGCAAGCTTTGTCTACAATGACTATGGTGGAAGCCCGCCAGTTGATGTGAGCCCATTTGTCAGTGTCAGTACCAGTTGCCAGGTTCATATACCGGCCCCCATACTTGTTTACGGCCTGAATTGGGGAACAGACAATAACATGACGTTCAGCAAAACCTATGTGTTTCCGATAATCAAAACCACCAAATATTGATGATTACCAGGTTAATGCAAAACGGTTTCGAACTTGATTTTTTTCGAACTCATTCTCTTGCAGCCTGCTTTTGCTTCAATTCCTTTTGGAAAAACATGATGCTCTCATCAATCGTTCTCTTGTCGAATCCGGGAAACCCATGTCCCCCGTTAACCACTTTGAGTTCTATGTTTGAAATACCCTTGCTCTTCAGCATCTTAACAAAAGACTCAGATTGCTTTAATGGCACAAGGCGATCTCTGTTTCCATGAAAAATTATGATAGCAGGTAGCTTAGTGACAGAGTCAACAAGGCTTGCAGGACTGGCTGCAAAAGCCAGTTCGGTGAGCTTGTTTCCCTTTTCTCCAAGAAGTCCTTCAATCATGTTTTGTCCGCTTGCTGGTGAATTCTCGTCATTGAGATAAGATAGAAGGTCGCATGGACCGAACCAGTCGCATACAGCTTTTATCCGTAGAGGTTTTTGCTTGATAGCAGTGTCTTTGTTTTTGCCGGCGCCTTGATACATCGCTTCCATCAGAGCCAGGTGACCTCCTGCCGATGCTCCCCAGAGTCCGATTCGCTCGGGGTCAAGTCCATACTTCTCATGGTTTGAGACAAGCCAATTACTCGCTTCAATACAGTCTTCAATCTGGGCAGGCCATTTTGCTTCCTGTGAGAGCCGGTAATTTACAGAAGCTACAGCATATCCGGCTTCCAGAAGCGGTCTTATGGGGCCTGCTTTCTTGTCTCCTGAACGCCAGCCGCCACCATGAATCCAGATGACCAGAGCTAGTGGGTGTTTTGACTCAGGCAAATACAGGTCAAGTTTCTGGCTCTGGTTCTCAGAATTAGCATAAGAAAGATCTCGCAGTGCTTTTACATTCTCAGGAATACTCCCGTCTCCAAGCCAGCCCTTTCTGCTGCGTTGTTTTTGGACAAGATTCTGAAGCTGCAGCTTGATCTTGTTTTCAAGTTTTTCCTTAGCCAGGTCATTCTTTATTTGGGGAGTCTTGTGGCTTCTTTCTTGAGCTGCGTGATTGTAATTCGTGTTTCTATTTCTTGCTTCTGAATTCAGCTCCTGTGCGCACAGATTTTGCGCGCAGCAAAGACACAGTAGCAGTATGGAAATCACTAAATTGAACGAAAATGACTTTGAATTTACCGGTTTTTTCATAGGCCTGCCTTTTTTAGGAATTCCATCAAAACACATCTGAGCATAGAAAATAATGCTTTTAAGCAGGATCGGAAATTAAATTGACGGCGGGAATGTCAAGGGCCGCTCTGGCTCAAGGCATTTGCTTGCAGAGTCCATCAGGCTGCGATGCCGCTATTTATGTTAGCTGTTCTTTTGATTAGAATGTCTGATGCATCTGATTGTTAGTGCCGCTGGGCAGCAGATTCTTGCCTGGGGATATGTTAATCCCAGGCTTTCGTTCTCCGCGGATTCTCTTCATTTGTGTGGCTATATGTGCAAGCATTGATTCGGGTACGAAACGAGTTTGAAGCTTCAAAGCAAGTGAAAGCATCAGCATTATGGCATCTGTTTTCTTTTCTTGTCTGTATTTGCTACTGTCGCTTGCCTGTGAATCTTGCCGAGTGGCTTGTCTCGAGTCGTATTGCTCTGCCAGCTGTCTTAGTTTCCTGGGGCAGGTGGTCTTGAAGAATAGTCGTCCATGGATGCTGCCAAATGCGCTTCTACAGCCATCTGTGTGAAATACCTGTTGCCCGCATTCAAAGATCACTTTTTTGAATGCGGATGCTTTAGCTTTCATAATCTGAATAATGCTGGCTGATTTCTGTTCGGAGTCGGCTTTAACAAATACACCGTTTGCGAGTCGTTTGATCAAACCAAGTTTCACGAATCGTCCAAGGGCTTTGTCGACTGCGTTACGTGAGCCCAGATGGAGAACTTGTGAGCTGGTAAAGAGCTGACCGGCGGAGTTCATGATAAATGACTTTATTGATTTTGCTGTTTGCATGGCGATTCTCCGAGAGTTCAGGTGAGGATGAATTGCGGTCGGAGAATAGTTGGCTTTTCGTCATTGATACTTAGATTGTTTTTGTGACCGCTCATACATAAGGACGTAGATTTCATGCCAAGAGTTCAATGATTTTAAGCGAAGTGGCGGAAAAACATGTAGAAAATCAGCCAGACAAGAGCTGGGAGAAAAGTGGCGGAAAAACATGTAGAAAATCAGCCAGACAAGAGCTGGGAGAAAAGTG
>CAZTQO010000012.1:0-86917 GCA_964615655.1 uncultured Candidatus Obscuribacterales bacterium | reverse complement strand
AAAGTGGCGGAAAAACATGTAGAAAATCAGCCAGACAGGAGCTGGGAGAAAGTGGCGGAAAAACATGTAGAAAATCAGCCAACTCCGTTGATGCTAGTGCAATGAAAATAGCTAGCTCCTGCACAAACTACACATCAGTTTTTCTTGGGCCCGACTCTAAAAATTCCAGGTTGGCTTGCGGTCAGAGTATCGACTGAAATAAGACCAAGTGCTCTCATCAGCTTTACCTGAGCCTCATTGAATTGCACAATGGCGTTAGCCTTATTAATAAGCCCATTGGTATAGTCTCTTTGTGCATTCACTACATCAAGATCTGTCCCCACACCCTCATCAAGCCGGATGATGGCTACTTTTAACTGTTGCCTGGAGGAGGTAACCTCAGCGCTTGTAGCAGAAATCAAATTCTCAGCATCCAACGATTCTAAATAGGCATCACGGACCTGACGGCAGACCCAGGTAAGCTCACGAGCAAATTCGTACTGTGCCTTTTTGGCCTGCCATTTTGCAGCCTGTACTTTTGCAGTGTCGGTGAGCCCCATTCCCCCGATGTTCCATTGAACTGTAATTCCAATTTGGAAAATTTCGGCAAGAGTAAACTTGCGGGCGCTGTTTCCGGTGTTTCCCTGAGAGCTCACCGAAGACGTCGAAAATCCGCCTGCGGAAAATGCTCCGGTACCCGCCGAACTTGCACTGGAAGCTGAATTGATACTGGTAACTTTTGCCCCCGTGCTTGCCAGTCCTGCGCTTCCAATCACTTGAGGAGAAAGCGGTGAAAAAGCAACTCTAATTGCGTCTTTTGCGGCCAGCCTTTCTTGCTCCCATTTTTTCAATTCCGGACGATGATCAATTGCAATCTGAACCAGATCCGAAACCTTTTGGCTGTCATCCACAAGCCGTCTTGGTGATATGACTCTGTCCGTTATCAAAAGATCTTCGCCGCTGTTTAGATTCAGATTGGTTGCAAGCTCAACAGCTGCTTTGCGGCGGGCAATTTGCTGGGAGATTAGTGCCTGCTTGTCACGAGCCATCTGTGTTTCCGCTTGAAATAGATCAAGCTGCGTATTAGCCCCGAACTGGTACTGTATCTTATTCTTTTCTACAAGAGCCTCAGAAGTCTCCAGAGCTTTGATTCTTATCTGCAACAGTACATCTTGCAGAACCAGCTGGTAATAGAGTTTGGCCCCAAACATCAAAAGATCATTTGTGGTTCTTGAAAGATCAAATCGTGCAGCCTTGAACTTGTGCTTTGTTTCCAGGGCGTTATACAGATTGCCGCCCCCATTGAAGAATGTCCAGTTGAGAGTGGATGGAATCGTCATGTTTGGTGTGCGAATTCCTGAAAGAAGTCCAAAAGGACTGGCATAGTTTCCGGCGATGGTCTGATAGTTGAACTGATTGCTAAGTGTAGGCAGGAAATTGCCCAGGGCTGCTCGAAACAGCCATCTTTGCGACTGCATATTTGCATCTGAGATTTTTATATCAAGGTTATTTGCAAGCTCTGTTATCAATACTTCTTTAAGCGAAATCGGGCGTTCGCCCGTAGCGTCTATATTGTATGGTGATTGCCGATCGTGCAATTCAATGAGTGCTGTGAGCAAAGGCGCTTTAACTGCGACCTTGTTCTGTTCTATAAAAATTGCACCTTCGGACTCAAGGGCTCTTTCTGCAATAGCATCTAATTTCCTTACGGCATTTTGCGCTGCATCCTGACCGGATGAGCCGGGCGTAGATCCCGAATCAGTAGAAATTCTTCCAGAACCAGGGCTAGCAGCGCCCGGGCTCGTGTCAGTTCTCGCTTTGTTTTGAATTGGCGGGCGCAGCTGGGGCGAAGCTTCAGACAGAAGCATTCTGCCAGAACGTCCATTGATTGAATCTGTAGTGTATGACTGCTTATCTTGTGCAGTCGCCGGCAAAAAGGAAGGTTGCAGTAATATAAGCAGCAGCAAGGAAGCTCTGACCGGAGAGGAAAAACGCATCGATTTAAGAAGTGCAGATGGCGCTTCTCTTGGAAATTTATGCTTTATGATTGATACCTTCATTCCCGAGTACTTATCCTATTTCTCAGCCAAGATGCTTGCTTTTACAGGATCGTTGTCCCTCAAGTCGTCGGGTGGGCTGAGCACAATCACGTCATTGTCCTGGAGTCCGGCCTTGATTTCGATCTCATCACCGAAGTCTCTGCCAATTACTACTTTCTGCAAATGTGCCTTATCGTCTTTGATAACAAACACATCTAGATTCTCACCCTTTGGAATTACGGCGCTGCTTGGCACTCGGTACCAGTGCTCAGGTCTTTCTGCAGTTAACTTGATTTGAGCATACATACCGGGCAACAATGCATGATCTGGGTTTTCTATTTTGATTTCAGTTTGCCTGGTTCTTGTTTCAGGATCTAAAGCACCTGAAATGTTGGTTATGGTTCCGCTGAAAGTTCGACCCGGATAACTTGAAACCGTGACCTCTGCTTTCTGACCTGCTTGTAAATATCTGGAAATGCTCTGTGGTGCATTTACATACACTCTCAGAACATCGAGCTTTGCCATCTGGAAAAGCTCCATATTGGCCGACTGGCTGCCCGCTGTAATGAGCGCTCCCGGGTCAACTTTCCGTACTGTGATTACGCCGTCAAATGGTGCGCGTATGTATTTAAAGTTTTGCTGTGCTTTGTACTTTTCGTAAGCTGCTTTTCTTGCAAGAACCCCGGCTTCTGCCACATGTACTTCAGAAGCCGCCGACTGTACCGACTGATCTGCGGCAACTTTTTGAGATTTTGCTTCTTCAAGAGATGCGTTCTGAGCTGCAAGGCTTCTTCGCTTTTCGTCCCGGCTCTGCAGACTTACCGCACCTCTTGCGGCCATATTTTCCCAGCGATCTGCCGTGATCGCTGCATATTCTTGATCTGCTTTTGCCTTTACTACCTGGGCAGCAGCCGTGTCTGCCTGCGCCTGGGTTTCTTTTAACTTGGATTGCGTACTCACCAATTGGGCTTTAGCTTGCGACAGATCGGCTGCCGCCTGGGCAAACTCTTCGTCAACTGTTGGCGTATCGATTTCGCCAAGCAAGTCGCCTTCTTTTACTTTGTCGCCAATATCTATTACCCGGCTTTTCAAATAACCGTCCACCCTGGCATAAATAGTTGCATACTGCATGGCGCCAATGTCGCCAGGTATGACTGCCGATTCCTCAAAAGGAGCTTGTTTTACTCTTACTGCGCTGACAACAGGAGTTGAGGCTTCCAGCTCCTTTTCTTTGCTGGCAAGAACCTTCCACGCTTCCATTTTCGGCCAGATTCCCAGCGCGAATAAGCCACCGATTACCAAGGCAAGAATGAGCAAAAACACAAAGGTGTTACCCTTCTCGTCACGCCATTTATTGCTTTTTCTAATCCGTCCTATTTCCATTTTATTCTTTCTCTGCGTGGGTTGAATTTTCTTCTTCTTCCGGAAGAATGGTTTCTTCTTTTGATTTGCGATTGGCCGCAAGTATGCTGTACATCAATGGCACAAAAAAGAGAGTTGAAAACGTGGCTACCGATAAACCGCCGATGACGGCTCGCCCAATCGAGGCGTTCTGCCCTGTACCGAGCGACATGGGAATCATGCCGATGATCATGGCGCATGCCGTCATGCATACGGGTCTGAAGCGCTGGAAACCTGCCTGTGAAGCTGCTTGTAATGCTGTTAAACCCTCGCGCAATTGCTCATTGCAAAAAGTGACCATCAAAATGCTGTTTGCTGACGCAACACCAATGGTCATAACTGCACCCATGAGCGCCGGCACGCTGAAGGTGGTTTGAGTGACGAAAAGGCTCCAGCAAATACCTGTGAGGGCGCCGGGAACCGCCATCAATATGATAAGTGGATCTAGCCAGGATTGGAAGTTTACAACCAGCAAAAGATAAACAAGCACTATGGCGCCAGCAAGACCGATGAGCAAACCGGCGAATGCTGTTTTCATGCTCAATACCTGGCCTGCAACCACAATTTTTGTTCCGCGCGGTGCTTTCTTCTGGTATTCCTTAGTAATTTTCTGGATGTCGTCAGATACGCCGCCCAAATCACGGTGCTGGCAGTCTACGTAAATATCGTAGCTGGGTTGCACATTCATGTGGTTGACAACATACGGCGTGTATTGCCGTTTTGGAGTTGCAAGATTGGAAAAAAGCTGCGCCGGATTGTTCTTATTCTGTTTGCTCGCTTGAGATGCAACTGAAATGGTGGCCAGGTCGTTAAGCGTGCGCATGTCGCGCTGCGGAGCCTGAGCAGAAAGGTAATATTGCACGCCGTTAATCGGATTTGTCCAGAAGTTAGGCATTACCTGAAAGCTCGAACTCAAGTTTATAAGAATGGCGTTTGACACATCCTTTTGCGTGAGACCGATCTGGTTTGAAAAGGTTCTGTCTACTTCGAAAAAATATTCAGGAGCGTTTGTGACCTGGTGGACGCAAACATCAACCGCACCTCTTACTTTCTTGCATTCTCTTTTTAAATCTAGAGCAAGCTTGTAGTTTTCTGCGGTATTGAGCCCAATGATTTTTATGTCGATTGGTGCAGGTAAGCCGGCATTGAGAATCTGGGTGACTATGTCTGCAGGCTGGTAATAATGCGAGCATTCCGGAAACTTCTTATTTAGCATTTCCCGAATTTCTTTTTGATAGAAGTCCGTAGGTTTTGAGTGTTTTTCTTCCAGTGAAATTAGTATCTCACCATCAGCCTCACTTATGGTCTGGCTGTCTGAGAAAGCGAAATTGACTCCATTTACAGGCAAGCCGATATTGTCAGTCATTACCTGTATTTCTTCTTCCGGAACGATGTGCTTGATTTCGTTCTCAATATTGGCAAAAATTCTTGCGGTTTCTTCGACCCTGGTTCCGGCAGGAACATTAACGTGCAGTCTAATCTGGCCTGCATCAATAGGCGGAAAGAAATCTCGGCCTATAAGTGGAATCAAAAATGCCGAACCTGTGTAAAATCCGAGAAAGAGGATAATTACAAAAGACCTGTGTGCAAGCGCCCATTCCAGAGATTTATGGAAATTGTCACGGGCGCTATTGAAAGCTCTGTCAATGAACAAGTGAATGCTGTAAAAGAAGCCGGGTTTTTTGCTTGGATCACCGCTCGCTTCCGAGCTGTGACCGCTATGTTCGGCACCGAATAAAGACTTCGACATGAGCGGCACTATGGTTCTTGAGAGCCCATAAGAAGCCAGCATGGAAAAACAAACGGTCATGCCCAGAGGTACAAATAGCGATCTTGACGGTTCTGAAAGCAGAAATACCGGCAGGAAAACCACGCATATGGAAATAGTCGAAACAAATGCCGGCATTGCAACTTCAGCTGCACCGTCAAGTATGGCCTTGACCACAGTTTTTCCCATGTCCATTTGCCGGTGCACATTCTCGATTTCAACTGTGGCATCGTCCACAAGCATGCCGACTGCAAGGGCCAGACCGCCTAGTGTCATTGAGTTTATGGTGTTTCCAGTTATGTGCAGGCAAATAATTGCTGAAAGAATTGCAAGCGGTATCGATGTAATCACAATCAAAGTGCTTCGCCAGCTGCCAAGAATCGCCAGCATGAATAGCGCCGTAAGCGCAGCGGCATTTACTACTTCAAAAGCTACATCGTCAACACATTCCTGAACAAACTTAGACTGGTCTGTAAGAATATCGACCTTAGCAGATGGCGGAACTATTGATTGTATATTGGGTAAAACTGCTTTGATTGCCTTTACTACAGTAAGGGTTGAGGCGGCTCCGCTCTTCAGAATGTTCATGATCACGCCGCGGTGACCGTTGATGTTTACTATGTTTAATTGCGGCTGAAAACCGTCATGCACAAATGCAACATCTTTGACAAATACGGTTGCTCCGTTGTGAGTCTTAATCGGTATTTGATTCAGCTTGTCTATGACTTTCGGGATATTGTTCAAAGTCACAACGTATTCCGACTTGCCCATTTTGGCTGTACCACTTGGAGCAATGATGCTGGAGCTGTTCACAGCATTTACCACATCGTTTGCAGTCAGTCCGTATCCAAAGAGTGCCTTGCTGTCCACATCCACACAAACCTGCCTGAATTTGCCGCCGCTTGGAAAAGGAATGGTAGTACCAGGCACCACAGCAAGCTGGCTTCTTATGAACTGATTGGCCAGGTCAAAAAGCTCTGCTTCGCTCATCTGGGCGCTGCCGACAACAAGTTGCAAAATCGGAACATCTGTGGCTGATGATTGCACCACAAAAGGCGGCGACATATTTGGTGGCATCGTTCGCAGAGATGCCGAAGATGTCGATGTGGCTGAAGCTACAGCCTGTGCTATGTTTGCTCCTTTCTGCAAAAAGATTTTAATGATGCTCATGCCGTTTAAGGACATGGACTCCATTCTTTGTATACCTGCCACTGTTGATGCAAGTGAGCGTTCGCTCACAGTTGTTACCAGATTCTCGACATTTTTTGGTGACATACCTGTGTATGTCCATACACAGCTAACAATAGGAACATCTATGGTCGGGAAGATGTCAATCGGCATCTGGGTGAGTGAGACAATTCCGAAGAGGAAAATGGAAATTGCCATCACGATAAAAGTGTGTGGCTTGGTAAGTGCGAGTCTGACTATCCACATGATTCATGTGAATATATCTCAGAGCGGGCATTGAATTCCCGGATTGCAAAGAATTGAATTAAGCTGAAGCCTAAAATCATCTTCAGCTGCTAATTCACGTGGAAGTTGCTAAATCACCTGGCAGTTGCTAAATCACCTGGCAGCTGCTAAATCACCTGACAGTTGCTATTTCACCTTCATCTACAGATTTCAATTCACCTTCTCATGGCTTTTCATGCTCAGGTCGATCAGTTTTTTTGCATAGCTTACAGCTTCGTCTTTTTTTTCCTGTTTGTCTCGAATAAGAGACATACATAGATAGTTGGTAATCAGGTTGTTGTAAACAGACGGTGACAAATTTTTTTCGAAATCTGAAATAGAACTGAGAAATAGAGCTTCTGCCTGTTTGTAGTCCTTGTGGCTGAAGTGGTAAATTGCAAAGTCGCCGTTAATAGCTGCGGAGTAGGTTTCATCCGGTCCTAGAGTCGCTTTTGCATTTCTGGTGAAAAAGGCATAGAGCTCGTCTGCTCTGGCTTTTTGTCCAGAAAACAAAAAAGCCTCAGAAAGTCCTCCGTAATTTCGCAGGTTGACCTTGTCTTTGCTCGATGACACTTTGTCCATTGGCGGCAAAGTTTTTTCGTATGCGGCCGGATCAGGGATCATCGCCTTAAGCTGTGCTTTTACAGCTTCAATCATAGATGGCAGGGAAACTTCCATTTTGCGAACCATTCTCAGGCATTGCTCGGAGCTCTGGGCCAGGACTGGAAGAGGCAAAAGAAGCAGTGAAAACAGCATTGTTGCACACGCAAGCAATCTGAACCGCTGTCTGCCTGTTTTAGCCATACAAAATCCTTTCTTTACTATTGAAAATGCCTGTTGCCGGCTTCAATTGCGGGCGCCAGGAGCTTTCTTAACTATGCCAATATTGAGAACGGATAAATCATTAAGTATTTGAATCCACTCCTGTTTAACCGTGATTGATTCTTTTTTGGGAAGGGGATTAACTAATCAGCAAAGATGTGGGAGAAGCCATGAGCAAGCAAAGTCAAAGTCAAAGTCCTGCGCAGAAATCAAGCGCAATTCTTGGCCGCGAAGACTTTCTAAAAGTACTGCCGGCTCAATCAGCTGAAGCATTGCTCAAAAACTGGCTTTGCAAGGTCAGCGATCAAGAGGATGCTGAGGCGCTGATATTTGAAGACTACGGCGCGCTGCCACTTAAGAGCCAAATTGCAGTTTGGCATCCGCTATCAGACCTCTACCAAGCTCCCAAAATCAATTTTGCTTCGACGCCCAGCATGCATGCGGTATGGGATGGGGAAGAACTCCTGGGTTATTTATTCTGGACAAATGAAAAATTTGCGTCCTGGTCTGAACTTGGCGATGCATCTATTGATACTGATCGATTTTTTCTGGTGCAGCAAGACCAATATGAGCCGGTGATCGACTGGTTTAACGACGATCTTGATGGTTTTGAGGATCTTGGTTCTGAAAGTCCAGTAGAGATGGTCGAACACGAAAACGGCACAAGGATGCTTGTAATGCAGTCCGGGGACGGCAACGCGCTTATAAGTGCCGGTTTGACTGAGCAGGGGCTGGCAGCTTTAGTTGTCATAAGTGCAGTTTATCCCGCCGACGACGAGAATTATGAGGATGAAGAAGAAGGAGAAAATTGATCTGCCTGAAAATCAGTATAGAATTTCCAGATTCAAGTTCTCAGAGAAAGAACCTATGCAGAATAAACTGATTGTCTCAATCTTGCTAATTCTCTTTTTCGGTTTTGTTGTTACAAGAGCGGATGTATCAGGCCAGGAAAAAGCGTCTCCAGCCAAAAAGAAAGTGGAATGGGCGATTGCTTTGCACGGCGGTGCCGGCCATCCGCCTGCAGATTTGACGGAAGCAGAAAAATCCGACTATGTAAAAGGGCTGAATAAAGCACTTTCAGTTGGGGTTGAGATTCTCAAGAATGGCGGAAGCAGTCTGGATGCTGTTGAAAAAGTCGTACGTTCGCTGGAAGACGACCCGCACTTTAACGCCGGCAAAGGTGCTCAATTCAATATCGACGGAGGGCACGAGCTCCACGCTTCAATCATGGATGGACGCACGCGAAATTGCGGTGGAGTAGCCGCTATAGACAACACGAAGAACCCGATTACGCTGGCTCGCCTGGTGATGACAAAAACACCTTATGTACTGCTTGTTGGCAGCGGAGCTGAGCAATTTTCCAGAGAATTAGCAGCAAAGAAAGAAGATGGAATCGAGATAGTTGAGCCGTCTTATTTCGACACAGAGCGACTTCGTAATCTGTGGCTCAAAGCACGCGATAAGGCAAAGGCTCAGATTGAATCCGGAGATTCTTATGAGGAAGTGATTGGTACTGTAGGTTGTGTGGCCCTCGATACAAAGGGCAATCTGGCCGCGGCCACTTCAACCGGTGGCGTGGGCTTGAAACGCTATGGACGAATGGGTGACAGCGCCATTATCGGTGCCGGTAACTTCGCTGATAATAAGACCTGCGCAATTTCCTGTACCGGAATTGGAGAGCACTTTATTCGCAATGTTGTTGCTTTCGACATACATGCGCTTCAGGCTTATAAGGGCATGAGCCTGCGGGATGCCGTGAGAGAAGTTGTGGATCAGAGGCTTCGCAAAGGTACAGGTGCTGTGGTTGCGCTAGGTCCCGATGGTGAGATAGTTATGGAGTCGAACCGCGGTGGCATGAGGCGCGCAGCGGCTGATTCGACCGGGCGATTCGAAGTTAAGTTCTATGAGTAAATTAGGATGATCATTTAATAACATAGGAAGTGCTCTTGCCCTGTCCAGTTCGCTGAAGCAGATCCATCTCCACTAATTTAGTCAGATCTCTATTGGCGGTGTCAGCAGAGCAGTCGGCCGAGTTTTTGTAATTGGTGGCGTTGACAAATTCGCCGAATCCGCCACTTAAGAACTTGACCATAATCTTTTTTTGGCGCTCATTGAGCTCTAGTTTTTCCATCTTTCTTAAGACGCGCGCCTTTCTAATTACGTCGTGAAGCGCTTGCTTAGCCCATTGTATAGAGCGGATCAAGCAACTCAGAAACCAGTCAATCCAGTCGGTTATATCAAGAGTCCCTTTCTGGGTCTTTTCCAGAATGATGTAGTAATCCTTGCGATCACTCTTTATTTGTGCCGACATGCTGTAGAAACGCTGGCTGACTCCGTCAGCTCTCGCCATAGCGAGATCGGCAATCGCCCTGGCGATGCGACCGTTGCCATCATCAAATGGGTGGATAGTGACGAAATACAGGTGGGCGATGCCGGCCTTAAGAATAGGGTCAATTTTCTGATCTGATTCAAACCAAGCGATGAATTTTTCCATTTCTTCGTTCAACCGAATGTCGGCTGGCCCTGCGAAGTGCACTCGCTGTTTGTTGAACGGACTGGAAACAACTTCGATGGGAGACTCTCTCCATTTTCCAACAATGATTTTTCCCAGATCGCTATAGCCGGTTGGAAAGAGCCAGGCATGCCATTTATACAAACGCTCAGCGGTTAGCGATTCATTCCATTTGTAGCTCGCGTCCAAGACGACATTGACTATCCCGTCTATATCACCCACCTTAGGTTCGTCCACTGCACGAAGCCCACCCAGGTCAAGACCTAGTTTGCGCGCAATCGAAGATCTGACTTGATCGGGCTCGAGCTTTTGTCCCTCGATCTCACTAGTCTTAACCACTTCTTGAGTGAGCATTTGAACAACGGCTTCATTCCGGAGATTCTCTCCTAGCTCTTCAAAACCCGAACCTTTGAGCTCTTCGAAAAGCTCGCTCCTTTCCTTTTTTGCCTGCTCAATGAGCGGATCAAGACGCCCAGCATCCCAGGTAAAGCATGGCCATTCATTCAACTCATGGATATACACGCTTTCTGACAACCTTTGCGGCGTATTTACTATTTTACGCCGCAAAACCCTCTTCTGAAAGCTACACTCAGTTTCATTTGAGGCCTTGTAAGGCTCGCCCATCCTAAATTCATGAATTTTGCTGTCGTATATATGGTAGCATAATCGCGGTAGATAACTGATAGTAAAATACCTTCACACGTTTGCGGCGCATTTAACATTTTACGCCGCAAGAAAGGAATCTTCTTATTATGCAGCTTCTCAGGTAGTGGACCCAAAGGTTCTGTCTGTCAGGCAAATAGATTTTTGCGCCACCAGCATGGTGGTATAATAGCCACAGCAAGGTGATGGTGAAATGCCTTCAAAAAACAAAAACCAAGAAGATAAATACAAAAACCTGACTCTAAGGTTGCCGGATGAATACCACAGGCAGCTGGTAGGACAGGCGGCACGCCGAGGATTAACCTTGAATGCCCTACTTGTGAGCCTCGTCCATCGCCACCTTCTTGATTCCGGTTATGCGACCGATGTAATCAAATCACTATCAGGCCGCCTATTTGAAATAAACGTAGAGCCTATACCCAATCGCTACGACGTTTTCTGCTGCCACTTTGATATCTTCGAGAACCACCCACTGTACAACAAGCGGCGAGCACGCTACATAATCGGTGTTTCCTATTCGTTAGTTGATCAAAAGATTGATCCTTACGATCAAGTCAAAGACGTCGGGCTTGCCTTGCTCAATTTTTACAACCGTCGAGGGCTGGAAATCGATCAGCTAGCATGGCAAGTTGGTCCGCATGACTCGCCATCGCCAAGCCCTTCAATGCAAGATAACTGGCGACACATCGGATCTTCGACCACTAAAAATTTGGGCGAGTTCTTGATTGCGCTTGCGCGAAATCATTGGAAAGATGATCTGCTTGTCTCCACAGGCCAAAGCCAGGATATACGATGCAATCTTAGAACCGAAGCCGATCTGTACAGGTAGACTGATCCGCGCGCAAGGAATCTTGCATAAAAACGCCACTTTGAGGACTTTAACTCGCAGCTTCGGGCGTCGGGACTTGACAGGTGGTTATCAAACTGATAACTTGAGGGTGATTGAGTGGAAGTCATCAACGAAAGCGAATTGCGCTTGTTTGCGAAAAAACATTCCAACGCGCGAAGGCCGCTAGCGAGCTGGATTGACGTAACGAAGGCAGCCGCATGGAAATCGTTCGCCGAAGTGCGCGAGACATTCAGAAGCGCGGATTACGTTAAGGAACAAGTCGTCTTCGACATAGGCGGCAATAATTTCAGACTAATCAGTTCGATTGACTATTCCCTACAGCGCGTTTTCGTCTTAGACGTGATGACACATGCAGAATATGATCGGTGGAAGGCATGAATACAGCAAGAGTCGACAAAGCCTATATGGAACTGGTCAGGGAGTTTCCTCTGGTTCCGCTACGTGACAAGTCAGAATTCGACGAAGCCATAAAAGTAATGAAGCGGCTTGCGTACCGTCGAAGCAGCTTGAGCAACGGCGAAGCCGACTACCTAACAGTCCTTGGTGATTTGATTGCTCAGTACGAAAAGAAACTACCTCGACTAGCAGAAGAGATGACACCCCGAGAAGCCCTGGCTTTTCTTATGGAATCCAATGGGCTAGCTCAGGCAGATCTGGTCCAGTATGTCGGTTACAAATCAAATCTCTCCGCATTTCTCAGCGGCAATAGGGGACTGAGCAAGCGCGCAGCTTGCCGGCTTGCCGAATTCTTCAAGGTGTCACCGGCGCTATTTCTTTCGAAGGAATAAGAACATGAAGCTCGAATTTGACGGGCCACAAAAGGGGCCACGCCTTCGCACTTTCCTCTTATTGAGAATGCGCGAAAACTTAGTCCTGTGACCGTTTGAGCCCTGCTTGAAAAAATGGTGGAGGCGGCGAGAATCGCACTCGCGTCCAAAATTGCTGAGAGGCAAGTTACTACAGGCTTAGTTCACAATTTTTCCAGAACCGCTGTAAGAGGCGTGAACCGCCACCCGGGGTCGCGCTTATGTCTTAGCACAGGCTATTAAGCGCTAGCTTTGCCTGTGAGCAATCACCATGGTTTGCACGATGAAGAACGGGTGATCAGGATCTTCGATCGTGTTCGCGTCCTAAGCTTTTAGTTAGGCAACCGCGCGGAGAGCGCGGGGTGCGAAAGGCACAACATTATCGTTGGCATTTGTGTTTTTGCTCGGTGATTAACGAGGTTCCGAACAACCTCGACCTGCAACTTACGACCCTACAACCCTGTCGAAACTAAACGCCCCCATGAATATGAGGAAGTGCCGGCACACAAACCGGAGCACTGTGAGGAAATAAGGCTCGAAGCTGGTTACTTATGCTTTTGTCAGGGTGCAAAATTTGGAGCGGTTGAGGCTCCTGAATCAATTGTAGACGATCATTTGAATTATAGCAGATTAATTGAGCTGCCTGGCCCTCTAGCTCCGTTCATCTCCAGACCTGCTTGCCGAAGCTTATCTGTTGACCAGCACACGCATACGTTGCATACCGTCCTGTCCGGAAGACGGCAGCATCGGCATTGTCGGTTCTCCTGCATGTTGTCTCATGCCCATGGGCGAAACTATCGCACTGGTTTGAGCATTGAAGCGGCTCAAAGTCGAAGCCATTGCTATTTGTGCTGCCTGGGCTGTCGTGTATTGAGGAGCCGGTCCGTAAGCGTGCTGGCTCTGCATGTTATGCATCGGAGCATATTGCTGGGCTTGACCATATTGAGCCTGAGCCTGCGGCAGCGACTGGGACTGTATCTGACTGCCCATTGCTGGGTGACCGCCATGTGCTGCTTGTCCCAATTGAGCCGCTTGTCCCAATTGAGCCGCTTGTCCGACCTGAGCCGGCTGGCCAAATTGAGAATTCGGGACGTAAACGTAGTATTGATGATTCCGGCTCGGCACGGCTCCGCCGTATTCATATGCTGCAGCAGCCGCTGCTGGAGCGCCCGGCGTTGAAGCTGTAGCTGATGTGCTGTAACTTTGCGTCTGATTCCCTTGTTCCTGCCGTCCTTGTCCATAAGCAGGAACATAAGCTGCAGTAGTCTGGGGTTCAGCTTTTGCAGTTGTGGTTTTTGCCACTGCCGGTGATGCTGGCTGCCTGCACTGCCTAATAAAAGCAAGACCGGTTTTTGTTGTCTTCGATTCTGCATCCGATTCAAATTTGCCCTGGCTGGCTGCAGCCTCGGCAGTTTTTTCGCTTTTTGCTTTTTCAGCATCAATGGCTGCTGCTTGCTCGTTTTCTGCTCTTTCTTCTGCTTCCATTTCTGCCTTGATTTTGTTTGCAATGCTTTCGTCTTGCAAGTAATCGAGTACATAAGGAAGTGACAGCAAAGTCAGGAACACAACAATAGTGAAACCGATTACGATGCGGGGGTCGTTGAAGCTCAGACGTCTTCCCAGGTCAGCATGGCTGCGCTCAGCCTGCATTGCCATGTTCCAGCCTACGGACTGGTCGGCAGAAAAGCCCATTGCATCGCCTGCTCCCCCGCCATGGGAGCAAACTCCGTGTCCGTGCGTTCCGCCATGTTCCATTTTGAGAAGCTCCCGCGGGAGGGAAAAAGATCTTGATATCTCAGTCTAATTGAAGTTTCTAAAGAAGCTAGATAGAAAATGGGCAAAACGGCATTAATTCGTTCACATATACGATCGGCTTAAGCCAGAACTGGCGGGCATTTAGACGGGCTTAATCTGTTTGAATCAGAATGAATCTAATAGCCGACGTTTAGACTGAAGAAGTCTGCAAGCCGGTTTTCTTGCGGCTTTAATAAGGCAAGTCTCATTTTTCAGCTTCACCGAGTTCAGATTTCTTTTTCTCTGAGTTCTCTGGCTTTCTCTTCCTGACCGGAACTGACGAGGTAATCCAGGTAGATTTCTTTTACGTATCGCTTCAAGTCTGAACGTGGAAAGCGGATCGATTCCTCAAGTGATTGTTCAAACAAACCCTCTGCTTCTTCGCTTGCACCCGAGCTTGAAAGCTGGATTGCTCTTTGTAGTTTGCCCAGCACCTGCAGAAAACCGCCTTTGTCGCTGAATTCTCTAAATTGAAAAACCATTTGCAGGCCGTTCAGGTCTGCTCTGGAGGCTAGAATGTCCTGGAACTCGTCTTCAACTTCTTTGAAATCAGTGCAGATCTTCAAAAAATCAGTACTTGCAAAAAACTCTCTCAGTGCTGCAACAAGAATTGTGCGTAACGTGCTTTCTTTTTCCTGGCTTTCCATAAATTGCCAGCTGTCTGCGGCGTCACTGGAGGCAAGACGGTAATAGCAATGAGCCACTATTTCAATCGGCAACTCGTCTGAAAGTATTTCATCGCTGCCGGTGCGCAACTCAAGATGCTGGTAAATAATGCGCTGTGCTTTAGCAGATACGAAAATTGCTTCACGTTCGCGTCCGCTTGATTTCAGTAAGTCTACATAAGATTCGATAACCAGTTTCAGTTTTTCGTTGTCTTCAATACCGGCCTTTTGCATTTGTTCAAGTACGGCTTCAAATGCAACCGCCGCTTCTCCGGCTTTGTCCTGTGCCAGAAAGGAGCAAGCAAGCAAGCCCATCGGATACCACGTATCTTCGAATTCGCCCGGGTTCGCTTCGCAATAACTCAGGATACGGCGGCAATAAGATTCTATGTTTGTGAACTCTTTTTGTTCAGCATTTGCAACTGCAAGCGCTTCTATATATTCGAGCTTGTCTTCCTCCGGACTTCCATCTTTTTCCAGGGTCTCAAGCACTCTTGTAAGCAAAGGTCTGGCTTCGTCAAAACGCTTTTGCCTGAAATAGAAAAATGCAAGTTCATGCACGGCGTTTGTGAGATCTTCGGCTTCGGGCAATTCTGATTGCTCGAGAATCGTAAGCGCTCTTCTGTACAGATCTTCTGCGTCGATGGCATTTCCCTGTTCTTCGCGCACAAGTGCCATCATTGAGTATGGATAGGCAAGCTCGGGATGCATTTTGCCCAGTTTGGATTCAGCTGAATCTATCCAGCGTTTTAAGAGAGGCTCGAGTCTCTCTACGTCGCCGGCGCCTCCACAGGCAACAGCCAGCGCCCGCAAAATTGCAAAGCTCCAGAGGCTACCGGGGCGTTCCCGATCACATTCGTCCAGTGCTGCAAGCAGCAGCTCTTTTGATTCTTCAAAACGTCTTTGCTCAAGTAGATCGGCACCCTGTTGAGACTTGCTGAGCCAGCCTGGTGTGCCATTCTCTAGAATCTCAGCTGCATCTTTACCCGTTATTGCCCGGATAATCCAGTTGATGAATTCGGGCTTGTCCATCAATTCAAGAAAAAGATCGATCTTGTCTTTCTGGTTCATGCCCCTGCCGAATCGTTTTTCATTCTCAAGTATGGGCAAAAGGGCTGTTACAAACGCGGTCATTGCTTCGTGGTCGTGTGGAAGCTGTCTTATTACAAAACTGAACTCTGTGGGCAAGCGTGAAGACAACTCGTCCATCAAGGCAGGGTTCTTGATTAATGCTTCGGACATTTCCTCTGCAATTTTTTCAAGATCTTCCTGGTTCAGCACAAGCGATTCTCCTCCGTCCGTTCTACTACAAAACCGGACCAGATTTCCTTGTCCTGTCGCTCGACAATTTTTAGAGGGTGCTTATTCAACTCGGCTTCGATTAGATGAGCCTTTTCAAGCAAAACCCCCGACATTATCATCAGTCCGCCCGGCTTGAGTATCGAAAGATAATCATCTAACAAAGCAATATTGTCTTCGCAAGTTAAATTCGACAGAATCGCGTTAAATGCCCTGCCCAGAATCCTTTCTGTAGATCCTTGCAAAAGCTCCACTTGATTGCTTACTTGATTGAGTGCGAAATTCTCTGCTGCTATTTTGCATGCAAGCGGGTCTATTTCCAGTGCCATGATTTTTGCATCCGGGAGCATTATTGCCGCCGCGATGGCCAGTATTCCTGAGCCTGTGCCCATGTCCAGTATTTCGCAGCCAGCCTCTACAGTGCTCAGATGAGTCTCAAGTGCTTGCAGGCAAAACTGAGTCGTAGCATGGAAGCCGGTTCCAAATGCCAGACCTGGCTCAATCCAGATCACGCGGCGTTTGCTTTCCTCTTCGCTCAGTTTTCCTTCAAACCAGGGAGGGCTCACTAAAAAAGCTTCTCCCAGCATGATTGGTTTGAGACCTTTTTTCCACTCAGAAAGCCAGTCTGCTTCTAAGAGCTTGTTTATCCTCAAATTGGCTGCAATAGCTCCTAACCCGTATTCATCTAAGCTTGCATAGACCGGTTGCAAATTATCGGCTGAAATTTTGTCGGGTTCAAAACTGGCTTGCAGCGTAACTCTGTCTTTTGTCGCAGAAATGAACTGGCAGCCGTTGGCCCCCAGCTCGTGTATCATCAGCCAGACCGCTATGTCTTCATCTTTTGCTTCGACTTCGAATTCCAGAACCCACCATGAACGTTTTGATTCTGTTGTTCTGTTATTCTTATTGGCTTCGTTTTTTTTTGTATTGCAGTTTTTCAAAATTGTGCCCGCTCTTACCGGCTGCATCATTTATCTTTCGTTGAGACCCGGCGCTAAGCGGCTCCATCCTTAGCTATAGAATGCATGCATTCATTTATTTATACCGTGCAATTATAAAATAGAGCTTCTGCCAGATCCAATTTTGGTAAAGCTTGACTATTGAAATAGTCTGCTTTTGCTAAAGCGCTTTCACTAAACCGATAGCTTTTCTTTTGCTCCATTTGTTGAAGCAATGACTTCGTCGGTGATTTTGCGCATTTCCATTCTGCGCAGTGCCAGTTCATCAAAAAATCTGGCGGTGCCGACACAGTTCTCCGGTGCCTGCACCCCGCGCTTGCTTATATGTCCGCCCAGAATCATTTGTGCCACTATTGAAGGTGGCACTCCGGTGTCGAGCGCCCCGCAGGATATCTTCCATTCTTTGTGCGAATGTACAGTGCATTCAAGCCGGGTTAGAATCTGTCGCTCGCCTTTCTTTCCAGCTACATCTACTCTGATTACTTCGCAGTCTTCCGGCTCGGCATCAGGCACCGGATGCTGATCGATCATAGCCTGCAAAATACGGCGCGGATTCAGCTCGGCGCCATCTACCTTAAGGGGGCTCTTGCTCCCAAATCCAAGCTCCACAAGGAATTTACACCTTTCATGGAAACTTACAGGCAGGCCGAGTCTGTAAGTGACTCTCTTGATACCTTTGCTCTTGTAGCTGAGCGGCAGAGTGGCAACTTCAGAATGAAGTGTCAAAAACGAAGAAGCGCGCCCCACTGGCTGCGGAAATTCCAGTACTTGCTCTCCTGACATGGGTGCTACTTCTTTGAATTCTCCATCCTCAAAAACGTAGGGGTTGAGGAAATACTCATCGAGAATCGTGTCAAGCAAATATGGCGGCAGGAAGGGATGATCCAGTTCAAGCAGATCGACTGAAGCTGCATAAATGTCGATTGCTTCCACATAATCCATTTCGTCGCAGGCTGCCGCAGCCATCACGTTGGTCATGCCGGGTGCGGCTCCCATGCCGAGCACCGCCAGCAGCTTTCTTTTCTCGAATTCTTCGTGCAGTTCGAGCTGTTTGCGAGTTGTGTGAAAAAGCCCGCCAAGATCAAGATAATGGCAAGAGGCTTTCAATGCAGCCTGCATTACATTCAGGTTGAACATATAAGGAGCGCAGTTTATGACGGCTTCGTAGCCTGAAAGCAGCCTGGCAAGCCCATCTACGTCTGTGACATCGGCTCTGGCGGTTTTGATCTTGGGGCATTTCAACTCTTTTTTGAGTGCATCTGCACGTTCGAGATTGAGGTCGCCTATCAGAACTTCTTCTACGCTTGCCGAGTTGCTCAGGTCTTTGATGGTCACCTGACCCATGGCACCCGCGCCCAGTACAACGATTTTCACAAAGCACCTCACTGCTGCTAATCTTTTGGCAAAGATCCATTGAATCCAGGCAAAATCATGCGCGTGCCGCTTGTGGCCGCAAGGCTTTGCCTGATTTTTTTCAGGATCGGATCTCTTTAAGCCTGGACTAGTTTAGCATGAGCCGGCTGCACGGGACGTAACCCGGGTCTGCTTCTCAACGAAAACTGATGGCGAGCAAAACAAAAGACGAGAGCGTTTTGCTCAGCGATAAGAGCCGTAGCCTGCAGCGCCACTGCCGTAGCTGGAGGCTCCACCGTTGGAGCCGGGCACGTAGAAATTGCCCTGCTGCTGCTGGCGCATGTTCATCATTTGCTGTTGGCGGAATCTGGCCTCCTGGCGTTGCCTTTTGGCTGCCGCGACCATATTGGCTCTCATGATTTCATCTCCGTAAACCATCGAACCATTGCCCATGCGCATGGCTCCATTGTTGCCGGTGTAAATATCATCGCCGGGGTTCCGGATGTAGCCTCCCCAGCTTGTGGATGGCAAACCATTGTTTGTCATCCCGGCGGCCTTCCCCTGAGCTGACCTGCTCAATGAGCCGGAGCTGATATAGCTGGCATCAGAGTGGAAAAGACCTGTTTGGTTTTGCTGGACCACGCGTCCGTTACCGTAGTTCTGGTGATAGTTCTGCGCGTAGGCAGGGGAACTAAGTCCCAGAATCGACAATGCAATAACTACTAAGCTCAGTTTTTTCATATTCTTCAAACCCTAGTAAAAGAACGAGACCATGGCTCTGGCTCTACCACCTGACATCAGTTTAACCCAAAGTCAGTATAAAGAAAACTAATATTTTCGTGAAAAATCTGTGGATTTAATCTTCATGAGCCGGGCTCAGTCGAAAAACCGGTAACGCAAAAGTGCATAAATCGCGCCAAAACCGTCTTTCCAGGTTATTTTCTTGCCTTCTGAGTAATCTCGACCATAGTATGAAATCGGCATTTCGTAGATTCTGACACCTTGTTTCAGAATTTTTGCCGTGATTTCGGGCTCAAACTCGAAACGGTTCGACTTGATGCTTATATTCTTGAATACTTCGGCTTTAAAAACCTTGTAGCAGGTTTCCATGTCAGTGAGAGTGCAGTCGTATAGCAGATTTGTCAGCAAGCTCAAAAACTTGTTGCCCATCAAGTGTGTGAATTTGAATGCCCTGGTCGGTTTTCCTCCCGAAAGCCGGGAGCCGTAAACCACATCGGCTTTGCCTTCCAGTATAGGTTTCAAGAGTTCCGGGTATTCATCGGGGCTGTATTCAAGATCGGCATCCTGAATCATTATTATGTCGCCCGTTGCTGCTTTTTGGGCAGTTCTGAGCGCGGCTCCTTTGCCCTGGTTCCTTTCATGGTAATAAATTTTGGCATTGTATATAGACGGATCAAGGGCTTTGAGAATTTCGATTGTGCCGTCGGTGGAGCCGTCATCAACAATGACAAGCTCCTTTTCAAGACCGGCTGAATCGGCCTTTGAAACCATTTCCAGTACCTGCACGAGAGTGCTTGCTTCGTTAAAAACCGGGATCAGTATTGAGAGCTTTTTCACTATCTATCGGCCTAAGCTTTGAGAGAAACCGCAAAATTGTGGGCTGAGGACTCAAGCTTGTCATCAAGCTTTTCAAGGTCAAGCATCCCGTATCTGCGGGCAAGAGCGAGCTTGATTATCTCATCTGCAAAGTCTGGATTTTTCGGTAGCAGAGATCCGTGTAAATATGTGCCGTAGACCATGCCCCGACCTACCGCTTGGGCTATTCCTTCTTTGCCGTCTTCGCCGTTGTTTCCGTTTCCAGTGATTATTTTGCCCAGGCACTTGCTTTCTTTGCCAAGATAAGTTTTGCCGCTATGGTTCTCAAAGCCTACAAGCGTCTTGCCGTTTTCCCTTTCGAGGACCACGTTGCCTATCATGCGCCTGTTTCCGGCGACGGTATATGCATCGACCAGAGAAATTCCGCGCAGTTCTTCACCCTCGTGGGGGCGGTAATAATGCCCCAGCAACTGGTAGCCCCCACATATAGAAAGTATCACTGCCCCGTTTTCAATTGATTGCTTGAGTTCCCTTGCTCGTGCTTGAAGATCGGAGGCAATTACTTGCTGCTGTTTATCTTGTCCTCCGCCAATGAAATAGAGATCAAAATAATCAGGATCGAATTGCTCGCCTGTTGTTGTTGCCCTGAGCTCGATTTTGATACCTCGCCACTGGCAACGTCTGCTTAGAGTGATTATGTTGCCCCGATCTCCGTATATGTTCAAAAAATGGGCATACAAGTGGGCTATTTTTAGCAGCGGTTTTTCGTTCATATAATCATTATCAAGGCTTGGATTCTAATTTCACTTCTTGCTGATTGTTTTCAATTCAGTTCCAAATTCAATCAATATGTATGCATGCAATGTATGCATACATATTGATTGAGGGGGAACCATATTTTGTTGCTTTGATTCTTTGTTCGATCTGACTTTTTCTGATCGCTTTTTCATTATGCTTCATTATTGCCTCATTCGTTTGCTGTTTTTTAATCCTCGGCGTCAAGCTTGAAACTTGCCTGACTTGCTATCTCTTTAGCCTTCTCTTTAGCCTTCTTTGCAGTCTTCTTTGAAGTCTTCTTTGAAGTTTTCTTTGAAGTTTTCTTTGAAGTTTTCTTTGAAGTTCGCTTTGAAGGCCCAGCAGGCGCTAATCCAAAACCTGGTGTTGGCCGTCGACGTCAAGCGGGTGGTCGGTCTGGGAACTTCCCCATTTCCCCATATCTATAAATGGAATCGCATTAAATAGAAGCATATTCACGCTGATATAGAATCGCTTTATTCTCAAGAGAAAGCCCCCGAAAAATGCAAAAGCCACTCTGTGCAGGAGCATTGGTGAGCAGATAAGAGTATACAAGTGTCCGGCACCGCATCTAATACCGCCCTGATTCCACCAGATATAGTGGCAAATCCACTTGATTTCCCCGGGTCCTTGATTACTTTTGACAGCGAAAAGCTGCACCGTATCTGAATTACAGCTAAACATTATCGGTCGCAAGCTTCAGCTTATCTACTCGTCAAGAATTACACTGGTGTTAGAAAGCTGTCCGGACGGTGCTTTCCGGATTTGCATCGCATATATCGCCCTGTCCCATGTAAAATCATTAATGTTATTTAAGCCGGTGGATAATAGCTGCCACAGGGGTTCTTGGGGTTAGTGCTCTTAGATAGGTTACTTTTACTCTTGTGCCTACTACTAATCACCGAAGCAATTGGGGTATATTGGCCTTCGTAGGAGTCAGGTCAATTATTTACGGGAGTGATAACTGGTATGAAGAAAAGGTTGGCAACCTTGCTTTCTGCAGTTGTTGCACTAGGTGCAAGCACTGTTTTTACTATCTCACCAGCGAATGCTCAGGGAGCCCAGAACATCAGCGAATTAACAGACGTTGTGGGCAACGAGTGGGCATACAATGCGCTGAAAGAACTTGTTAATAACCCCTGCCATGTACTGGTAGGTTATCCAGATCGCACATATCGTGGACAAAAATCCACGACACGTTTTGAGCTGGCAGCAGCTCTATATAAATACGAACAATGTGTGGCAGAGCGTCTCGCTCAGAAGGCTGATAAGGCTGACTTGGAAAAGTTTGCTGCTCTGCTTGAAGAGTTCCGTGGTGAACTCAACAAGTTGAAGGCTCGTGTTGACGATCTTGAAAGACGTATGAAAGCCGTTGAAGAAAAGAACGTCGAACAAGACATGAGACTTGCATATGCTGAAAGGCAAAAAGGTTTCTTGTATGAGCGTCTTGTTAAAGGAACGTTCATCGATGTAAGAGATATAGGTGTCGGAGTCGGTCGCGGAGCACGCGCCATCTACGATTACTTGTTCTAATACTTGTTCTAGCGAACGAACCCAAGCTAGTTCTTTCGGCCTGATCTCCTCGGAAGCTCTCACTGACAATTGTTGGCGAGGGCTTCCGTTTACTCATTTGCGGAAGTCAACAGCTGCCCTGTAATAATGGCGGCATTGCTGCGGTGAATCCTTATCAATTGAAAAAGGTATTAAGCAGGATGGGAGTCATAATGGGTGATGATCTGTCTTTTGCAATCGAGCTTTGCAAAGAAGCAGGCAAACTGGCGCTTGCTCATTTCAATGCCGGCGTAGAAGTTAGCATGAAGCCGGACAGAACACCGGTTACACTGGCAGACAAAGAATGTGAAAAATTGATCAGGCAAGCCATCCAGAAGCGCTTTCCTGCCGACTCGATTCTCGGAGAAGAGGAAGGTGAATCCGCGGGAAGCAACTCGAAACGCAAATGGATTATCGATCCAATTGACGGAACTTATAACTTTGCTCGCGGAATTTCTATTTTTTCAACATTGCTTGCACTCGAGCAGGATGGTGAAATCGTACTAGGTGTAGTGCACAACCCGGCATTAGACGAAACATATTATGCTGAAAAAGGGGCTGGTGCCTATTTCAACGGCAGAAGCATCAAAGTATCAAGCGTTGAAAAAGTTGAAGATTCGCAGTTTGTGTTCGGAGCCGTAAATCGAATACTTGAACTTGGCTACTGGGAGGGATTCACGCGCATGGTGCGGAACTCTTACCGGCAGCGAGGGCCAGGTGATTATCTTGATTTCGCATATGTTTTTGAAGGAAAAGCCGAGGCAATGATTGAGGTTGGTCTTTTTCCCTGGGATCTGGCGCCCATGAAAATAATTGCCGAAGAAGCCGGCGGGCGCTTCAGTGATCTCGATGGCGGCGACTCGGTTTATACAGGCTCCTGCCTGGTTTCAAATGGGAGAGTCCATGAAGCATATTTGAACTTGCTCAAGATGCCACCGCACGAGAAATAGCAAGAAATAAAACAGACGAGATATAAAACAGGACAAGAAATAAACAGGACAAGAAGTAAACATGGCAAGAAATAAACAGGTAAAATGCTTGCCAGTAGAAGATCAAGCTGTGGACTTGAGGTCTCTTAGAACAAGGTAATCTGGAAAGAACCTGGACTAGATGAGCAGATTCAAATGGGGAAATACGGTTCGCGGGCGCATGGCAATTGTCATGACTGTCAGCAGTATTGTTCCGATTGTGATCTGCCATGTGATTGTAAGCGGTTTGCACGGTTTCAACCTTGTCGACCTTCTCTGGTATTTGCCCTTATTGCCGCTTCTGGCCCTTATTAACTGGTATCTTGCCGGTGTGATTATCGTACCTTTAACCGAGCTTATTTCATCTACGAATAAACTAGCTTCCATGGATATCAGGCAGCGTCTGGAAGTGGATCACAATGAATCAAGTGAAATTCTGGAATTGCGCAAGGCCTTCAATCGGCTCTTAAACAGACTCGAAGAGTCGCTGAATATTCAGTGCCAGTTTGTCGGTGATGCAAGCCACGAGCTCCGCACGCCACTGACCTCAATTCAGGGTTATACGAAACTTTTGCAAAGACGCGGCGGAAATATCGATCAGACCTTGTTATCCGAGGCATTGCAAACCATTTCTGATGAAAGCGGCCGCCTGATCCGCCTTGTTTCTGATTTGCTTCAACTTGCCCGTGCTGATGCCGGACAGCCGGTGATTGCTCAGAAGAACATCATAGATCTGAGGCAGGCACTCGAAGGTGTTGAAGACACTGTAACTGTAATTGCGCCCGAACAAATTGAAGTGCAGTTTATTTTGCCGCAAAAGCCATTATGGGTACTTGCAGATCTGGATAAGCTCAAACAGATTTTCTTGAATCTTACTAATAATGCGATTAAGGCGACCCAGGGAGGCGGCAAAGTAACGGTTACTTTGCGCTCCAACAACAATGAAGCGATCATCAGGGTGATAGATACGGGCATTGGAATTGCTCCTGCTGATCAACAACGAATTTTCGACCGCTTTTACAGGGTTGAAAGATCAAGAACCAGGAGCCGGGTTTATGGTGGCGGCACCGGTCTCGGACTTGCAATTGCGCTTGCAATTGTAAGGGCCCACGGAGGCAGCATCGAGCTTGAGTCCGAATTGAACAAGGGCTCTACTTTTACTGTACGCTTGCCGCTTGCAGACAGAGAAGAATTGCGAAAAGCAGGCAAGGAAGTGCCGGAAGATTCTCTGCCGGTGCTGGAATAAATGACGTCGAAGACATCCTTACGATATGCATTCACTGCCGGATTGTGGTATTTTAGCCACTATTTTGCGCCTTCTTGCAAGCGGAGTATGCTTAATGTCAAGCACCAAAACCATAAATATCTTCCTGGCTGAAGATCATTTGATTGCTCGCATGGGACTGAAGATGCTGCTTGAACAGACCAGTCACTTTAATGTGATCGGCGAGGCCGAAGACGGCGAGGCCGCAGTTGAGAAAATTCTTGAATGCAAACCTGATGTGGTGATGATGGACCTCGGTCTTCCAAAGATTGATGGTATTGAAGCAACCAATCAGGTTAAAAAGGCCTTGCCTGCAACAAAGGTCCTGATTTTTACTACAGCAGAAGACGACAGTTCGATATTTGCAGCTCTGAAAGCCGGAGCCGATGGTTACTGCCTCAAAACCATTTCGGGTGAGATGCTGGCTATTGCAATTCAATCGGTCTTGAATGGTGCTGCCTGGCTCGATCCAGGAATCGCTCATAAAGTTTTACGCGCCCAAAGCAATTCGCAAGCTGCTAACCAGAGCGCTCCTGCACTTTCTGAAACCAAGCTAGAACTGCTCTTGCTTGTGGAGCAGGGCAAGAGCTTTGAAGAGATAGCTTCAGAATTGAAAGTCAACGATACCCTGGTTAAAGGCTTATTGAACGAGCTCTTGAAGCAACTAAACGGCAGTGTTGCAGACAGCTCCGAGAAAGTTGCCGGCAAAGCCGAGAATGCAGGACCTGTCACGATCAGACCCGGCGACATCATTGGCCAGCATTACAAAGTCGAGATGCTCCTGGGCTCCGGTGGTATGGGTGCAGTTTACCGCGCTTCGCATACGGTAATTGACAGGATCGTCGCAATTAAAACCCTCCACGAACACCTTGCTTCCGAACCAAGCACTCTTGAGCGTTTTAAAATTGAAGCCCAATCAAATGCTCGTGCTGTGCATCAAAATCTTGTCACAATTTATGACTTCGGGCTCTTTCATTCGAAAATACCTTACCTGGTAATGGAATTTCTCGACGGGCAGAGCTTCGAAAATTTACTTGAACGCGAAGGCCATGTATCAGTTGAAGCCGGAAAGAAAATATTCAGTCAGGTCTTAGATGCGCTTGAAGCCGTACACGCCAAAGGAATAGTGCACCGTGACCTGAAGCCTGCCAATATCATGCTTCTGAGGCGTGAAGACAATCCCTGCCTTGTAAAAGTTGTCGACTTCGGTATTGCAAAAATACTCGATGCAAATAACAGCAAGCTTACCCAAACCGGTGAATGCCTGGGCTCACCGCTTTACATGAGCCCGGAACAATGCTGGGGAAGCGGTAAATATACAATCGATCATCGAAGCGATCTTTATTCGCTTGGTTGCATGTTTTACGAAGCTTTCACGGGCTGCCCGATTTTTGAGGCCAGTTCAGTGCTTGAAGTAGTAATGAAACATATAAAGGAGGAGCCTTCGGTAGAGCCGTTGAAAAAGGCCGGGCTATCGCCAAAACTGATAGAACTGATTTTGAAACTTACAAAGAAAAATCCTCAGGACAGGCCTTCCTCAGCGGCTGAGGTACGCGAGCTGCTGCTGCTTTCTTAACGCAGTTTTGCATTGATGCCGCCTTCAAGAGCCGATCATCATGCTCAATGTCAAATTTGTAATTTTGTAATTTCCAGGGAGAAAAAGCTATGTCCGAAAAATCGATTACCATCTGCAGCACCGACCGCATGGCGGCAGCGCTTGAAGTAATTCCTTCTGCTGCGGTGGTTATGAACCAGGAAGGCAAGATAGTTGGGATAAATGACCTGGCTCTGGAAACATTTGGCTATAAGGAAGAAGAATTGCTGGGGCAGGAAATCGAGAAACTTGTTCCGGAAAGATTTCGCTCAAAACACAAGCACCATCGCAACTCATTTTTTCTTGACCCAAAAGCAAGGCAAATGGGTGCGGGGCGAGATCTGGCCGGCGTACGCAAGAGCGGTGTTGAATTCCCGATTGAGATTGGGTTGAAACCAATCAACTCAGACAATGGTGTTGTGGCGCTTGCGACAATAATCGATATTACGGAACGGCGTAATCTGGAGGCGCTTGTAAAAAGACAGCAACAGGATCTTATGGAGCTGTCCACACCGGTTATTCATCTCTGGGATGGCATTCTGGTTCTGCCGATTGTAGGAACTCTGGATAGCGAACGCAGCCGTTGCATGGTTGAACAACTGCTGCGTGCCTTAGCAGAATCAGGAAGCTCGGTTGCAATCATGGATATCTCCGGTGTTCCGACGGTTGACACGCTGGTTGCACAGCACCTGATGAAGGCAATCGATGCGGCCAGGCTTATGGGTGCGGAGTGCATAGTTAGCGGAATCAGACCTGAGATAGCCAACACAATTGTCAATCTCGGACTTGATTTGAGCAGAGTAAATACCAAGTCGAGCATGGCAAGGGCCCTGCATGATGCATTCACCCATATGAATCTCAAGGTTGTCTCCACCCAGGCCCAGAGCTGAGTGCCAGGATTGATTACTTAAATTGCGACTGCCCCGGTGACTGCTATGAAATATGAACAGATACCTCTCTTAAAAACTGATGATGTTTTGATAGTTCCGCTTAGAGGAGATCTAAACGACATGGAGTTGCGCAAGTTTGAAAGCAGTCTCCTTGAAAGAAGCAGCCGGGCAAGCGGTGTTGCCAGTGTGGTCCTTGATGTATCAAGCCTAGAGTCAATGGATCTTTTCATGGCCAGAATGCTTTTGCGTCTTGTAAGCAAATTAAAAGTGATGGATCTCAACTCGGTTCTTGTGGGATTAAAACCTGAGGTCGCAATCACTCTTCTGGATATGGGTGTCAGCTTCCCGGGAGTGAACTCTGCAAGCAACTTAGAAAAGGGGCTCGAAGTTCTGAAGCGCCTGAACAGGAAATGAAAAGGAAAAGCGATGATTAGCTCGGACCCGGAGTTGCATGCAATTAAAAGCAAGAAAGATCTTGTGGGAGTACGAAAACGTATAAATGCCTGGGCTCTTTCGCTCGGGATGAGCAGCATGAAAGAAAACGAGTTCAGAACTGCCGTAACTGAGCTTTTAACCAATATAATCAAGTATGCAGGAGAAGGCACAATCTCAATCGAGCAAATTGAACAAGGTAGTATGAAGGGTATCAGAGCAGTGTGTGATGATCGCGGACCGGGAATCGAGGATCTTAATGCGGCCCTTGCCAGAGGATTCTCAACTGGTAAGAGCCTGGGGCACGGCTTATCCGGGTGCAGAAACCTGGTCGATACATTCGAGATCGAATCCAGACCGGGAAAAGGAACCAGAGTGGTGATAGCGAAATGGTGTTAATTTCAAACACCCAGAGTATTCGTATTCCGGTCTTAGACCAGAGCTACATCGGCGCAGCAAGGCGTGCCGTTCGCGATTTTGCGCTGAGCTTTGAATTCTCGGAAACGACTATTGATCGCATCAACATTCTGGCAAGCGAGATTGCAAGTAACCTGGCAAAACATGCTGAAAACGGCGGCGAAATTCTTGTCTGTGACGGCAGTAATGATAACGGCAGAGCCTTGCGCCTGTTTTCCGTAGATAGAGGACCGGGCATTTGCGATCTGGATAATGCCCTGAGAGATGGAGTATCCAGCAAAAACACACTTGGCGCAGGGCTGGGGGCAATCAAGCGCCTTTCCGATTCTTTTGAAATCAGTTCAACGCCTGGACAGGGAACTGTAATCGTATGCACAATCAATCAAAAAAACTCTCAAGACGCTCGAAATCTAGATCAATGCAGAGCAAAGGACCGAATCAAGCTTGGCTATATCTCGGTGGCACATCCGAGTGAAAGTGAGTATTGCGGCGATGCTGTCTCTCTTGCAATTTCCGATGAACTGAGCAGCATTTTAGTTGTTGACGGGCTTGGACATGGACCGGGTGCTGCCGAAGTAAGCAGAAAAGCTGTGGACTGCTTTCGAAATTTTCCGTTTTCAGACCCTAAAAAGCTGGTAAGCCAGATACATCAAGCGCTTGCTAACAGCAGGGGGGCGGCGCTTGCTCTGGTTCAGATTGATCATTTGAATGACAAGCTCTCATTTGTAGGCGTCGGCAATATCTCCGGAAAAATCCTCTCTCGTTATACCAGCAAAGGATGTGCTTCAGTCCAGGGTGTTGTGGGATCTCAGATCGCCTCACTTATGGAAAATCGTTTTGACTGGTGCCCGAATTCAGTGCTTCTAATGTACTCCGACGGCATAAAATCGGCAGCCCATCTGGATTGCGGTGCAAGAAAGTCTGCCAACCTTCTGGCAGCAGAAATCTATCGCGATTATTCTCGAATGAATGATGATGCAACTGTAGTAGTTGTAAAGGACAGCCGGAGCAGCACCTGTGTCGATACCAATTCTTAAGCTAGTTGCCAAAGCCGAAAGCGACCTGGTGGTTGCCAGGTACAGGACCAAGCAGATAGGCGAACTTGCCGGGCTATCAACGCTGGAACAGAGCAGGCTCACAACAGCGGTGTCGGAAATTGTTCGCAACGCCGTTACTTACGCCGGCGAAGCAAGGGTAGAGTTCAACATTAATGAGCTTGATGGACGGCAGTATGTTGAAGTTGTAGTTTCTGACGATGGTCCTGGCTTCGACACAAGCTTGCTGCTTTCCGCCTCAAGCGATGCACGCCGATCTGCAAGAATAACTGTATCAGGCAAAGGCGGGCGGCTCAGTGGTATCGGTGTCGCTAAGAACCTGGTCGATAAGCTCGAAATTAACTCGCAACCTGGTGCGGGGTGCCGTGCCGCGCTGCTCAAGGGAGCTTGCAAGTTCCAGTATAGATGGATCACAGGCAGAATGGTGGAGGAGTGGATTCAAGACCTCAAAAAGAATTCTCCATTTTCTGTAGTTGAAGATCTCGAACAACAGAATAAACAGCTTATCGATACGCTTCAGGAAGTCGAAAAGTACAGAAACAAGCTTGAGGAGCGTACGGTGCAGCTGAATCAAGCTAATAAGTACAAAGGTGAGTTTCTGGCTAATATGAGCCATGAAATCAGGACTCCTATGAATGCCGTAATAGGTATGAGCAACATTCTGGATAGAACTGAGTTGACGGCTGAGCAGAGAAAATATCTGCGTTTGATTAAAGACGCTGGCCGGTCGTTGCTTGAAATAATTAACGATATTCTTGATTTTTCAAAAATAGAAGCCGGTAAGCTCAGTATCGAAGCAGTAGAGTTCGACTTCTTCGACAATATTGAAACCTGTGTAGAACTGCTTTCTTCAAATGCCCATGCCAAAGAGCTTGCTCTTGTTTGCTGGCTCGATTCCGCATTGCCCAAAACAGTAGTTGGCGACAGCGTTCGGCTTCGCCAGCTTCTTGTAAATCTGATAAACAATGCCATAAAGTTTACGCCCGCAGGTGGAGAAGTAATCGTTCGTTCTCAATTGCTATCTGAGAGTAATGAAGAGATTCGGGTGAGGTTCGAGGTTACAGACAGTGGGATCGGGCTTTCACCTGAGCAACAGAACAAGCTGTTTCAGCCATTTGTGCAGGCAGATGGCTCAACCACCAGAAAATTCGGCGGCACCGGACTGGGGCTTAGCATTTGCAAGCAGCTTGTTGATCTGATGAAAGGAAGCATTGGAGTAGAAAGCGTTCTTGGAGCCGGTGCGACATTCTGGTTTGAACTTCCATTTCTAATTGCCGGCAAGAAAACAGTTCTTTCAGATGGTGTTGAACTTCCATACAGGCGGGCTCTGATTGTGGATGATCATCTTGCAATGAGAGAAATGACCTCTTTCTTGTTTAACTCATGGGAGCTGGAAAATCACACAGCGGCCTCTGCTCTTGAAGCATTGAATTTAGTTGCGCAGCAAGACTTTGATCTCTTTGTTCTTGATTATCTGATGCCTGAAATGGATGGACTGGAGCTGGCTAAAGTATTGAGAGCAAATGAAAAATGCCGGGGCAGCCAGATTGTCTTGATGACTGCACTTCAAGACGGCGACCTGGGTGAAAAAGCTATTGCTGCCGGCTGCGACGCCTTTCTAACAAAGCCTATTCGCCAGGAGCTTTTTTTGGAATGTTTGCTTGCACTGAAGTCCGGAGATCCTCAAAGAAAAACCATGGCCGGCTTTTTTCCTGCCGTCAGAAAAGAACAGGACCTAGCGGCGGCGACTGCAAATGCAACTGCAACTGCAAAATTGATGGAATCAGAGATCGGCAAAAATGGTGATAATGGCACGGCTGCCCCGGAGGCAGGAAAAGCTGCGCTGCAAACGGAAAGCACCGGGCAAACAAAGAGACAGAATCATAAGGTTTTGCTGGTTGAGGATAATCCAACCAATCAGATTGTTGCAAGTATTGAATTGAAGGAGTTACAACTCGAAGTAGCGTTTTCATCCAACGGGCAGGAAGCACTTGAAGCTCTAAAAAAGGACGATTACGCAATAATCTTCATGGACTGCCAGATGCCTGTGATGGATGGCTATGATTGCACCAGGCAAATTCGCAAGCAGGAAGCCAAAACCGGCAAGCATATTCCGATTGTTGCAATGACTGCAAACGCGATGGAGGGTGATCGTGAGAAGTGTATTGCGGCCGGTATGGATGACTACATAACCAAGCCTTTTGACCCTGAAGTATTGAAGAAGCTGGTTGGCAAAATGCTGAAGCCGGAGACCGGTGAGCACAGGGAAAACAAAGACCTGCACTCTAATAGCTCCGCCCGGCTGACCCGAAGCCCTGAGCAGGAAGGCGCTTCTACCGGGGAGAAAATCGCCGATATATCTAAAAAGGCTCTGGACTACGAGCAACTGCGCTCGCGCTTTAACGAGGCGCAGTCACGGCAATTGCTCAGTGTTTTCATTGCCGATACTGAGAAAAAACTCGGCGAGCTTGCCGGGCTGCTGGCTAAAAAAGACTCGTTGGCCTTATCAAAACTTGCCCATAATATAAAAGGTGCGGCAGCCATGATTTTTGCAGATTGCCTGGCACAGAGTGCTAAGGCTCTGGAAATGAAGGGCAAAGCCGGGGAGGCGGTTGAGCTTGAAGAGCTCCAGGAACTCGCCGACTGTATTGGCCGTGAATTTCAGAGGTTCAAATCAGAAGCCGAGGGCTATTTGTAGAATAATGCGTCTGGAATTCTGGAGCTTTAGATGGAATCTGACCTAAAATTCTAGTGCCCTGTTATAGCGGGCTTCAAGATTCTCGACCTCTTTAAGCTTGAGCGGGTCTTTGCTGGCTTTTGCAAGTGCTGTTGCTTCTGCCAGGCTGCTCCCTGCTTTCTGAATCTTGCCGCAAGCCAGATAGCTATGTGTTTCTCCGATATTGAGATTTAACAGACCATGGTAATGCGGGTCTGAGACTGCAAAATATTTTCTTGCAGTCGCATATTCGTTAATTGCTTCTTCATGCTTTTTCTGGTCGCGTAGAAAGTGACCTATAGTTGTATGCAGAATTCCCAGGCTCAGATCATCTTTCTTGCTTAAGATCCGATCGCAGTCTGCAAGTAAGTCCGGATAATATGCCAGGCAGGTCTGTTCTACGGCACCCGCTTCGTAGTGCGAATACAGAGTGGGTGAACTGCTTTTGGCAACGTGATTCAAAACCGATTCCAGTTCCTTTCTTACTAAGTCAGGTTTTTCTTTCATATAAATTGAACGCAAGAGAGTAAGCATGTTCAGTCGGCAGCGGTATTCGGTTTTTTCGTTGAGAGCCTTGCTTGCCCCAATTTCTTTTATCAGCGTGGCTGCCTCATTCAATTTTCCTGTTTCAAGAAAAGATTTTGCCACTTCAGTTGCAAGCTCTAATTGAGACGGGCTTCTGTCCAGCTCTTTAAAAAGACGCCTATCAAGCTTGCATACTTCGGAGCTCTCATCTTTCATATTCATAAGTGCGCAACCTTGCGCTAGAAAGTAATGATTTATCTCCAGCTGGGCAAGATGCTCAGAACCGGCAAGCTTCTGGTATTCAGCAAGTGCGAGCTTCCCGTATTTGTTTGCTTGCCCCCGGCTCAGGAGCGATCTGTATTGCTCAAAATAAATTTCCGCGCGGTCATGACCTTCATTGAATTGCTCTGCGTAACGAGCGAAAACCTGATCTGCTTTCTCAGGCATTGAGTTGGTTTGCAGGGTTTTGTAAATAAACAAAACTTTTGCCTGAATGTCCTGTTTTCTGTTTTGCTCCTGTTCAGGCAGTTTCCAGATCTCATCCAAGCTTTTTTCTGCTTGCTCATACTCCTGCAGTGCCAGCTCGGTATAAAACCTGGCACTGAGAATGAAGTAGTATTCTTTAAGCTCGTAAGTATCTTTGAGATTGAAGTTGCTGCTTTTTATCGCTCGATTTACTTTTTCAAGCAGTGCTTTCAGTGTTTTTTTATCCACGGTATCATTTCTTGACATGCATTCAAACACGCAGAGCCCCAGATTTTCCCAGGAGCTATTGCTGTTTAGATGCAGCTTCAGCCAGAGTCCGCGTTTTCCGGCCTTCTGTTTGTCGGGTAAAACTGAAAATCGTTCCCATGAACCACGCGCAGCAAGATCGCTAACTGCCGTATCATTTACAGGTCTTTCTTTTTTTAGCAGAGCACTGCTTGCATTTTTGGCGGATTTCTGAAAGCTGCTATAAAGATAAGCAGCAAGAAGCAGCGCCAGACACGTGCAAGCAATTATAGTGCTTACCAGAGGCAGCTGTGTTTGCTTATTTGCTTTGAACTCTTTTTCAAGAATGCCTGCTATCTCATTAGCGGATTGAATTCTTTCTTCCGGTTTTTTTTCGAGGCAACACAAAATCAGATCTCTTAACTCTTTTGACAGAGGCTCTCTTGATTTGAGCTCAGTTATTTTGTCATTTAGATGTTTTGACCTGACAAGCCAGTCCGACTCAGCCTGCATGGGCGGCTTTCCGCAAGCAAGCTCGTAGAGCAGGCAGGCTAAAGAATAAATATCCGAGCGTCCATCGAGTTCTTTGCCCTGGCACTGCTCCGGGCTCATATAATTAGCGGTTCCAGGCAGCTGGCCTTCTCTGGTAAGACCCTCATCCTTCTCAGCTTCGGGAGCCAGATTCTTATGAATTCCGAAATCAATCAGCTTTATTTTAAGCCCGGTGCTTCCGCCGGTTTCTGTACTTTTTGATTCGACAAGAACATTGGCCGGTTTTATATCCCTGTGTACTATTTTTCTTGCATGGGCGTATGAGAGTGCCTTTGCTATCTGTGCTCCAATTATTCTTATCTGGGCCTCGGTTATGCTTTTGTTTTCGTCCATGAACTTTTCGAGCGTTATTCCATGAATGTACTCTAGAAGCATGTAAATGCGTCCATCGGCGAGCCTGCCTGTGGAATAGAGCTTGACTATATTTTCGTGTTCGAATGAAGCAAGCAGCTTGCTTTCCTTTTCAAATCTCTCAAAGCTTGTTTGGCAGTGGGAAGCGGCCAGAACTTTGATTGCAACTTCGCGCTCGAGTTGCATTTGTACGCCCCGGAAAAGCATCGAGTTCGGGCTTTCAAAAATCAGCTCCTTCAGGCTGCAACCCTGAAAAGCAAGCTCTTTTGCAATAGCCTGCCATTCTTGACTGTTCTTTGCGCGATCATTCACTGCGCGTCTTCATAACTCCAGAAAAAAAGGAACCGCTCTAGAGCGGTTCCTTTAAGATTCTCAACTTGAAGCTTTCTGCTTGCTTCTCCAGCATTGATTACTTAGAACCTTTCTTCGGTATCACGCGTGCTACCAGTTCTTCATGCGGATTCAGTATTTTGACGGCGTCTCCCGTATGAAGCTGAGAGAAGTGGATGCCCTGGTCTATTTCGACAATTTTGGAAACGTCAACTTCGATATGCTCCGGGATATCACCAGGCAAACACTCGAGTTCGGCTGTCTGGTGCATTTCTACGAGCAGGCCGCCTTTAGCTACAGCAGGCGAGCTTCCGACAAATTTCAAAGGCACGGTGACCGTAAGTTTTCTGTTTGCGGCAACCGAATAAAACTCCACATTGAGCACCTCGCTTGTCAGGTGCTTGCGCTGAACATTGCGGATCAATGCTTTTACCTGGCCTTCCGGGGTATCAAGCTCAATGACTTGAGAAAATGCCGCAGCCGGCAATTTTGTAAAAGTGTTCTTGCATATCTGATGCGACCTGGACTTGGTTTCCGGTCCATAAAGGGTGCTCGGAATCTTACCTGAGGCACGAAGCTGGTTGGGCTTTCTCTTTTCACGACCCTCGAGCTTCAGTACAATCCTTTCCATGACAAAACCTCTAGAATTAAATTAAGATGGGCTGGCTGACACGGGGTCAATCCGGCAATTGAAGGCCATGAGCTGGGGCGCAAGGATTCGAACCTCGGAATGGCTGGACCAAAACCAGCTGCCTTACCACTTGGCGACGCCCCAACAGTAGGCACAAGCTAGGATCTTATTGAATTTTCGGATTGATTGTCAACTTTATGATAATGATATATTAAATTGCCTCAAAGCCGCCATTCTGCCTTATCCCGACCGCCTTATAGGGAACCCGCCTGTCCGGCTCTGATTCTAAGGCTTTCGTCTAAAAGTGACCTGGCAAAGCTAAGGGCCGCTTCCTGTTCTTCCTGGCCGCTGGCCATGCTGGCAAGAGCTTTCAGGCGTCCTTGCTCGTCGAGGATTTTAATTTCCGAACGAGTGCTTTTCTTTGATTGCTCTTTAAGCACATAAATATGATTGTCGGCAACCGAAGCTATGATTGGTTGGTGAGTAACACAGAGTATTTGCTGGTTCTTGGCCAGATAAGCCAGCTTGTCACGCATGCTTTGCAGAACTCTGCCGGAAAGACCGGTATCTATTTCGTCGAAAATCACAGTGTTTACACGGTCGGCGCCGGCAAAGATGGTCTTGACTGCCAGCATTACCCGGCTTAACTCTCCGCCTGACGCTATTTTTGCAACAGGCGCCGGGGGCTGGCCGGGGTTTGCCGAAATCAGGAACTCTGCTCGGTCGAAGCCATTCGGACCGATTGTTTCCAGTACTGCTGCCTTTGCCGTTTCTTGAGAATCTGTTTTGCCTGTCTGGCTCAGTGAAATTTCAAATCGGCAATTGAGCATGCCGAGCTCAGAAAGCTCCGCTTGTATTTTATGAGCCAGGCTTCCTGCAAGCTTCTGTCTTTTTTGCGATAAGTCGCAAGCTATTTTATATAGCTTCTGGTTTATTTCGTCGAGTTCGGATTCAAGCTCGGTGGCAATTGATGCTTGTTTGCCCAATCTTTCCAGATCGTCTATGAGCCTGTCGCGTTTTTGAATTGCTTGCGCTAAATCGGGCCCGTATTTTCTTTTGATGCCGGCAAGCAATGCGGCTCGCTCAGATAGATTTGCAAGCGTTTCCGGGTCCGTATCGAGCGACTGGTAGTATTTTCGCAGCTCTCTTGAAAGATCCTCTATGATTGAAAAGCTCTCGTTCAAGGTCTCCTCGAAAGCTTTTAGCTTGCTGTCGAAGCTTGCTGCTTTTGCAAGATCGCTCACCGCCTTTTGAATCAACTCCAATGCGCCCGGCTCGTTTTGAGAGTCTTGCCCTTTTAAATAAACCTGGACATTCAATAGAAGAGCTTCTATGTCGGATACGCGGGAAAGCAGATCGCGCCGCTGTGCTATCGACTCGTCTTCAAGCGGGTCCTCAAGCTCCGCGTCTTCAAGCTCATTGAGCTGAAAACGAGCATAATCAATTTGCTTTTCTCTTTCTGATTCATTTGAAAGAATTTCTTCAAGTTCTAAAAGCAGTTGTTTTCTTTTTGCATATAGTGTTTTTAGCGAGCCAAGCATCTGCCTGTGTTCTTTATCGCCGAGGGCATCGAGCATCTCCAGCTGGTACTGGGGTGAAAGCAGTGTGCGAGACTCGTGCTGGGCGTGCACTGTCAGTAAGCGCTGTCTCAAATTTTGAACAAAGCTGATATTAGTAAGTATGCCGTTAATTCGAATTTTGGAGCCTGCGCGGCTGAGTTCACGGCTTATGCAAAACTGTTCTTCTGCTTCTTCAAGCAGTTCTTCTTTTTTCAGAATTGCACTCAGCTCCGGACTGCAATTGAAGGTCGCTTCGATAATGGCTCGTTCGGCCTGTGGTCTCAATACCTGAGTTCCGGTTCGGCCGCCAAGCACCGCATTCAATGCATCGAGTATTATCGATTTTCCGGCTCCGGTTTCGCCGGTAAGCACATTGAGACCCGGACTGAAAGGTACACGAACATGCTCAAAAAGGGCAAAGTCCTTAATTTCAAGTTCCAGAAGCATAAATTTAACCGCGTTATTTTCCCTATCCCTGCAATATCATAACCAGTTCCTGAAAAATGTCAGCAAGCAGGATATGCGAGCAGCGTATAATGCATATCCTCTTGGCGAGTTATTTTTGATGGAACTATGCATCATTTTGACAATGACTGAGATCCCGCAATTGTCAAGCCGGCCAGGCTGGTTTGACAATTGCAAAGTCAGAAAGAATCCAAAGACCACATTTTTAGTTGATCCCGGACAGGTCCTCACTCTTTGGCTTGCAGAATAATCTGTCACTGGCCATAATGAACGATGCCGCTTCGCGACCAGTTCGTCGTTTCTCCATAGGTATTGCTGACTTGCCCGATAACTCAAATTATTCAGCTCCAGTGCTTGCACCGACAATACAGTTAGTAAACGAATTAATCGCTGAAGGACTGCTGCGAAGTTATGCAATTGGTGGCTCAATTGCCATCTTGTTTTATTCAGAACCATTCTTTACCAGAGACCTGGATATTTTCTGCTACATGGCACAGGACTCCTTGCTGTTTAGGCTCGATCCGATTTGGAAGTTTCTGGAAAGTCGTGGATGCAAGCCAGAAAAGGAATGGATTATAATTGAAGGTGTACCCGTTCAATTTCTGCCGCCAACTGGTCCTCTTGAGGCAGAGGCAATGGAGACTGCCTTGTCAATTGATCTTTCAGGCGTCCACACTCGCGTATTTCAGCTCGAATATGCTATGGCAATTAAAGTTCAGACTGGCAGGGCTAAAGATTGGAATCACATAGAGCTTGCTCTTGGTTCAGCAGAGCCAGATATCCCTAAGCTAGAGGGCATACTCGAAAAGTTCGGGCTGCTCCAGAAGTGGAGGCAATATCATGACAGAAACAGATGAAGCAAGAGAACGAATTTTTCAAGCTAAAGCTGAACAGCGAAAAATTTGGGCAAAAGCTCCATTTGATGAGAAACTAATGGAACTAATGAGACTTCAGCGATTAAACCTGGAAGTAAAAAAATCTATGGGTCGCATAGCACCAAGACCCTGGAACATGTCTGAAGAGCAGTATGAGCGTGAGATCAAGACACACTAGCAGAAAATGCAAAAGACTTCCAAGAGAGAGTGTAAGAATGGAAACGCGCTAGCTCTGCAAACAAGTTTCTCTTCGCGGGATAGTCGATTTGAGTCCTACTTTGTAAACACACCTGTTTGCTGCATCTCTGCCTGCTTTTTTGTAACCAGACCTCTTATAATTGCAACCGAGCATTCGGAATGCACAGCTACAGCCTGGGATACGCTGCCGAGCAATAGCCTGGTTAATCCGGTTCTGCCATGAGAACCCATAACAATCAAGTCGGCAGACCATGCTTGAGCCATTTGCAATATTACTTCTCTTGGATCGCCTTCGCCCACTTTGGTGATAATTTCTGCTTTTGGAAATGAATCATTCAATTCGTTTGCTAGTATTTGCAGTTCCATATCAGCTACGGCAATTAACGAATCATGTTCTTTCACCGTGTCGCTGCTGCCAATTGCACTGTGTTCGTTCATCAGTAGTTCAGCCAGAGGTGGAACTACTGTAATTATTTTGAATTTTACGTCTTTTGCCCAGCACATTTTTCTGAGCCAGTTGAATGCTGCTTGCGAGTATGCAGAGTTGTCTGCCGTAAATAAAATTCGTTTGAAGCCTTCACTGCTGATTCCTTCCCGCTCCGTCTCACCTTGATTTTCCTGTTCTATCTGAGCTTCCTGATCTTTGACCACAATCACAGGACAGCTGGCCTGCATGATCACGCCCTGGCTGACACTGCCCAGAAAAATCAGGCCCATGCCTTTGCGGCCACGTGAGCCCATAATCACCAGGTCCGCAGCCCAGATTCTTGCTTTCTCCACGATCTTGCCTTTGGCGTCGCCGACAAGCACTTCTTTGCTGAACTTTACTGCCTCTTTTTTTGCTTGCAGCTCCTTGATCATTTCAAGCAGGCAAGTTTCAGCTTCTTCTTTCAGTTGAACAGTTTCTTCAGCGCCTTTCTGCTTGCTTGCAAGCGGGTTTGCGCTTTCTTCGGTTTTTAAGACGGTCAACAATTTTATTTCAGTGTCGGGAGGCAAGTTCATGCCAATGAGACGATTTAAGGCTACATGAGAACTGTCGCTTCCGTCGATTGCAGCTATTATTTTCATTATCCTGTCCCCTGCCGTAGGCTGAAGCAGGAATTATATCTTCTTGGAAGTCACGCTGATCATAAAAAAGCGCAGAAAAAGCGCAGATCTCGACTGTGGAATTTTGCAGTGAAGCATAGTTCTAAGCACATTTTTTTCAGGAGCAGCCTGCTATATGCTGTTTCTACAAACGAACCCAAGCCTTTACCTTAATGAAAGCCCTGTGAAAGCGGGGCTTTCATTTTCTCGTCAGACATATATTCTTCAGATCCGGCTTTTGCAGATTCATATAGAATGACTTTGTATTCAGGTAAGGAAATCATGCGCCGGTCTTTTTTAATTGCTCTAGCGAAGCTGATTATCGTGCAGATTGCTTTCATAACGCTGCCTGCAGTTGCAAACGATCTCAGGCGCCCCCACTCGTTCAAGAGTCAGAACACAAGAATCAGGCTGCCGTCGAAGCCTCAGGTTGACAGCCTGCTTGCTTCGCTTCTGCCCTATAAGAGAAACAGCGCGCTTGTAGTTGCATTCACCGATGGGCACTTGCATCGTGTTTTTTCTTACGGCTATCTTTCCAAAAATTCAAGCGTCCGGACAAGTGAAAAAACGATTTTTGAAATCGGTTCGATCAGCAAACTTTTTGCAGGACTCTTGCTCTGCGATCTCTGCCGGGAAAACAAGTTGCGATTTGATGATCCTGCTTCTAAATATCTTGAAAACAGCTACCGCTTGCCAGAATATGAAGGCAAGAAAATCACTCTCTTTTCGCTTGCCACGCACTGTTCCGGTTTGCCACGCAATCTCGATTACTTGAGTATTAAGGCCGGATGCAGAAGCGATGAGTTTCACAAATTTCTCGCACGCACAAAACTCCGATTCCCGCCCGGCCAGGGATTCTTGTACAGCAACACAGCTTACAGATTGCTTGGTGAAGTTCTGGAAAAAGCAGGTGATATGCCGCTTGAAAAACAGGTGGAAGAAAAATTAATAAGGCCGCTTGCACTTGAAGATACATATTTCATTCTGCCGGGGAAAAAACTTGCATTGATGGCGCAGGGATATGGAAGCGACGGCAATCCAATTGCTAATTCACCCAAAAGCGGTGGTGTTGTGGGCGGGCTCAAATCAAACGCTTGCGACCTTCTGAACTTGATTGATTCAACAGTACTCAACCAAGACGACGACTCAAGGCAAAAGCAAGACATGGATGAATGCCTCAAGCACAGGCATGCTTATGAAAAGGGAGCCTTTGCCTGCCTGGGTTGCTTTTACAAAAGTGAATCCGATTGCTATGGCAAGCTTGGGCAAACTGACGGGTTCAGTACCTGCATTGAATTCTCGCCCTCAAAGCGCTACGGCATAGTGCTGCTTTCTGCAAGTCTGGCGGTTGATGCAGCAAAGCTCACAAGTGCCTGCTCTAAATTAATAGGTCAGAAATATCACGCTGAGTGGAACTGAGCTCTTGCATTGCTAAAGAGCGAAGCGGAAAAGAAGCCGGCTAAACTGCGGCAACTTCCTGTCTTGTTTGAATGCTCACCTGGGCTGCAAGTGCTTTTGCTATTTCGATAAAAGCCTGTGATGAAGGGGCGCTCTCGTCCACAGCTGAAATCGGCTTGCCCAGGTCGCCGCCTTCGCGGACTTTCGGCTCCAGAGGTATCTCGCCCAGGAAAGGCACTTCGAGTTCCTCGGCTAAAGCCTTGCCGCCTCCGTGTCCGAAAATATCAAGACGTTCGTTTTGCGGGCTCACAAAATAGCTCATGTTTTCCACCAGTCCCAAAACCGGCACCTGCATCTGCTGGAACATTGCAATACCTTTGCGGGCATCAAGGCAGGCAACACCTTGCGGGGTCGTGACTATAACACCACCGGCCATATTGGTTGCCTGACACATGGTCAGCTGCGCGTCTCCGGTTCCCGGCGGCATGTCTACTACAAGATAATCGAGTTCACCCCAATCAACATCACGAAGAAACTGACGGATTGCTTTGTCAAGCATCGGTCCGCGCCAGATAACAGGTGTGTCATTGGATACGAAGAATGCCATTGAAATGCATTTGACGCCGAAATTTTCTGCAGGCACGATTTTGTTGTCTTTAGTCGTGGGTTCGTAACCTTCTACTCCCAGCATCAAGGGCGCGTTCGGACCCGTGATATCTGCGTCGAGTAAGCCTACTTTTGCGCCGAGTTTTGAGAGCGCCACTGCAAGATTTATTGAAACTGTGGTTTTGCCCACGCCACCTTTTCCAGAACTTACCGCAATGATCTGGCGTATGCCTGGTACGTCTTCCTTTCCTGCAACTTTCAATTTGGTGCCGACACTTGCTGTTGACTCCATGCTTACTTCTTCAACACCAGGAATCTTTTCTACAGCTTCTTTTGCTTCTGCTTCAAGTTTTTCTTTTACCGGGCAGGCCGGTGTTGTAAGTGTAAGTTTGAAATGAACCCTGGCGCCGTCGATTTTTATGTCTGAAATCATGCCGAGTCTGACGATGTCAGTGTGCAAATCCGGGTCCATCACGCTGGAAAGCGCAGCCAGTACCTTTTCATTAGTAACCTTTTCGTCCTTTTTTTTGCCAAACATGGGCCCCAGTCCTATAAAAGCTCATTAACCTGATCAGATCATAGTGCCTTTTCTGCGCCTTCTCAGGCTCCTAAGCTTATATTAAATTACTGGATCTTTACTTGCCCTAGCTGATAAGAGGAAGAATGCCAATCAGAGCAGCATTCGGTGATTCTTGTGGCTGTCGCCTAACTGCGATAGAATTCTTCTGCGTTAGTAAATGGTCCATTTCTCGCCTCATTTCAGCAGGGAGCCACATATGAAAAAGCTAGTTCTGTCTATCTTACTGTCCGTATTGTCATGTGCGCCAGCATTTGCAGGTGATGACCCGGCAACACAAACTGTGCTGATTCCGTTCAGAGTTGCAGCTTTCGGTGTCGGTACGGTGGTCGGCACCCCGGTATCAATAATCAAGCGTTCGGTTAAGAACGTGGGCAAACATACCGATGGAATTGCAAGCAAAATGGGCGGTGACGACAACACGGCGGCTAAAGTATTTGCCTTTCCTTTTGCGCTTGTTACTGGCACTGTTGCCGGAACTGCAGAGGGTGTTTATTACGGCGCAAAGAACTCGGTTGACAACTGCGCCGAACATCCGTTTTCTGCAGCTTCAATGAGCCTTTCGGACTCAGACGACTAGAAGGCCGCAAGGTTCAAGACCCCTGTCCGGAGTCCTTTTTTTCTGCGGACTGAAGCCGGCAAAGTGATTCATGCGTGGACACAAGTGCTGGGTGCCCTGCTCCCAGGCTCTGTTTCTGAATTGATTCTGCCTTAAGATAAAACGGCATGGCTTCCTGGTATTTCTTTTCAGCGCAAAGTATTTCGGCCTTATTAAAATATGCCTCGGCAAGGTCCGGGTGCCCGGGAGGCAGCATTTTTTTTCTAATTTCAATACAGCGGTCGATTGCTTCCTGCGCCGCCGAAACTTGATTTTGCTTGCGTAAGATAATTGAGAGTGAATTCAGGCAATCCGCAATGTCAGTGTGATCTTGATTTGCATAGACCTGTTTGTTTATTCTCAGAGAGTCATCCACAAGAGCTTTTGCTTCAACGAGCTTTCCATGGGCTCCTTTGAGCTCGCCGAGTCCAAGCAAACTTTTGGCTGTTTGCGGATGAATCAGGCCCAGGGTCAGCTTTCGGGTTTTAAGGGCCTCCAGATAAAGGGGCTCGGCTTCACGATAGCGTTTTGTTTCCCGCAGCAGTCCTGCAAGGCTGTTTTGATCACTTGCGGTGTCGGGGTGCAACTGGCCGAAATTACTCAGGTCTATCTGTAGTGCTCGTCTCAGGCATTCTTCGGCCTGCTTGTATTTGGCTTCTTTTCTAAAGACAGACGCAAGACTTGCAAGCACAGTTGCAACGTCGGTGTGATCCGGGCCCTGAGCAGCTTCTCTTATGGAAAGGGCTTTGTTGTAATAGAGCTCCGCGTCGGAATATCGCCCTTCTTCCTTGTATACGCGCGCAAGCCCGGCAAGCAGCGCCGCGTAGTTAGGGTCCTTGAGTTTTTTTACGTCGGCTTCCCAGATTGATATTGCTTTTTTGCAGAGTTCTTCTGCTTTAGAAAATTCGCCTTTGTCCCGGTAAAAAGCAGCAATATTTATGTAACCGACTGCTTGTTCCTGCTTCTTGTTTGAAAGCCCGTCGACTATTGAGCGCAGCTTTTCATATATTGGCCCGGCCTTTTCGAACTTCGCCTGTTTTCTGTAGAGCTCTCCCAGATTATTCAGCGAATTTGCAAGTCGGGGGTCTTTGAGATCGTCGTTTTTTGATTCTTTTAAAGCAAGAGTAAAAAGTTCTTCCGCCTGCTCGTAGCTGCCTGCAATTGCAGCCTGCTTTCCCTGCCCGATGTAAATGTAGTAAGGAATACTGCGAGCAACAATGCAGCCTGCCCAGACAATACAAATTGCCCAGACAATTTTTTGGGCTTTCTTATACTTTGGATTGTTTACAAGTTCCAGCGCATATTTACGGATTTTGAGAATTAAGGCGGCCGGGCTAATTTCTTGCTTCTTGTTCTGCTCTTCTGAATTTGCTTTGGACATGAGTTGTAGCACCATATATGATGACCAGGCAAATTGCTCAATCAAAATCTGAAAAGCAAGAGGCAAAGAACACAAAACTGCGTTTTATTAGTCAAGCTTAATGCTTTCTGAGTAATTGTGTCAATCAGACTTTTGTCATTGCTTCTGCTGGTTTCTGAAGTCAATATCTGGCAAAATGTGAACTGTTGGCCTTGAGCGTTAGCATTAAGCATTAACAGGATTGTGTTTTGAAGTTCTGGAAATATGAATCAAAAGCAAGAACCCGGCAAGCTTTACTTTCAGCAGCTCTTTTAGGCTCTATGCTTTCGGGTTATTTGCTGCCGGCAAGCGCAGAGGATGCGGCTTCATTTAAGCCGGAAGGAAGTCTTCCGGCTTCCAGCACCGAAGGCAAGCACGTTTTTGAATATGACTACTATGCGCAGCTGACAGACCCGCTTCCAGCTCACGAAGAAGAACGGCTTTGTGGGCTCGATAAAATTTGTGTGACCCTCTGGCGTAAGGGAAAGCTGGAAATTTTCAAGGAAGGGCGTCTTTTTCAGGGAGACTTCAATTCAGACGGCATAGAAGACGAAGCCATGGTGCTTGAAAAAGACCAGGAAGACGATCCGCTTGGCAAGGACTACTACATTTACATCAGCACAAAGTACAAGCCGGATGATAAGCCGACAGTTTTACTGCATGAGCTGATACCGAATGCAAGCAACATAGTAGACGTTTTCTGGGATCAAAAGAGAAACGCTCTTGTTATTGACACCGGCGGTAGAATTGAGCGCAACGAGTCCATTTCGCAAATTGGCGGTGCTGCTTATGTCTATGAGTCGGCAGCTAAGGTATACAAGGTGGTCGTGGTGGTGAGCTGGAACCCGAAAACCGATAAATTCGACGTGATTGAGCCGGGCTTCAAGTGGGACCAGAAGAAGAAAAAAAGGAAAAAGGGAGTGTTAAAATAAGCGCTCAATTGCCGGGGAGTTTGAAAATGAAAAGAGCCCGCACCGTATATGGTGATAGTGTCACGTTGGTCGCCTTAGTATTGTTCGCAGCATTGTTTTTCGTGCAATCGGCGTTTGCGTGTCCTTGCTCTGAAATAAAAGTTCCTGAAAAACCTGAAGCCTATGAAATAGAAACAGGGCTTGCTTTCATGAAAACTCCGGAATACAAGAAGGAATTTAGAGACGCTGTGGCGAATGCGCGTAAAGCCTGCCAGAGACATCTGGGTGAAAAAAATCTGGCTGTCGTTTCCGACATTGACGAAACAGTTTTGAGCAATATTGGATATTTTGAAACACATCGGAATGCCGGCTGGAAGGACTGGGAGCAATGGCTGGAGCAATCTGATGCGACGCTGCTGAAACCCACGGCCGACTTTCTTGCCTGGGCCCGTAAAAAAGGATATGCGATTTTCTTCATCACAGGCAGGCATGAAAAAGATCGGGCAAACACCATCAAAAATCTTATAAAACGAGGTCTTGCTTATGACGGACTCTATATGCGCCCGGACGGAGACGAATCGAGAGCCGCCGAATTCAAGTCGAAATACAGAAAACAAATCGAAGATATGGGATTCAAAGTTATTGTGAACATAGGCGACCAGATTTCCGATCTTGCCGGCGGATACTCTGAAGACTGTGAAAAGCTTCCCAACAAGCTTTACTTCGTTAAGTAGAGAACTTGCTTCAGCGCCAGAAATAGCTCCAGCTGTAGTTAAGGTCTAAGGTCTCATTTGCTTTAATACTATCTTTCCAGCTGATTTTGCCGACGCCGTTGAAGCGGCTCCACCAGCTCGGCCAGCTATACCACGACCACCAGACCGGATAAATGCTCTTGCCGTCGGGCAAGAATTCGTAGTCTTCAAAAACGTTGACCATTTCAGCCTCACCGTTGTGATCCGCCTTTCCTGTTTTTCCAAGCACATATCTCACAACTTCGATGTCGGCAGGCTGCTTGCCGTAGTTGCTTACTGAAATGCTTCCCGAAAGATCCACTCTTCCATACTGATCTCCCTGCCAGCTGACTGCATTTGGCGTGCGAAGTGTTTCTTTGTCCTGTTTCTTGATTTTCAGATCTACTGCAGTTGTTAAGGCCAGGTCGCTTGTAGCACCGGAGGCCGTATATGTCATCATTCCCTGAGCTATAACCCTGTCGTTTTTCAAAATCAGCGCCGGAGCTGTGGTGAGCGGAAACTCCGATTTGTTGTTCAACCTGATTTTATGTACAAATCTGGGTGCATGGATCAATCTTTCAAGCTCACTTTGCTGGCTGTGATTGAATGATCTGATTACGTCGGCAGGCGGGCTGAAGGGAAGCGTGAGTGTGTATATGTTTTTGTATTTGAGTTCCGACTCACAGACTGGAACAACCATGCACTGTCCTTTGCGCAAACTGATGTGCTTTAAGGTAAAAACATATAGATCCTCGTTTTTTTCGCTGCCTGCAAGCTCGGGCTGCGCACCGGCATCAGCGGCAGCCTCATTGTCCATTCTGTTGTTGTAAGCCGTTGTTTGAGACATGATTGCGTTGCTCAGGTTTCGGAAATTATGCTGTGCAAGCTGATTGCTTACTGCAGCCAGGGTTTTTTGCAGTGAAATCGGATCGATGTCATCTTTGAATGAAAAACTGGGAACGCCTACAACCAGGTGCACTGTTACATCTTTAAGATCGACAAGATCATTTACGAGGCTTGCCTGCAATTTGACTGTGGCGTTGCCGTTGCCGTCTATACTTACTTTGTATTGAGGAATCCAGCGAATCCCCTTTTGCAGGTAGATCATACCCACATCGGCTTTCTCGGCACGGCGCTCTTTGCCCCAGTCGAGCTTTAAACTCAGCAAATTTCTGAGCTCCTCGTCTTGAACCTTGCTCTGGTAGTTGCCCTTAAATCGTATGTATGCAATCCGGTTAAGCGGCAGTGCAGATGTTCCTGCCTGGGTTTTCAGCAAAACACAATCCCCATATACAGGCAGCTTCTGTCCTGAGTTGGGAGGGGCCGTGCTTTCGAGTTCTTGCGAAGATCTCTGTGGAATCTCCAGAATTTGAGCTTCATAGCTTGAGATGCTTTCTTCACGAGAGCCAGGGTTCTTGATTTCAACTATTTCAACCTGGGCCCCGGGGTTTGCCCTGATGAATTCTTGAATATGCAAAGCTGAGCGCGGAACCAGAACTTTGTGCTGGCTTGCAATAACAGAACTCAGTTTTGCTGATTTTGACGCCGAATATGGCCAGAATGTCCCAAGCACCGGTGCGGGCAGGTAGTCCATGGTGACGTTGCCTTCAGAATCAAGAGGCATCGTGCCTTCATGTAATACGAATGCATGCCCGTCTTTGAAAACACTGATCTCTTTTACGGGCATCTGGGCAAGCGCGTTCAACGGCTGCGCTTCTTCGGCGCTTGCCGCGCTAACCGAAGCCAAAAACGATAAAAGCAGTCCGAAAAGTCCGCAAAATGCATGCTCAAAAGTACTTCTTAAAGGCATTTAGATTTTCCATCAGGGCAGACGACTCCCAGTTTAGCAATTGTCCCGGCTTCAAGATCTGGGGCATTTACTGAATTATGGAAATTGCCAGCTATTTTTATAGCAGGGTAAAGAGCATGCAGCCAATTACCAGCGTAGAGTGTTTCTTATCTTATTTCCCATTTTCCAGCTGTCCTGAGAACTGATTGCCCGAAATCGGTGCTGGTGCTGAAATCTGGCTTGGTCCTATGAATCTGAATTCGCCGAAGTTAACCGGGGTGTTCGGGTTCTGCTTCAATGCCGCAAGCATTTTGCCCCCGTCGATAGAGCCGAGCCCGCTTACAGGATCCCAGCCTGGACCTGTTTTATAGCCGTTGTTATGCCCTGATAGAATGTCGTTAAAAATGCCCGTATTTCGGTAGAGCCAGGGGTTCAGGCTTCCTACCGGTTTGCCCAGGCTTTCGTTCAGCCGCATGGTAAGAGCTGAATAGAGCGGAGCAACCGCACTTGTTCCAGCCGTTACAATATCCGAACCATCTACGGTTCTTATGCGGAATCCGCTTGCCGGATCTCCGTTGCCAGTGACATCAGGAACACCTCGCCCAGACCCGCCGCCTCTGTTTGCGTTGGGCGGCACGTTTGCATTTCTCTGGAATTCCTGAGCTGGAAATACTTCGCTTATGCCACCTCCGGTAGCATCATTAGGGCGGTTATTGTTCCAGGCCACCTCAGTAACTATTTTTCCATCTTTAATTTGCAGCGTGGTGCCGCCCGTGCCAGTTACTGTGGGCTCGGAGGCCGGGAAGTCCACCTGCCATCTGCCGCTGCGCGAGTTGTTGAGAGCTCCGTCGTCGCCTGATGCAGCAAAAACAGAAAGACCTTTAAGAGCTGCTTTTTTGAAGGCGATGCTCATGTCGTTCATAGCTTGTTTTGTCCAGAACTCTTCGGCGGCGCCCCAGCTGATGCTGATTGCACTGCTTTGCATTTCGCCTTTTTCAGGGAAAGTCGCTCTGGTGATTGCGTCTATAAATCCTTTTTCGCTGTTCGGAGCAAAAATCAAATTCTGGGTCGCTTTAGGAGCAACGGCGCCAATGATCTGCGAATCCAGGTGAACTTCGGCATCGGCTCTTGAATCCCAGCCCGGCTTGCTTTTGGCACCTGAAACTTCGATTACCTGAATTTTGGGCTCCGGCAAGCCATTGTTTTTGTAATAATTGGAATTCTCGATTTTATCAAGACCGCCGCCAAGCTCGATGATTGCTACCGCCTGGCCTTCGCCTGTTTTTCCTTTCGGGAAGTTATAAGCATCAGCAACTTCATTCGGCATATATCCGGCTTTTCGGGCTCTTGGATCAACCGGTTCTGCCGGCAAATCGCCCGGCAGCGGATTCTCCTTTGTTTCCAGAAACTTGATATAAGAGCGAAGCTGGGGACGATTGTCAGTTCCTAAAACTGAGCTTATGTGCGCAGCAAGCTCGCCCGGAATCGACAGGCTTCCTTCTCTTGCTCTGAACTCAAGACCAGCGGAATTTTCGTAGTGGCTCAGTTTTGTTTCAAAAGCAGTTGAGAACTGGCTGGCTTTGCCGTTCAATACCACGCGACCCGAGCTTAAATTGGCTTCTGATACTTTAAGACCGTATTCTTCCGCAAATTTTGTGACTGCAGCCAGTGATTCCGCTTTTGCTGCAAACTGGTTTGCAAATTCAGCTTCAGAAAGCGGGGCCTGCCGTCCCTGCGCAATTCTTTTCAGCGTTCTATCCATGCGCAACTGGCTGCCTTTTGATTTGAGCATCACAGTTACATCCATGTCGATATTCGGATCAACAGGACCTTTCACTGTTCCTTCCGGCGCGTTTCTGTTTGAGTCAGCGAGCCGTACTCTAGAAGCTTTGCCTTCACCTTCCGGAAGAATGTTTGCAATACTACTTTGCCTTCCGGCAGTTATTCCCATATTGTCTGTAATTTTAGTACCGACCTGAGAAAGCTTGTTGTAAAAGCCGGCCTTTGCATCTGCAAAGCCATCCATTGATCTTGAACTCAGTACCCGGTCTGTCAGATTAGACCCTATTTTATAACCGACTGCTGCAATTGCTGAATCGACTATGAATGAGCCGCCGGCATCACCAAACTGTTTTGATGCCAGATCCAGTTCTTGCAATGTTTTTGCATTTCCTGCTTTTTTATAAGCGTCAACTACAGGTTCGGCAGCCTTATAAGTAAAGTAAATCCCGATTGCCGCCCCTGCGACTTTGCCGGCAAGTCCGCCTTCAGGCAGAACTGTCTTAAGCACAAGCGCCATGCCCGCTGCAGTGCCCAGTGTTTCTGCAACTTTAAGTGGGTTTTGTATATTGTGCGCAAGTGAGTTTGCCACACCACGCGGAATATTTTCAACGCCCTGTAAGGTGAGGAGTCCGTAGCGAGTGACGGCATTGTCCGGTGCATTCTGAAATGTCATCAGACTGCCCGGTTCTTTTGTGCAGAGATCTTTTGCAAGCTTGTTAATGAGGGAATTCTGTCCCTCTGTTTTATCTTCAGCTCTTGCTAAACTTTCCAGGGCGTCGTTCATCAGAAATCAGTAATCCTTAGTCAAAGGAGTCAATGGCCTGCAGTCAAAGACCGACAAGTCATAGACCTGGAAGTCAAAGACATTAAAGCCCGTTGCCGCAATCCCTAGCAAGAACTTCTGAACCCTCCTCGACTCTAGTGCAATTGAGTTCATGCTGCCAGATTATTCAATTTAAGTTCGGCGATTTACGTGCGGAAATCACCAGGCTTTTGCCTTTAAGTTCTGCTAAGCAGTATCTAAAAATAACCGCCTGAAACAAGGCAAAAAGCAGGCGCCGCGTGAAACGCGGCGCCTTTTCTTTGAATTTGTGAATCTGAGACTTTCAGCCAGCAGTTCTTCTTAGCTTGCTTTTTTGAAAAGGTTTTTGAGCATGCTGGTCAAGCCGCCACCGCTGCCGGGTGTAAGCACGTCGACTGCGTTGATGTCCGGAATTACACCCACACCTCTCCAGGCTGAATCAAGTTTTGGAACTAAATCAGAGCGTCCCAATTTTGTTGCAGCTTCAATTGTGTGAGCTGCAAATGAGCCGAAGCTCGGGTTACTGCCTGCTGCCCTGCGGGCTTCAAACCAGATCTGTCCGGGCGCTTCCCAGGCTTTGCCGTCGGCTAACTTTGCAAAGTCTGCAAAGGCCTTATTCGGAATGCCTGAATTGTAGTGAACACCTCCATTGTCACCCCAGGTTTTGATATAGTCTTTCATATGCGCCGGCTGCGGATCTTTGCCGATGGCGGCGTCATTATAAGCTTTTCCTGGATTTGCCATATCCCTGAGGGCTTTGCCGTTGACGTTCTCTTTCCAGATGCCTTCGCCGATAAGCCATGATGCATCTTTTGCGTTTTGACCCCTGGCGCGTTGTTCGACTAATGCGCCGAATACGTCGGAATAACTTTCGTTCAATGCACCAGCCTGTCCGTGGTAGCGGGTTCGGGCTTCCATTTCGGTTATGCCGTGCGTAACTTCGTGAGCGGCAACGTCACGCAGAATGAATGTTTTGAACGGGCTGTCCTTACCGGGGCGTCCATAGGTCATCTGCTTGCCGTCCCAGAAGGCGTTCTCGAAGTTCTGCCCGTAGTTGACGGTTGATATAAATTTCCCGCCTTTGCCATCGAGCCCGTTGCGGCCGAATTCTTTTAAGTAGAAGTCTCTGATTTCGCCTGTGTAGTCATATGCTCTGTCTACATCAACATTGCCTGTGGGCTTTTCGCCTTCAAAACGTGCTCTTTCCCCGGGCTGAACTTCACGTCCTTTTGCATCATATACTTCACGTGCACCTTTAAAATCCTGCTCTGAACGCGGACTCATCTTGCTGGGTTGATCATGAAGCTCATGAGTTTTGTTTCTGGTGCTTAAAAAGTCGCTGTTTTGCGGATTGCGCCTGATCAGTTCATCCATCAAATAAGGTGGAAGCAATCCGTGAGTATGAGGACCGCCGAATCTGACGTGGCTTATATCTGCACTTGAAGTTATGCCCATTGAATCGGAGAGTTTGGCGCCCATATTATTGTAAAAACCGTCTCGTGCTTTTACAAATCCCTGCATCTGCGGCATCGCAAACATTTTATTGGCTGCATAAGATCCAGCTTTGTATCCTATGCCTGCAATTGCAGAGTCAACTATGAATGTGCCGCCTGTATTACCGATTTGCGTGGCTGCCGCATCAAGCTGAGACATTGTTGTTGCAGAACCGGCCTTTTGATATGCGTCAATAATCGGTTCGGCTGCTTTATATGTAAAATACGCACCGAGGGCAACTCCGGCTATTCTGCCTGCCGGTCCGCCTGAGGGAAGAATGGCTTTCAGACCAATGGCCATGCCAGCACCCATCGCGACAGTTCCCAGTGCATCTAATGGATTTTCAATATTATGTTTGACTGCATTAAGCACGCCTTCCGGAACTTTTGAAATGCCTTTTACCGTAACCAGTCCGTAGCGGCTGATTGCGCTGTCCGGGGCTTTTTCAAAGGTCATCAAATCTGCTCTCTGACCACCGGCCATTTCCAGAGCCACTTTATTTATGAGAGCGTCGTTATTACTTGTGTCATTTTTTGCTTCACTCGAACGCAATTCCGTAAATTCTTCCATCTTCTCATCCCCACAGCACGGGCTCTAACACCTGCTTCCTGCGGTGTTGAGCACTGCTTAGCTGTATAAACAATCCCTTAACAATTCGACTCTAATTCAACTCTATGGAACTGTCCATGAGTTGAATTTTTAAGCAAAGCAGTTTCATTGTGGTAATTACGAGCGGCCCGAGCCGCTTATTAAGCGGCTTTAAGCGAATTTCGACTTTTATTGTCTTGGGTTTGGATTTTCGGGTCTGAAAAATTGGAAGGCGCCGCATATCGTTTTAGTGAGTTTGCGGCGCCTTCTATGGACTTTGTCATGCCCTGCCTTTTATGACGGCACTTGGGTCCGGCCCAGCTTAGCTTGCTTTCTTAAATAGCCTCCGGAAGAAGCCGACATCATCGCTGCCGCCGCGTCCGCCACCAGGCGTATGTGTGTCTTTGGCGTTGATATCCGGTTTGACACCTACAGACTCCCAGGCTTTTTCAAGCTTCGGTACGTCTTCTACTCTGTTCAGTTTCTTGGCTGCATCAATCGTATGTTGAGCAAACTGTGCAAAGCTCGGGTTCTCACCTGCCATTTTTCGTGCTTCAAACCATACGTGTCCGGGTCCTTCCCAGGCTTTGCCGCCTACATCAAGAGCGTAATTCACGAATGCTCTATTCGGAATGCCAGAATTGTAGTGAACACCGCCGTTGTCGCCCCAGGTCTTTACATAGTCTTTCATATGACCTGGTTGCGGGTCTTTGCCGATGGCCGGGTTGTCGTAAGCAGTTCCCGGATTCTTCATATCACGGAGCGCACGTGCGTTTTTGACGTTTTCTTTCCAGATTCCTTCGCCCATGAGCCATGAGCCTTTATCGGCTGTCTGGCCTCTGGCATACTGTTCGACAAGTGCGCCGAATACGTCTGAATGGCTTTCATTCAGGGCGCCAGCCTGACCCCAGTATCTGAGGTTAGCTTCCATTTCGGTTACGCCGTGTGTAACTTCGTGAGCAGCAACATCACGCAAAACGAATGTTTTGAACGGGCTGTCCGGACCGGGGCGACCGTAGGTCATCTGCTTGCCGTCCCAGAAAGCGTTTTCATAGTTTTTGCCATAGTTGACGGTAGAGACATATTTCATGCCTTTGCCGTCAATTCCATTGCGCCCGTATTCTTTTACATAGAAGTCTTTGATTTGACCTGTAAAGTCGTAAGCGTTGTCTACTTCGACGTTGCCGGTCGGTTTTTCACCTTCAAATCGTGCTTTTTCGCCCGGTTGAGTCTGGCGTCCTTTTGCATCATATACTTCACGGGCTCCCTGGAAGTCCTGACCGACTCTTGGCTGAATACCACCCGGCTGGTTCTGCATTTCAATTGTTTTGTTTCTTGTGTTTATGAAATCGCTGGCGTTTGCCTTGTTGCGAGCAGCCAGTTCTTGCAACATATATGGAGGAATTACGCCGTATCCATGAGGATGTCCGCCGTGTCTGGGCATTGCCACCACATCTGAAGTCGTGATTCCGAATGCATCGGAAATTTTGCTGCCTACACGGTCATACATGCCTGCCTTGGCTTCGTTGAATCCGGCCAATCTCGGGGAAGCCATCACTCTGTCAGTAAGCTTGGCACCGACTTTATAACCGACAACTGCAAGCGCGCCATCTACAAGGAACATGCCGCCGGCATTTCCTATTTGTGAAGTTGCTGCGTCGAGGTCGCGCATTGAAGTTGCGGCACCGACCTGCTTGTATCCATCAACTATTGGTTTAGATGCTTCATACATAAAGTAAGCACCAATTGCACCGGCTGCGATTTTGCCGGCTGGCCCGCCTTCAGGAAGCACTGTTTTGAGGGCTACTGCCAGCCCTGCACCCATGCCGACAGCCGTGAGTGCTTCGCCTGGATGTTTGACATTGTGCACAACTGCGTTCAGTACACCTTCGGGAACTTTAGCAAGACCATCGAGGGTCGCCATTCCATATCTAGTGAAGGAGTTTTCCGGTGCCTTATCAAAGGTCATCAGATCCTTGTGTTGAGCTCCGGGTTGAGCTCCGGCCATTTCCAGTGCTACTTTATTGATGAGAGCGTCTCCGTCACCTTGAGAGGCTTTCATTTCGTTTGAGCGATGAAGTTGATCTGTAGGTTGTTCCATTGTTCTATCCCCACCAGACAGCAAGCAGTGCAGCCACGCAATCCTGCGGTGCTCTGCGTTTTTTTGCTGTACACAATCCCTTAACAATCCGACTCTAATCCAACTCATATCCACTGTCTATGAGTTAGATTTTTAAGAAAGCGCTTTAAGTGCGGAAACTACTAAACACGATTAGCCCGCCTTAATTATTGCGAGCAAGAAATCTATTCAGTTTTGCGCTTATGCCTGCGCCTTTCTCTTTGTCTATTCTTGAATATCCGGATCTTGAACTTTCTGGACAGCTAATCCGTCGGCTTAGCCGCATCTAATCTGGGCTTTTGCGCTCTATATAAACAGGATGCAAAACAGCTCTTATCCGAAACAGCTGGTATCCGAAACAGCTCTTATCCGAAACAGCTGGTATCCAAAACAGCTGGTATCCAAAGCCGCTGGTATCCAAAGCAGCTGGTATCCAAAACAGGCTTGTATCCAGCAGCTTGAATTCGGACCATGTAATAGATTCAGCGGATGCTATTCTGTAAAAATAAGGAAGTCGTGCAGGTCAAATGTCATTACGCATATCACTGCAGCCAGGCTCATTGTTTCACGAGCGCTTCGTGATCATAAAAGAGCTTGGTGCAGGCGGCATGGGCAGTGTTTATCTTGCCGAGCAAATCGATGCCGGAAGAAAAGTTGCCCTGAAAATCATGCACAGCGCCGGCGATGAGAATTTTCAGGAAAATCGAAGCCGCTTTATGCGAGAGTTCAAGGTGCTAGCAGCTTTGCAGCACACAAATATTGTAACCTTCTACAGCGCGGCTATTACTGCTGAAGGAGTTCAGTATGCTGTTTGTGAGTACATTACAGGCAAAAGCCTGCAGGAAGTTTTGCTGGAAGAAAAACGCTTGAGTCTCTCAAGAGTAGAAAGAATTTTCAGCCAGATCTGCGATGCGCTCAGTTTTGCTCACGAAAGAGGTGTCATACACAGGGATTTGAAACCTGCAAATATAATGCTTCTGGAAAAACCGGAACCTGATACTGTGAAAATCATCGATTTCGGGCTGGCAAAAATTGCAACAGCTGATCTTTTGCAAAAGCTGACCCGCACTGGTGAGATAGTAGGCAGTCCGCATTATATGAGCCCCGAACAGATCATGGGCAAGAGTATTGACGAGCGTTCCGACCTTTATTCAATCGCCTGCATCTTGTTTGAGTGTTTGTCGAGCAAAAAGCTTTTTGACGACACTAATGCCATAAGTATCATTCGCAAACATATGCAGGAGGACCATCAAAAACTGATTGAGCGTGAGTTCAGGAGCAAAGATGCTCAGCTATCGAACTGCCTGTCGAAAGCTCTTTCAAAGGAGCCCGAATCACGGCAGAAATCAGTTGGCGAGTTCAAAGAAGAGTTTCTTGAATTTTGTGCCGCTCACTCAGCGGATAAAGCTCAGGTGCTGGATTTAAATCAAGCAAAACTAAAAGAACAAAAATCCATAATCAAGTTTGCGGCTCCAGTACTTTTTGTTCTTTCAGTTTTACTTGCAGGATTTTATATGTTTCAAAGTCGGAACAGAAGCGAAAGTGATCTGGCATATTCATATCGGGACAAAAGGGTTGGGTCTGCTGAATCAGCCAGCAGCCGGGAAAAAGAGATGCTTCAGGAAGTAGCAAGACTTGAGCAACGTCTTAACCGAGAGAAAAATCTGGAAAGGAAACGTGACCTTTTTGACGAGCTGAGGATAAAAATGAAAAAACTCAGTTCTGCCCAGGAAAAAGCTGGTGATTATAAGGGCTTGATTGAATCACGTCTGAACTATCTGAAATACGCAAATATCAGTGCGAACCCGGAGATTTTTCGAGCGGACTTATATGAAGATATAGCTAAAAATCAAACTGATGCAGGCGATTTGAACGGTGCAAAATTGACACTTGAGAAAGCTGCAGCCTGTCTTGATGCTTCGTCTGCAAATAGCGATCTTTTTAGAGCACGCTGGCACCTGCAGATGGCAAGTTTGCAAATTGAGTCCCATGATTTTGCTGCCGCTTCAAGCTCCTTTAAAGAAGCAGTCAGATACTGGCAGCTAGGTTATGGCGGCGGCAAGACCTATAATGACGAGTTGCAGGAACAGTCAATCATGAACGATTCTTATGTACAGCTGTTGCAAAAACGCAAATATTTCAGAAACAGCATCATATCTGATTTTGATATTGCACGAGTGCTGCGACTTGCAGAACATCTTTGTGAAGAATCAAAACTCAAAAACGAAAAGGAAAAGAAGAAGCTTGAATATTGCAAGCTCCTCTATCAAATTGCTGTTTTTTTTAAGGACAACGGTTGTTTCAAAGACGAGAGGAGGATGCTCAGGAATCTCGAAAGCAATCTCTCCCGGCTTGGAAGCTCTGATGAGAAAGACGAACTTGAAAAAAAGGAACTTGAGAAAAACGTTCAGGTTTTAATGGCTGAAATTCCGGAGCAGGATTATGAAGAAAACGACGAAGGAGACCAGGACGGCTGGAAAAGAAGAAGAGCCGCAAGAAAGATCTACCAGCAACGAGCCGGTTTGCAAAAATAGCGTAAATTCGGCTTTTGCTTTTATTTGCCGTAGGATTCGAGCCAGAGAAAAAACTCCACACCCAGCCCCTGAATCCTGGATTCGATTTCGCCAGCGAGTTCTTCTGTTAGTTTCTTTTCTTTCAAAAAAAGCTCGCCTCCAAGTTCTTTTTGCATTAGCAAGGCCAGATCAAAAGTAGCCTTTGCAACTTTTGAAAAAGGCTCAAGCCAGTAGAATGGCCAGATTTGCAAAGCCTGGTCGTTTGGTCTCAAAAGCACCCGGCTCAAAAGGCTGTCCGAGCCTGATTCCATTAAGGCAAATCTGTCGCTTGCTATAGACTCGGGGTCTGCATTTAATTCCAACCTTTTTATAAGTTCGGGCATAGTTGTTTTTTGTTTCGGATCAAGAAAAAAAACAAAGTAGTCGTTGACAGCATCATAAGACCCGATTGGAATCTCAAGCGGTGCCTGCATTCTTGAATCAAGACCGCTTATTGTACTTTTCCAGAAAGCGGCCTGCTTTCTTACAAGATCGCTTTCCGGAGCAAGCAGCTCGTCTGCGTTCTCGCGCGTAAGCTCCAGATATTCAGTATCTTCAAATACGCGCGCATTTAAATAAGCTGCAAGCCTGAGTGCCAGCTCGCAAGCGTCTGCCCAGACCTTCAAAAACTGGTTATGCGCGTAGCTTATCGAAAATGAAATATAGGACCGGCGCGGGTCTCTCTCTCCCTCTTCGTTTTTGCCTTCGTGAAACTTGGCTGCAAGCCAGGCGACACCGGATGGATGCTCGAGCCAGCAGCTGTTGTCCTCTTGTCTTTTGTAAACCGGTGCGCCTTTCATAATTATCTCGAACTCGGCCTTTACTAAAGGCTCCAGATCGCCGTCTTCGTCTAAGAGCTTGTCGAGCCCTGGCAAATATGTTCGCGCCAGGATAATTTCACAGGACATAAGCCACCTTAATCTGGATTGTTAGCGGAGCTGCTTACTTGCGATTCAGAATCTCGAGCACCATTTCTTCGAACTTCTCAACTTTGACATCGGTGGCTACACGGATTTTTTTGCCACCGAACATGCTTGACTGGGTCTTGCCCTGGCTGCGCCCGTGCGTAATCACGTCAACACGCTGATCTTTGAAAGTAAAAAGTTCAGGGCGCAATACTGCTGCTGCTGTGAGCGTGTCCCAGAAATAATAGTTGAAGCCTTTGACCAGTGAAAAAAGGCGGGCTGCAAGCAATGAGGCTTTGCTCTTTTCGGCCTGGCTGTCGAGCTTCAAAAGAAACTCTCTTGTAACCGGGACGTTGTTTGTAACATCAAGAGGTATAAGCGTTACAGGCAGACCGGAATCAAAGAGTTTTTTTGCCGCCGGCGGGTCAGCGTAAAAGTTCCATTCGGCGCTTCCGTCATGCTCGGGCATTTCCACATTTCCCGGCACTGAAACAGCTCCACCCATAACAAATACATTCTCAACTTTTGATTTTAAATCCGGGCGCTGTTCAAAAACCGGTGCAATATTGGTAAGCGGCCCTGTGCAAACTAAAGTTATTGCTTGCTTTGAGTTTGCAAGCACATCGGCAATCAAAATTTGAGACTTGCGTGCTCTTGAAGTCTGGTAGGGCGTTTTCAGGTCATTGTCGGCAAAAAGCGGCAGCTCGTTGACTATGTAGCTTTCCCGGCGCCAGTTTTCCGGAAAGGGATTTGGGCAGGGATCTTCCGAATAACCTATTTCGGCGCCTTCAAGATCGAGGTAAGTAGCAATCTTTACAAGCGCCTCGTAAGACTGTTGAGCAAAACAGTCGCCATCAGTGACAGTAATGGCTTGCATTGAGATTTCAGGCGACAGCCACATCAATAGCCCGCTGAGAATATCATCCACGTGCCCGTCGTTGTCATGAATTACGGGTATTGCCATAAAATAACGATTTAGCGACCAGTACCAGCCAAAGGCTCAGACACAAGCGGCGCCTGGCTTTGCTTATCAAATTTATCAGCTTGGCAGGCTCGGATGTCAGAATGTTAAGAACAAGTGTCTTAAGCTATAACTTTGTATATCTATCTGGACAAAGTTTAGAATACAAGCCATGGATCGCTTGGACAGTCTGTGTCGCAGATTAAGTTGGGTTCGCTCGAACTGAGTTTGAATAGTGATCCTATAACAGGCATGTGTATAAAGGTAGCAACCACTCTTTTGGAGCTTGCTTGTTCCACCAGGCGAGCATATGTGTCAATCTGCGGAAAATGGTCGATGGCCTTCAATTTTTGGGCTTCGAAGTCACCAGGAAAGGTTTTGTGGTCAATAATTACAAAACCCTCCGATAGTTCCAGAAGCAAATCAATAGTTCCAAAGACTCTTTGTCCGTTTAATCTTCCGCTGACGGGCCATTCGCGATAGAAGAGTGCGTCTTGATAAAGCTCATCTAGTTTTTCGTTTAGGCGATTGCTGGCTTCCAGAAATTGATCTGGGGTGCAACCGATAATGCCGTTAACTGCCAGAATTTCGGAGGCATTCTTTAGTCTTAGATTAAGTGGACCTGACGTATCGTCAGTCGCCAGAAAGAAATGAAGGGCGTCTCCAAGTAAGCGAAGATCAACCTGTTCGGAGAAATCGAGACGCTTGCCAAGTGAATAGATACGCTCTATCAATACCTTTTCTAGCGATGATCCGCCAGTCAACCTAACGGAGCTCGGCGCAAAGGAATATGCAGCAAAGTCATTCCGTTGTTTTGCCGGTGTCGCTAAACCGAACGTGGTTTGTGTCGGAAAATCGAAGCATGATTCTTCTTCCTCATGTGATTTGACTATCTTTGAATCAGCTGTGATTTCTGATTTTCTAAGGATTGGTATCAATCCGGTTTCAGGAGACATCTGAAAGACCCTTGTTCCGGTAGAATCAGTGATCAAATCGAGGAGCTCTGCGCCGCTATTAGACTGGCATACGAAAATCAGATAATCCCGGGGTCTGGTCATTCCAACATAAAGAAGCCTCACTATTTCTGAATTCTCTCGCTGTTCAACTTCGTTAGCTTCAAGAGTGTTCTTTGCTGAGACCGCAAGATCGATGTCTGCAGCGTAATATCCGTAAGGCCATGGATAGTAACGGATTCCTCTTCCCTGAAGTGGATTGGTGGCATTAAACGACGGCGCTGCCGAAACGTTTACTCCAAAGATATTTGCTGTGGGAGCAGCGTCCAAATCATACAAAATGACTGCCGGCCACTCCAGCCCTTTTGCCTTATGATAGGTCAAAATTTGAACAGCATTTTGATCAAGGTTGCTTGGTTGCATTGAATTTGAAATGTTAGAGTTTAGATAAACAATCAATCCACCAACCGTTGCAGCATTTCGGCTGGCTTCGCAATACTCTTCATATTGGCGCGACATCGACAGAAGTGCTTCAAGATTCAAAAGCCGCTGTCTGGAATCTTTCCAGTGTTTAACAGCGTTCAAAACACAAGCCGAAGTAGTAGCTACCTGCAGAGATTCTGTTGGGGTAAGCCCGGACAAACTCGAACGAATCGAATCTAGGTCTGCGATCATTGGACTAGAGTCCCGAATGGTGTCCACGTTGCTAGAAAGCCAATCATATAGCCATTGTTTTCCATCGTTTTCGTCAGTAGCTGTAAATCTCAGTATTTCAGCCAATGCTAATGTATCGTATTTATCTGCGAGATATCGCAAAACGGCTACCGCTAAGATGCACTCAGGTGCATCTAAATGTCCCGGCCTTTCAGTAGAGACCAGAATTCCTGCTCGAGATAGTGCTGACCCTAGTTGCAATCTTATTGAATTTGATCTGCAAAGAATCGCAATGTCGCTGCCTCTGATCTGCCGCATACTGCCGTTTTGAGTTTCCACAACCCAACTCGAATCATTCATAATTGACTTAATCTGGATGGCAAGTGCTTGATGGCTATCGTGCATATTTGTTCCCGGCAACCACCAGACATGCAGTGGAAGATTCAATTGCTGATTGGTTGTTCGAGCCCAATCATTTTTTCTGATTGATGTATTGGCGAATCCAAGAGCATTTCCTGCATCTGCAAAAACTGAATTTATGAATTCCACCAATTCAGGTCGAGAGCGGTAAGATTTCTGCAAGTATTCAGCGGAGCTGCCCGGGCCCGCGAGCAGACATTCTGTTACGCTCTGCAGTAAGGTTGAATCAGCTCCGCGAAAGCCGTAGATTGATTGCTTTTCATCCCCGACCCATGAGGATGACTCTACGATATCAGCAAGTTTCAAGAAAATTGCAAGCTGCATAGGGCTTGTGTCCTGGAACTCGTCTACAAATAGAGATGAAAAACGTCCGGAAAGAGCAGGAGTAATTTCGGGATTCTGAAGCAAGGAAAGTGCCAACTCCTCCTGGTCAATAAAATCGATCAAACCGCGTTTTAACTTAAATGTCTTGTAAGCCTGAAGACAATCAGCCGCACATTTGAATGTATTCATTATGAGCTGCTCGACATCACTCTGAAATTCAGGTAGTACGTCATGTCTGATTGCAATTTTTATCAGCTTCTCTACGATGGGACGACTTCGCTTTCCTGCGTATAGCCTCCGCAGTCTAATTAATTTCGCCCAAGACAGCTCTCCTGCTGTTTTCCAATCACGTTCGAATTCCTTGATGATTTCAATTACTTTTTGTGTTCCCTTCGAATCATCGCCGTCTGAAGGAAGTTGAGCCAAGCACTTCGTCAACTCTTGAATCAATGCAACTTCGAATGCTTGAGGATTGCGAGCCGGGACCGGCAATAGCTTCTTGAATTGAGTCCATGATGATTCTGCCAACTCTGTAAATCGCTCTGGGCAAATCTTGTTTGTCCTGGCTATGTCGCAAATTCTCATCACATCATTTCGCCAGGAATTTTCCTTTCCGGTTCGATGGATAACCGGCCATAACTCAGATTCATAAATGTCCAGAGTTTCATCTATTGCAGTTTCGAACACAAACTTCTGTTGCGATTCGGTAATGAGCTTAATGCTTGGACTCAGCCCGCCGTCAATTGACAGATCTGTGACGATGCGACCGCAAACGGAGTTCACAGTTCCAATCGAAGAAACAAGCACTGCACTGGCCTGGTCGGAGAGACCATCTGAGATCAGAGTTTGACGAATGCGGCAAAGAAGTTCAGCTGCGGCTTTATTTGTAAATGTTGTCGCGATTAAATCGTTAGCGCCGTGAACGCTGGCATGATTCCCAAGGGCACTGATGTATTCAGATATAAGTCTGAATGTTTTGCCCGTTCCGGCATTTGCCCGAATGAGTCGAATAGCTCGTTCTTGGGACTCAGTCATGTTCCAATCCCCTTTTTCCGCACAAATTACTGAACTGACAGAACTTGCAGGGTGGATCTATATAAAATTCACACTCAACATTTTGTTCTGGGGCTTCATTAGGAATGCCCGTGGCACAAATGAAGCCTTTGTTAATTTCGTCCATTCTCGAAATATAAGATGATTGAATCTCGTGCCAGATCTGCATAACAGGCAGTGTCTTAACAAACTCGCCAAATTCCGGTACGGGCTCTTCCCCGGAATGCAAGAAACGACGTTGACGAAGCATGTAGTAACCAATCCGCGGGAGCTTGCCTGCATGTATTGATTCCAGCCAGGCATATGCGGCTAGCTGAAGATGCCTATTTTCGATTAATTCATCCAACCGATATTTTGCAGATTTATTCCATTTGAAATCAACTACAAAAGATTGTGTACCGTCTTCACTTTCAAGAATGGTGTCAAGCTTGCCAGAGAAGCTTCCGGTGAAGAATGGGCCTTGCCTTGAAGCTTCGCACCCAATAACTTTTAGCTGTGCATCTTCTAACAGAACCCGAAACTGATTGAATGCCTGCACAATACTTCGTTTGGCCCGTTGTCTCTCCAGATTCCGTCCTTGGAGTAGCAAAGGCAGGCCGACTGACAGAATCAACTCGTCAAACAGCTTATTCGCTCTGATTGTAATTTCGCTATCAGAAACGCCTTCTTCCAGCAAACGATGGAATAAAGCGTGTGCGATATCGCCGACCAGCTTGTCTCCCTCAGGTAGAGAAAGGAGAATACCCGGGTGCAATTGTGCATGATGTCTGAGCACCCATGCCAGAGGGCATCCAATGAGCTCAGCAATGCTTGTTGCCGACTCTTCTTGACGATACAGCTGTTTATTGCTTGGTCCTTTCCAGTTACGAATTGATTTTGGAATTTCTCGAAGGTGAATCTCGGCCAATTCAGTTTTTCGCAGCCCTAGTACCACACTTTTTTTCGAAAGGACCTCGTCAGCATTTTTTATGATCGAAGTTTTGCAATGGCCAATTAGCTCAACAAATTCATCAGCTAGTGGATGTGTGTTTGTAATCTGGCCCTCAACAAAGCGGGCACGACAAAGAAGTACACTGTCCTGTACATTGAGTAATGCTTGTTTCCATGAGTGAGCGAGTCGCAAGGCTGGTGCGGTCGAAGATTCAACATTTACCGCCGCATCGCTTAGCACTAGGCGCTCATAAGCCGTCCATGGCGGTTGCCTCGGAAGAAGCGTTGTATTGGCGTTGAATCCCCACCACAACAGATGTTTTGCCGATGACCAGACTTGACCTGGCAAATCTACATTAGACCAATCAGAACATTCTGCACGCCAGATCTCAGGCTTACACCCCTCACCATAAACTGCATCTACTAATCTGTTGAGCTGAAGTTGATTGATTGTGCTAAAACCCAAAACGGAAAGCGCCATCTCGAGTTCGTGGGCAGCATTTATGGCGTGAATTAGAATCTGATTTCGGGAGTCTCTTCTTAAACACGACGAAGCCCATTTTCGAATTTCCTGACAAATTTTGCTTATCCTTGTTGTTGGCATGCCTGCCTGTGGATCGAATCTATCGGGTTCAAGCCAAAATCGCAAATTTTTCAAGGTCAAACTAATGTCTTGTTTTGCAGTATCGAGGTTGTCTGATGCTTGCTTTTCGAGCAGCGAAGCTTCTAAATTCTTCCAGGCAGAAATCCATCGCTCACCCCCAAAGCCTGGCTCAGCTCTGAGCGCTTGTATAAAGTGATAGCTGGCTGATTTTGGAATCGGACTTTCCGGAAGTGAAATGAGTTCAAGTGTTCTGTATGGATTTGCAGGCAGCCATGAACTCTGAAGCATCAGTGGCAATACCTGCAATGCACTTCTCCATCGAGAACTTTCATAACCGCCAATGCGCGGAAGTGCGTTTGCAGCACAGTATCCATCGAGTATTGATGTGGGTGAATTGCGCACTATCACAAGATCCGACAGGGCAAATCCACTCCCTTTTAGCCAGGCCGTTGTACATTCTGAAAGTTGAAACTCATCATCAGCTTCCAGTAGCGTGAACGTGCCGTCATTTTGAAGAATGGACTTCTTGCCATTAAGCATGAATGCTTGCACTCTGGAGAGATCGGATACAGATCCCCGCTCATCGTTGAAAGTCGGTTCAAAAAGTTCTATTTGCCGTTTTTTCAAATGATCAAAGATTTCTTGCCAGATTGGTGGCAGAAGTCTAAGTGGCGTTATAAGCTTGATTGATTTAATTGGTAGATTAATCCGAGAATTGGCTCTCAATCGATACAAAATTTCGCGAAGTACTTCCGCGTTGCAACCAAGCGGATTGCTTAGCTGTTCTGCTTGTGCTAAGGCTGTTAGCTTGGGAGTTCCGTTTTCGAACTTACTTCCGTTCCAGCCTGCGGTAATTAAATCATCCCGCCAAACCAGCATACAACTTGCTGTTGACCAGGCGTCCAGTTGAAATGACTTCGAATAATATTGATTTCCATCATCGCATTCTTCCAGAGCTTTCATATATTTGGCTATGCGAATTGCTTGTGGGCAGGATGCATGTGCTATGCCAAGCCTGAGCGCGAGTTCTGTTGCAAAGCGAGCAGGGCCACAAATTAACCCACCGAGCATGGAGTTATTTTGATCGCATGTTTCGGGATATCTTGATCCGTCTAAGTACCAGCCGAAGACAACTCTCAGTGCCATTAACGAAATCGTCCATAAGTACCTGATTCAATTTTACCTCCGAAGTCAAGCGTTAGGCGGCTGATAAGTTCGGGAAAAATTGTCTGAGAAGAAAACTAGTTTCTTTTTCTGACTGCATAAATGCTGCAGCCTGATCATTCAAAATGGTTATACAAATTCAAGCTCTGGTGATATCAATGAGCCAAAATAGGAGATTTATTGAACTGTACATTCGATTTACGGCGTTAGTTTGCCTTCTATACAACGAGGCTGCATATGAACGGGACACATGAAATTGTCGAATTACACTTTCCTATTCTAGGAAAACGATTGCCTGCAGACCATGCTTATCACTTGTATAGTGCGCTGTCAAGAATAAGACCGGAGTTACATGAATCTAACTCTGTTGCTATTCATACAATAAAGGGAAGCAGAGACGGAAGAGGATTTATTCATCTTGTTGATCATGCCAAGCTTAGAATTCGCATGCCAGCGGAAATAATTCCTCATTTATACTCGCTGGCCGGAAAAAAGATTTCAGTGGATAATTGCCATATTCAAATTGGAACACCAACTATCAACATGCTGAGTCCGGCCGCTCTACTGTGGGCAAGGATCGTACTCATCAAGTCTGCCAATGCACAATCTCATTCGGACCATGAGACGTTTTTGGCTTCAGCAAGGAAACAGCTAAATCATCTGAGCATTGATGCACATCTTTACCTAGAACCATCGGCTACTAAGGAAGACAGCGACGGATATGCACGTAGAATTCTGAAAATTAAAGGCACGACCCTTCCAGGGTTCGGCGTGTATGTTGATGGTTTGAGTGAAGACGATTCATTGCGGCTACAAGCCATTGGTATAGGTGGGCGTAGAAAGATGGGCTGTGGAATCTTTGTACCAGTGTCCGAAAGAACCAGGTAATCACGTGAAACGACTTCTTGCCAAATCATACAATTTTCAGGAGTTTCCAGAGAAACCACCGGATTTTGCCCTATTGACTCAGCACAGTCGAGATGTGGCAGAAGCGTGCCAAGCTTTGAGCGATTGTATAGGAATCTTGTGTCTTCGCAATGCTGCCGTGACGCAGTTTACAGGGAGTGACTTACTTTTGGCATTGAAAACAAACGGCTGGCTGCAGGATCTAGGCAAATCGAATTCGCACTTTCAAACCATGTTGAGAAATCCGGGCTTCGTGCAGCTTCTCAGACACGAAGTGATTTCAGGGCTACTCGCCTGGAATGAACCATTGCGCTTCTGCCTATCTGAAATATCTCAACCGCTGTTGCTGTCGGCAATTTGGGGAGCGATGGGACACCACAGGAAGTTTGAATGTGGCGTCAAACCAAACAATGTTGAAAATCTCCAGGTTTTTACCACTCATGCGGATTTTATCCAAATTCTTTCTGATATGAAAAATGACCTGTCACTATCCTCGAAAGCCTGTTTTTCTCGTGATTTAATTGTCGGCGCCAGGACAAGGAACGGAACGGATTTAGCTGCCGGTAAGGCACTAAGAGATCTTCAGGATGATTTTGAAAAAGAAGCCGACTCAATTGGCCCGGAACTAAGAAAATTTGTTGCACTGATAAAGGCGCTCGGCATTGCTGCTGATGTAGTTGCAAGTGCAGTTGCTAGAGGCAAAAATGCGAAGAATTATTCAGTAGCAAAATATATTGAACAGTCAATTGAGGGCACAGGACTAACAGAAGAACAACTTGACGATCTGATTTCAAAGCGAATCCAGTCTCAGCTTGGGGGTAAGATTGAAGTCAAAAAAGTCCTTGCACAGTCTGAAGGATTCACATTTAGACCATTCCAATTAGATGTGGGAAACAGCAATTCTTCACTTACTCTCGCAAATGCCGGTTGTGGATCTGGCAAAAGCCTTGCAGCTTATTTGTGGGCAAGAAAGAAGTGTTCTGAAGCAATGAGTGAGGGCCGTACCAATTTCCGCATGATCTTTTGTTTGCCTACAACAGGCACAACGACAGAGCACTTTCGGGACTATGCGCTAGAATCAGGTATTGATGCGTCCTTGACTCATTCAAGATCATCTGTGGATCTCAAAACGATTTCTGAGACATCCGCTCAAGAGGAAGCGCCGGACGGATCAAGTCCTGCCATCGCTGCGAAAGCTGCACTTCGCTCAGCTATGGACAAAATTGATTCACTAGCACTTTGGAGCACTCCATTGACAGTAACAACGGTGGACACTGTTCTGGGATTAATGGCAAACGCGCGCAGATCGATTTGCAGCTTTCCCGCAATCATGACCGCAGCGATAGTGTTTGATGAAGTCCATGCTTTTGATGAGAATATGTTTGGACACCTGCTGCTCTTTCTCAAGAATTTTCCAGCTGTCCCTGTTTTATTAATGACTGCCTCTCTGCCTGAGGATCGGAAGCGAGCGTTAATGGTGATCAGAGAGGATCTAAGAATAATCACTGGCCCGGCAGATTTCGAGATGCTCCCCCGATACCAACTAGAATTTCCCATAGCATTGGAGAGCTGTTGGCAGGCGGTCGAAGAATGCGTGAAGCAGAAAGGAAAGATCCTATGGATAAGGAATCGTGTTGATTGGGCGAATGAAACGTATCAGGAATGTCGAGACAGATTTGCTGATTCGGCGGATGCCTTAGTTTACCATTCACGATTCAAATACAAGGACCGAAGCCGCAGGCACAGAAGGGTCATTGACGCCTTTAGAAGCAAAGGAAATGCGACAATACTTGTGAGTACACAGGTAGCAGAAATGTCGCTTGATCTTTCTGCTGACTTGCTCATTACTGATATTGCGGCTGTCCCTGCGTTGATCCAAAGGATGGGACGATTAAATCGCAATTCTTTACCTGGAAATCCGCTTCCGACAAAGAAAGCATTGGTCATGGATCTAGCAGTGGATCAATCATTACCATACTCTAATCAAGATGTCGAGGATTCAAGGAAATGGGTCATGTCGTTGATGGCAAAAGGAACAGACCTTTCCCAGCGGGATCTGGCGATGGAGTTTGCCACAATTGCTCCTCAAAATGGATTTAACATGGAAGCCGCTGAGAAACGCGCAATCTTCTTTTCCGGGTTGTGGGAAACAAGACCTGGGCAAACCAGGGAGGAAGGTTACACAATCAACATTCTTTTGCAGAGCGATGTTCAACACTTGAGACAGAAAGGCATTCAGCCCTCCAAGGATTGGATTCGCGAGCATGAAGTATCAGTTCCGTTCAAAGATCAAGTGATGTCCTGGGAAAAACTCACGTACCTTCCAGTCGCACCAGCATCTGCAATTCGTTACGATTTCAATGAAACGACGCAAGAAGGAACAGGTGCTACATGGTTGTTGTAAAAGAGAGAATGATGCAAAAGCTTGAGTATAGTTTAAATAACCCAGCTTGCACTATTTATCACAGGGCTGCCTTGGGGGGACTTGCTGCAACTATTCATTCCTGGGAAGGAAAACCTCCTGAAGGAATTAATGCGACTATCACTCCAGACAAAGTTTCTATTACGTGGGATTCAGATCTCAGCGACCGGGAGGCGTTAAAGCTGATTCTGCAAGCATCTTTTAGGTTGAATGACTTAAACATGATTGATCTTCCAGGTCAAGGAATTCCATTGGACCGCGATGATCTGCGGCTGGCGATCCATAATGGAATCACGCAAACTTTTTTGCAACATCATACATCACGTCCAGGACCAAAAGAACCGAAGACGCTTATTTGCCGTTCAGTGGATGATGATGACAATCTTGTGTTGAGCTACAAGCCCTTGGACTCATATGCGCACCAATATGCAACAGGTACTGGACTGTTTGATGAAAAGGGTAAGGGGCAATTTCCCTTCACGGCAAGTATTCCTCAATCAATTATTCCAGGGGCATTTAAGGGCGCACAGTCGCTGGATAGCAGCCCAGAAAATGTTATTTTGCTATTGTTCCTGTTGGTTGGCTGTTCTGTTTTTCATTTGAGACCGAGAGTAATGGAACAAAGGAAAAAAACACAGTATTGGTATTGTGTGGTCATACCTGATGTCAGAGATTTGGTTGCCTTTTCAAAATCACTTAGAAGAATATCGAAAGCTGGAACTGATATGCGTCTGTTCAGTAACACTTATCTTGGGCGTGTTGTTGGAGGCGCGGAAGAGGCCGCACTGCGATTTCTACTTGATTTGCAAGCAGCTGGTTCGATTTTGGGCGAAGAACGAAGTATCTCTAGTTGCCAGGCGGTAGGAATAGGCCAAGTGGCATGGGATAAGAATCAAGTGAACAGACGTATTAGTATCAGGATTAGAGATGATTACGACGAGATCGAAGTTTTTCGAGCGGCCAATCAGCATCTTGGGCAAAGTAAGGTATTTAGGAATGAGCAAGGCGAAAGCTTTGTCATTCCTGCCAGTGCGTTGCCTGAGTTGATAGCTGCGAATCTTGCTGCTGAAAGGCATTGGTGTTCCCATTTTCGGGAAATTGTAAGCAAACAGGCGGACGCAAAAAGATTGTTGTATAGGACTGGAGGGCTAGCAGCGATGAACCAAGCTGTAAATAACGTTGAGGATAAGTTGGTGATTAAATCATTCCAAGAAGCCTGGCGCAGAAACATGGCTGCAATCTACGATGAATACGGAGAAAAAGGCTACGATGCTGAGCGCCGCCTTGAAACAGAACGAGAAAAAGCTCGTAATGACATTCTAAGAACAAAAACAACAGATGCTTTGGCTGGATGGTATTTGCGTTTTATTGCCGATGCCACTAAGGGCGGATCGCTCGCTTCGCTTAAAGAGGATTCAGAAGCAATCCGACAGTTTATATTTAATCCTCGCAACTTTGATCGATTTCAAAACCTGTGTCTATTTGCTTTGCTAAGTTATCAATCCAAATCCAGCAGCGGAGAACAATAATTATGCCTACCAACTACATTTATGGAACAGTCCTCACCGAGGAAGCTGTTGCAGCAAACAACCGAGGCGACAATATTGGAAATACAACAACATTGCAGAAGGTGTTTCACCAGGACGATGTTCATACCAGCGTGTCGGCCGAAGCCATTAGATTTGCATTTCGGTACCGCTTTCAGCTTGAGAATAAATCGAAAGTAAACAGGTCATATGACTCAGACACTGGCAAAGTTTCTTACGTGGATGAAAAGCGTGCTGAATGGGGAAAAGCGGAAGGCAACGCTTTCATCGATGATGACCTAATGGGATTCATGGATGCGGCCGCAGCCAAGCAGGAAAGTGAGGAGTTGAGCGCCGACACTGATGAAGAGGCTTCCAGACCGGCAAAGGCAAAGAAAAAAGCAAAAGGAACAACGATAAAACGCCTGAGCCCCCTGAGTGTAGGACGGGCTGTCTCGTTGCGCCCTTACCGTGGTGAGTTGTCCTTTAATTGCGTAAGTGGTGTCAAAGAAAAAGGAAAACTGTCTCTTTACAATGCTGAGATGCATACAACTGAATATCAATACAGCTTCGGGCTTAACCTTGGCGATGTGATCAATAAAGAGCACATTTCAGAGCTGCTTGATGCAATTGTAGATCCGCCGCCAGTTGGTGGCAATCATTCAAGATTTGCTTATGACTTCTCGCCGGCATCCATCGTACTGAGAGTGACCCAGGCTCACTCTTCTAAAGTACAAAACTGTTTCGAACACGATGAGTCTAGTCGATCATGCAACTTGGAAAAGTTGGTGCGAAAAATTAGAAGCGGTGACATTCCGGCGAATGAACTGATTGTCGGCGGGCAGATTGTGGACACTGAGAATGGAAGACAATTAGAGGTATTGGGTGTATCGGTGTTCTCTGGTGTTCAAGCTGCAATGGATCACGCGCGTGGGCGGATTGCAAAGCTAGGCGCAACCTATGCCTGCATCGCTCCGAAATTGAGTGCTTCTGTATGATTGCCGTACATATAGAAGCCCCTTATGCTACTTTTCGAAAGTCGTTCGCTAGAGGGTTTGCAGAAAGTTTTCCGTTTCCGCCGCCAGCAACCATATATGGAATGCTATTGTCGCTGGTAGGTGAAAGTCAGCGTTCTACTCATGAGGGTGCTCGCCTTGCATTTGCTTTTAAGAGAATTCCACTCGTTGCCACTACATTGAGAAAATTAAGCAGACTTAAATATGGTGTTGCAAGCAAACAATCGTCGTTGGGAAATCAACCTGATTTTATTGAAACGCTTTGTGGCATAGATATGGTTTGCTGGATCGACTCATCTGATGAAAAGCCTTTGAACCAAACATTGGAACAACGTGTTCAAATAGCAATTCAAAACCCTGAGGAAATCACACGATATGGGGTTCTCTGTTTAGGACTTAGTGATGACAGTGTGGATGAAGTTGCTTGCTGCGAGCAGGTTTCAGGACAATGGTTCCGGCTTATTCCTGCTGATAGCGGAACAATCGAGCTACCCATTTGGGTTGATCACGTAGGGAGCGTCAAGACGAAGTGGCAGCGCTACAATATTGATCTAGAAGCCCGGGATGTGTCTAATGGACCCACCTCTGATTGGCGTTGGACTTCGATTACCGCATCCTAAATCGCTGATAGGCCCTCAGAAACTGCTTCGTTGTGCTATCAGCAAGCCAGACCAAGCGATTGCACCCTGATAATTGAATATCTAGAATTCAGTGTCGCCACCAGGCGATTACAGCAACCATACGCCCGTATGCTAATGAGGAATCGGTTTCGCGTATATAATGAATATGCGAAGCGCGCCTTCTGGATATGTCGATGGGCGAGACAAAAACCGATGTTAGCAATGACCTAATACGAGTCAACGCGCTGCATGCATTGACTTACTGTCCTCGACTTTTCTATTTAGAAGAAGTCGAAGAATTGTACACCCAGGACGATGCTGTTTATGCTGGCCGGCGATTGCATGTGGAGCTTGAGAAATCAAACGAAAAAAATTGGGAGAATCTGACTCTCGAAAGTGAAGGACTTGGGATTCGCGGCAGGGTTGACGCCGTGAAAACAAGCAAGGGACAGTACATACCTTACGAGCACAAAAAGGGCGCTTGCTTTCGAAATGACGACCGCTCGGCTGGAGTCTGGCCGAGCGACCGGGTTCAGATCCTGGCTTATGCGATGCTCATCGAAGCTGTGCACGACTGCGTTGTGGTCGAGGGGCGTGTGCGGTATCACGAAGATAATGTCACCGTTACAGTTCCCGTAACTGATGAAGGAAGAAATGAAGTTCAGGAAGCAATTCGCTTGGCCTCTGAGTTGCGGCGAACGGTACAACGGCCACCCGTAACAGAAAATGAGAGATTGTGTGTGCGATGTTCGCTTGCGCCGGTTTGCTTACCAGAGGAAGTACGTTTAGCAAGTAAAAACGCCTGCATTCAAAATGAAGCCGAGACCCCTTCGCGCATGACACTCCGCTTGTTTCCGGCAGATGATGATCGAAAAGTCATCCATGTTGTAGATCCAGGAACTCGCGTAAGCAGATCCGGCAACCAACTTAAGTTCGAGTATAAAAATAACGAAAAACCTCCGGTGTGTTTGCCAATCAATGACGTTGCCCAAGTAGTGTTAAACGGCTATTCTCAAATTTCAACGCAGGCAATAAATTTCTGCTCCGAGGAAGGAATAGGAGTTCACTATCTAACGAGTGGTGGCGAATATATGGGAAGTTTTCGTTCCGCAAAAAAATCCCGAGTTCAGCAAAGGATTCGGCAATTTAAGGCTCTCATTGACGATAAATTCTGTTTGCGCATTGCCAAGCAGCTTGTGCAATGCAGAACTGAAATGCAGCGGCAGGTTTTGATGAGGAGTATTCGGAAAGACGAAGAGCAAACTCATTTGGTGAAGATCGTTAAACAGATAAAAGCACTTCAAGGGCTTGCTGAAGAAGCGCAAGATTTGAACAGGCTGCGCGGATTTGAAGGATCTGTTGCTGCTTTGTATTTTTCTTCCTTTGGATCACTCCTGTCAAAGGACCTACCAAAGGAAATGGCTTTCAGCCATAGAAACCGCCGCCCTCCTAAAGATCGGGTTAATGCCATGCTTGGTTATGGGTATGCTATTTTGTTAAAGGACGTTGTGCATGCTCTGAACATAGTTGGATTAGAACCGGCATTTGGCTTTTATCATCAACCACGATCTTCCGCTCCTCCGTTAGCTCTGGATCTCATGGAGGTCTTTCGCGTCCTTCTTGTGGATATTCCAATCTTGAATTCGATCAACCGCCAGCAATGGGATGTCCAAAATGATTTTGTGGTTACGGGCAAGCAAGTGTGGCTTAGCGACGAAGGAAAGAGAAAGTTCATTGGGATTTATGAACGCCGTAAAGCTGACACATGGAAGCATCCTGTAATTGGTTATTCCTTGAGTTACTCGCGCATCCTTGAACTTGAGGCCCGATTGCTAGAAAAAGAATGGATGAACGAAGGTGGGCTTTTTGCGCAACTGCGGTTGAGGTAGTCATGGGAAGGCGCGACTGGTATTTGGTCTGTTATGACATCCGAGATCCTGCGCGATGGCGGAAGGTTCATAAGCTTGTGAAGGGCTACGGGCAGGGGCTTCAATATTCGGTGTTTCGGTGTCGGTTGAGTAAGGCTGATGTAGAAAAACTTCGCTGGGAACTAACTCAGGTACTTGCCGATGAAGACAGCATTCTTCTCGTGGGTCTTTGCATTAATTGTATTGAGCGAATATCATTGATAAATGGCCCTGACGAATGGTCTGGCGACGATCCGAAATACGCAGTAATCTAATCAAGCATCTCGGGGATTTTGGCATTTATTTTCATCAGTACGCTCTCTGGCTTTTCTAGGAGCGAGAAGTTCAAGGAAGTCATAGGAGCGAGATACTTGAATTTCTCCAAAAGGCCGTGAAAATGGGACTTTGAACTGTACCGAATAGGAAAATAAGGAGGTGATTCAGCGAGGCAATGACAACGATAGGTAGAACGTTGAAATTTTTCATACGAAGGCTCTACCAGCTTGTTTTTCAAGCACCGCGGCGTTTTTTTCTGCGACTCCGGCAGGAGTTGAGCACAAAGTAATAGTATCAAGACAAGATAATTCTGGACAGCGTTTTTTTCTGCGACTCCGGCAGGAGTTGAGCACGACTAAAAACACTCTCGTCGTCTCAAGCCGCATTTGCGTTTTTTTCTGCGACTCCGGCAGGAGTTGAGCACCTCACTTTGAACGCCATTGCTAGCCGTCCGTACGGGCGTTTTTTTCTGCGACTCCGGCAGGAGTTGAGCACAAGATTGAACCCATCTAATAAAAGAATATCATGGAGCGTTTTTTTCTGCGACTCCGGCAGGAGTTGAGCACCTCCGTTCCAAATTCGACAAAGATTCCGTAATAGGGCGTTTTTTTCTGCGACTCCGGCAGGAGTTGAGCACAGAAGAAGATTGCGAAGCTCTTGCACGCTTTCAACGCGTTTTTTTCTGCGACTCCGGCAGGAGTTGAGCACTTTCGATCGCTATGCGCGACAGCCTCGACGGCTCGCGCGTTTTTTTCTGCGACTCCGGCAGGAGTTGAGCACACAAATCAATCGATTTGGTTTATCTTGACGGTAACAGCGTTTTTTTCTGCGACTCCGGCAGGAGTTGAGCACATGCAGACCACGTCTACCATGCAGCGCGTGACATGGCGTTTTTTTCTGCGACTCCGGCAGGAGTTGAGCACATTAGACATGCTCGTGTTTTGCTTCGTGAGCGGGCGTTTTTTTCTGCGACTCCGGCAGGAGTTGAGCACTCAGGGTTGTGATTGGAGTTGACACTTTCGTCAACGCGTTTTTTTCTGCGACTCCGGCAGGAGTTGAGCACATCAAGAAAGGGCTGCTCAATGTCATAACCTTCAGCGTTTTTTTCTGCGACTCCGGCAGGAGTTGAGCACCATATCTAAAAATTGGTCGAGTTGTTCGCGGCTGCAAGCGTTTTTTTCTGCGACTCCGGCAGGAGTTGAGCACTAAGTATCGTGTCCAGCAAAGCCGCCAACAACCTGCCGCGTTTTTTTCTGCGACTCCGGCAGGAGTTGAGCACGCCTTACTACGAGCTAAGAACATCAACTCTGACTGAGCGTTTTTTTCTGCGACTCCGGCAGGAGTTGAGCACAATTATGCGTTTACGCCCGTGGGGCGCGACACTGGGCGTTTTTTTCTGCGACTCCGGCAGGAGTTGAGCACTGCGGTATTTCGCAAAGCATTTCTACCTGGCTAAGGCGTTTTTTTCTGCGACTCCGGCAGGAGTTGAGCACAGGATCTTGTTGTTCCGGTAACTTCCGGTGCTCGTGCGTTTTTTTCTGCGACTCCGGCAGGAGTTGAGCACTCTCTCCCATCGACATCGTATGACCACGACCAATGCGTTTTTTTCTGCGACTCCGGCAGGAGTTGAGCACTATGACAATAGCACCACATTCGATATAACCGAGTCGCGTTTTTTTCTGCGACTCCGGCAGGAGTTGAGCACACGGACAACGATATTTTTATTTTGGTTGTTTGCTGCGTTTTTTTCTGCGACTCCGGCAGGAGTTGAGCACACGGGCAATATAAGACGCATGGCGTTAATAGTGAAGCGTTTTTTTCTGCGACTCCGGCAGGAGTTGAGCACATGTAGTTCCGGTACTTATCGCCCCATCACTTCCAGCGTTTTTTTCTGCGACTCCGGCAGGAGTTGAGCACGAAACACTACTGAAGGATCGCAGGATCTGTCTGCCGCGTTTTTTTCTGCGACTCCGGCAGGAGTTGAGCACACCACGATCCTTGCGGAACAGAGCGGAAAGCACAGCGTTTTTTTCTGCGACTCCGGCAGGAGTTGAGCACGTCCATTTGTTCCAGGGAGCAATTTTTTTGAAGAGCGTTTTTTTCTGCGACTCCGGCAGGAGTTGAGCACTGCGCCGCCCCCTTTGGTCTTTATTTAATTGAGTCTGCGTTTTTTTCTGCGACTCCGGCAGGAGTTGAGCACGAGCACCAAGTAAAGCGCTGCAAGCACCACAAAATGCGTTTTTTTCTGCGACTCCGGCAGGAGTTGAGCACATCACTGGCGGTTTTAATATGTACTCAAACGATGTGCGTTTTTTTCTGCGACTCCGGCAGGAGTTGAGCACACTTTCCAGGCAGGGCCAGCAGTGCTCTGTCCTAGCGTTTTTTTCTGCGACTCCGGCAGGAGTTGAGCACACCATTGGTTTTCCAGGAAACGCCAACGACGTATGCGTTTTTTTCTGCGACTCCGGCAGGAGTTGAGCACAGGCATTGGCCCGCCAAGATAGGGGCTGATTTCATGAGCGTTTTTTTCTGCGACTCCGGCAGGAGTTGAGCACACGCCAAAATTGTTGTATCTCGGATCTGGGTTATACGCGTTTTTTTCTGCGACTCCGGCAGGAGTTGAGCACAGCGGATTGCCTGTGTTTAACTCTGCTGTGAACTTGCGTTTTTTTCTGCGACTCCGGCAGGAGTTGAGCACATGATGCATTTTTCGTCATCCTTGCCCTGGCACAAAGCGTTTTTTTCTGCGACTCCGGCAGGAGTTGAGCACTCAAAGCCACTCAAGCCCATATCTGACAGCTTAAGCGTTTTTTTCTGCGACTCCGGCAGGAGTTGAGCACAGCACTCAGATCAAGGCGTGCCGGCGTCGCAGCATGCGTTTTTTTCTGCGACTCCGGCAGGAGTTGAGCACACGACCGCTCGCCAGACGAGCACTACATCGACAAGCGTTTTTTTCTGCGACTCCGGCAGGAGTTGAGCACAATACGTTGAACGCAATTGCTTCCAGACCGTATGGGCGTTTTTTTCTGCGACTCCGGCAGGAGTTGAGCACTGCCTGATCCACTAGATCCGGCTTCACCGTCGATACGCGTTTTTTTCTGCGACTCCGGCAGGAGTTGAGCACTATGTCACGCAGCCGCTTTAATAGATCCTGGTGCTGCGTTTTTTTCTGCGACTCCGGCAGGAGTTGAGCACCACCCCCACCCCACCCCGCCCCCACCGCTGCTGTGCGTTTTTTTCTGCGACTCCGGCAGGAGTTGAGCACAAAGCCTGCTCCTTCTCAGGAGTGTTGGCAGTCCTTGCGTTTTTTTCTGCGACTCCGGCAGGAGTTGAGCACTGCGCCGCCCCCTTTGGTCTTTATTTAATTGAGTCTGCGTTTTTTTCTGCGACTCCGGCAGGAGTTGAGCACAAAGTATCGACTTTGTGAACCATTTCTCCGATTGTGCGTTTTTTTCTGCGACTCCGGCAGGAGTTGAGCACATGACAGAGTTATGGCAACGGCAATCGGTGTTTAGCGTTTTTTTCTGCGACTCCGGCAGGAGTTGAGCACAGAACCAACTGCACCCGGTTTATCGCAGGCTCCGAGCGTTTTTTTCTGCGACTCCGGCAGGAGTTGAGCACACGGCGCTGGAGCCTGCCCGCTTTGTTGCGCCACGCGTTTTTTTCTGCGACTCCGGCAGGAGTTGAGCACTCTTAATTCTCCTTATGCTGATCGCCTGTGATCCCGCGTTTTTTTCTGCGACTCCGGCAGGAGTTGAGCACCAACTTGTACGGCAGAACGCGTCTTGACTATGGGGCGTTTTTTTCTGCGACTCCGGCAGGAGTTGAGCACAGGCGATGCGTCTCGCAAAACAAATAGCTGATGCTTGCGTTTTTTTCTGCGACTCCGGCAGGAGTTGAGCACACCACGAACTTGAGGGTGGCGATCTGTTCGCCTGAGCGTTTTTTTCTGCGACTCCGGCAGGAGTTGAGCACGGGATCTCATCTTTCGTGGCTCACTCCAATGTCCGCGTTTTTTTCTGCGACTCCGGCAGGAGTTGAGCACATTAGAATTGTTCATTGTAAACAAGAAGCATATACGCGTTTTTTTCTGCGACTCCGGCAGGAGTTGAGCACATACGTGAGCAGGTGAAGTATTACTGCGAGAAGTGTGCGTTTTTTTCTGCGACTCCGGCAGGAGTTGAGCACATCATGTAATTGATCTTGCTGCCGTTCTGGGTGGAGGCGTTTTTTTCTGCGACTCCGGCAGGAGTTGAGCACAGCGCGACAAACTGAGAAAAGAAATCGAATATCTTGCGTTTTTTTCTGCGACTCCGGCAGGAGTTGAGCACGCATCAAACTCGATACCATTGGTCAGGAGCTGCGCGCGTTTTTTTCTGCGACTCCGGCAGGAGTTGAGCACAGCGCCCAACAACTCACCTGTTTTAATGCAGCAATGCGTTTTTTTCTGCGACTCCGGCAGGAGTTGAGCACACTTTGATTAGCTGCGATTTGCCGTTTTGCCCGAGCGTTTTTTTCTGCGACTCCGGCAGGAGTTGAGCACAATATTTGGATCACCTGCAATCTCTAATTCTGCTGCGTTTTTTTCTGCGACTCCGGCAGGAGTTGAGCACGTGGCACCGGACGAAAATGCAGCGCTCATATCGAGGCGTTTTTTTCTGCGACTCCGGCAGGAGTTGAGCACGTTTTCAATCCGCTTAATGGAGTGCTGTACAACGAGCGTTTTTTTCTGCGACTCCGGCAGGAGTTGAGCACACGACCGAGCAGCTCATTGAGCGCTTGCTCAGCCAGCGTTTTTTTCTGCGACTCCGGCAGGAGTTGAGCACAACGAACTTTGGCAAATCTACGAGCAGCTGAAAAGCGTTTTTTTCTGCGACTCCGGCAGGAGTTGAGCACTCTTCGACGCGCAAGTTATCAAACGAATCACCGGGCGTTTTTTTCTGCGACTCCGGCAGGAGTTGAGCACTCATAGACCTCATCATTACGAGCCATCAGTTGAAGCGTTTTTTTCTGCGACTCCGGCAGGAGTTGAGCACCGGAAGATTGAACCAGGGTTGCTGTGAAGTCGGTGCGTTTTTTTCTGCGACTCCGGCAGGAGTTGAGCACTATAGTCGGTTTTATGGATATAACCGGGATTGCTCTGCGTTTTTTTCTGCGACTCCGGCAGGAGTTGAGCACAGACGGGCCATCTTCGCAATGTGGTCGGTTTTGTGCGTTTTTTTCTGCGACTCCGGCAGGAGTTGAGCACCACGAGGAATTTTGCTTAGTTAGCGACTTCCCTGAGCGTTTTTTTCTGCGACTCCGGCAGGAGTTGAGCACAAGAGTATTTCTGAAAGAGTGGACAATCCTGACTCGCGTTTTTTTCTGCGACTCCGGCAGGAGTTGAGCACAATGCATTGTGGGGCGGCTTGTTTGCTGGGCTGAAGCGTTTTTTTCTGCGACTCCGGCAGGAGTTGAGCACCACTGCAGCACCATTGGCACCTACGGTGATTGGAAGCGTTTTTTTCTGCGACTCCGGCAGGAGTTGAGCACATAATTTCCGGGCAACGTTTCACGAAGAGATTCAGTGCGTTTTTTTCTGCGACTCCGGCAGGAGTTGAGCACCTCAACGTCCCAGAATCCACCCCCGCCTCTATCTGGCGTTTTTTTCTGCGACTCCGGCAGGAGTTGAGCACTAATCGCCGATTGCGGCGACGCGCTTTCCTGTCGTGGCGTTTTTTTCTGCGACTCCGGCAGGAGTTGAGCACACCTTGACTCAGACATATACTTACTGAACTGCCGCGCGTTTTTTTCTGCGACTCCGGCAGGAGTTGAGCACTCTTATCTGTTTTCATAGAAGTATCCAGCAATTGAGCGTTTTTTTCTGCGACTCCGGCAGGAGTTGAGCACAATACAAAGCTCGCGAGAACTGGCCGAGTTCGGGAGGCGTTTTTTTCTGCGACTCCGGCAGGAGTTGAGCACCAATAAAGCTATTAGAATAATTCCAAACAGTAACGCGTTTTTTTCTGCGACTCCGGCAGGAGTTGAGCACTAACTACTAAATTCAACTTTAATAAGGGTAATTGCGCGTTTTTTTCTGCGACTCCGGCAGGAGTTGAGCACTTTTATTCCAGCACTCGGTCAAATAGTCTTTCAGGCGTTTTTTTCTGCGACTCCGGCAGGAGTTGAGCACATAATGCCCTGGATAATCGTCGGATAACTTTTTTCGCGTTTTTTTCTGCGACTCCGGCAGGAGTTGAGCACAAACTCTCACGCAAGCTTAAAGAGGCTATATTGGGCGTTTTTTTCTGCGACTCCGGCAGGAGTTGAGCACGTAACGCAGCAATTTATTCTGCCTCCCAGCGCTTTCGCGTTTTTTTCTGCGACTCCGGCAGGAGTTGAGCACCCCTGACTGCGAGGCCGGATATACGCGAGATCGTGCGTTTTTTTCTGCGACTCCGGCAGGAGTTGAGCACAAGCCGAAATGAAGCAACCGGTCTGGCGTTGCTGCGCGTTTTTTTCTGCGACTCCGGCAGGAGTTGAGCACAACCGGACGCACCGCAGCCCGGCGAGCGTGACTCTGCGTTTTTTTCTGCGACTCCGGCAGGAGTTGAGCACACTTGGATGTGGCCCTGAAGAAATGGGAAGCCGGTGCGTTTTTTTCTGCGACTCCGGCAGGAGTTGAGCACTGCGTGAGTGTAGCGAGGTTGAGGGCGGCGTGTGTGCGTTTTTTTCTGCGACTCCGGCAGGAGTTGAGCACATCCTTAAGCTGGCAAGATTCAAAAGAGCAATCAAGCGTTTTTTTCTGCGACTCCGGCAGGAGTTGAGCACAGTAGCTAAGACGCGGGCGGGAAGCCTGCTTACATGCGTTTTTTTCTGCGACTCCGGCAGGAGTTGAGCACTGTGGAGGGGTTAGAAGAGAAGCGCGAACAGGCGAGCGTTTTTTTCTGCGACTCCGGCAGGAGTTGAGCACTTAACTCAGTCTTTAGTCACGTGCTTGCTTTCAACGCGTTTTTTTCTGCGACTCCGGCAGGAGTTGAGCACTTGAGTGTGGAAGCGTTGAAGAAGAGCATCCTGAGCGTTTTTTTCTGCGACTCCGGCAGGAGTTGAGCACAGCCAATTGGTCTTGTTTGGTTCAAAGATGTTCTTGCGTTTTTTTCTGCGACTCCGGCAGGAGTTGAGCACATCCTTTAACGATTTTTCCGACCTGTATTCCTCGTGCGTTTTTTTCTGCGACTCCGGCAGGAGTTGAGCACACACTATGGACACAAAAGGCCAAGAGTTCATTGCGCGTTTTTTTCTGCGACTCCGGCAGGAGTTGAGCACACACCGTTGGCGTCAACCTCGTCTCTTATTGTTCCGCGTTTTTTTCTGCGACTCCGGCAGGAGTTGAGCACAGGTTCAACGGGCAAAAGATAGCCGCAAAATCTATGCGTTTTTTTTCTGCGACTCCGGCAGGAGTTGAGCACTATTCGTTAATCGGTAAAAACTGCGAACTAATGCTCGCGTTTTTTTCTGCGACTCCGGCAGGAGTTGAGCACCCGGCGAGAAGCTTTCAAAAGCATGCCTGGCTGATGCGTTTTTTTCTGCGACTCCGGCAGGAGTTGAGCACATGCAGATGGAAATGTTTTCAGCTGGTTTGCATCCGCGTTTTTTTCTGCGACTCCGGCAGGAGTTGAGCACAGGCAAGCTCTGATCGCGATAAGCTCCTGATTCGAGCGTTTTTTTCTGCGACTCCGGCAGGAGTTGAGCACTCCAAACCTCAAAGGTGTAACCCGTGGATTCAAGGGCGTTTTTTTCTGCGACTCCGGCAGGAGTTGAGCACACAGCAAATTAAACACCCGTCCGGCCGGATTCAAAGCGTTTTTTTCTGCGACTCCGGCAGGAGTTGAGCACACAACAGCCGTCGCAGAATCGACACCTGGCTGCCGCGTTTTTTTCTGCGACTCCGGCAGGAGTTGAGCACAGCCGCCAGCCCGTCGACTTTCCAGCGGCTCTGAGCGTTTTTTTCTGCGACTCCGGCAGGAGTTGAGCACAGCAAAGAAAAACGCTGCAGAAAATGCAAACGGACGGCGTTTTTTTCTGCGACTCCGGCAGGAGTTGAGCACAATAAGGTAAGCAAGTAGATGGTCGCGTACCCCTTGCGTTTTTTTCTGCGACTCCGGCAGGAGTTGAGCACCATCACCGTAGCCAATAGTCACGATGGCTCAATGAGCGTTTTTTTCTGCGACTCCGGCAGGAGTTGAGCACCATAGGCGATTGTAACGGGATTGTAACGATAACTTGCGTTTTTTTCTGCGACTCCGGCAGGAGTTGAGCACATTTCATCCATCCTAATCTTTTTAGCTGCATCGAGCGTTTTTTTCTGCGACTCCGGCAGGAGTTGAGCACCCGGCGACTTTGAGCACCACGACATCGAAATCCCTGCGTTTTTTTCTGCGACTCCGGCAGGAGTTGAGCACTGCTTTCAATGCGCTGGGAGAATATTTTACTTGAAGCGTTTTTTTCTGCGACTCCGGCAGGAGTTGAGCACTATTCGATAGCTTTTGCTAAAGTTTTGGTCTTTCCGCGTTTTTTTCTGCGACTCCGGCAGGAGTTGAGCACAACGATCCGCAGCCGAGAACCGATCAGAATGACCAGCGTTTTTTTCTGCGACTCCGGCAGGAGTTGAGCACATCCCAGCATGAACATGAAGGGCGGGATCGAGCTTGCGTTTTTTTCTGCGACTCCGGCAGGAGTTGAGCACTCCTGAATTCGGGCATTCAGGATCTCGATCTCTGTGCGTTTTTTTCTGCGACTCCGGCAGGAGTTGAGCACGGCAGTAGCAAATGTGTTCATTTCATTTAGCCAATGCGTTTTTTTCTGCGACTCCGGCAGGAGTTGAGCACTCGTCCAGTCACCATTGATCAACGCATCCGTATAGCGTTTTTTTCTGCGACTCCGGCAGGAGTTGAGCACACTGGCGCGAAGCAGTGCGCAGAGCCGAGGCGCGTGCGTTTTTTTCTGCGACTCCGGCAGGAGTTGAGCACGTTCAGGCTCAGGTGGTCAAAACGGTGGTGGCGGTGCGTTTTTTTCTGCGACTCCGGCAGGAGTTGAGCACGTATTGGCGGCGGCACGAATAATCGCTGAGCCAGTTGGCGTTTTTTTCTGCGACTCCGGCAGGAGTTGAGCACTGCGCCGTAAACATCCTTCATCGACATCGTATGCCGCGTTTTTTTCTGCGACTCCGGCAGGAGTTGAGCACTGTTATTACAACGGCACAAACTGGGTAAGGCTCACAAGCGTTTTTTTCTGCGACTCCGGCAGGAGTTGAGCACGATTTGTTTCGATCGAATTTTCCAGAAGGATCGGCGCGTTTTTTTCTGCGACTCCGGCAGGAGTTGAGCACAGCGTGAGGCGTTGCGGAAGATGGGGATAAAGAAGCGTTTTTTTCTGCGACTCCGGCAGGAGTTGAGCACGACAGGTTCTGGTTGCGGATAGTACGCAAGCGACCGGCGTTTTTTTCTGCGACTCCGGCAGGAGTTGAGCACCCAACTGGACCACTGAACTTGCAACCGGAAACGAAGCGTTTTTTTCTGCGACTCCGGCAGGAGTTGAGCACATCTAGAGAATTTAATATCTGACTGCAACTACTAAGCGTTTTTTTCTGCGACTCCGGCAGGAGTTGAGCACATTACCCCGCCCGGCAGCGTTGAGCACAATAAGGTAAGCAAGTAGATGGTCGCGTACCCCTTGGGCGTTTTTTTCTGCGACTCCGGCAGGAGTTGAGCACGATCTGCTTTTCGAGGACGAAATGGAAGAGCTTTTGCGTTTTTTTCTGCGACTCCGGCAGGAGTTGAGCACGCACGTCGGCGCTTCACTTGAGTTGGCAGCGCGATGCGTTTTTTTCTGCGACTCCGGCAGGAGTTGAGCACTACATACTCCTAGATACTATTTCATATGGATATAGAGGCGTTTTTTTCTGCGACTCCGGCAGGAGTTGAGCACATTACCCCGCCCGGCAGCGTTGAGCACAATAAGGTAAGCAAGTAGATGGTCGCGTACCCCTTGGGCGTTTTTTTCTGCGACTCCGGCAGGAGTTGAGCACATTACCCCGCCCGGCAGCGTTGAGCACAATAAGGTAAGCAAGTAGATGGTCGCGTACCCCTTGGGCGTTTTTTTCTGCGACTCCGGCAGGAGTTGAGCACTCGACTTGCTCTAACAAGCCTGGCGGCAGAGCACAAGCGTTTTTTTTCTGCGACTCCGGCAGGAGTTGAGCACTGAGTCTTTGCCACAATGCGCCTCATTTCATTGTCCGCGTTTTTTTCTGCGACTCCGGCAGGAGTTGAGCGCAAGTGCAGCATGCCCCGCTTCTGCCATTCCCACACGCGTTTTTTTCTGCGACTCCGGCAGGAGTTGAGCACATTACCCTTGGGAATATCCCCATCCGTGGTGTGACGCGTTTTTTTCTGCGACTCCGGCAGGAGTTGAGCACATAAAGCCAGTGGAGTGTTGCGCGGCGTTTTTGGCGCGTTTTTTTCTGCGACTCCGGCAGGAGTTGAGCACATCACAGATCCGGCGCTCTCTATATTCTGCAGGCAGCGTTTTTTTCTGCGACTCCGGCAGGAGTTGAGCACAAATCTTTCCTGGTCTTCTAATTCGAAACGTCCAGAGCGTTTTTTTCTGCGACTCCGGCAGGAGTTGAGCACTGGGTAAGTGGAAGGGCTGTGCTATAGGCTGTACGCGCGTTTTTTTCTGCGACTCCGGCAGGAGTTGAGCACTACCTTGATGAATCGCAGTTGCTATTGATTGCGGAGCCGAAGCGGAAGGTAGGATCAAGAGCACAGAAGACGTAATTCTGAAGCGGTTGGAGGCACAGGGAAAGCGACTGGAAGCCCTGGAAACTCAGCCCAGTCGTCAATTAAACCAACCTTCAAAGCTTCAACAGCCGCCTGAGTCCTGGACCTTGAATTCAACTTGAAAAGAATGCTTTTCACATGGCACTTGACCGTATCAACACTGATGTCGAGTTCCGCTGCGATTTTCTTGTTGCTGAAACCGTCGACGATTAGTTTTAGAACCTGGAACTCTCTTTCTGAGAGAAGCGTGGATTAGTTGGTCAGGGGCTTTTGCTTGCATTTTTTCGGCTCGAGGCTGCTGGATTTGCCCAAAACAACCCGATGTCTCTATCATGACAGACAGCCATTAACCTGGGTATATCGCTCAAGCGAGTGACGTGCATGCTGCCTCAAGCCGTTGGGTATATAAAACATGGGCTTAAGGATTCTGAACATGGGGAATTCAGATCAACCAGGAGACAACACACCTGCTGAGAGCAAGTCTGACCGCCTGGCTGACAAAGCTGAAACAAAAGAGCGGGGCGAGGCGACTTCGGAGCTTGAGAGCGGCTCATTGAATAAGAGCCAGGTGACAGAAAAGAGGCAGCGGGACAAAAATAGAACTGAAGGCGAGAACAGCAGCTCAACAGACAAATACTTCAATGGTCAAAGAGTCGGTCTTTACGACGGCGACAAACAGATAGTGCCGGAGAACAAGGAAGCCTACAAACTGGCTCAGGCGTCAGAATTTAGCAAGAAATTCGGCTGCCCGGATGCGTTACAGGGAAAGGGCTTGAAACCGTTCTTAGCCCTACTCCTATTGGAAGAGTTGATCCAGGCTTTAATCATAGAATTCAGGATGCAATAAGAGCCTTGCCTGAGAATTTGAAAGAAGCTTTGAAAGGCTTTCAGATTTATACAAGCCAGCACCCGCAAGAGTTCATAAATGAAGCCAGAAATCACAGTATTCAGCTCAGTACAGATGAGCGAAATAATCTGAGAGAACGCATTGCTGGAACAAGCGCTTCAGACAAAGTTCAGAACTTCAGTGAGTTTGCGTTCCTGCCAGAAGCCGGAAAGGCAGTTAGATTTGAAGATCTTCTCAATTTTCGTGGCACCGCGGCTCACGAAGCGTTACATGCACTCAATGCCGAGAAAGGATTCATTGCAGAGAATGATCCTCAATTCGATGAACTCTACAAACTGGCTGTAGACCGGATCATGGAACTCAATACGCCTGAGACTTTAGGTTGGCTTTCAAAATACATTGTGCATGACAAGAACGGGAAGCTGGTGCCTGATGCGGGTAAAGAGGAATTGTTCTGCGACCTGGGAGCCGCCATTCTTGTAGGAGAGGCTGCACCAAAACACGTAGATACACCATTGCTGCAGAGCCTATTTAGAGAGTTAAATGAGTATATGTCAGCCAAATTCAGGTCGAAAGAATGGTGAAGAGGTTTCTTCTATTAGTAGTATTGATGATTTCGGCAGCTCCGGCTCTTGCGGACGAGCCCAAGAGATTTAATTGCAAACTCCCAATTTATACAAACAAACAACCGAGAATACCCCGCAAGATTTATGATGAACTTGTTAAGACTGGATGGAAACCTACTGAGCCTATTGAGGTGGTTGACCCGCCTTCAAATGGCAAAACAAAACCAGAGGATACGGCTCCAGTTCATCCCTGAGCCGTTCCCAATCAATTCTCTCTGCCAGGATTAAAAGTTCATGTTTTGGATTAAGCTTTGCTTTGAATACACCAGCAATTATTGTCATTTGGTAGGCTTGTTTCAGGGACATGGAAAACCTTTCTGAGAGTGGTTTTGGATTAAGCAACACAATTTTCTCCCGGAAAAGAGCCCATGTCCCGTTCCTTTTGAAGAATTTATTTTCGCCACTGATTATGGTGGCAAATGCAAATTTCTTCCCGTATACAAATCAAATTCTCCGAATTAATGCGGCTTGTATGCGACAATTTTCAGTACGGACTAGTTAGACTCCTTTGACTGTCTTTTCTTGTGACGGGCCAAGAGTAAATCCTGCTGGCAGATCGGAACGAGTCCTCAGGTTCTGCAAAATTGCATCTACTACACCTTCGAGACCGACTTCAGCAGGCATCCGTAGCTCAAGCGCCGTCATGTCACTCCAGAGTCCATTCTTATTACGACCGCATGAAATGACAACATAACCGCGTTCATAACATTCAACCGAGTAATAAACAGTTTTCCGTTCTAACTCGTCCCACGTGTTCACTTTCGCATACTTCAACTCAGGTGGCGCTTTTAGCCCAGGCATGCCATTTTTATCCCAATACAACTCTTCCTCTGGGGGCATCTCGACTTTTGGAATTCCTCTTGCTACGGCTTTTTTGACAAAGGAAATAAACTCATCACGAATATTGTAGTCAAAAACCTCTATTGGCTCGACTGTCATGCTGAGATGCATCGGGGTGTCCGCATCATTTGCAATAAGTGCTTTGTCAGCCATTATGTACAGCGCGAACGATCCATAGCAAACTTCTTTCTTTCTCATTTCACGACCGTAACCTTGAATGTGATGGGAGTTTTGCCAATAGGAAGAGTCTCGTTATACACCTGAATCGCCTTTCCTACTTTTTCGAAAACAGCTTTTTGTTCTGCCGTCATAGAGCCGTTTCTAATCCCTATATGCAATATCTTTTCTTGAATTTGTCTGTTTTTCATCTCAAATCCACTGCGTCTCCTGGGTTGTCCTGAATATGTTTCCATCTTATGAACATAATCGGTCAGTTTGCTTTCTAACCTGGCCGGAGTGTCATATGAAGGAGCAGCCAAATCAATCGACTTTTGACTCTCAACTACACCATCCCTGAATACAACCCTGTCTATCGTTTTTGTTCCGGCCGGGAGATTTTCGCCAAGAACTACGTGAATATCATCACCACGAGGGAATGGTGCTTGCTCCCAAACACGATCTTGCCCCTGCCGAACTACTGCCAGCTCAATACCTGACTCCTCACTAAACTTCAGCGCCGTCCCCGCTGCATCTACGCCTCTATTAACAAGTCTTCCAGAATCGCCGCCAAGATCATCAGCTTTCGACATTAGCATGCCGGTATCTGGCTTGTCAGTGTGCGGGCGGTCGAGTCTGCCCAGCTTTATCCTTTGTCCATCGGGTGTCACGAATTCAGGCTGTAAAAGGTCGTCTATGGTGTTTGCTACAGTCTTGGCTGCTTTCTTGGACGCATCTACAGCCTGTTTTCCGTGCTTAG